>CAJUED010000015.1:0-56745 GCA_910585075.1 uncultured Lachnospiraceae bacterium
TTCTGTTTGTATCTGATTTTCCCCTCTGGACGGGAATCTCGGTTTACTATTGAGGCTTTAATTCATAGCGTCGATTCGCTAAAGCTTGCGGAGGAAATCAGCCGTGAAGCCGTCAAAAGGCAGACGGAGGTCTCCATTTTGATAGAAGTCAATATTGCGGGCGAAGACAGCAAATACGGCGTATCTCCGGCCGAAGCGGAACAGTTGGTACGGGCATCGTCCCTCCTTCCCGGTATTCATATACAGGGGCTTATGGCGATTGCACCTTATGTTGAGGATCCGGAAGAAAATCGACAATATTTTGCATTGCTGAGACAATTATCTGTTGACATAAAACAAAAAAACATTGATAATGTTAATATGAATGTCCTGTCAATGGGTATGACAGGAGACTATATGGTTGCCGTGGAAGAAGGTGCCAATTATATTCGGGTTGGGACAGGCATCTTTGGAGAAAGACAATATAGGCAGGAATGAGGTTTGAAATATGAGTGTAATGGATAAATTTCTCAATTACATGAAACTGAATGAAGACGACGATGATTTTTACGATGATGAATACTATGAGGACACCGTTATAGAGGAAAAGCCTAAAAAGGCCCCTGCCATAAAGGAAGAACCTGTTTACGAGGAAGAAAAACCGGTCAAAAAGACGAATCCCAAGGTTACCCCTATGCGTCAGACCAGAAAGTCAGGAAACGGCATGGAGGTATGTGTCATCAAACCCACCTCTATTGAAGATGCCAGGGAAATTACGGAAACCCTGCTCGCCAACAGAACCGTTGTTCTTAATTTGGAAGGGCTGGATGTGGATATTGCCCAGCGCATCATAGACTTTACATCCGGTTCCTGTTTCGCCATCAGTGGTAATCTTCAAAAAATTTCCAATTATATTTTCATTATCACCCCGGCTATCGTGGATATATCAGGGGATTTTCAGGAAATTCTGTCAGGATCCTTCGATGTGCCAATTAACAATGGCCTTTAAAGCTCAAGGCTTCCCGCTTAAGGCAGGAAGCTTTTTTTAGTCATTCAAAAAACATTCGCAGTCATCAGGGGGGCATACAGGCATGACCTTGATTCGCTGCTTATCGAAATACTATATACGGAAAGGGACAAAACTATGGAAGACAGATTGAATATTTTGTACAACAGAAAGCCCTGCTATGATATTGTTTTTTCTACCGATTTTCAGGGCCTTGTTTCAGAATTAAAAGAACTTGACGCGGAGAACAGAAAGGTATGCATTGTGACCGACTCCAATGTGGCTTCTCTGTACGGGGACGAAATTTTAAATCTTTTGGAGGGAGCATGTAAAGAAAAAGCTTTATTTTCATTCCCGGCGGGAGAGGAGCATAAGACCCTCTCGACGGTAAAAGACATCTATGCCTTCCTTATAGAAAAAAAGTTTGACCGAAAAGACCTGTTGCTTGCCCTTGGCGGCGGTGTGGTTGGCGATATCACGGGCTTTACGGCTGCCACTTACCTGCGGGGCATTGATTTCGTCCAGGTGCCCACCACGCTGCTTGCACAGGCTGACTCAGGCATTGGTGGAAAAACAGGGGTTGACTTTGACGGTTACAAGAATATGGTGGGGGCCTTTTATATGCCCAAACTTGTTTATATGAATGTGAGTGCGTTAAAAACTCTGGATGACCGCCAGTTTTTCAGTGGTTTTGCCGAGATCATGAAGCACGGCCTTATAAAGGACGGCATGTTTTATGAATGGCTCCTTGAACATATGTATGAAATCTGTGACAGGGATGTGGATACTCTGCTGGAGATGGTTAAGTGGAGCTGCAAGATAAAGAAACTTGTGGTGGAAAAAGACCCCACCGAAAAGGGTGACCGGGCTCTTTTAAACTTCGGCCACACCATTGGCCATGCCATCGAAAAGAGCAAAAATTTCACCATGACCCATGGGGAGTGCGTGGCCCTTGGAGCCGTGGCGGCCGCTTTCATTTCATGGAAGCATAACTGGCTCTCAATGGAGGAGTATTATGAGATACGGGATATGTTTGTTCCCTTTAACCTGCCCATTTCCATTGAGGACATAAATCCTGAGGAAATCTTAACACTTACAAAATCTGATAAAAAGATGGAAAATGGCACGATTAAGTTTATTCTTCTTAAAAAGGTCGGAAAGGCGGTTATTGACAGGACTGTTACCGATGAAGATATATTAAATGCGATTTCCGAAATTCATTATGTAGAAGATTGTGAGTAGAGATAACCTATGAGTAAGCACAAATTTAAGTTACTTATTTTTGATTTCTTTTTTATGATTTTGCTTGTTGCCGCCGACCAGTTTACAAAGTATGTTGCGGTGCTGAAGCTGAAGGCCCAGCCGGCTTTCAGCATTATTGACGGCGTACTGGAATTTAATTATCTGGAAAATCGGGGGGCTGCCTTTGGCATGCTGCAAAATCAAAAGTTTTTTTTCATTGTGGTGGCCTCAGTCTTTTTGTGTGTGATTGTCTACGCTCTTTTTCGGACTCCGGATGATGCCAAATATACAAAGCTCCATGTGCTGCTTATCATGATTGCCGGTGGGGCAGTGGGAAACATGATAGACAGAATCCGCTTTGATTATGTGGTGGATTTTATTTATATTGTGCTGATCAACTTTCCTATTTTTAATGTGGCGGACATGTATGTCACGTTTTCCACGGCAATTCTGGTTTTTCATGTACTCTTTGTATACAAAGAAAATGATTTTGATTTTTTAAAGTTTCAAAAGCCTGAGCCGGTAGATACATTGGGAGAGGGAACAGACGTATCACAAAGTAGTAAGAGCATGGCGGAAGGTGTATCTGAGAATGCAGGAAGCATAGTGGAAGGAGCAGGAGATACGGAAAATGGTGCATGAGGATTCCGGACAATTTTGTTTTGTGATAACGGAAGATTTGGAGGGTGAGAGACTTGACAAATGCCTGAGCGAACTGATGGAAGATATGTCCCGTTCCTACCTGCAAAAGCTCCTTGCGGACGGTGCCATTACGGTAAACGGAAAGAAAGTGAAAGCCAGCCGGCGCGTGAGCGCAGAGGACAGGATACAGGTTTTACTTCCGCCCGTGAGCGTCCCTGACATTACCCCACAGGACATCCCTCTGGAGATTCTCTACGAGGATAAGTCCGTTATCGTTGTAAATAAGCCCAAAGGCATGGTGGTGCATCCTGCACCGGGACACTACGACGGTACCCTTGTAAATGCCCTTTTATTCCACTGTCAGGGAGAATTAAGCGGGATCAACGGCATCTTAAGGCCCGGCATTGTACACCGAATCGACCGGGACACCACAGGCTCAGTTATTGCCTGCAAAAATGACAAAGCCCACGCCATCATTGCACAGCAGCTAAAGGAACATACCGTTGTCAGAAGGTACCATGCCATCGTACACGGAAGGCTGAAGCAGGAAGAAGGAACCATACATACCCTGATTGGCAGGCATCCCACAGACCGCAAACGAATGTCGGTGCTGAAAACCGGAGGGAAAGACGCTGTTACCCATTACCGGGTGCTAAAGCTCTTTGAAAATTACTCCTATATAGAATGCAGACTTGAAACAGGCCGGACACACCAGATACGCGTGCATATGGCCCATCTGGGGCATCCCCTTCTGGGAGATGGGGTTTATGGGCCCAAATCCTGTCCGTTCCACTTAGAAGGCCAGACCCTCCATGCAAAAATTCTGGGATTTATTCATCCGGAAACAGGAGAGTATATTGAGACGAATGCGCCCCTGCCTCCGTATTTTCAGGAACTTTTGTTGAAACTTCGATGATAGAAAAATTTTCTGACAATAGATTGAATTTCTGTTGTATTTTGTGTATAATAAATCTATTAAGGATGTGTCAGTCGACCATCTAAGGCAGCGTTAGTCAAACGCATTGTAGATAGGAGGTTTTTGTATGAATACTGTAATTACAATTGGGCGTCAGTTTGGTTCCGGCGGCCGCGAAATCGGGGAGAAAGTAGCGGAATATTTTGGAATTAAATGTTATGACAATGAACTTTTAAGCAGAGCGGCAAAAGAGAGCGGGTTCTGCGAAGAAATGCTTGAAAATCACGATGAACGCCCTACCAATTCATTTCTTTATAATCTGGTCATGGATACTTATTCTTTTGGATATAATGCATCACATTTTGTGGATATGCCAATCAGCCACAAGGTTTTTTTAGCCCAGTTTGACACAATCAAGAAAATTGCAAAAGAGGAACCCTGTGTTATTGTAGGGCGTTGTGCGGATTATGCATTAAGCGATATGAAAAACTGCGTCCATGTCTTCATATATGGAAACGAAGAATGCAGAATAAACAGGATCATGAAGAAATACGATTTGGATATGGGTAAAGCAAAGGATATGTGCGTGAAAAAAGATAAGCAACGCCAAAGCTATTACAATTATTACTCGCCGAAGAAATGGGGACGTGCAGACAGCTATGATTTGTGCATTAACAGCAGCATCCTGGGTGTAGATGGCACAGTTAAGCTTCTGACACAATACGTTGAGGATTTTGAAACCAGAGGGAATAAGTAATAGTATATTTATTGTTATTTTTCCTGTTTATATCTTCTGATATGAAAACAAATTTTGTATCAATAAGAATCTATTGTTATTTATAAGGACATGTAAATAGGTTTTGAAGCCATTTTATCTGTTATTTAATTAGTTTTATTAATACCCCGATTTTTATTTATCAAAAATTGGGGTATTGTAGTATTCTGAAATCAACATAATTATTTCAAGATTTAACATTACGTGCGATTGACGTAATATTATAACATATTACATCCGTTATTCTATTTTCTGATTTTATATCCAAGATTAATATTTGATGTTTTTCAGAGTAATTATTCGTTGCATATTAAACGTTGAAACGTCAGTTTGTTGTTTTAATTTCGCTTTAAATATTGTCAGAATTCATATAAAATTATCAAATTATTTTAAAATTAAAAATTGGAGGGATTATAATGAAAGGACTAGAACTGAATTCACTTGCGCAGGTAGGGTTTATCGTAAAAGACCTTGATGCTACAAAGAAAAAATTTGCCGAGCTTTTCGGCGTTGAGATTCCGCCCAGCGTGGACGGCGGTGCCTATGAAGTTACACAGACACAGTACAAAGGAAATGCGGCCCCTGAGGCAAACTGCCTTATGGCTTTCTTTAATTTGGACAATGGTTTTCAGATTGAATTAATCCAGCCAAATGATGCGCCATCCACATGGAGAGAATTTCTTGATGAACATGGTGAAGGAATCCATCATATTGCGTTTAAAATGCCGGGAATGAAACAAAATATTGCCGCATGTGAAAAGCTTGGCATGACTCTTGTTCAAAAGGGTGAATATGGAAGCGGCGATGGTCGGTATGCATATCTGGATGCTTCCGAAGATTTTAAATGTATAATTGAGCTCCTTGAGGATGATTAATAATGGTATAAAGATGGAATAGTTGGATGGGTGACTTGTTATAACGCCCATTCAACTATTCGCAAAACACAAGTTTAACGAATAGTTTGTGCCTATTATTTGTAGATACTACATTTTTAGCAATGACAGACACAAACTAGCGCGAATAAATTCGCTTTCGTTAAACTTGTAAATATCTATTGGGTAATATGTGCGCCCAAAATCATGTTTGTACTTTGTTATTACAGATATTATGTTGAACTCAAATTATACTTGTGAATAATTTAGATTGTCTAAAATCTAATACTAATGTATCAATTATTGCATTGTACAAAGCAACAGTTAACATAATTTTATTATGTTAACCTTTTCTTTGTTTCTGATTCTGATTCTATTTCTGATTTTGATTTATTCCTGATTTTGAATTGAAATCTTCCTTTAGAAAAGTATCCTTTTCAATATAATCTATATTACTGTTATATTTTGTATAATATTTGTTTTTCTGGTCATCACGTATATCCGAATCGTTTTTTTTCAGGTATTTTCTCCTAAATTCAGCAACGGTATCTATGTTGTTCATTTTCATTTTTTTATATCTTTTATAGGTGTATACGTATATGATAACCAGAAAAATTAATATGCCTGCAATTAATAACTTCATTATTTCCCCTTTATAAAACACATTATTATCATCAATCCTTATCTATAAGCAGATTTCTTTTACCTGCAAATCTCATCCGAATCCAGAACGATTGTAAAAGGCCCGTCGTTTACAAGTGAAACCTCCATATGCGCACCAAAAACACCATGGGCAACATGAGCAATTGCTTCCGAACATTTCTTTAAAATATATTCATATATATCATTGGCAAGCTCGGCCTTTCCGGCCTGGGTAAAGGATGGCCTGTTTCCTTTGCGGCAGTCCGCATATAATGTGAATTGTGAAATAATCAACAGTTCACCGTCCACACTTTTGATATCCAAATTGGTTTTCCCATTTTCGTCTGAAAAAATTCTTAAATGTAGCAGCTTATGTATCATTTTGTCTGCGATTTCATAAGTATCCGTATCGCATACTCCAACCAAAACCAAGAATCCATTTTCAATTGCGCCAACTGTTTCCTTTTCTACGGATACGCTGGCTCTGCTGACTCTCTGTACTACAAATTTCATCGCTTCTGCTCTCCTTCTGTCGAATTTTTCCCCTTTTCAGACGGGGCAGCCGATTTCCTTTTGTTCATTTTAAAAAGTGTATTCTTTATTTCTTCTTTCGGTACAAACACGTCGCCTTCATCAATGTACTTCACGTTCAAATATTTCCCGGTTTCCTGAGGAAGTCCTTTTTTTTCAAGCAGATGGTTCGTAATACGGCGCGAAAAAGCATAGAACACTGCAAAAAGAGGCACCCCTATAATCATACCAAACACACCCATAAATCCGCCAAATATTGTAATGGAAAAGATAACCCAAAAACCTGACAATCCGGTTGACTGTCCTAAAATCTTTGGTCCTATCAAATTACCGTCCACCTGCTGTAAAATCAATATGAATATAATAAAATAGACACATTTCAAAGGATTTACCATCAAAATAAGCACTGCGCTCGGTACGGCGCCCAGGTATGGCCCAAAGAAAGGAATTATATTGGTTACGCCCACAATCACGCTTACCAGTAAAGCATAAGGCATATTTAAAATACTGGTGCATGCAAAGCAGATAAACCCAATAATAATGGAGTCGATAATTTTACCACCTATAAATCCGATAAATGTATCGCTGGTGAATCGAATATCTTTTATAACCTGATTTGCTGTCTTCGTGCTGAATAGTGCAAATGCCAGTTTCTTTGCCTGACCGGCAAAATTCTCTTTGCTGAACAGTACATAGATAGAAATGACCACACCTATGATAAAATTCCACAATACCTTAAATACACTGATCAAACTTAAGGAAACATGCTTCACCAATGTCTCCATCTGCGGAACAATACTATTGTTCAAATAATTGGTGAACTCCTCAGAATATGTATCCAAAAAGTTTATAACCATCTTCTCAATGTCCGGATTATCAGCCAGGAATTTGGTTGACCAATTGGTAAGATTCTGTACATAATAAGGGAACTGATAAGAAATACTTTTGACACTTTTCATAATATTCGGTATTAATATGGAAAAGAAACCATAAATAAGGTATCCCACCAACAATATTGTGAGTATCACGGAAAGCATCCGCATATATTTTTTCTGTTTGACGGTAATTGATTTTCCGTTTCTGCTGAAAATAGGAATCAGCAGTTGTCGCTCTATTCCATTCACCAGAGGGGTCATAAGATAGGCAAAAATGATTCCATACATAACAGGACTGATTACTTTAAAAAATGCATCCACCTGTGCGGAAAAACGGTCTCCATGAAAAACTAAATAGTAAAAACAGATTGATGCGGCAATTACCGCAAAGGCTGTAAGACCTAAACAAAGATATTTCTTTTCAAATTTTATTTTCATACACCCTGGGCCATACTGACATTTTATGCGCCCTTCTCTCCCTCCTTACCTGTGCGGATGAAAAACAAGACATCACGCTCACTAACATATATAGTATAACATTTTTTTTGAAAAGATACTATGGATTAACCGCAAAATATGTTAGAATAAGTAACAGTTTAGCCTAGGACTTTTGCACTTGCTGTAAAGTCCGTGAGAATAAGTAGAGGTTGGAAAATCCGGCCCCTTGCCGAAGGCAAGCTTCAAATGGGCCGGCTTTCGTAGCTCTGAAGCAAAAAACTAAACAGTTCCGAGAATGAAGTGGATTTTATGTAAAAGTATTATAATGAAAGAGGTTTAAACCACTATGACTTTGCAGAGAGTGTTCAGTTATATTCGCCGTGCCGCCGATGATTATCACATGATACAGGCCGGTGACAACATCGCAGTAGGTATTTCCGGAGGGAAAGACAGCCTTACGCTTCTCTACGGGCTTCACGGCCTGATGCGATTTTACCCTGAATCATTTAAAATACATGCGGTTACCGTTGATTTGGGGTTCGACAATTTAAACCTGGAAAAGATAAAAGAGCTGTGCGACAATCTCAATATTCCATATACTGTCGTTAAGACAGATATCGCCAATATTATATTTCATGAGCGCAAGGAGTCAAATCCTTGCTCCTTATGTGCAAAAATGCGGAAAGGCGCTCTGAATGAAGCGATTAAAGCCGCCGGTTGTAACAAGGTGGCATATGCTCATCATAAAGATGATGTGGTGGAAACAATGCTTATGTCCCTGATTTATGAAGGCAGGTTCCACACATTCAGCCCTGTAACCTACTTAGACCGCATGGATTTGACGGTAATCAGGCCGTTAATGTATATGAACGAAGCAGATGTAATTGGATTCGTCAATAAAATGAATCTGCCTGTGGTCAAAAGCCCCTGTCCTGCAGACGGACATACTAAGCGGGAATATATAAAAAACCTGTTACAACGGCTCAATCAGGAAAATCCGGGGGTAAAAGAAAGAATGTTCACCGCCATCTGCAACGGCAGGTTGGAGGGCTGGAGTTAACATAGAAACGAGGAAATATGGAAAACAGTAAAAATTATCATGACGTCCAAAACAATTTAAATACACTAAAAATGCGGGAGGTTGCAAACACACTCCCCTCTTTCTGCAAAGATTTTTTCAGAGGAATACAGGAATATACTTCATCCCGCACCAGGCTGGCCTATGCTTATGACCTTCGAGTTTTTTTTGAATTTATCCATACGGAAAATAAATCTTGTTCTCACCTGGAAATCACTGAATTTCCGCTGTCCATTTTAGATCAGATTACCCGGGAAGACATTGCGGAGTATCTTGATTACATAACTTATTATATCAAAGATGGGAAGGAATATTCTAATAATGAACGGGGTAAAAAGAGAAAACTCTCCGCCCTGAAAAGCTTTTATAATTACTTTTTTTGCGCAGAGCTTATTAAAACCAATCCTGCCGCTCTCGTTCCCCTTCCCAAACAACACGAAAAAGAAATAATCCGTTTGGACGCTGATGAAGTGGCTATCTTGTTGGATCAGGTTGAGGACGGAGAAAAATTGACTAAAACCCAGCTCAGGTATCATAATAAAACCAAAATACGGGATGTTGCCCTTCTCACTCTCTTACTTGGAACAGGCATACGTGTTTCCGAATGTGTGGGACTTGATATTGACGATGTTGATTTCAAGAATAATGGCATAAAAATCCGGAGAAAAGGCGGATATGAAACAGTTATATATTTTGGCGAGGAAGTCGCCGAGGCTCTTTGCGATTACCTTGAAAAGAGATGTCACATGATTCCATTGGAAGGCCATGAAAACGCATTATTTCTCTCCATGCAAAACAGAAGAATCACTGTCCGAGCCGTTGAAAATCTGGTAAAAAAGTATACCTCCAATGTAACAGGTCTCAAAAAAATTACTCCTCATAAACTGCGCAGTACCTACGGTACAGCCCTTTATCAGGAAACCGGCGATATCTATCTGGTTGCCGATGTTCTTGGCCATAAGGACGTAAACACCACCAGAAAACACTATGCCGCACTTGAAGATAACCGGCGCCGAATGGCTGCCAAGGCCGTACAGCTCCGCGAAAAATAATCACTCTTTTCTTTTAGATTGCCGGTTTTTGCTTACAGATTTCAGCGAATCCGGCAATTATAATTAATTCGGCGTACCGTAATAAGGAAGAATCAGATGACACCCCGCGGTAATCTTATCATTTTGCAGGGAATTGATGCTTTTAACTTCTTTAATATAGTCATTACAATCATCATAGTATCGCAAGTCTCCGTACTGTCTGGCATAATTCCAGAGTGTATCCCCGTCTTCGACCGTGATACTTTTATAATATTTATATGCCGCATCTTCATTCGATTCCTGTGCTTTCGTTCTGAACCCAAAAGAGAATGAGGATAATATGGTTATCAGTACAAGTGTAAGAAAACACATGACAAGACGTTTTTGAAGCTGGCGTTTTCTTCTGATTTTATTTCTTAAAGACCTGGTAAGACTCAAATCTTTCTGATAACTTTCAGCTCTGTAATTTTTTGCTATAGGGCTATGTGCCTGTCTGTTCCGCATACTCTGTCTGTATTGTCCACTTCTGAGACCTGTCCGGTTTGCCACCTCTCTCATACTCTCTCCTCCTCCGTAATATCACAGATTCATATTACACATCAACGACCTTCCAATTCGTAAGTTCTTTTGCAAGTTCTTTATAAATAGTTTTATGTACGGAAAACAATTAATGTGAATACATATCATAAATGTATATGGTAGACATAGCCGATATACACATATTATGAACATTCACTATAACCAATTATAAAAACATGTCACAATCATATATCGCGAACGTATGTTGCGAACATTTGTTTTATTAACTGATTATATCGAACAAATATTCTGATGTCAACTGTTTTAGGGAAAATATTCGAACAAATATTTGGAATATATGTTTGCTATTATTTGATTTTTATGTTATACTTGATAAAATCAGTGATATTTGATACCCTGTCAACTCTTACCGTAGGGTATTTGACTTTCTCAAGTAATGAAGAAAGATAGCTGTGTGCAAGAGATGCAAAGCGCAAGAGTGCCTTTGACATTCAGGATATTTGAACGCACCGTACGGACGGCTTATGCATAAGGAGGATATTTATATGGGATATGGTAAAATCAGTGCCAAGCAACAGGAAATCTTAGATTATATTAAAGATGAAATTTTAAAGCGGGGCTATCCCCCGGCGGTCAGGGAAATCTGTGAAGCCGTCAATTTAAAATCAACTTCTTCCGTTCATTCTCATTTGGAAACTCTTGAAAAAAATGGTTATATCAGACGTGACCCCACCAAACCAAGAGCCATAGAAATATGTGATGACAGTTTTCAAATGATGCGCACTGAGATGGTCAGTCTTCCGATAATCGGCCGTGTTGCAGCAGGTACTCCTATACTTGCAGAGGAAAATATTGAGGACTATTTCCCGGTTCCTGCCGAACTTGTTCCAAGCGGAGAATCTTTCATTTTAAATGTAAAAGGAGATTCTATGATTAATGCGGGGATTTTGAGCGGAGATCAGATTTTTGTCAACGCCTGCAGCACTGCAAGCAACGGAGATATGGTGGTCGCCCTTATAGACGATTCCGCCACGGTGAAAACTTTCTATAAAGAAGAAGGACATATTCGTCTGCAGCCGGAGAATGATACCATGGATCCGATTATTGTGGATGATTGTCAGATTTTGGGGAAAGTTTTTGGCGTATTCCGTGTTTTTCATTAGAATATGTTTACTAAAAGGCTGTTGCCCCTCACATTCCCGGCAACAGCCTTTATCCTGACCAATCAGGCAGATTACATATTATTTAAACCGCACATTAATATAAGAAATAATTTCTTCCACACATCTGTCATACCCTAATTTGGAACTGTTCAGGCACAAATCATAATTACGGGCATCCGTCCATTCTCTGCCTGTATAATATTCATAGTATTCAGCTCTGTGTTTATCGGTTTTCAGAATAAATTTTTCCAGTTCTTTTGAAGGCATGCTGTGCTTTGTTGCTGCCTGCTCCATACAATACTCATGAGGTGCATGAATGAATACGCTGAGGACATTGTCATAATCTTTCAGGATAAAGTCCGCACAGCGCCCTACAATCACGCAGGACTCTTCTTTCGCCAGCTGCTTAATGATTTTTGCCTGATAGTTAAACAGGTTCTGGGTGGAAACAAAGTCGTCGCTTTCAGGTGGAATGAGTTCTCCCCGGTATATGCTGTGAGCCACTTTAAAAAGTCTGGTACTTTTTATTTTTTCATCCGCATTGGCAAAAAGAGCTTCATTGATGCCGCTGTCCTCGGAAGCCAGCTTCATAAGCTCCTTATCGTAAAAATGAATGCCCATTTTCTCAGCCAGCATATTTCCAATCGTACGCCCGCCGCTTCCATACTGCCTTGCAATTGTGATCACAATTTTGTCTTTCATAAGCACCTCCATCCCCACTACATCCCGCAGATTTGGGCTCAGGTCCAAATTTGTTGAATGTAAAATCTCTGTTTCTATTCTCCAAGATACGCCTTCTTTATGGAATCATTGTTAAGGAGTTCATCCGCTTTCCCCTCCAGCACAATCCTGCCGGTCTCAAGCACATATGCCCTGTCTGAAATGGACAACGCTTTCTTTGCATTTTGTTCCACCAGCAATACCGTAGTACCTCCGGCGCTGACCTCCTTGATAATGTCAAAGATTTCATTGACAAATATAGGGGAAAGTCCCATGGAGGGTTCATCCATTAAAATAATTCTGGGCTGGGACATAAGAGCCCTGCCCATAGCCAGCATCTGCTGCTCACCGCCGCTTAGCGTGCCTGCCAGCTGGTTCTGCCTCTCCTCCAGCCTTGGAAAGCGTTTATACACCGTCTCAAGATTCCCGGCTATCTCCTCTTTATCCTTTCGTGTATAAGCGCCCATTTTCAGATTCTGTAAGACGGAAAGATTGGCAAACACGCGCCGCCCTTCCGGAACATGGGCCATTCCCATGGAAACAATCTTATGGGCGGGCGTCTTTGTGAGCTCCTTGCCATCAAAGACAACGGAGCCTTTCCTTGCTTCCAACAGGCCGGTAATCGTGTGCAGAATCGTCGTTTTACCGGCTCCGTTTGCCCCGATAAGGGCAATAACCTCGCCCTCATTCACCTCAAAGGAAACACCCTTTATGGCCTGAATCATTCCATAATATACTTCCAAATCCTTTATCTCAAGCATTGCCATCGCTTAGCATACCTCCATCTTGTATTACGGTCACAGTTTGAATTATTGCATCAAACGCCGTCCCACTCTTTGTAAGTCTCTATTCACCCAGATACGCCGTGATAACCTGCGGATCGTTGAGCACGGCTGCCGTTTCCCCTTTTGCCAGTATACGTCCAAAATTGAGCACGGTAAGCTCCTCACAAATACCTGAAACCAGCTTCATATCATGTTCAATTAAAAGAATCGTCATGTCAAAATTGTCACGGACAAAACGTATGGTGTCCATAAGCTCTCTGGTTTCATTAGGATTCATGCCCGCAGCCGGTTCGTCAAGTAAAAGCAGTTTGGGTTCCGTGGCAAGGGCCCTGGCGATTTCAAGCTTACGCTGTTTTCCATATGGAAGGTTGGCCGCCAGATAATCCGCTTCCTGTTCAAGCTCAAAAACCTTCAAAAGCTCCATTGCCTTTTCCGTCATTGCCTTTTCCATTTTAAAATAGCCTGGCAGTCTGAAAATACCTTCAACGGTGGAATACTTATAATGATTGTGAAGCCCCACTTTTACATTGTCAATTACACTGAGCTCCTTAAACAATCTGATATTCTGAAAGGTTCTTGCGATTCCGGCTTTGTTAATTTCTATGGTTTTCAGCCCCGTAATATTCACCCCGTCAAGGGTAATGATACCTTCGCTGGGTTTATACACCCCCGTAAGCAGGTTAAACACTGTGGTTTTTCCTGCACCGTTCGGTCCGATAAGACCGTACAGCTGCCCCTTTTTAATGGTCACCTCAAAGTCATCCACCGCCCGCAGGCCCCCAAAGGAAATGCCTAAATTTTTTACTTCCAATAATGCCGCCATATCACTGCACCTCCCCGGTTTTCTTTAAAAGCCGTTTTAAGGAATATTTTTTTCTTAAATTAATCAGCTTCGGACTCCAGTTAAACAACATCATAACGATCAGGACAATGGAATAAATCAACATACGATAATTGCTCAGCCCCCGTAAGAGTTCAGGGAGCAGCGTCAAAATCACTGCTGAAATAATAGAGCCTCTTATATTGCCAATTCCGCCAAGGACAACAAACACAAGTATCATAATGGACATATTATAGCCAAAGTTTTTCGGCGTAGCCATCAGGCTGCTCAGGTTATGGGAATACAATACGCCCGCCATACCTGCCAGCGCCGCCGAAACGGAAAATGCCATCAGCTTATACTTGGTAATGTTAATGCCAACGGATTCGGCGGCAATCAGGTTATCCCTGATGGACATAATGGCACGCCCATCCCTTGAATGAATTAAATTCAGAACAATAACCAGCGTGATGATAATAAGTATAATACCGATTGTAAAGGTTGCATCTTTAGGGGTTCCCGTAATTCCCTGTGCCCCATTGATAATCACATCCCCATCTTCCATAAGTCCCAGCGACATGGAATCTTTCGTGGAAAAATGTAATCCGTTTGCATCCTTTCCAACATATAAAACATTGATGATATTTTTGATGATTTCCCCGAAAGCCAGGGTAACAATGGCCAGATAGTCGCCCCGCAGCCTTAAAACCGGCATTCCTATCAAAAATCCCACTATCCCCGCCGAGAGGGCTCCGATAAGAATGGCAATCACAAAACGCAGGAGGCTTACTTCAATCACATCCTGCATATACCTTGAAAAGAAAGCTCCGGCAAAGGCGCCAACACACATAAATCCCGCATGCCCAAGACTTAACTCTCCTAAAATCCCTACTGTCAGGTTAAGAGAGACCGCAAGGATCACATAAACACATAAAGGAACCAATAATCCCTGCAGCAGGCTCGAAATATGCCCCGTCTTTATCATAATCTCCATGATAAGATAGGCAAGAATCACAATACCATAAGTGATAAGATTATCTTTTACATTTTTGCTTAACTTAAGCCCTTTCATTTTGACCTCCACACCGTCAGCCTGTAAACAAAGCCTGGCGTAACTTCATATTAAACGCCGCCGTGCTCCGCAAGGCGTCTTATTTTGCTTCTTAAACCTTTTCCTGAATCTTCTTTCCTAAAATACCTGTAGGTTTTACCAGAAGAACCACAATCAACACAAGAAATACTATGGCGTCCGCCATTTGGGATGAAATGTATGCCTTTCCCAATATTTCTATAACGCCAAGCACAATTCCGCCAATAAGCGCCCCCGGTATGGAACCTATCCCGCCAAAGACCGCCGCAACAAACGCTTTGATACCCGGCATGGAACCGGTATACGGTGTAAGCGAAGGGTATGCGGAGCAAAGAAGCATCCCGGCAATAGCCGCAAGGGCCGAACCAATGGCAAAGGTAAGGGAGATGGTACCGTTTACATTGATTCCCATAAGCTGTGCGGCTCCCTTATCCTCGGAAACAGCCAGCATGGCCTGACCTGCCTTTGTCTTATTAATAAAAAGGGTAAGTCCAATCATAATCACGATACATGAAATAATCGTAACAATGGTTTCTCCTGAAATGATAATCTGCCCTTCGGCAAGCTTAATCGCAGGCACGGTTACCACAGAAGTAAATGCTTTTGTGTTTGCACCAAAAATCAGCAGAGCCATATTTTGAAGGAAGTAGCTGACCCCAATAGCCGTAATGAGAACTGCAAGGGATGATGCGGCCTGACGCAAAGGCCTGTATGCAATATATTCAATCGTTATGCCAAGCAGAGTACATAAAACCACCGCTAAAAGAATCCCGATCATAGGAGGCAGCCCCTGCATGCTGACGGCAAAAAAAATGGTAAAGCCCCCCACCATAATAACATCGCCATGGGCAAAGTTCAGCATCTTGGCAATGCCATACACCATTGTATACCCCAAAGCTATGATGGCATATACGCTTCCCAAACTGATTCCATTGATTAAATAGGATATAAAGCTCATAAAACGCCTCCATTGTAAAATTTATTAATTTAGTATAGCAGATGTAACGGCCTGCTGACAAGTTTGTGTTGCAATTTTTACTTTTTTCCATATGCGGCTCTGTTTATATAAGCGAAAAGAGGGCTGACCTGCAACCCTCTTGTTCCATCTACTTTTATTCTTGCAGATTCGCGACTATGAAGCCTGAAGGCCAAATAGTTACTTCTTACTGAATTAAAGCATAATTTCCATTTACAATTTCCATAGCCTTAGGCTCTTTGTTAACCGCACCGCCGGCTTCCCAGGACATTGCCTCACCGGTAAGACCGTCAACAGAGATTTCTGTCATGGCTGCTTTCAGTTTATCGCAGATATCGGAAACGCTGTCTTCCGGCGCTGCACCGCTCTTTTCAATTGCGGCTTTGATAATGTAAACCGCATCATAAGCATCCGCTGCAAACTGGTTGGGCGTATCTCCGTAAGCTGCCTCATATGCGCTTACAAAAGCCTTGGTTGCCTCATCTTCCGCATCTGCCGCGAAAGGTGTCAGCAGCATAACGCCCTCAGCTAAAGCAGTGTCAAAGTTTTCCACGTTAAGGATTCCGTCAAGACCATCACAGCCGAAGAATTCAGGCTCATAACCCATAGCGTTTGCCTGCGTTAAAATCAAAGAAGCTTCCGTATAATAAATAGGAAGGAAAATAAGCTCAGCTCCTGCATCCTTTGCCTTCTGAAGCTGCACGGAAAAATCTGTCTTGTTGTCGGCAGTAAAGGCCTCGCTTGATACAATTTCAAAAGGCTGGTTTGCCGCTTCACCGGCAAATTTTTCATAAATACCTGATGAATACACATCAGAACTGTCATAAATTACGGCAACCTTCTCAGCCACACCGTTTGAACCGATATACTGTGCCGCGCCAACTCCCTGGTTAGGGTCTGTAAAGCATACCTGGAATACATTGTCGTTGGTGATACAGTCTACGGAAGAACCTGAAGGGGTCAGCTGGAACAGATTGTCATTTGCAGACTCAGCTGAAACCGCAATACTACATCCACTGGTTGTGGAACCTACCAGCATCTGCATACCCCAGTCCTTTAAGGTGTTGTATGCGTTAACGGATTTCTCGTTATCACATTCGTCATCCTGGAAGTTGTACTCGATCATGTGACCGTTAATGCCGCCTGCCTCATTGATCTCTTTGATTGCAAGGTCCGCACCGTTTTGAACGGCAATACCATAAACAGCCGCTCCCCCTGTTGCGGGTCCGATGGCGCCGATTTTGTAGACTGCTCCTGAAGCATCTGCCGCCGGTGCCGCATCGCTTCCCTCGTCTGTGTTTGTCTCCGTCTCTGTTTCCGCCGCATCCGCATCACTGCTTTCTTCCTGTGTGCCGACGCTGCCTGAACCGGCGTCCGAACTGCCGGAATTTCCGCATCCTGCGAGCATAACAGTCATCATAGATGCCGCAAGTAAAAGACTAACTACTTTTTTCTTCATAAATAACTCCTCCTCGAAAATTTTTCCGCATCAGACAGTCTGTGAATAAAATATCACAAAACCACTGTCTGCGGTCCGCTAAAAGTTCCCTTTTAACTTTACGTGCAATCATAACGCAAATATGGATTATTGTCAACTTTATAAAAATTTTTAATTTAAATTTTCCGGATATATTCTCCTGGTATTTCTCTCATTATTATACATTTTATACATTTTTTGCATCACATATAATTTGCTTCGGCGGGAAGAATAAAATCGAAAGCCTGAAATATAAGACTTTAAATTTAAAATTTCACATGCAGAATTTTAAGTCAAATACCCCGCAGCAAGCTGACGGGGCATCAAGCTTGTTGCGCAGCAGAGCTGCGGGGTATCAGACCCTCGCGGCATTCGTCAAATGCTCGTGCAAGCACGGCACTTGACTCATTGCTCGCGGGAATGAAAAAAGAAGTATGGAGGTGCTTAAAATGAATAACAAGTGTTTGGATTGTATCGCACTTACCGTTGCAATTATAGGTGCGGTCAACTGGGGATTAATCGGATTTTTTTCTTTTGACCTGGTGTCCTTTATCTTCGGCAATATGTCCTGGCTGGCCAGGATTATATATGCGGTGGTGGGAATCAGCGGCCTTTACCTGATTACATTTTATATGTATACGGGAGGCACAAGAAAGACTGCCGAGCAGTAACCCTTTTAAACCCGCAAAGTGTGTCAGACGACAGCTTTGCGGGTTTCTGATTTTAAATCTTCTTACAAATCTTTTGGTGAGATTGTCCTGCCGTCGCACCATATCCTCTCGAGGTCATAGAAAAGACGGTTTTCCTTGTCAAATATGTGTACGATAATATCCTTAAAATCAAGGAGCACCCAATTGGCATTGTCATACCCTTCTATCTGCTTCACAGGATACCCGGCCCGTCCAAGCTTCTCCTCCACCGCATCGCAAAGGGTCTGTATCTGATTTCTGTTATTTCCGCTGGCAATGATAAAATAATCCGCAAGCACGGAAATATTGCTGATATCAATAACACTGACATCCTCCGCCTTTTTATCTTCCAGTGCCTGGATGGTCATTTTTGCCATTTCTCTGATTTTTTCTTCTGCTGATGCCATAAACTGTTTTTTCCTCCTGTTGCCGGCGGCCTGCCCCATCCTTAAATAACTTGGACTAAAAAGTCCAATAGCGCTTGACGGCGCAGCCTTAGCGTATTTTTATTTGGTACTAATCATCCTGTCGCTTCTCAATCTGCATGTATGCTTCATAATAATCATAAGTTTTTTTGGTCATGGGATCAATGGTTCCGCCGATACCCTGAAGATATTCCAGTGTATCCTCCAATATTTGCAGAAGCGCTTCATTTAAATCCTGAAAGGCCAGTTTTCGCACTTTGGGTAAATCAGGCGCATGTTTTCTTCCCGGCTCAATATAATCAGCAATATAAATTATCTTCTCAAGTTCAGACATTCCCGGTCTTCCTGTGGTGTGATACAAAATCGCATTTAAAATATCCCTGTCCACAATGCGGAACTGTTTTCTGGCAATATAACTTCCCACTTTTGCATGCAGCAAATAAAGATTTTGTCTTTCGACATCGGAAATTTGAAGATGATGCTTATCACAGATTTCCAGCTTCTTCTCATTTGACATGCACTTGGCGCAATCATGCAAAAGCCCTGCCACAAGCGCTTTCTCAAGATTTACCCCATAGCACATGGCAAGAGAAGCTGCCGTATAAGCAACTCCCAGGGTATGCTCGTAGCGTTTCGGATCCAGCGTTTTTTCCATTTTTTTCATGATTTTTCTTGTGTCAGCAATTTTCACATTCATCAACCTCCATGCTACGCTTATAACTGTTTAATCGTATCATTTTTATATAAACCATTTCGGTCAATATATGCAAATACATTTTCCGGAACCATATAGCGGATGGAACGTCCCTCCCTGCATCTTTGACGAATCTCAGAGGAAGAAATATCCATATATCTAACCGGAAGCAGCCGAATATCCGCCTGATATTTGCCGGCCAGCTCATCCGCTTTTTCTTTAAGCCGTTTCTCTGTTCCGGTTCCGCGCACTTCCACCGCCATAATGCAATTTTCTAAGACAAACCCAGGCTCCCGCCAGCTTTCTAAAGTAAGCAATGTATCCGCCCCTGCAATAAAATAAAACTCCTTATCCGGATACAGGCGTTTCAATTCGGCCAGGGTGTCACAGGTGTAGGTAGGCCCTTCCCGGTTTACTTCCATTAATGACATGCTGTAATATGCATTTTTCTCAATAGCAAGGGAGACCATATGAGCCCGCGTTTCCCCATCTAACATAGAAGCGGTATCCTTCATATAAGAGTTTCCGCTGGGTATAAAGATAACCTCATCCAACCCCAAAAACTCTCTGGCAGTTTCCGCCAGAAGTAAATGTCCATTATGGATTGGGTTAAAGGTTCCGCCCATAATCCCGGCTTTTTTGCCCATTGTCATTACTCACCTTCCCCAAATCTGTGTTTATAAATACATATTGTCCCTGTTTACACCCCGCAAAATCAGGAAACATCACAAATTTATCTATTGAAAAACATTTGATTTATCAATAGATAAACATTTAAGAAAGCTCAACTTACTTAGGAAGCTCAATTTTCTTATGGTCCTTATTTTCCTTATATAGCACTATCTTCCTTCCAATCACCTGGACAACCTGTGAATGGGTTCTGTCAGCCAAGACCTCTGCCATCTGTCTGGGATCCTCCATACAATTTTTTAATACGGAAATTTTTACCAGCTCTCTGGTGTTAAAGGTTTCACTGACCGCCTCAGTCACTTCCGGCCCGAGTCCTCCTTTGCCAATTTGAAACACTGGCTCCAGATTCATAGCCAGGCCTTTTAAATACGCACGTTGTTTGCTCGTCATTGGTGCCTCCTGTTTCATTACTTATAATAATCAAAGGACAAGCCATACATTCTGACCGTATCCCCTTCCTGTATGCCCAATTCCTCTAACTGATCTAAAATACCATTTTGCTTTAAAAAGTTCTGGAAGAAAGTAAATCCTTTTTCCGATTCGAGATTGGTATATCCCAGCATCTTCTCAATTCTGGGGCCCTCTATCACATATTCATCCTTTTCCTCGTCGTAAGTAACCGTGTAAGGCTCCTCAGAGACAGAGAGCATGTATTCAGGGAAAAATTCCTGTTCAAATAATACAGGCTTATCGTCCATCCCGTCAAGCATATTCCTGACATGATATAGAAGCTCTCTGATTCCCTTGCCACTGATAGAGGAAATAGGATAAACGGGAATTCCCTTAGGTTCAAATTCATTTTTAAGCCGCAAAACCGGATCCTCATCCCCTTCCCCCACATAAATCATGTCCGTCTTGTTGGCGGCGATCACTTGGGGGCGCCTGGCAATATCAGGATTATATATCTCAAGCTCTTTGTTAATCGCATAAATATCTTCAATGGGGTCCCGGCCTTCGCTGCCTGCAGCATCCACAATATGAATCATTACCTTGGTTCTTTCAATATGGCGCAGAAATTCAAATCCAAGGCCCACTCCTTCGGAGGCTCCCTCGATCAATCCCGGAATATCAGCAATCACAAACCCTTTGGCGTCTTCTAAATCCACCACGCCAAGATGAGGGTTTAAGGTTGTAAAATGATAATTGGCAACCTTAGGCCGCGCATTGGAAACTCTGGTAAGAAGGGTCGATTTTCCGACGTTGGGAAATCCCACCAGCCCTACATCCGCAATCACCTTAAGCTCCATGAGAAGCTCTAACTCTTTTGCAGGTTGTCCGGGCTGAGCGTATTTGGGCACCTGCATGGTGCTGGTGGCATAATGCTGATTGCCATTACCGCCCCGTCCTCCTGCAAGCAGAACAAAGCGCCTGTTCTCACCGGACATATCCGTAATTACCTTTCCGCTCTCCGCTTCCCGGATTACGGTGCCTTCCGGTACCTTTAAAATCAGGTCGGAACCATTCTTTCCACGGCAATTGCGCTTACCGCCATTTTCGCCATCCTGTGCATGGTATTTTTGCACATGACGATAATCGGTAAGCGTGTTAAGGCCGTCGTCCACCACAAATATAACGCTTCCGCCGTTTCCGCCGTCCCCACCGTCAGGCCCGCCGTTTGGCACATATTTTTCACGTCTGAAGGACACATGGCCGTCACCGCCCTTGCCGCTTCGCACGTAAATCCTTGCTCTGTCTGCAAACATCTTAATCCTCCATAATAAATCAAATGCGACCCCAATAGAATCAACATTACTGCGCTTTGTAAGCCAGCTTATCGAATCAGGCTCTTTCACAAGTCTTTGAAAACTTGAAAAATCGGTTTGAAAAAGGCTTCAAACTAATTTGAGGTTTGAAGCCTGGCAAAAATCGCATTATTTTTCAACCGGGTATACGGAAGCCTGCTTTTTATCTCTTCCTTTTCTTTCGAATCTAAGTATACCGTCCACCTTTGCAAACAAAGTATCATCACCGCCGCGTCCTACGTTGATACCGGGATGAATCTTTGTTCCGCGCTGTCTGTATAAAATATTCCCTGCTTTCACGAACTGGCCGTCAGCCCTTTTCGCACCCAGTCTCTTGGCTTCGGAATCTCTGCCGTTCTTGGTAGAACCAACACCCTTTTTATGAGCGAAAAATTGAAGGTTCAGCTTTAACATGAGTTACACCTCCTCGAATTTAAGTTTTAAATACTTCTTACCGTACTGTGATACCACCATCTGTAATCCCAAAACCATGGAGTCGAGAAGCAATCTGCTCTTTTCATCCGGATTCCCCAAAAGCTGACAGTCAATAAAGCCTTCCTCCTCATCGGAATCCACTAAAAGCTTTGCGTCGGTTAATGCGTCAAGAGAATTGATTGTATTGATAACAAGCACGGAAACCGCACTGCACACAATATCGTTTCCTGACCTTGCGTAACCGGTATGTCCTTTGCAGGTTATTCTCTTATATTCCCCATTTTGAGATTTTATAATACAAATGCTCGTCATACTTTAAGCATTGATCTTTTCGATCTTTACCTGTGTGTATGCTTGCCTGTGACCATTTTTCTTATGATAACCGGATTTTCTCTTATACTTGTAGACAATTACCTTGGGCAGCTTACCCTGTTCAACAACAGTTGCTGTCACGCTGGCATTTGCTACATCACCGGCTACCTTAAGCCCATTATCGCTGATTGCGACAACCTGGTCAAAAGTCACAGTTGTTCCGGGTTCAGCCTCAAGCTTTTCAACTTTAAGTGTGTCACCCTCGGAAACCTTATACTGCTTTCCGCCTGTTGCAATGATTGCGTACATATGGCACCTCCTATTACTAATCAGATTACTGATTTTACTCGCTAACTTCGGCGGCGCTTCGCGCACTTCGGCCTCGTTATGCGGCATACACATGGAATATACCATCCAAGTAGATATTTGTCAAGAATTATTTTCAGATTTCCGGCGTTTTTGCGGCCTGCATGTTACTATTCACGGCCTTTGGGCCGCTCATAGTAACAATTCGGGGCGATATTGAAAGTTTTGCTACGCAAAAATCGCCCCTCACTCCTGAATCATGTTCTCACGGAATGCGCAGTTTATGCGCATTCCTGAGCCATGAACAGTAACGCCTGCATCGCCTTTCGCGTTTAATGTCCCCGCCGTCCCATAAATTCTATGACAAGCCCTGTAAGACAGGTATCCTCATATTTTGTCCCCGGATAAACATCTTCTATCACAAACTCAAAGTGAACATCAACACTGTCCGCCGCTTTAATATCATTAATTGGAAGGGTAAAGTACTGAGGATATAAGGTATCCTCAAGCTCCAGATAGGCGTAAGGCTGTCCCTCCACATTCATGAGCAGCCGCTTTACACGGCCGTTTTCCTCCCAAAGCTTTTCATTTTTGGCATAGCCGTTTACAACACAAATTTCCGTATAGCGCATATATCCGTCAAAAATATCCGGTTCTATGTCTCCCTCATAAAAAAATATGCTTCCGTCCCATTCATATTGATAACTGCAGCTTGATGTAATGCGGATGCTTTCACCGATACCATATCCCGGCGTCCCTTCCGCCCATGCCGTTTCGCGTCCGGGATAATATCCCGTAAGGTTTTGGGCGGCATATTTTTCATTCTCCGAGGATAGCTCCGACGAGGCCGAGATTTCATATTTTACGTCACTCATGGCGCAAAATTCACCGCAGGGAATATGCCATTCGGGGAATCCATAATCAGCTGCGTCATCATCATAAAGAAATGAACAGAAAAGCTCATCATCCGCAGATTCCACATAAAAGAAGGTTTTCACCTCCGGTATCAGAATAAGGGGTTTCTCTCCATAAAAAATCAGAGGTCTGTTACTGTGAAAATCAGGAATTTCAACTGCCTCAAAGCCGTTTTGTTCCGCATATAATAACAAATGTTCTTCATTTTTTATATTCTGACCAGCTTCCTTCACCTTATCGCCTTTACAGCTTTTATAACAGAGATATACTTTGGCGTCACAGTCCGCAAAGACATCCCGTCCCAGCAAAACCTCCGCATCAGCAAAATAAATCCCCCACAAATCAGGATTATCCGCAAAGGCTCTGTCACCTGCAAAGAACTTTCTTTCGGCACTGTGCCCATTGTCAGGCTTCTTATCCAAAACCACGTTCAAAATACCGCAGCCTTCAAAGCATCCCTCCCCGACAGAAGACACACCATAAGGCAACGACAGGGCTTTCCAATAATTTCCCAATTCTATATTTTCAAACGCATAGGGGGCTATTTCCGTCACCGGAGTATCCTCCAGTCTGTCCGGAATTGTGAAAAAATAGCCGCTTTGGGTTATCATCTTTAATTCGTCAGCAAGCTCCTCATCCAAGCTTCCTTGAAGCCCCCTGATAACCACGTACCGCTCTCCTGCATCATTCTCCTCAATCTCATAGTCATAAAGATCCTCCGGCTGTTTCCTGGTCTTTGCCACCCTATCCATATCTTCGTCATAGGATGTAAGCTTAGAATCCATCAGGGAATCTGTGTCTAGTCCCTCATATCCGGCGTCAGATTCTGTTCCGGTCTCTTGTTTTTCTCCTGTTTGTATCGTGTTTTGTATCGTGTTTTGTATCGTAGTTTGCACCGTGTTTTGTACTGCGTTTTGTGCGGTCTGTCTTCCACCACAGCCGCTACAGCAGAGCACAGCACCAGCCATAATAATGCAGGCTCCGGCGCGGGCCATAGACATTACTGGCATTATCTTGTTTTTTCCGCTTTTTATTGCCATAGACAAAATCAAAATCTTTTCTCCCTTTTTCTTTCCTGACCCTAATCTTTTACCACAATGCAACCAAAAGTCAGCTGGTCTCTTATAAGTGAACACGCGTTGTTATGTCAACTATAACATGTGTTATATTGCATTTTTGTATAATTTTCGGATATAAATTTCGACAATTTTCCCACTTTAATTTACACATTTTTTGTTTTGAATGAAATATTAAAATTAGTGTGCTTAATTTTTAGGAGTGCGCTCGTTATTTCCTGTAATTGTCAGAATATTGATTGCTTCATGCAAGTTATTAAGAGGTTGAAGAATGAATTTATGCTGCTAAAAAGCTCTCTAATACCCCCAATAATCCAGTTCAGGATAAAGGCTTCTCACCTCATCATAGCCATTTTGGATGATATGTTCATGTACAAGTGTATCAAACTCATAATAGCGGAGAACCTCATCCCCCTGAGACTTTGTCTCATATTCAAGCTTTTTCGTAAGCTCATATTCTCCATTTACTATTTCATAAACATTTACATATTCAAAGAATATACCACATCGTCCATGAGAAATCATCTGTTTTTTTGGAAATTCCAGATAAGACAGCTGGACAGGAAATGATGGATAATATACAAATTCCGTACCATTCCAGATAATGCCGCGATAGTTACCCCAGCCTCCGCCGCTTCCCCAGTTACTGCCTGCATGTATCAGTAAATCCTTCTTTCCATCAAAATTAATGTCTTCTCTTTTGATATAATAATCGCCAAAATTGTTTGAGGTAATCTCGTACCAGGGCACCGTAAAGCGCTGAAGCGGAACCTCCCTCCCTTCCCAGCTCCCTTCCAAAAGGACATAATACTGTTCCCACGCCTGATTTTTAACCACAAAGGTGCAACAGGTCAAATCCTCCAGCCTTTCCATACGGATAAAATACAAAAAGCTATCCGCTTTATCCACCTCTCTTTGTACATATCTTCCCATTTCCTCACCGGCCAGATTAACAAAGGGCTCCATGGATATAGGTTTTACGCTGCCACCATCCTCCTCCGGCAGGAATTTTACTTGAAGGAAACGGCCGTTGTCCTTATGCTTATTCCAGCTCCATCTCAAGGTATCCGCCAGCTTCGCGGTATCAAAATCATAATCGCTCACCAAAATCGAAGCGCTGCACTGCGAAAACTGTGAAAAATGCTCCACAAGGTCAGCTGTCTCTTTCGCATCTTTGCATCTGACGGATACGTCCGCATAGGCATACATATCATTCTCCACCAGTAAATTACCCACCTGTGCATCTTCTTCCAACATCATAAAACAGGCCGGTCCTCTTTCTTTAGAAGCAAATTTCCCTGAAATGCAATGTTCGTCACCATCAAATTTACCGCTAAATCGATGCTCATCCGTCCCCAGCATAAACCAATCGGGCAGGTGAAGGTCATTTTGCAAACGATAGGAGGCCTCCGCTGCCGGTACACCGGGCTCAATCTCTCCGCCGTGGGCCAGCACCCGTCCTAAGACCTCCATTTCATATTCGTTTTCAATTAGATAACTGCCGCCCCGTTTTACAAATCCCAGGCTGGTCTTTTCACCTTCCATGCTTTCATACTCCGAAAGTATATCTAGCTGCTCCAGATAATGACTGATATCGGTCTGATAAACCTGCGTCAGATTTTCCAGAAGGGCAATCTTTTCCAGCATGTTTTCTTTTTCCCGGCTGCTCTCATACCATCCATATCCCACTATACAGTTGCCTATCAACATTCCCGCTAAAAAAGTATACAAAATTTTTATTTTCATAATCATCCACATAGCCTCTTATTGCCTGTAGCTTCGAATGCAAACACTTCCTAATTTTCGATACGCCCTCCGTATTTTCCCTTATCCTCCTCAGATCCGCTTACAGCCTTGATTGCCTTTTCCAGCTTGGACGTAAAGTACTCGTCCACAAAGTAAAAGGCATTGAACATCCCGGAAAGCTCCCAGGTATTTGAGGGCTCCATACGCATATTGGAATCATTGACTGTAAATTTTTCGGAACTGTTTTCGTCAAAATATTCTTCAAAGGTGGCCGTCACATATCGCACACAGCCTTCGATATCATAATTATCTTCCGGTGCAAATCCCAGAAATTCCGCCTGTATATGTTCCGTCAGCTTCATTCCCATACATACTCTGTAAACCAGGGACGGATATTCCGGACTTATCTGCCAGGTAAAAGAATACAGATAAATCTCTCCCGCTCCATCCCCCTGATTTTCCATTTTATAATGCGCAAAATGCAGGTCAGATACCTGTTCGGAGTATTTCTCGTTCACATATTTCGTAATTTGCTCCCTGCATTTTTCCCAATCCGAAACCGTTTTTCCAACATCCTTTTGCCTGTCCTGAACCAGACAGCCAATCACCCCATCCCCCTGCATAGCAAAATTCGCCCAGGCCTGCCCGGATTGCATATATCCTACCGTCCAGTCATAAGGCATATCCATAGAATATTCCCCCATCTGAACGCCGCCGCGGCTCCTCTTATCCCACCTAAGGTAAGCGGTTCTTGCGGTTTTCAACCTTATCCCCGGATAAATCAGGTCCGGATTTGACAAAACATCCAAATTGCAGGCGGCCAAAGACGAATAATTGTGCCCATCTCCCCACAGCTTTTCCGAAATGCTCCAGAGGCTGTCGCCGGGAAGAACCGTATAATCCGGCCCGGCTTCCTCCAGGATCATATAAGATTTCTCACCCCCAGACGTATTTATGCCCCCAATTCCATACCTGGCATCCGAGGGCATTTCATAGGATAAAGGGTATTCCTCCTGCCCATTTGCCAGCACATCCACCGGGCAGAGCACGCAAACCGATAAACTGACTCCCAGCAAACAGAATAAGACCTGTTTTGGCACACAAAATAAAACCTGTTTTAATATTCGAAATTCCATACCCCCGCATCCTTTCCAAGCCATATATTCTCCTGTTTATCCTCACAGGGTAAAACCTCGCCTGTGCTTTCCGAGTTATCATATTTCTCCCAGAAATCGCTTTCTTTTCTGAAAGGCTCCACTTCCTCGGCCGTAAGCTCTGCGCAAAAGCTTCTGTTAATGGGTTTGTAGGTATAAGCCTTGCCCAGAATCGGGTCGAGGGAAACGCCGATTGCAAAATCTCCATCTTCCGTCACATAAAAGAATGGGCGGCAAAAATAATTTTCATTTATCTCCTCATTCTCCTGTAAAAACCAGGATAAGATAAGCTCTATTTCCTCGTCGTCCCCATAATCTTCCCCTTTTTCATCACTGTACGCCCTGTCCCAGAGTGTGACAAGCTCCTTGTTTATCTCTAAAATATCCGCAAGCTCATAGCTTTCTCCCGTAAGCAAGTCCAGCGTAAGGGCCCTTTCCGTTCCATTGGTCATCCAGAGCGGATGTCCTGCGGAATAATATTCCTGAAAATCCATGCTTAAAAGATACTGGCTGTGGTATGTAACATCACAGTTTACATCACTGCAGAAAACATGAAAAAATTCCTTTTGAAATTCCTTCACTTCATCCGAGGGATTCAGATGCCAATAGTTCACCCTGTCCATAGCCGTATCAAACATCAGGCCATTTAAAGATTCCTGTATGGACTCCTCAATTCCTTCAAGCTGTGGGTATTCCACCGTAATCACATCCCAATAATCATACTGCTCGGAATACTCCACAAAGTACTGTTCCTTCTGTACCGTATAATTCCGATACCCTTTTGAGGGGTCCTGTAACAATAGCAGAAAGCTAATGCCAAGAGCGGCCAAGGGGATAAGAATCACTACACCCAGTAAAATACACCTGTTCTTTTTCTTTCCTCCATTTTCTTTAGCATCGTTTTCTTTAAAATTGTTTTTTATTTCCCCATCCGGTGCCACCCACCCCGTCTTGTCCATATCCGCCGTTTCGGAAGCTTTTAATTCGTTTTCCTCTGTGCTTTCCCGTTCTTCAAATTCCTTCATAAATTCCGCCTTTCATTTCTGTGCTTTCCCGTCTCCGGTCCGTCTGGTATACAATATATAGTTCTTCTACATTGACAATTATATTGTCAATCATATTATCCACTGTCTTATCAATTATTATCGGTTTCATTATATCCAAGGAATGCATCATAGTTGTATCATACTTGCATCATTTTCACATCATGTTAAGTTATTTACCCAGTCGGTCAATTTGGCCTTTCCGGTATCATGTATTTAACCAAGAGATTGTCTAGATGGGTCAACATCTGATATATGACTATTTTGCTCTCTTTCTTTGCCCACAAAAAATGCCGCTATGCATTTTTACATTGCGACATTTTTTTGTTCAATATGATGGCTCGCGGAGCGTGACAGACTTTGATAGACAGCCTTACGAAGCGGCCCCTGTGTCTGATAACGGCTGAACTTGTGAAGCATGACTTTTGATATGATAAGTTGCTCGTAAAGTCGAAGGTTCTTTTGATAGCAGCCTCATACAACAAAACTGATATTAAATTGATTTTTAATTATTAGTAATATAATCCGAAAGTGGTCTTCGCATTTTTTTTCGTGTTATCTCAACTATCCCAAGGGCTGTCATATCCACCAGCCTTGTCTTTACCTTATCCTCTCTTAAGTATTCATCCAGACAGGCAAGTAATTTCCGGTTGTCCTCATCAGACTCCATATTAATGAAATCCACCATAATCATACCTGAATAATTTCGAATACGGAGCTGGCGGGCAACCTCCTTAGCTGCCTCCAGGTTCACCTTCAAATAATAATTGGAAGCCGGTTTACGGGCCGTTCCTACTGCCTTTCCGGAATTTACATCAATCACCACCATAGCCTCGGTAGGTTCGATAATCAAGTATCCGCCGCCAGGAAGCCACACCTTCCGCCCAAGGGCTTCCTTCAAGTGGGTTTCCAGACTGTACAATTTGGCCAGTGCAATCATGTTATCCTGATACAACCGGACATTTTTCTCCCCGTCTTGAAATTCCTGCGTCAGCAGCTTATGAATTTCCGGTAAATCAGTCACAATCTCATTATAAGCATCCAGCGGAATATTTTTAATCAGGCTGATAATCTCAGGTTCCCTGTGATAAAGGCAGGAATAAAGCGTTCTGTACTTATAAACCTGGGTGATGACATCAAATGCGGCTATGAAGGATTCCATTTCCCGGAAAAGCGGCTCATAGCTTTCCAGGTTTTCCGCATTGGTTCGGATGGTAAAGTGATACCCTCTGCGGCCCTCCACATCCTTCATACGAATCGCATCCCCAATCCGTTTTTTCTTCTCCTTGTCGAGTTTTCCGGAAAAGGAAATTCCATGTCCAAAATAATCGCATACACAGTACTGTCCTGCCAGACTGAGCCCAGCGGAGGCAGTGGGCTGCTTGGTCTTTAAAGCTTCCCCCACAATCTGAACTACAATGATATCCCCTTGACGAAGGGCTGAACCTTCCGCTAGCTCCCTGCCCACACATAAAATTTCCGCGCTTTTACCAAGAGGAAGAAAAGCCGTTTTCCCTTCTGAAAGGGAAAGGAAAGCGCCATTAATGCCGGGGACAACATCCTTCACCCTTGCCAGGTAAATATTCCCAAGCATAGATTCCGTTTCAGGTAAGGACGCCGTCTCCATAAGGCAGGGCCTTTTTTCATCAAACAAAGTAAGCAGCAGCCTGCCGCTTTTTTCAGTAATTACAATTTTTCCCATTTTATTTTTCCATAATCTATTCATTCGCTGTTTCCGCTGCCTGTAAAAGCGAAAAAGAGAAAACTTTATACATCATTTCTAATGCATTTCTATTTTTTCTATCAGACAGCTGTGCGGTTTATTTTTTTTATCCTTGTCATAATTCACTCCCACAAGCAGGATTTCACCGCTATAGCCCTCCAAAGTCCTGGCGTAGTGTCTGTCTTTTATCTGTTCTATTGCTTCATGCGCCGATTTACCATACTTTAATTCCACAATCATCGCCGGCTTCCCCACACGTGGCAGAGGTAGAAAAACAACATCCGCAAATCCGTATCCTGTCGGAAACTCCCGAATCAATTTGTAATCTTTTCTTGCACTGTAATAGGCAAGACCGATGGCGCAGCCAAGGGAGTTTTCATCATTGTAGGTAAGGATGGAAGCAATCTCCGTGTGGGCTCTGTCCAGTCCTTCCGCGACGCTTTTCTCATTCCCTGCAAGGGTATCATCCAGAAGTTTTTGCGATGCTTTTAATACATTCATGACTTCCTGCCAGCCGCCCACGCTCATGGCATTTTCAAATTCCCTGATAATTTCTTTATTCGGAATATAAGCCTCCTCCGCATCTGAGTCATATGCAAGATACCCTAAATGAATCAATAATGTCAATACATCATCCTTTGTCCTAAAATTATGCATATCATTCTGAAAACCAAGTGTATTTACTCCGATTCGTCCGCCGCCAAGCATATGCACGATGTCCGAACGCAATCCGTCAAAATCCATATCCATGTAAATTTTCAATGCATCATAGGTTTCCGTAGATGTCCAGAAGCTCGATAAATCCTGATGTCTCATTGCTGCTACTACCGACCGCGGATTATAAATATGTTTAAATTTCCTGAAGCTGTAGCCGTCATACCAGCTGCTGGTTTTGGCAAAATCCATCTGATACTGCTGGCATAAGCTGCGCACTTCTTCCTCCGTAAAGCCGGTATACTCCTCGAAGACATACTGATTCGTCATTGAATATTCCGTAAACATATTCAATGCGGAATGTGAACCGTATTTCTTGACCGGAAGGATGCCTGTCATATAAGCCAGCGCAACATACGGCTGGTCTTTTAAAAGATCGCGCAGAAAGTCAAGGTAACGCTTCTGCGCATCTTCCGCCTCCTGCTTCTCTCGCATAATAAAATCCCATTCGTCAATCAGAAAAATAAACTGCCTGCCGGTCGCTGCATAAATATACTCAAGGACGGCCGAAAGATTCGTTTCATCTTCCGGAAAGAATTCCCCATACACCTTACGGATTTCAGGAATCACAGCCTGCTCCAGATATTCCGTTACTTCCTGATTTTTGGCCCTGCTGAGGAACCTCTGCATATTGAGGAAAATCACATCATATTGATTTAAATGCTCCCTGAAGGATGCATGATTTTCTATTTTGAATCCCTTAAATAATTCTCCCGAAACGCAGCCGCAGCCATAATAAGCCGCCAGCATCTCAAGCGTCATGGATTTGCCGAAACGCCGCGGCCTGCTGACACATATATACTTTTCTCTTGTATTCAGATACTCGTTTGTATACGCTATCAGCCCTGTCTTATCCACATATATTTTTGAGCGGATTGACTCCCAAAAGCCTTTATTTCCCGGATTCAGATATATGCCCATCTCTTACCTCCATCTACAATTTTATTGACCGACCTTCCCTTCTGACAAAGACCGCTAAGATTTATTAAAGGTTATGTTTTCCAAAATCCATTGGTCTACTGTTTCTGCCGCCTGCAAAGGTGAAAGCTCGGTGGTATCAAGCAGCTTAATACAGGGTGAGGTAAAATTTGCATTTTGCTTCAGCCAATTGTTAAAATCAAGAGAGCTTTTCACCCAGCCCTCGTCAGTTACCTTCCGCCCCACCCGCATACGGTTCTCCAGCGCTTTCTCGTCACAAACGGCGGCAAGATAATATATATTGGAAAACAATTCCCTTTCCGGCTGGTTTTCAAATTGTTTCGGAACGGCGCAGCCGCATAAAACTACAGGTTTTCCAATCTGTGAAATATTTGCGCACATCCTCATCCACAATCGCCGGTATTCGCAATAATCATCCTCAGGTGTGTTATACCTGTCATCCCACAGCAAATCACTCTCCATCACAATATACTCTTTTTCACCTAAAAATAATAGCTCGCAGAGAGTGGATTTTCCCACACAGGATGCTCCGGTAATGATAAATAACGGTTGTTTATTTGTAGGTTTCATAAATCACTTTCTCCACTCAATATATGAAAAACAACATAATATTCCATCTTTGTTTTCGTAATTACAAAATCTGTCCATTTAAAATCGTTCGCAGCAATAAAGCAGATTCCTTCATGACTTAATATCTTACATTAACTTAAAGCGGCACAAGATTGCCATTTTTTAGCCGCTTATAGGTCTCCACCCTGTGAACCCTGAAAGGATACTCCGGCAGCTCCGTACCCATTTGTCCAAAAAAAGTTTCCATCACAAATTCCGGTTTAATATTGCTGCCGCTTCCGGCGTCCACCAGCATATAAACACTGTCCCCATGAATCTCAAGCTGATAGATACCCTGCTTTAAATCAATTTCCCTCTCTCCCTTTTTGGTTTTCTTCACCACCGGGATACTGCTCCGGTTGTAAAAAGAAAGCAACGCTTCCCTCCAGCCAGAGGGCAAAATCCATTTATCGCTAAAACTCACCAAATAGGAGGCCGCCGCCACGCTTGCCATGGCGTTTCCTTCCCCTTTTTCCAGAAATCGAACCTGTAAGACTTCAATCCCTTCCACCATCACCTGATTCAGCTGCCCCAACATGTCCTCCTCATTTGTAAAGGAGCCAACCTCCATATCAAAATACTCGCCTTCGCTGGTATGTCCCACAGATAGGGGGGATGCAAAAGACATAATCTGGTGAGGGCTGAACCCTTCCGAGTAAGCCACATCAATACCGGCCCGTCTAACTGCCTTCTGGAAGTAATGCATAATATCCAAATGCCCCACAAATTTAACCGGGCCGTATTTTGAAAATTTAACTCTCACTTTCATGACTGTCCGCCTCCCTTTTCTCCATACAAACCCCTGTCTGAAACCTGGCCGCCCCGCAGCCACTGCAGCTGGCCCGGCAGTTGGGCGTAACCACCTCATCCTTTGCCTTATGCCATTCCTTCAGCAAAAATGCTTTCGTAACCCCGCAGTCAAGGAAATCCCAGGGGAAAATCTCATCGTCAGCTCTCTCCCTTGTGGTATAAAATTCAGGGTCCACACCGCATTCCCCAAAAGATTCCATCCATAAATCGTTTTTGTAGTACTCACTCCACGCATCGTAGATACAGCCCTTTTCATAGGCCTTTAAAATCACCTGATTCAGCCGCCGGTCTCCCCTTGCAAAAATCCCTTCCAGAACGCTTACGTCCGCCTCATGCCAGTTGTACTTAATGCTCTTTTGATTCAGCTGGCTGTGGATATTGCTTCTTGTAAAATAGGCTTTCTCCAGAAATTCTTCCTTTGTGCTCTGTACCGCCCACTGAAAAGGTGTAAAAGGCTTCGGTACAAAGAAAGAGGTGCTGGCCACGATCTGCACCCGGCCCGTCCGTTTTTCCTTTGGAACCGTCTCATAAAACACTGCGGCAATTTTATTACACAAATCCCCGATTCCCTCTATATCTTCCTGGGTTTCCGTGGGAAGTCCCAGCATAAAATAAAGCTTTACCCTGCTCCAGCCGCCTGCAAAAGCAAGCCGGGCTCCTTCCAGTATCACTTCCTCGGTCAAGCCCTTGTTTATTACATTTCGAAGCCGCTGGCTCCCGGCCTCCGGGGCAAAGGTCAGGCTGCTCTTTTTCACATCCTGTACCTTATTCATCACATCCAGCGAAAAGGCGTCGATTCGCAGTGAGGGCAGAGAAATATTCACTTTATCCCTGCCACAGTTTTCTATCAGAAAGTCCAGGAGCTCGGGAAGCTTCGAATAATCGCTTGAGCTTAAGGAGCTTAAGGAAATTTCCTCATATCCGGTGTTTTTCAGCATTTCCATGGCGCAACTCTTTAGCATCTCCACATCCCGCTCTCTAACCGGACGGTACAGCTGGCCCGCCTGACAGAAGCGGCACCCTCTGATACAACCCCTTTGGATTTCAAGCACCACCCTGTCCTGGGTAATTTTGATAAAAGGAACCACCGGTCTGCGGGGATAATAAGTGTGGGTTACATCTTCCACCAGCTCTTTTTTTATGATTTCAGGAATCCCTTCTTCCAAAGGAATTCTTTTGTCTATAGTGCCATCCTCGTGATAAGTCACATCGTATAAGGAAGGAACATATATGCCGGGCAGCGAGGCCGCCCTTTTTAGAAACTCTCTCCGCCCTGTTCCCTCTTTCCTGCACTCCTTATACAGGTCAAATAGATCCCGGTATCTGGTCTCCCCCTCCCCAATATAAAACAAATCAAAGAAATCACAGATTGGCTCCGGATTGTAGGTGCAGGGGCCGCCTCCAATCACAATGGGGTTATCATCCCCTCTTTCCTTCGCCAGCAGCGGAATCCCGGAAAGATCCAGCACCTGTAAAATATTGGTGTAGCACATTTCATATTGAATGGTGATACCCAGAAAATCAAACCCTTTTATTGGCTCCTGGGATTCCAGGGCAAACAAGGGAATATTTTCCCTGCGCATCACCTGGTCTAAATCCACCCATGGGGAATAAACCCGCTCACACCATACATCCTCAAATTGATTCAGCATATCATATAAAATCTGAATGCCAAGGTGGGACATGCCAATCTCATATACATCCGGAAAGCACATAGCAAAGCGTATCGCTACCTGCTCCTTATCCTTCATCACCGCGTTGACCTCACCGCCAATGTAGCGGCTGGGTTTTTCTACCTTCATTAATATCTCGTCACTTAGCGCTAATTTTCTCATTTTTCCCTCGTTTCCATATAACATTTCTATGTAACCAAGCCTGAAACAAAAACAGGCTTAGGACGCAAATTCCAATTCCAAACAAAAATGCAAACTTTAATTCTTTCTCCGCAAGAAACCCAAAAATCAAATTTGTTCCAATTGCTATCGTATCGATTATGATTGCATGAATGCTCAACGCCGTTGCCCTGTCGCGGGTGCGAACCTGTTCGTTTTGTATCTGTGTTTGAAAAGGCTGAAAAAGGCTGTCTGACAGACGCAGCATCAAAACACCACATACGGAGGGCAGGGCCTGTCCTGTAAATGCAAGAACTGCGCAGGAGATACCTGCAAGACCGCCAAACAAAATAAGCGAATTTCTCATTCCCGCTTTCTTTGTCACATTGGAAGAATACCTGCCAAGCATCCCAACCAATGTTGCAGCGATATAAACATAACCCATTGAAACACTGCTCATCCCGCATCTTTCATACTGCAGTTGGTTAAGAAAAACGGTGATTGTCTGATGGGTTTCTGACAGAAAAGCCACCCCGGCCAGAAAAATCAATAAATGGTGGTTTCCCAAGGTTTCCTTTAAAATGGCTTTGAAATTCTGAATCCCGGACTGCTCATCCTGAACCTCCGGGGCCTTTCTCACCTCAACAAGTCCTAAAGACAATACAGCCGCAATTCCGTAACTGATTACGGTCAAAAAGCCTGCAAGCTGATAATCGTTTTTGACAAACAGGGAGAATATACAGGAAGCGGCAAGCAACCCTGCCATTTGCACGCTGGCATAGATTCCAAAGACCTTTTGACTGTTTTCTCTGTCCGACAGATAAAGAATACTGGTATCCACCCCGGAAAATCCTGCCAACACAAAGCTGAGCATCACCCGCTCAATCAAAAACCAGACAAATCCTTCGGCCTGCCAGAAAACAATTTTGGAAGCCAGATAAAGCCAACAACAGAAAACAAGGGTTTTCTTATACCCAATTCTATCCGCCACAATTCCCCATGGCAGTTCAAGTAAAATACATAAAATAAGCGATATGCTTTCAATCATGGTAATCTGAAAAATAGAGACACCATGAACCTGCCGGTACAGTGTTGCAACCGGGCCATAAAAAACCATCCCTTGCAACAGTGCAATGGCATACATAAGATATATATTTCTTTTCATAAAAATAGTCCTTTCTGACTTTAAAGTACAACAACAACGCATTGCGCAGGCAATGCTTTCCAAAGTGTTTGAAAAAAGCTTTCTTCCGGGTATACATCACAATTTGCAGAACTGATTTTTCAAACACACTATGACACAATAATTGTTGTGTACTTGTCAGATTGGACTTTTCATAAAAACCGTATCCTCATATATATTGACTGTTTTTTCATTGATATGGAAGGAATTATATCATAATCCCTTCGTTAAAACAATAAACATTCCATTTTAATATAAAACCGGAATAACAATTCAGTTTTCGCCTTCACGGTTACATACTATCTCTCACACCAAAAGCTCGTCCTTCCTCTTTAAAATTGCCTCCACAGGCACACAGGCCTCGCAGTCGCAATACTTCGCACCAGCCGCTTTGAGTTCTCTGCCGTGGGCTGCCACGCTCTTTGCCGTTTCCTCACCAAATGCCTTCACAGCGGCTTCCGAATCTGCAAAGCCGATTACCTCATCCACCGTCATGATGTCCATTTCCAGCTCGGCGATCAGCGCTTTTGTTTTTTCCGCTTCCTCGTCTGTTCCAAGGGCGTCCAGCCATGCCTGGCCTGCCGCTTTTGCCTCCTCGCAGCAGTAAGGCGCCTTCATAAATTCATTTACTTTTTGGATTGTGAACTCTTTTACGGTTTGATTCATTGTTTTTCATCCCTTCTTCATCTTTTATGTATTTAGAAAGCAGTATACATTTCCTGTCTGTCTTTATTTCCTCGCATTTATATTATATGTAAACGTTATTTAATTTTCAACTAAAATTGCCGCTCGATAATACCGCCGGCGGTTCGTCCTCCAATGCATCAAACATCCCTGTTAAATCAAAACTTTCTGTCATTCGCTCAAAAATAGTATCCGTATTTTCGCCTTCATAGCTGAAATGATTGATATCGCACAAGATAAAGCAAAAAAGCAGGATGACCGCTATGACAAACCGAATCCGAAAGCTTCCGTAAACCGCCCCATTTTCCTGCTCCTGCGCAGGGAATCTTTCAGGGTTTTCCAGACTATACAGCTCCGGATGCTTTAGCTGGGGATCATCGGAATATAAAAATCCTTCCCTTGAACGGAACAGCTGTCTGTCATACTGATTCTGCATCCGGATTGCTTTGATTAATTCCAGTTTTTTGTTTGTATTTACTTTGCTCATAAGATAATATGTGTCCAGGCATTTCTTAATAAAAAATATGCACCACATAATCAGATTATGCGATGCATATTTATCCATACTTTTCTCAAAAACCGACGTTCTTTTAAGAATTTTTTTCCGAAGGAATTTTTATCTTGGAAGGTAACATCTTAGAAGATAACATCTTAGAAGATAACATCTTAGAAGATAACATCTTCTGGTATCTTCTTGGTATTATCTTCTGCTAAGCTCATCTGTGATTTCTTCCCAGCTCACCCCTTTTTCCACCATAAGCACCATCATATGGTAAAGGAAATCCGCTATTTCGTATTTAATTTCATTGGCATTGGGATTTTTGGCCGCAATCACAATTTCCGTGGCCTCCTCGCCCAGCTTCTTTAATATTTTGTCAATGCCTTTGTCAAAAAGATAATTGGTATAGGAGCCTTCCTTGGGATGTACCTTTCTATCCTTAATGACTCCCAAAACATCTTCGAAAACCATAAGCGGATTGGAGGTATCATATTCCTTTTTCATAATTTCATTGAAAAAACAGCTGTAGCTCCCGGTATGGCATGCGGCCCCCACCTGGGAAACCTTTGCCAGAATCGTGTCCTTGTCGCAGTCCGCCGTCAGCTCCTTTACATACTGAAAATGACCGCTGGTCTCCCCCTTAATCCACTGCTGCTTTCGGCTTCTGCTGTAATAGGTCATTCGGCCGCTTTTTAAGGTATGTAAGTAGGCCTCCTCATTCATGTAAGCCACCATCAGCACCTCACGGGACTTGTAATCCTGAACCACCACAGGCACCAGGCCCTCAGAATTGGTGGTAAGCTCCTTCCATTTAATGGCCGGTTCAAAGGTTTTCACCCCGATTCCATTGCCTGCGCACAAGTCTTTTACGTCGTTTAACTGCTTGGCATTGGCATTGATGGCAGGGCCTGTCACACCCACAACATTTTCACAGGACAAAAGCTCAATAATTTTATCAAGGGATACCTCGGGCAGTGTTACAACAAGAGGAATCTTCGCCGTGTCGATAGCCTGCTTGATGGATTTTTCTTTGATTAAAATGACCTGCTCCACAAATTCCGACAAGATGCCTTCATTGGCCTCTATCTCACAGGCCTCCGCAATACAGGCCACAATTTTATCCTTACCAAACTTTAAGGAAACCTCTCTGGTAAGCTCAACATTGCTTTCTTTGGAATAGTTGAGAGCTGCCTTTGCGCATCCTGCATAGAGGAGCTTTTTGATATCCTCCATCCGCTTCACATTCCCAGCGCCGATAACGGGAATCTGCGCCTCCCTGCATATGATCTTGATTTTGTCAAGGGCTGCTTCATGGGCGGTATCCTCTGTAGACAAATCAAAAACAATCAGTTCATCCGCATTATTATCCCCATAAAATCGGGCAAGGGCTGCCGGATCCTCGCTGACCACGGTATTGTCCTTAAAACCTGCAACCGCTTTTTCATTGAAAAGATAAATACAGGGTATAAATTTCTTGTAGCCGTTCATATTTATGTTCTTCCCTTTTTCTTAAGTTTATGCTCATTATATCATGCCGCCCCACCCCTGCACAAGTTTCACAGGCTTCCTTTTGTGCTCAGCACATCCTTTATCCGCTCATCCTTTCCGGTGGCTTCATCAAGGGCTCTTGCAAAGGCCTTGAAAATCGCTTCTATCATATGGTGGGTGTTGATACCGGAGAGCATTTTGATATGTAGGTTCATTCCTCCGCTATAGGATACCGCATAAAAGAATTCCCGAACCAGCTGTGTATCCAGTTCTCCCACCCGCTCCGTTGAAAAGTCGCAGTCAAAGGCAAAGTAAGGCCTTCCACACAAATCAACTGCACACAGGGCAAGGGCGTCGTCCATAGGGAGAATACAGGAGCCGTAACGCCTGATTCCCTTTTTATCCCCCAAAGCCTCTTTGATTCCAGTTCCCAGCACAATACCGGCATCCTCCACAGAATGATGCCCGTCCACCTGAAGGTCTCCTTTAATTTTCACCGTCAAGTCAAAAAAGCCATGTTTAGCAAAGCCCTCCAGCATATGGTCAAAAAAACCAATTCCTGTGGCAATGCTGCTCTTTCCACTGCCGTCCAGATTAAGATTTATTTGAATGTCAGTCTCTTTCGTTTTGCGCGCAATCTGTGCGTTTCGTTCCATATTTACTCCGTTCCTGCCAACAGCCCGCAAAATTAGGGCTCAAGCACCAATTTACCCTTTTTTAATCTCTGAATTTTCAATCTGATTCTTTATGCTTCCATACCGGCAAATTTATTCAAATCTCACTTTAATAGAATTTGCGTGAGCCGTCAATCCTTCTTTTTCCGCAAACAGTTCAATATCCTTATGTACCTTTGAAAGGGCATCCTGAGAATAAGAAATAATGCTTGTCTTTTTCAGGAAATCATCCACATTTAAGGGGGAGAAAAATCTCGCTGTGCCGTTGGTGGGTAAAATGTGGTTAGGCCCGGCAAAATAATCCCCCAAAGGCTCGGAGGAATACTCTCCTAAGAAAATTGCCCCTGCATTTTTGATTTTGGTCATGGTTTCAAAAGGATTTTTGGTCAAAATTTCCAGATGTTCGGAGGCAATCTCATTTGCCGCCGCAACAGCCTCATCCATGTCGGAGGCAACCAAAATATACCCGTAAGCTTCCAGCGATTTTTCGATAATTTCTTTTCTGGAAAGCTCCCTGACAAATGCATCCACCTGGGCTGAAACCTGATGTGCCAGCTCGTTGCTTGTGGTAATCAAAATGGCGCTTGCCATCTCATCATGCTCCGCCTGGGACAAAAGGTCAGCGGCCACATATCTTGGATTGGCTGTCTCATCCGCCAGCACAAGAATCTCGCTGGGGCCTGCAATTGAATCAATGCTCACGTAGCCAAAACATGCCTTCTTTGCCAGGGCTACGAAAATATTGCCCGGGCCTGTAATTTTATCCACTCTGGGAATACTCTCCGTTCCAAAGGCCATTGCGGCAATCGCCTGGGCGCCCCCGACCTTGTAAATCTCATCCACACCGGCTATATCGGCGGCAACCAGCGTACCCGGATATACCTTTCCCTCAGCATCCGGAGGAGTTGTCATAATGATTCTGGAAACCCCGGCCACCTTTGCCGGCAGCACGTTCATCAACACGCTTGAGGGGTACGCCGCCTTACCCCCTGGCACATATACCCCTGATATTTCAATGGGCGTAATCCTCTGGCCCAAAATCGTTCCATTGCTTTCCGGCGCAATCCAACTGTTGTGCAGCTGCTTCTGGTGGAATTTTGTGATATTGGCAGCAGACCTTTTCATGACATCCACCAGGTCTGCATCCACATTTTCATAAGCCTGACGGATTTCTTCCTTTGTAACTCTTATGGTATCCGCTGTGATCTCACAGTGGTCGAATTTGGATGTATATTCAAACAGGGCCGCATCCTTTCTCTCTCTGACCTGTGCGATAATCTCATTTACCGTCTGCTCATACTGCCCGTAGCTGTTGGGGCTTCTTTTCAAAAGGCTTTCCAACAGATTGTTTCTGGTCTTATCATTTAATTCCACAATGCGCATAATAGAAACTCCTTCATTGACTTTTATATTTTAGCACTTAGTTTGCTGCAATTTGGCCTTTGCTTTTACCGCAGGGATGTTGCCTTTCCTGTTATAAACATTGTTGCTAAGCAAAGTTTTGGGGTAAACTGTCACCTTAATTTATTGGCTCGTTTCCCTTAATTGTTTTAGTTGAAAGATAAGGCTTCTGATTCGCTCTGTCTCCATCTGCATGCTCACCTGATTTACAATCATCCTGGCGGAAAGGGGGCAGATTTCCTCTAAAACCTCAAGTCCGTTTTCCTTAAGGGTGGAGCCGGTCTCCACGATATCCACAATCACATCCGAAAGCCCCACAATAGGCCCTAACTCCACAGATCCGTTTAATTTGATGATATCCACGGTCTGATGTTTTTTATTATAAAAATAATCCTTGGCAATCACCGGATACTTGGTTGCCACCCGAATCCTCTCATGGTGGAGCAAAAGCTCTCTGGCAGGCGCAGGCCCGCACACACACATGCGGCACTGGCCAAATCCCAAATCAAGCACCTCATAGGCTCTCCTGTTCTCCTCTAATATGGTGTCCTTACCAACCACACCGATATCAGCGGCGCCGTATTCCACATAAGTGGGAACATCAGGCCCCTTTGACAAAAAGAATTTCAACTTTTTTTCTTCGTTGACAAAAATCAGTTTTCTCGATTTCTTATCCCGCATTTCCTCGCAGGTTATGCCAATCTGTTCCAAAAGTGCAAGGGTTTTATCCGCAAGCCTTCCCTTTCCAAGTGCAAAGGTCAAATATCTGTCTTCACTCATCCAAATTTTCTCCATTTCCGCCAGCCTGCAACTCAGGATACCGACTCTTACTCTTATATTCCGGGAATAAGCGCAACCCTGATTCCCTGCTTTCTGAGTTCTTTTGCACTGGCAAGCTTTTCTTCATAGTTGGAAGCATTATAGCTGAGAACCTTTATGATATCTTCGGTTTTCTCATTTGCATGAGCCCTCTGCCTCTCAAGAGCGGACATCAAATCGTCCACCACTATGGCAAAGCCCACAGCCGGAGCCTCCTTGCCAAAATACTGCAAAAGTTTATCATATCTTCCGCCCTTGACCACAGGCTCGCCAACCCCATAGGTGTAAGCCTTAAAAATAATACCCGTATAATAATTATATTTACTCAGCATCCCAAGGTCAAAGGACACATACTTTTCAACCCCATAGCGCTTTAACACATCATAAAGCTTCTCAAGGCGTTCTATGGCTCCAATAGAGCGCGGATTGTCCGCCAGCTCTTTTGCTTCCTTCAGCACCTCCACAGAGCCGAAATGCTCGGAGACTTTCAGAAGCATTTCACAGTAGGATTCTGCAACCCCCCGCCCATTCAAAAGCTCCTGGGCGCCAAATATATTTTTGCCGGAAATCAGCTCCCGGAGCTCCTTTTCCGTCTGTTCATCTAAATCCGCCTGAGCGCAGATTCCTTTAAAATATTCCATCTGCCCAATACTCACCTGAAAATCCTTAAGCCCGGCGTTCAAAAGCGATTCCACCACCAGAGCAATCATTTCCCCGTCAGCTTCCACACTGCCGTCCCCGATAAGCTCAGCTCCCATCTGGGTGACCTCTTTTAATTTTCCCTGAAGACTGCCTGTATTGGTGAATGTGTTGCCGGCATAACAGAACCGGATGGGAACATCCTCGTCCATAAAATACTTGGCGGCACACCTTGCCATAGAAGGGGTAAAATCCGGCCGCAGTACCAGTGTATTTCCTTCCTTGTCAAAAAACTTATATAGCTCCCTGGACGGTGTAGTCCCGATTTCCCGGGAAAATACATCAAAAAATTCAAAAGTGGGCGTCTGGATATCCTGGTAGCCATACAGCCTAAGCTGCCTGTGGATTAATTCTTCAACAGCCAATTTCCCGGCATATTCTTTTCCATAAATATCCCGCACCCCTTCCGGTGTATGCAGTAATTGCTGATTCATCTATCCCCTGTCTCCTCTTTTATTCAATTTATGATATCAAATAATGTATGAACCTATGTAAACACTATACAAATGCTGTTCAATTGCCATGCAATCTCTATGTAATTGTTATGCAAATGCTATGCAGTTGCTATTTTAACGTTCTCCCTCATACTTGTCGCAAGCCTGAAGCTCATAAACTTTTTATCAGGCCGGCAATTCAGCACTCTAAAGTGTTACTCTGCTATTGTGCTATCACGTAAAACCATAGGTAGTATACAGGAACCGCACCATTTTGTCAAACCTAATCCTCCATGCTTCCGCCAGCCCGCAAACACTAGGACTTTACGCTATTCCCGTTCCTCCAAATCCTTACGCAACATATCAAGATATGGAACAAACACTCCATGTTTTTTTGGCAAAATATACTCCGGGTTCAGTTCCTCATGGAGAAAGCTTTTCCTCCCCCCATTCTGTGCCCGCTCCCAGAAAAACTTAAAAATTTCAAAGGGCAGATAGTAAAACTCATCCCTGTGGGAAAAGTAAATCAGAAAGAAAGCCACTCCGCCCTGTTTTTCAAACTGCCCCATAAAATTTACCTGATGTTCATGGATATTCTGAAGGGCAAAACGGTCTATGGCACATTCCTTGGCGTCAAAGCAAACAGGAATCCCCTGTACCACACCAATGTAGTCCACCGTACTTTTCTGTTCAAAGTACGCCAGTGTGATATGCCGGGTGGCCTTATCTATGTTGATCGGCGTGATGGGGGTTGGGATTTTCTGAATCAGCGCAAGGCCGCTTTCCAGATATTTTTCATTTGTCCTGTTAATCATATCCTCCAGAGTAGAGCCCCGAAGCCCCCTGCTGCTCCATGTTGCCATCCTTTTCCTTCCACCTTCTTTTCCTTTTCTACTTCCTTGTTCTTATCCATTTTTCCAACGGACCAAAACCGATATTCATTCAATAATCTACCCCGACAAGCACAACAGCATTCAATTAATGAACTCTGTTTTGGAGTATGTCGGCGTTTGATTTTGCCTAAGACATCTGCATCAGCATCTGAAATTCCTTTGGAAGTGGAACCTCAATCACCTTCCCGCTAAGCCCTTCAAAAGAATCCTCAAGCTTGGGAAATTCAAGTCGACAGGCGCATAAAAGCTGGCTGTTAATCCGCATTTTACGCTTATACTGTTCATTCCAGCCTCTGTCGCCGTATTTGTAATCCCCAAGCACCGGATGCCCGATATCGGCCATGTGAATTCTAAGCTGATGGGGTTTTCCCGTAATCAGCTCCGCTTCCACCAGAGTCCTGTCCGAAAACCTTTTAACCGGATAATATCTGGTTTTGATATAGGCCCCCTGCCCACCGGATTCTCCTTTTACAAGATAACTTTTATTGTTTTCCTCATCCTTCAAAAGGCGGCCTTCTAACAGCTCCTCCTTTACTACCTGTCCCTTCACAAACATGCGGTAAAATTTGCGCACGCCCCGGCTTTTTAGCAGACTGCTCATTTTCTGGCTTCCGGCCAGGGACTTGGCTCCAATAACCAGCCCCATAGTGTTTCTGTCCAGACGGTTGCAGACAGAGGGCTTAAAAGTAGAAAGCTGCTCCCTCTTTATGGCTCCTGTGTGCAGTAAATATCCAATGAGCCATTCATTCACGGAAAGGTCTTCCTTCTCCGCCCTCTGTGAAAGAACGCCTGCAGGTTTATTTACAATCACAACATGTTCATCCTCATAAACAACATGAATACCAATAAGCTTCCGATAAGCCTCCTCATATTCTTCCGTCCTTACCCCGCTCATTCTGAAATTGCTTATGGTTTCATCCGACAAATAAAGGCAAAGCGTGTCCCCCTTTGTCAGCTTTTCTTTTCCTTCCGCCTTTTTTCCGTTTAAAGTAATATTCTTTTTCCGAAGCATCTTATAAAAAAAGGAAGAAGGCGCTAAGGGCATAAACTTATGTAAAAATTTATCCAGCCGCTGGTCGGCTTCATTTGCATCTATTACAATCTGCTGCATTTTTATTACCTCATTTTTCACATTCATTATTTAAAAATTTAAAGTCGTCTTTTCTATTCTATAATGTAGGCTTACAAGGCATTTTTCAATGGCTTTCATTATGTTCTTAGCAAATCGTTTTGAAGTGGGCTTTCACCACAGAACACAGGCACATCCATCATACTGTAAAAGTCCTTCACCTTGCGGCGAAGGACTATACTTTCGACCCAACTATTTAATATACCACATATCGGTCTGTAGTACTATTCCTATTTTGAATAAATAGCATCATTTCTGGAAAGAAGATATACGCAATACTGATTCATACTGATACCCTCTCGTTTGGAATGCTCTGCTAATAATCTGTGTAAACTACGAGGTATTCTCAATTTAAACTGCCCTGAATAGTCTTCCAAACTATCCGGCTCATAAATTTCCAATCCATCTTCTATCGCCGCCTCAATCCATGCTTTCTTTGCATCCATTGCGTTCGCTACTGCTGACTCTACGGTTTCTCCACAGGTAATGCAGCCCGGAAGATCGGGATAGGAAACCACATATCCCCCCTCATCTTTATCCTCAACAATTTCCATACGATAAGACATGGCCATATAATCATTCAACATCTTCACTATTTTTCGCCTCACCTTCTACAATTCGCTTCACCATCTCCACATAGACCTTCTTAATCGGTTCATGTTTTGGTATCGTAATCGGTTGACATCCTGATTTTCGGAATGTATAATGACTGCTTCCACTTTTCGGAGCATTCATTTCATATCCATAACTTTCCAGCACTTTTCGTAATTCATTAAATCGGAGGTCTTTTGATAAAGCCAAAATACGTGCTAATAGTTTATCCCACTTTGACATCTTAAATACCTCCCTTCCTATATTATATGTGGTGTCATATTCGGTGTCAATATTTTTATAACCACTTTTATACAATAAGAAGTAAATCTGATTCTTTCTTAATTATTTTTTCATCTGATAATGAACATTTTACAGCATCATTCAAATTCTACTTTGCGTTAGTTTACATAATTTTTTTATGTAAACTTGTTCCCGTTTTCCACTTCCATCACAAGGTGATAATCTGTTTAACTCTGCTTTTACATTGATTAGAATGCCATTTTAGTAAGAAACTCTACAACTTTCTCATCCTAATTTGTATTGCAGCTTTGAGAGTACATGCTGACAACCGGACATTAAAGTGAAATCTCATACAGTAACACCCGAATCTCATCCTCTTTCTCAGGGTTCCCCTGGCCCTCCATCTGATTTAAATTCTCAAGCTGTTTCCCATATTTCTCAAGGTCATCCGAAAGCTTAAGGGTTATATCCTTAAAGCCTCCCTGTTTTAACATGGTCTGCAAGTGCTCCTCACAGGCCTTCAGGTCGCATTCCCCCTTTTTCCCGTAGCCAAGAATCACTTTTCCATCCACCACCATATGGCTGACCGCAAAATTCTTCTGGTAGGAAGTAAAATACAAATCATACATTCCGACCAGCCGCCCTTCCAGCCGGGCCAAAATCCTGTGGTCCTCCTCGCTGCAGCCCTTTGCCCGAAATAGCATGATGAGCTGCACCATACTTTTGCAGGCAGGAAGGCAGCCCAGAACAGCAACCACGGTAAGCAGGTTTTTTCTGGTTCCGGTGGTCACATAACCGGCTATAAACAGCGCCAATGCAATCGCAAAATATAAAATTGTCCGAATCAGCACCTGAAACCTTTTCGCCTTAAGATACCCAAAATTTCCTTTTACAGCTCTCAAAATAAGCATCTCCTCGCTTTCTCACTTTTTCCCAAGAACTTTGTTCTTGGGAACTTTGTTCTTGGAACCTTTTTTCTTGTGAATATTCCGAATGACTCGGTCCTTCTTTTGACTGACCTGGTCGTTTCCGGTTGCGTTATTCTTATTGCTTGCTACTCTCTTACTAAATTTACTTGCAGTTTTATTTGTGCTTTTATCTTTGCTTTTATTTTTGTCACTCTCTGTTATCCGCCTGCCCTTTCCTGAAATATTTTCCGTCCTTCTCGGCCTAATCATACATTTCTCGCTGAATCCGATCAAATCCTCCCGTCCCGCTTTTATCAGGGCTTCCCGGACCAGTTCATAATTTTCCGGGTTCCGGTATTGAATCAGAGCCCGCTGCATATTTTTCTCGTGAGGATTTTTGCACACATACACCTTCTCGCCTGTTGCAGGGTCTATTCCGGTATAATACATCACCGTGGAAAGTGTGGAGGGTGTGGGGTAAAAGTCCTGTACCTGCTCAGGCATATATCCCCAGTCCCGCAGATACTCCGCAAGGGCAACCGCCTCCTTCAATGTGGAGCCCGGATGGGAGGACATAAGATAAGGCACCAGAAACTGTTTTTTACCCAGCTTCTGATTGATGCCGTTATATTTCGCCACAAATCTGTCGTATACATCCCGCCCCGGCTTTCCCATTCTCTTAAGGACCGGCCTGGAAATGTGCTCAGGCGCAACTTTAAGCTGCCCGCTTACATGATGCTCTACCAGCTCCCGAAAAAAGGTATCGCCGGTATCGCTTCTATCTGCCAGCAGATAGTCAAACCGGATTCCCGAGCGGATGAACACCTTCTTTACCCCCGGAAGGGCCCGCAGTTTTCGAAGTAGCGCAAGGTAATCCTGATGGCTCACGTACAAATTTTTACAGGGCCCCGGATACAAACATTGTCTTTCCTTACAGACACCGCACTTTAGCTGTTTTTCACAGGAGGGATGCCGGAAATTGGCGGTGGGGCCGCCCACGTCATGGATATAACCCTTAAAATCCGGGTCTTTTATCATTTCTTCCGCCTCTTTTAAGATGGAATCATGGCTTCTCACCTGCACAATCCTGCCCTGGTGAAAGGTCAGGGCACAGAAATTGCAGCCCCCAAAGCACCCTCTGTTGCTGATTAAGGAAAATTTCACCTCCGAAAGGGCCGGTACGCCCCCCTTTTCCTCATAGGAAGGGTGATAATTCCGCTCATAAGGCAGGGCGTAAATGTCATCCATTTCTTCCGTGGTGAGAGGTTCCTGGGGCGGATTCTGCACCACATAAAGTCCTTTGGGATATTCCTCCACAAGGGTTTTTCCCGTAAAAGGGTCCGTATTTTGATACTGTATCTGAAAGCTCTCAGCATATTTCTCAGGCTTTTCCACCATTTCCTCATAGGATGGCAGGCAAATGGCATTGTAGGCCTCCTCCTCCGCTCCTGTAATCCCGGAAATATCTTTTGTCTTATAGACAGTTCCGGGAATAAAGCAGATATCCTTTACATCAATGCCGCTCTCTAAAGCATCTGCAATTTCCACTATGGAGCGCTCCCCCATACCATAGGAAATAAGGTCCGCCTGACTGTCCAGTAAAATGGAGCGTTTCAGGGAATTACTCCAATAATCGTAGTGGGCCAGCCGCCTTAAGCTGGCCTCTATCCCGCCGATAATAACCGGAACATCCTTATATTTTTTCCGAATCAGATTCCCATAGACAACCGTTGCATGGTCCGGACGCTTTCCCATAACGCCTCCCGGCGTATAGGCATCCTGAGAGCGCCTTTTTTTAGACACATAGTAATGGTTTACCATGGAATCCATATTGCCCCCTGATATCAGAAAGCCCAGCCTTGGCCTTCCCAATATGGCAATACTGTTTTCATCCCGCCAGTCGGGCTGGGAAATAATCCCCACCTGGTAACCGTGGGCCTCCAAGACGCGGCTGATAATAGCGTGACCAAAGGAAGGATGATCCACATAGGCATCCCCAATCACATAAACAAAATCCAGCTGCTTAATTCCCCTCTCCAGCATGTCCTGTCCGGAAATCGGTAAAAATCCTTTTCCCAATCAAATTTCCTCCTCTGCCCTGTCCTTGCGCTGCTTCAAACGAATATTCCACATCAACTCGCCGTGAAAAAGCATATCATAAAACAATATCATAATAATCGTTGATAAAATAATCCGCCAGTCTCTTTTTTTCCTGCTCCTGATAAACGGAAAATGCATCTGCAACGGCGCAGACCTTCATCCCGGCCGCCTTTCCGGCCATAATACCGGGAACGATATCCTCAAACACCAGGCATTTATCAGGCGAAACCTTACACTGCCGGGCCGCCTCCAGATAAACATCCGGAGCAGGCTTTCCCTTGTTCACATCACAACCGGTTACAATGGTATCAAAATAGTCTAAAATCCCATGGACGCCCATGACGTTTTCCACCAGCTGTCTTGAGTTGCTGGTGGCAATCCCCATTCTGATCCCTGTTTCCCGGCAATGCTCCACAAACTCTCTGACTCCGTCCTTTAAGGGCACCTGATGGGTATATTTATCCCATGCCATCCGGTTCCAGTCCTCCTTAATCTGCTCCACCGTATCCGGTATCCCAAATTTTTCCTTGAAAAAACATGCTGTCTCCGAAAAGCTCATGCCTCCAATTTCATCCTGAAGCCCCTCCGGCAAAAGAATATGAAATCTGCCCAGATACTCCACGTCAATCTCTCTCCAAATCCACATGGAATCCACCAGTGAACCGTCCAAATCAAACAATACCGCTTCTATATTTTTCAGCATAAATCTGCAACCTCTTTCTCTGTCAGTTCCCGTATCTGTCCCTCCCGGAGATTCTCATCCAACATGAGCGTTCCCATGGAAAGGCGTTTTAAATAAATCACCTTAGCCCCCACCGCCTGAAACATCCGCTTCACCTGGTGGTACTTTCCCTCTGTGATGGTGATAAAATATGTATTTTCTTCATCTGCCACGGAAACCTTTGCCGGAAGTGTCACTTCATTTTCTCCTATGGCCACTCCATCCGTAAGCAATGTTAAGCCTTCCTCCCCTACGGGCCTGTCCGTTCTTACAAGATAGGTTTTGGGCACATGCTTTTTGGGAGAAAGCAGCCTGTGCGCCAGCTCCCCGTCGTTGGTAAGCAGCAAAAGTCCTACCGTATCCTTGTCAAGCCGTCCCACCGGGAAAATATCTTTTACCGGCACCGTGATATCCTCCGCCGCCATGCCTTCTTCCCTGGACTGCTCCCTCAGCCGTTCCCTTAACAAATCCAGGACGGTTTTATCTTTTTTGTCAAAAGTAGCCGAAACCACTCCCGGAGGCTTGTTCATCATATAGTACACATAGGGCCGGTAGCGGTACTCCTTTCCACAGTACCGAATCACCACAGTATTCTCATCCACCTGCATCTCCGGTTTTACAGCCTTAACGCCATCCACCAAAACCTGTCCCTTTGTGATGTACGCCTTTACCTTGCTCCTGGAGCCTATATTCATTTCGCATAATAATCTGTCAAGTCTCATAAACATTATCATAACATAAAAAGGAAAACACGCCTATGATGAAAGCAAAATTTTCTTCCCATAAACCAAATTTGCATAAATTTTATTTACGTAAATTTCATTTAGATAAATATTATTCACATAAGCTTTATTCTTATAAGGTTTATTTTTATACCCTTCTCGCCCTGATTCTCACCGCGATTATCCTGACCTTCCCAGCTGACTGCCTTACGTTTGCTTTAAATGGCTTAAATCTCTGGTTTGAGAGAATGATTCCAACCCTTTTTCCCTTTATGGTGCTCTCCGGAATGATGATTCGCATGAATCTCACGGATTCCTTTGTGAAAGTATTAAATCCCATCCTTGGAAGGTTATTCCGACTGAAATCCTCCTGTATTTACGGAATGGTCATTGGCTTTTTGTGCGGTTTTCCCATGGGCGCACACGTAACCGCCCAGCTCTATGAAAAGAAACAGATTTCCAGGGCAGAGGCCTCCCTTTTACTTGCCTTCTGCAATAACATAGGCCCGGTATATTTTTTAAGCTTTGTGCTTCCCACCCTCTCCATTGAGAAAGCTGTCCCTTTTCTTTTTGGAATGTACGGCCTGCCCTTCTTTTACGGACTTTTCCTGCGTTACACGGTTTATCAGGATATAGATTGCGTCCATTTGCAGACTAGCCAGCTTCACAAACGCCATGGTTCCCTGAAAGGCGGCGCATTACTCAGCTCCTGCCCCGGCTCGCTCCCCGCCCAGCCCGCCGTCAATCTGCTTGCCGCCCTGGACGAGTCCGTTTTTCATTCCCTTTACAGCATTGCCAAGCTTGGGGGCTACATGATTTTTTTCAATCTTCTGTTCATTGTCCCCACCCTGGCCGCTGAATTTCTTCATTTGCCTGAGTCCCATTCCGGGCTGCTTGTGGGAATCACCGGCTGTCTTCTTGAGATTACCGGCGGCATCAGAACCCTTGGGGATAAGGCTCCCTTTCTGGTTTTATGCATCCTTCCATTTGGAGGGGTATCCTGCATTGCCCAGACCTACAGCATGATAAAAAATACGAACCTTTCCATCGCGGAATATGTGATGCATAAAATGATCCTCACCGCCATCACGGTTTTCTATTATCTCTTAGGAGTAAAATTATCATTTTTGCCATAAAATACGACAGAAGGATAATGAAAATCACAATCAGCGCAATCAAACTGCCCGCCAGCAGTGTGTGGGTTCTGTCTGCGGCTTCGTTCTCCAAAACAGCACGCTCTCCCTTGGCGCTGTTATTTTCAACAGCTTCCGCATTTTTATTATTTGAATTTTCGGTATCTGAATCCTCAATATCCGAATCCTCAATATCAGGATTTTTGCTGTCCGAGCTTTCATGATTGAAATCCTCACCAGCATCCTGCATGCCTTCCGGCGTTTTCTCCGGTTCTTTCGGTTCTTTTTCTTCAAAAGGCCCAATCGTAATCATATTGCTCTCCGCAAACACATCAAATCCATTGTAGGCAGCGGCCCTCAGCTCCACTTCCTCCCCCATTGGAATTGTAACCTGAAAGCTGTGACTCTTTGCAGACCGGTTCCATCCATCAGGCCTTGGCCACTCCTCCAGGGGATAGTAGGTATTGCCGCCGTCCGTACTGTAGCAATAGTATAAAATATAGCTGTCCTCATCCTCCGCTTCCATATAAATGCTTACCTCACCTGTGGATTCATCCGCCTTTTCCACTTCAATCTTACACAAATTCGGCTCCGACTTATCCGGTCTCACAATTTCTTTCGGAATTGCCGTCTCCGGGACAGGATAATCCCCATAATCCACCCCTAAAATCTCTGATTTCAGCTGAAAATACTGTGCCGCCACTGTGGCGTCCAGACGTCCTAATTCTCTTAATTGCTCATCTCCCTGCTGATAAAATTCCTTATCCTTCTCATGATCCATATGACAGTGCTCAATCAATACGGCGGGAATATCCTCAAGGGTACAGTATCTCAAAATGCCGTAATAATTTTCACCTCTGTCGTTCAGCCTGGTCTTGATTCCTCTCGGATAAATCCCCAGCTCCGTGAGAGCCTGTAGCTCCATTTGGGCAAAGGAATATCCCTTTGCATAATACACCCCTTCCGTCGGCACCCATATTTCAGAGCCATACAGGGAATGGGAAATAGAAGAATTGAAATGAAGGCAAAATAAAAAATCCGCATTTTTCTCCCCTGCAAATGCTGCCCTGTCCTTTATAGACATGTCCTGGTCCCCCTGACGGGTCAGATAGACCTCCACATTTTCATATTTTTCCAATTCCTCTTTCATCGCCCTGGCAACTGTCATGGTCAGTTCTTTTTCCATGTAGCCGTCATACATGGCTCCTTCCTTCTCGCCACCGTGGCCTGGGTCTATCACAATCACCAGCGCATTATCCGGCTGGGCCGACACATTTAAACTAAAAAAATGAAATCCTGACCACAAAGTAAATAAAACAATGGAAAGCATTCTCCATACTTTTAGCAAATTATTTTTCATAAAGCTCCTTTGTTCGGCAGCCAATACTCTTTCTTACGGACTTTGCCGCAGCGCGCAAAGTTTCGGGCCGAACTGTTTCTGGCAGCATACTTTAGCCGACATATTTTTTGACAGAAAAAGCAGAGACCCAGTAGTCCCTGCCATCCGTTAACTTGCTCACTATGAGTGTACATCAATCATTCACTTATCTATAAGACTGTACATCACATATAATATTTCACAAATATTTCCTAATTATTTATAATAAGTCTAAATTCAGATTTTCACCGCCACCGGCGCTGCCGTCCCCGGTATCGCCCGTTTCATCCACTCCCAGATATTCATCCACCTCCGGGGGATTCAATTCTACACGGTTGGCATTTATCACATCACTGTAGTGATTCAAAGCCCCAATAAAACTGTCATAGTGATCCTTTGTGGTCCGCATGGTCTGGCTTATCAGCGTATCAACATTGGCAAGAATATCATCCGTATATTGCATGGCCGCCATACGCATATTGTTTGCCTCCATGGTTGCATTGTCTAAAATCTCCTGGGCCTGCTGGGTGGCCATCTTCACCACTTCATTTGCCTGGGCGTAAGCCTGCTGCATAATCTCATGCTCATTGATCAGCTCATTGGTGTGAATTGTGGCTTCATTTACAAGCGCTTCCGCCTTGGCACGGGCGTCGTTTAAGATAGCTTCCTTATTGCTGATGATTTTCTGGTATCGTTTTATCTCATCCGGCGTTTTCATGCGCAGCTCCCGCAGAAGCTCATCAATCTCCTCCTTGTTTACAATAATCTTGGTGTTAGAGAGAGGCTGATATTTGCAACCGTCAATGTATTCTTCAATTTCATCAATTAACTGTTCGATTCTGCTGCTCATAGACTTTCCTCGCTTTATTTTTGCTCAAACCCAAATTTCTGATATACGAGATTGGCTACAAAGTCAGGCACACACATGGAAATATCCCCATTAAAGCTTGCTATTTCCTTTACGCTGGAGGAACTAAGATATGCATATTCAAGACTGGTCGTCAAAAACACCGTATCTAAATCCCCATCTGAGAGTTTTACATTGGTCTGTGCATTCTGGAGCTCGTATTCAAAGTCCGTAATGGCACGCAATCCTCTGATGACCACATGAACATCTCTGGATTTGGCATAATCCACCAAAAGCCCGCTGAATGATTCCACCTTAACATTGGGAATGTCCCTGACTGCTTCCTGTAATATCTTAACACGTTCCTCCACGGAAAACAATGGAGTCTTTAGCTTATTATTCAAAACACTGACCGTTAATTCATCGAATATTTTCGCGGCCCTCTTAATCACATCCAAATGCCCATAGGTGACAGGGTCAAAGCTTCCCGGGTAAATTGCTGTTTTCATAATAATCTCCATTCTTGCCGGCATCCGTAAATTTGGGCACCGGCACAAGTTTTTCAAGCCTTCTTAATAAACACATGTTTGTTTGTCTTGTACTTCTTTTCCTTCACAATCTCATATCCCTGTTCTTCCAGAAAAGGAAGTTTCTTGTCTCTCTCCGCCTCCAGTATCAGAACCGTGTTCTCCGTCACATAAGGCTGGCCCGAGAGCAGTCCAAAAACCTGCTCCTCATATCCTGCCTGGTAAGGAGGGTCGATAAAGACAAAATCCACTTCTTTCTCATGTATCATGGACAGGGCGGTAAAAACATCCTGTTTCAGCAGTGTAGCATCATTGGAAAATTTTGTAAAGGTAAGATTTCTCTCTATGCAGGAAATCGGTTCCTTTCCATTTTCCACAAAGTAGGCATGGGAAGCTCCTCTGCTTAGAGCTTCAATCCCAATTCCCCCGCTTCCCGCAAACAAATCCACAAAAGTGCATCCGGGAATATCCCACTGTATCATATTAAATAACGTTTCCTTGATTCTGTCCGTTGTAGGCCTTGTTCCCGGCCCCTCCGGCGTCCGCAGCTGCAGGCTCCTGGCCTTTCCCGCTATAACACGCATTTTTTCATCCTTCCCGTCATGCCCCTTCAGCAGCACAAACATCCCAATGTGAAGCTTGAAATCACTTAGCGAGGTATTTTCGAGCTTAGTGATTTCCTTCACACTTACTATACCTTAATCTTAGTTCCTCTGCCATCCCTCTTAGCTGTTTTCAGCTTTTCTAAATCTATGGTCTTTTCCTTGTAGTGCGCCATTTTACTTCCGGCTTCCTGGCCGCTATGGGTATAATATACCTGTTCCACATAATCTTTCCCGGTAAGCTTCATCCCCCGCACGCCGATTGCATTCTTTTTCTTTTCCGGTATCTCCTCCACGTCAAATTTCAGGAAATACCCTTCCCCGCTCTGCAAAATAATCTGTTTCTGCCCATCTAAGACGGCAACATTTACCACCTCGTCGCCTTCGCCTAATTTGGTGGCCGCCACAGTCCTCTTAGCCACATCAAACTCACCGCCATCCACAATCTTCATCATGGCCTGCTTCGTCACAAACACCATTCTGTAAAGGTTTAAGCTGGTCTGGCTTGCAGCTGCGATTACAAATTCCTTCTCACCGTTGAAATTACTGATATTGTCAATCGGCACCCCTTTATCCCTGAATCTGCCGTAGGGAATATCCATCACCTTTACGGTGTGGAGCTGTCCCGTATTAGTAAAAATACATACCTTTCCTGTGTTTTTGCAGGAAAAGACGTATTTATTCTCCGCATCCGCCGCCTCTTTGTTCCTCTCGTAAACAGCCGGGTCAATGGTTTTGGTATAGCCAAAGCGATCCATTAAGAAGATAACATCCATCTCCTCCGCCTTCTTTTCCACATAAACCGCTTCCGCTACATTTTCAATCCTGGTTTTTCTGGGCGCCTTGTAGTCTTTTTTGATTTGTTCTAATTCATTGATGATCACCTGGGCCATGGAATCCCGCCGGTCTAAAATATCCTCATAACGATAAATATTGGCCATGGTCTCCTCATGCTCGTGAATGAGTGCCTGGAGCTCTAACCCGATTAATTTGTAAAGGCGCATCTCCAATATGGCGTTTGCCTGCTTTTCCGTAAACTGCAGCTGAGCCGCCATTACCTTGGACTCCCGGGAGCGGAACTTAATACCCTCTGTTTTACCTTCCACCAGACAGGCCTTGGCCATGTTCCGGTCTTTGGAGCCCCGAAGGATTTCAATCACCAGATCAATCACATTGCAGGCCTTGATCAACCCTTCCTGAATTTCCTTTTTCTCCCGTTCCCTTGCAAGAAGGTTTGTATATTTTCTGGTGGCGCATGCAAACTGGAATTCCACATTGTGTCTGATAATCTGCTTAAGGCCCATAACCTCAGGCCTGCCGTCCGCTATGGCAAGCATATTTACCCCGAAAGTGTCCTCCAGCCTTGTTTTTTTGTAAAGCATGTTTACAAAATTATCTACATCCGCATCCTTCTTCAGCTCAATGACGATCCGGATTCCCTCCTTGGAAGACTGATTGGAAATATCCACAATGTCCTGGGTCTTTTTGGTCTCCGCAAGAGAAGCCACATCCATCAAAAACTTGGAAATATTGGCGCCAATCATAGGATAAGGGATTTCACTGATAACCACATTGGTTCTGCCCCCTTTTCCCTTCTCAATGTCTACCTTTCCCCTGA
>CAJUED010000015.1:56755-81484 GCA_910585075.1 uncultured Lachnospiraceae bacterium
GATTTCCAGCAAATCATCCTTGTTGGTCACAATGCCCCCCGTAGGGAAATCCGGACCTTTCACATAGCGCATAAGGCCTTCCGTGGTAATGCTCTCATCCAGCATATAAGCCTTTACGGCCTCCGCAACTTCGCTCAAATTGTGAGGCGGAATGCTGGTTGCCATACCTACCGCAATCCCCTCGGAGCCGTTTACCAGAAGATTGGGAAATTTTGCAGGGAGAACCGAAGGCTCCTTTTCCGTCTCGTCAAAATTGGGGATAAAATCCACCACGTCCTTGTCCAAATCCGATAAAAAGGCCTCCTGGGTAATCCGCTCAAGCCGTGCCTCCGTATAACGCATGGCGGCTGCTCCATCCCCTTCAATATTTCCGAAATTTCCATGGCCGTCTATCAGAGGAAGCCCCTTTTTAAATTCCTGGGTCATGACCACCAGGGCTTCGTAAATGGAGCTGTCCCCATGGGGATGGTATTTACCCATGGTATCCCCCACAATACGGGCGCTTTTCCGATAAGGCCTGTCAAATCTGATTCCAAGCTCATGCATATCGTAAAGAACCCGCCTCTGCACCGGCTTTAACCCATCCCTTGCATCCGGCAGGGCCCTTGCAATGATAACGCTCATGGCATAATCTATATAAGATTTCTGCATTACTTCAGAATACTCAGTTTTTATAATCTTTTCTTCCATATTCCCCTCATTCTACCCACACCTGAAAATCCACGTGCAAGTCCAAAATGCCAACATACACAAATTTTTCACACATCCAGCTCCGCGTCGGTGGCATGCTCATATATAAAGGCTTTTCTGGGCGGAACATCCGATCCCATCAGCATTTCCGTCACCTCGGAGGCCATACGTGCGTCCTCAATCTCAACCAACTTCAAAATTCTGGTTTCCGGATTTAATGTTGTCTCCCAAAGCTGGGAAGCGTCCATCTCCCCAAGTCCCTTATACCTTTGCAAAGTAAAGGGCCCTTTATGGCGTTTCCGATACCGCTCTAATGCCTTATCATCATAAAGATATTCTTCCTTCCCCCTGCTGGGCATGGCTTTATAGAGAGGCGGCATGGCAATATACACATGTCCCTCATAAATCAGTTCCGGCATAAAGCGGTAGAACAAAGTGAGCAGCAAGGTTGAAATATGGGCGCCGTCCACATCCGCATCCGCCATAATGATGATTTTATCATAGCGAAGTTTTGAAATGTCAAAATCATTTCCATAGCCTTCGGAAAAACCGCAGCCAAATGCGTTAATCATGGTCTTAATTTCCGCATTTGCCAGAACCTTGTCAATGCTTGCCTTTTCCACATTCAAAATCTTACCGCGGATAGGCAGGATTGCCTGATAAGCCCGGTTTCTTGCGCTTTTGGCGCTTCCTCCGGCGGAATCTCCCTCCACGATAAAAATTTCGCACTTGGAGGCGTCCTTTGACTCGCAGTTTGCAAGCTTTCCGTTGGAATCAAAGGAAAACTTCTGCTTGGTCAGCATGTTGGTTTTGGCCTTTTCCTCTGTTTTCCTGATTTTTGCCGCCTTCTCCGCGCAGCCTATGATATTCTTAAGGGTCTCTAAATTCCTGTCAAAATAGCGCACCAGCTCGTCACTTGTCACCTTGGAAACCACTTTGGATGCATCCTGATTATCCAGCTTGGTCTTGGTCTGTCCCTCAAATCTGGGATCCGGGTGCTTGATGGAAATTACCGCCGTCATACCGTTGCGCACATCCGCCCCGGTAAAATTGGCGTCTTTTTCCTTTAAAATATTCAGCTCTCTTGCATAAGTATTGATAATATTGGTAAAGGAAGCTTTAAATCCGGTCAGGTGGGTACCGCCCTCCGAGTTATAGATATTGTTGCAGAATCCCAGCACATTCTCGTGAAATTCATTGATGTACTGGAAGGCTCCCTCCACGGAAATCCCCTCGTTTTCCCCTTTAAAATAAATAACGTCGCAGACAGTATCCGTAGATTTGTTCATATCACGGATAAAACCTATGATGCCCTCAGGCTCATGGTATGTAACCTGCTCCGGTTCCTCTTTTCTTTTATCCTCAAAAATAATGGTAAGGGCAGGATTCAAATAGGCCGTCTCATGCATCCTGCTTTTGATCTCATCCTCTTTAAAACGGGTTTTATCGAAAATTGTATCGTCCGGCAGGAAGTTGATTCTGGTGCCTGTTCCCTTGGCCTTTCCAACAACAGGTAAAAGGCCATCCTTTAATTCTATCATTGGATTCCCGCGCTCATACCTGTCCTCATACACATATCCGCCGTTTTTCACCTGCACGGTCAGATAAGTGGAAAGGGCGTTCACAACAGAGGAGCCAACCCCGTGAAGGCCGCCGCTGGTTTTGTAAGCGGAATCGTCAAATTTTCCCCCAGCATGCAGCGTGGTAAAGACCAGCCGCTCTGCGCTGACTCCCTTCTCATGCATTCCCACGGGAATTCCGCGGCCGTTATCCTGTATGGTTGCGGAACCATCCGCTTCCAGAGTTACACGGATGGTATCACAGTACCCTGCCAGGTGTTCGTCTACCGCATTATCCACAATCTCATAAATCAGATGATTCAGACCTCTGGTGGAAACACTGCCTATATACATTCCCGGCCTTCTTCTGACCGCCTCAAGTCCCTCCAGCACGGTTATGCTGGAGGCATCATAAACTTCCCCTTTTGCCATTTACAACTAACCTCTTTCTGTAATATCTTACGCCACCTTCAGCACATGTTTTTCTTTCATGTTGAAAAATCCCATAGGGACATAGTTGTTTTCCTTATAACTTACAAAAATCCGGAAAACAACCATGTAAGAGTTAAATCTTCTTACAGCAGGCGACCGCTAAAGAGCCCGGTCCAATATGGCAGGCTACGCTTAAAGAAAGAGGATTTATCGCAATATCAAAGCCCGGGAACTCCTTTAAAAGCTCCTCCTTAAACTGGTTTGCTGCCTCCACATCCTTTGTATAAGCAATTTCCAGCCAGATATTATCCGCCCGGGCGCCTCCGAACCGGTTTTCCATATCTGCTCTGATGGCGTTGATCATAATGGTTTTTCCCTGGTTTTTGGTTCTGGCCTTGGCAAAAGCATCTAACTTTTCCCCCTGGATTTGTAACACCGGTTTCAGACGCAGCATGGTTCCGATTGCCGCTGCGGCGGGGGTAATCCTTCCGCCCTTTTTCAGATAATATAAGGTGTCAAGCATAATATATATACTGGAATTGAATTTATCCTTTTCAAGAAAATCCCTTATATCGGCCGCATTCATGCCTCTCTCCACGAGCAGCATCGCATCTAAAACCGACTGCCTTTGGGTAACGGAAATTCTCTGGTTGTTTACCACCTGCACCTTTCCGTCAAAGTCCTCCGAGAGCATCAGGGCACTCTGACAGGAACCTGACAGGCCGCTGCTCATAGGGATATATACAATTTCATCATAGTCATTTAAAATATCTTTCCAAAAATTCATCACCGACTCAGGTGAGGGCTGGCTGGTCACCACATTGGCGCCATCACCTAATTTTTCGTAAAACTGTTCCTGAGTAAGGGTTAAATCTTCAAAGAACGTTTCCTCATCAATCATAAAAGGCATTGGAAGCACAAAAACGCCAAGCTCTTTCGCCTCCATCTGTGTAATACCACTGTTTGAATCCGTAGCCACCGCAACTCTGGTACTCAATTTCTCCACCAATCCTTCCTTATTTTAATTACGCATATTATAAAACGTTAAACAATTCACTTAAAAAAACACACAAATATATCATACTTTCAGATTGACCTAAAGTCAATATAATTTCCAGCATTTTCATTTAAATACCGGTTCAGTTCAGCATGTTCCGCTTTTTCCAGCTGCCCATCTTCCTGCAGCAGTTTATCAACCGTCATACTGATTTTTTTCAAAAGCTCCCCATCCTGATAGATATCGGCAATCCGAAATTCCATAGCGCCGCTCTGGCGGATTCCAAACAAATCTCCCGGCCCCCGCAGCTTCAAATCCTCCTGTGCAATATAAAAACCATCGTTGGATTTGTTTAAGATTTTCAGCCTGTCCATGGATTCTTCCTTATCGGAACCGCTCATAAAAATACAGTAAGACTGCTCCGCTCCTCTGCCAATCCGCCCACGCAGCTGATGCAGCTGGGCAAGGCCGAAACGCTCCGCATTTTCAACCATCATTACCGTAGCATTTGGCACATTGATGCCCACCTCAATCACTGTGGTGGACACAAGCACATGGACATGGCCGGCGGCAAAGGCCTCCATCACCCTTTTTTTATCCCCGGGTTTCATTTTCCCGTGTAGAATTTCCACATGAATATCAGCAGGCAGTCTGCTGCGAAGCTTTTCCCCGTAGTCCACCACATTCTCAAGGCCTTCCGTCCCTTCCTCTCCGGCGTCCACCATAGGACAGATAATATATGCCTGGTTTCCCCTGTGCACCTGCCCTGTAATGAATTCATAAGCCTTTTCCCGATAAGAAGTGCCAACCACACAATTTTTGATTGGAAGCCTGCCTGTGGGAAGCTCATCCACCGCTGAAATATGCATATCTCCATACAAAATAATAGCAAGGGTTCTGGGTATAGGCGTTGCGCTCATAACAAGCACATGGGCTTTTCCCCCTTTTTCGCTGAGGATTTCCCTTTGCCTTACCCCAAAACGGTGCTGCTCGTCCGTGATGACAAGCGCCAGCTTTTGATAGACCACCTTTTCCTGGATAAGCGCATGGGTTCCTATGATAACGTTTGCCTCCCCTTCCTCGATTTGGCGATAGATTTCCCGTTTTGCCGCAGCCCCCACCGAGCCGGTTAGGAGTACCGGCTTAAAGGGAAGCCCATACTGCTTTGTCATACCGCAGAGCTGTTCAAAGTGCTGGGAAGCCAATATTTCCGTGGGCGCCATGAGGGCTCCCTGATAACCGTTGCTCACCGTCAGCAAAAGACACAGGAAAGCAAGAATGGTCTTGCCGGATCCCACATCCCCCTGTACCAGCCGGTTCATGCAGCTGCCGCTGACCAAATCCCCTTTCAGCTCCTCCCACACCCGCTTTTGGGCTCCGGTCAGCTGATAAGGGAGAGCTTCTAAAAGCCGGCTTGTCCACGCGGTCTCCATCATGGGATAATCTGTGGCAAGCTCCTCATTATACTCCTTCATTTTCCGCACGGCCAGAAGAAACAGGAAGAATTCGTCAAACACAAGCCTTTTTCTTGCCTCTAAAAGACTGTCCTGGTCCTTGGGGAAATGTATCTGCCGGATTGCCTGCTCCCGTCCCATAAGGCCATACTCCCTCATAATATCTTCCGGTAAAAATTCTTCCTCCCCAAAAGACTGTAGAGCCTGGTCTACCGCTTTTGCAACGGCTCTGTCCGTCAGCCCCGCCGTGAGACTGTAGCAGGGCTGCAATCTCCCCATTCGCTCCCCATATTCCTTCCAGGTAAAGATTTTGGGCTGATCCATATGGTATTTTCCATGCTCCGTCCGTATCTTTCCCCGAAACAGGTAAGAACTGCCCGCCGTCAGCCTGCCTTTCAGATAAGGCATATTAAAATAAGTAACGGAAACAGAGTCCGTTCCATCGCTTAAAACGCCGGTGCCTATGGTTAAATTCCGCACTTTCTTCCATTTAAAAGAGGCAGGCAAAAAAAGCTCTAAGGTGACAATCTCCTCCCCCAGCCCTTCTTTTATTTTCACCGGCGGCCCGAAGGACTGATAGCCTCTTGGATAATGGTAAAGCAAATCCTCCGTGGTATAGATGCCAAGCCGGTTAAACAGCTTTGCCGTCTTCTCTCCAATCCCTTTTAGTTTGATAATGTCGTCCGAATACTTCATCTGAGAATCTCCATAACCGCAACATGCGGCTTTGTCCGCCACGTTTCAATTACGCAAAAAGGACGGTTACGCCGCCCTTTTCGCCTATATTAAATATAAATTTTCTCACTGCTATTCCGCCGATACAATATAATAGTAAATCGGCTGACCACCGTATTGCAGCTCAATATCACAGGAAGGATATGCCTGTTCCAGGCTTGCCTTAAAGCTTTCAGCAGCCTCTAAGGTGATATCCTCACCATAATATATGCTGATTAATTCAAGCTCATCCTCCATCATTTCCTGCACCATGCGGAAAGTAACGTCGGAAACCTCGCCGCCAACGGAAAGGATTCCCTCATCGCCAATTCCCATATAGTCCCCCTGGCTGATTTCCTTGTCGTCAATCACCGTGTCCCTGACCGCATACGTAACCTGTCCGGTCTTTACATTGCCGATTTCCCGTTTCATGGTTTCTTCGTTTTCTTCCACCGACAAATCAGGCACGTAATTGATAATTGCCGTAATTCCCTGAGGCACAGTCTTAGTGGGAATCACAATGATTTTTTTATCTTCTACCATGGCCTTGGCCTGGTTGGCTGCTAAAATAATATTTTTATTATTCGGCAAAATGAAAATCGTATCCGCGTTTACTTTGTCAATTGCATTTAACATATCCTCGGTACTGGGATTCATGGTCTGGCCGCCCTCAATCATGTAGTCCACTCCCAGACCCTTAAAGATTTCATTGATTCCCTCGCCCACGGAAACTGCAATAAATCCAACCTCCTTATGAGGCATGGGCTGTTCCTTTGCCGCTTCTTCAGACGCCTGGTTTTCCCTAAAAAGCTTCTCTTGATGCTCTAAACGCATATTGTCAATCTTCATATTCGATAAAGCGCCGTATTTAAGCGCCTTCTGAATGGCAAGTCCGGGGTCATTGGTATGTACATGCACCTTGACCACATCATCATCCGCCACTACCACAATCGAATCGCCAATTGACTCCAGATATTCCTTGAAATCCATCTCCTGCTTAATATTAAAGTTTTTGGTCAGCATAATAATGAATTCCGTGCAATAACCAAACTTAATATTAACCTCGGCATTTGCCTCCGGGGCCGCTTTCTTTGCAGCACCTTTGGGAGCTTCCTCAATAGAGAAATCAATTTCTTTTCCCAGGTAGGCGTCGTAAGCGCCCTTTAACACCTGCATAAGTCCCTGTCCGCCGGAATCCACCACGCCTGCCTGCTTTAAGACAGGCAGCATCTCCGGTGTGCGCTCTAAAACCTCATCCGCATATTTGATAATCTCGTCGAAGAAAACGCCTAAATCTCCGCAGCCCTCGTCCGCAAGCTCTCTGGCCCGCACGGAGGCTCCTTTTGCAACCGTGAGTATGGTACCTTCTTTAGGCTTCATAACCGCCTTGTAGGCAGTTTCCACCGCTTTTTCAAATGCATCCGCAAACACAGGAATATCAAGTTCTTCCTTCTCTTTAATGGATTTGGTAAATCCACGGAAAAGCTGAGATAAAATTACTCCGGAATTTCCCCTTGCTCCTCTTAAGGAGCCGGATGAAATTGCTTTGCAGAGTGCTTTCATATCCGGGTTTTCCATAGCCGCAACATCTTTGGCCGCTGACATGATCGTAAGCGTCATGTTGGTTCCTGTATCACCGTCCGGTACAGGGAAAACATTTAAGTCATTAATCCACTCTTTTTTGGATTCCAGATTTTTGGCGCCAGCTAAGAACATCTTTGCAAGTACCTTAGCGTCGATTATATTAGTCACAGCAAATCCTCCTCATTAATCAATCACTCTAACACCTTCGACAAAGATGTTGATTTTTTCAATTTCAATTCCTGTGAATTCCTCTACCTTGTATTTTACATTGCTGATCAGGTTGTCCGAAACTGCAAGTATGCTCACGCCATACGCAACAATTACATGAAAATTAAGCGTAAGCTTGTTCTTTTTGATGGTAACATTAATTCCCCTGGTCATGCTGTCCTTTTTAAGCAGCTTCACAAGGCCGTCCTTAACATTAATGCCTGCCATACCCACAATACCAAAACATTCCATGGCTACGCTGCCTGCATAACGGGCAATCACTTCATTATCAATTGTAACGTTTCCCATATGCGTATTCATAGAAGTTTCTTTCATGGAATAATTTTTCATAGGCTGCCTCCTTATATTTTGAACATATATAAAGCATTATAACCGCAAAACAGAAAAAAAGAAACAAAAATTTACTAAATAATCCATTTTAAAAAACATTTCTTATTTTCTGCTTGCAATCCGGTTTATTTTCTGCTATTATACAACTGTTGTGTATGTTTATTATCAATGGTCAGGAGGTGCGGTGATGGCTAAATGTGATATTTGTGGTAAGAGCGTTCAATTTGGGAACAATGTAAGCCATTCAAATAGACGAACTAACAGAATCTGGAAACCCAATATCAAGCGAGTTAAATGTAAAGTAAACGGAGCTCCCAAGAGATTGCATGTTTGTACAAGTTGTCTGAAGTCCGGAAAAGTTGAAAGAGCTTAATTGTTTTAATGCCTTAGTTTTATTAAGGCCGTTGTTAACATGTCCGTATTATAATTACAGCATGTTTTCCAAGAAGTAGATTTATTGAAAACTGTCATGAATGACTATGTGTCATGAATGACAGTTTTTTTAATCAAATGTTTTACGGCGTGTACTGCCTTTGACGCTCTAAGCCCGAAGCTCATGTTCAAACTCCTGTCGCAGTTCCTCGTAAACCTTATTAATCACAAGAACCATCTCATGGTCTCCTGCCACATTATCCGGATGGTACATTTTAATCAAATCCTTATACCGCTTTTTTAAGGCCAGCTGGCTGTTCACCCCCTGAAACAGCATTTTGGCAAGCTCTGTGCCGTTTCCACCTACCCTAAAGCTCGCCTGAGCATTTTTTTCCGCCTCAAATAAAAGCCTTTCCTTATCCAGTTTGGCCTGCTCAGCGGAAAGCTGTGTGAATCCATCCTTAAGTATATCCATTTTTTTATCAAAAAAAGCCTGTTCCTGCTTAAATATTTTCTGTTCAATCTCAAACTGACTGGCTTCCTGCTCCATTTTCTCCTGGAACTGCTTCTTCTCTGCAATGAACTTGTCCTGTCTGCGCCTCAATTCTCTCTTTTCCGCCAGAATCCGCCTGTTCTCCTGACGCAGCCAGCTTTTCAGCTCCCTCAGATCGTCTTCTTCGCCCTCCGACAGTATCTTGTCAAATTCCTTCTGCTCTATGGTTTTTTCAAAATCCACCATATCAATCCCCGTTCCGGAGCGTCAAAAAATGCTGTCCGCTCCCCTGTGAAAGCTATAAATAACAGTTATATCCAATCAGTAACAGCAGGGCAATAATAAGCAGCGCTATCAAATAGTGATGTGCAAGAAAAAGCATAAGCAACATCCCTACGGCAATCCAAAATGCAATAAAACCAATCAGTTTCTTCATGCGTAATCTCTCACTTATGCCTTTTGTTTTATCATATGCGCTTTCTCTCAAAATATTGCCTGTTTATTCCGCCAACCTCTCATCTGTTCCGAAATCGTCGCAAATACGGATGTCAGCACAAATTTGTCCGTTCTATTCTTCTTCCGGGAACGCAATGTCCACCGCTTTATCATCGTTGATCATATCTTCCTTGGGCGCCGTAAATTTGTCCACAATATCGGGAACCATATCCAGAACCTTGGTTATGGTATCCTGATTCTTAATATTTACCAGCTTGGTGCTTCCATTTTTAATGACCAGCACTGCGCTGGGGGTAAGCTTTCCAAAAAAGCCGCCACCGCCGCCGTTCTTCTTATCCGTATTCACACCTGCACCCGCACCTACGCCAAAGGATACGTCCACAAGCGGCAAAATAATGGTATCGTCAATCTTCGTTGCCTCTCCAACCACTGTTTTGGTGGATAAAACTGTGTTCATCCCCTTCATCAAAGACTCGATTACCCCTGTAAAATTGTTCTCTGCCATTTATACAGCCTCCCTTTTCAATAATTTAATCAGTTCACGTATATCTTTGTTAAAATAAACAATCCACGCAGATTTCAGAAATCCAAATATGGTTATTTTCCCTTTGATAAAAAGACTGCCTTCCACTATCTGGCGTTCAAAGTCGGGCACTACATCCAAATGGCTTCCAATCAGCGGATACAAAATACCATAAATTGCCATAACCTGCCCTGTACTTGCAGGATCACCTGTTCCAACCAGAAGCTCCCCTGTCATCTTTTTGGGTTTTAGCATCTTTAACAGGGAGCCAACCTGTCCTTTACACACGCCCCATGCCCGGCTAAAACGTTCGCTCTGTAAAATCTCCACATAATATCTGATATTATTTACAATATCTTTTATCTTATCACATATTTTGGTGATTGTGTACCGGATATTTTTAAGAACGGACCATATTTTCTTAAAAAAGCCAAAGATTTTGTTTTCCGCTTGTCCCTTCTCCTTAGCGGAGGATATTTCTTTTTCCTCGGCTTTCTTTTCCGTATCTTCCGAAGATCCTTCCTTTACGTTTTTTTCTTTTACTATCTCAGATTCTTCCGCTGCAATTTCTTCCGTTTTATTTTCTTTTGTTCCTTTTTTTTCGGTTTCAGTTTTTGTTTCTTCTTTTCCGGCTTCTCTTTTTGATAACTCTTTTCTCTCGGCATCTGCCTTCTCAGAAGCCGCCTTGTTCCCAGCCGTCCTTTTTTTATTTTTTGAAGAAGCTTTCTTTTTTTCCCTTTGCTTGTCAGAGCGAAAAACCGTAAAACAGAATATCCGCACCCGCAAATATGCTGCCTCCGGGTAGGAAAACGCAATATTTAAAATATGCGCCAGATACGACACCCTGATATTTGCCACAACCGGCGTTTCATCCTCCGCCCTCCTGTGAACCCTTATCCTGTACCTGACCGGCACAAACAGAATAAGCAGCACCGCCGTCAATAACAGTCCAAGCAAAACCAGTACTATCAGGCCAATAATTTTTAAAATAGATAGCAGCACTATAGCCATGCCCTTACTCCATATCACTGTTTTTCTTTGCTTTTTGCTTCAAATATTCTTTCAAATTACAATTTCCCAATGCTTCCACACATTCCTGTGTAATTTTTACAATCAAATCTACCGCTTCTTCATAGCTGGCAGCAATCCCAATGATAATCGGCGGGTGATGCCTGTAATATTTCTGTTTCAGATAGGCGCTGTGATAAATTTCAAGCTGATCCGGAGACGGTGCCAGTGCAATTACGTACACCTGCACTCCCGCATGACGCTTTAATTTCCATTTTACCCTCTGAGGATTTTTTACCCCATCCCCAACATAAAGATACCGATAAAACTTCATTCCCACACCCCCGACAAGCTGTCTTCATATATCATACCATACTTCCAAAAAAATCCAAAGCACAAATCATAGAAATACATTTCAGAAGTCAATCAGAAACCTAGCGCTGTATGAGAAAATATTCAAGGAGGAACCCTTATAAAAACGCCAGCGCTTAGCGAAGTTTTTTTGAGCTTAGCGTCTGTTGCGTTTTTATAGAGCGAAAGCGCGGTGACGACTGAATATTTTCTCATACAGCGCGGACGGCTGTAACTCAGCCCGCACTATTTTCAAAATAAGCGTCAAAAATCCTCTTTGCAATGGGCACCGCATAGTCCCCGCCGGCCCCGGCCCCCTCAATGATAACGGTCACACACACCTGGGGCGCTTCCACAGGCGCAAATCCGGTAAACCATGCATGGCTCTCCCCCTTTACGGTGCCATATTCCGCCGATCCGGTTTTCCCGGCCGCCGTATAGGAAAGGCCCTTTAGCTTAGAAGCTGTCCCTTCCTCCACCACGTCCTCCATAAGCCCTTTGAGAATTTCGGCTTCATTCTGCTCCATCAGCTTGCCATAAGCATCCGGTGAGAAGGTTTTCGTTTTATTCCCTGCACTATTTTCCACATAGTCTATTAGATAGGGTTTCATCAAAACGCCCTCATTTGCAATCGCGCAGGTGATCATATTAAGCAGCAGCGGCGTGATGGATGTGGTTCCCTGCCCAATGGAAACCTGCATCATATCCGCGTCGGAGGTTTCCTCAGAAACGGATATCTTGCTTACACCGGATTGAAAGGCTACCGGAAGGCTCTGATTGAACAAAAGAGAATCCAACGTATCCCCAAAGGCATCCCTGTCAAGGGAAAGACCTATATTGGCAAAGGAAGTATTGCAGGATTTCGCAAAGGATCTTTGAAAGTCCACCGCCCCATGCACGCTCCCGTGATAACACTGGATCCTGCTGTCATCCCTTGTGATGGAACCGTTACAGGTATAATTATAGCCCTGATAAGTATCCGGGTTTTCCCTGATATACTCAAGTGCGGTCACAATCTTAAAAGTGGAACCCGGCGGATACAGCCCCTGGGAAGCGCGGTTTAGCAATATGCTGCTCTCCTTATCCTCAATCAGATCATCCCAGATATCCGCAATCTCCTCCGGATTAAAATCCGGTTTGGAAACCATGGCAAGTACCTTTCCTGTCCCCGGCTCGGTCACCACCACGGCTCCCTGATAAACTCCCAGGGCTTTCGAAGCCACCTCCTGGATATTCACATCCAGCGTAGTATACACATCATCTCCCGGGTACTTTTCACCGCTCACATCCAGGGCTGCCTTCTGAGAAAGAGGCGCATTTGAATTAATCAGATAATAATTTGCCTGGCTCTCAACACCCATTCTGCCGTTGGTGGCATATCCCACCACATGGGAAAACAAATTTTGATAGGGATATTCCCTTTTCTCCTTTCCCTCATCGTCCACAATCGTCTGCGCCAGCACACTGCCGTCGGAAGATAAAATCTTACCCCTTCTGTTTTGGGCCAGCAAAATCTGCTGACGCCCATTATAGCTGTTGTTTATCAGCTCCTGTTTATGGGTGGCCGAGTAATGTACGATATATCCTGACAGTCCCAGAAAAAGCAGGGTAAACATCCAGGTAATCAGCATAATTTCCTTGTTCTTTTTTTTCTTTTTACGAACCTGATTTTTATTCTTCGTCTTCAAAATCATCTCCTACCGGCTGTTCTTCGTCCATTTCCGCTTCTATTTCTAATTCGCTCTCGCCCGGCCGCAGTTCTTCATCCTCCTGCATCATGGCCTTTCGGACGATTTGTTTGCGCTTCTTTTTCTTCTTTGCCCTTGCCAGCTGCCGAAGATACCGTTCCTCATCCTGCCTTATCATGGAAAGCCCTTCCATAACGGCAAACATGATAACCGTGGTAAGGACAGAGCTGCCTCCGTAACTGATAAAAGGCAGCGTCACCCCGGTAAGGGGAATGAATTTTGTCCCTCCGCCTATGGTAAGGAAAACCTGAAAAATATAGATAACGCCCAGCCCGAAAGCCGTAAGCTGATAAAATTTATCCCGAAGTTCCATTGAAATACGCATGAACATAACAAAACAGCTTACACAGATTAAAATCAGGCATACTGCAAATATGATTCCAAATTCCTCCGCAACTGCCGAAAATATAAAATCCGCCTCCACAAAAGGAATGGCGTTTGGCGTTCCTTTGCCAAGCCCAAGGCCAAACCAGCCGCCGCTGGATATGGCAAACAAAGACTGGGTAATCTGATATCCTGCGGAGTCAATCACACTCCATGGATCCCGCCAGGCCTGTACCCGGATCTGTACATGGGAAAACACTCTGTAAGCGATATAGGCCGCCGCCGAACCTCCAAGAGCTCCCGCCATCAGGTAAAAGTAATTCTTAGAAGCCACAAACACCATCAGCACATACACAATAAAGAAGATCAACGCACTGCCCAAATCCTTTGAAACCACCAGTACTATCACATGGGCGGCAGCCGCCACCGCAGTGGTAAAAACCTCAAAAAAACCGCTGGCCTCATACAATGCGCTTGCCACATAAAACACAAACAAAATCTTTACAAACTCAGAGGGCTGGAAGGTGATGCCTGCTATGGAGTAAGAAAGCTTACTTCCATATGTAGTCTGTCCTAAAATCATTACCACCGACAGGGCGGCTATTCCCACAAGCACATAAACCCACTTCAAATTTTTCAGGAATTTGAATTTGTGCACAAAAAACGGAATCACAAGGGCAATCACAAGAGAACCAGATGCAATGACAAACTGCTTGATTGCCTTATTCATATCCAGCCTGGTTAAAATGCAAAATCCAATACTCAGCAGCATACACATATTGTTCACCACCAGCCGGTTTGCATCCTGGTAGAGCATCCTGTATAAGCCAATCACCGCATACAGCACAATCTGCTGAAAAGCATAGAAAAACAGGTATGTAATATCCCCGGTTTCAAAACACAAAACCAAAAAGCAGCTGAAATGAAAGGCAAACATCAAAAGATTCTGCCTGGTGTAAATCCCCTTTCTCTGCTCCTCCTTTTCATACCGAAACACCGCAAAACATTCATAAGTATATAGGCCAATCAGCAGCGTAATCACATATTTTGAAAATTCGCTGACATATAACTCCATCAATCCACTCCTCTTTTATAATGCCCTGTGGTATATTCCTTTATGGGGCATGACGGACTTTCCCCGCCTGCTAAAAGCTCTTTGAAATAACGGATTACCCGCAAGGTTTCCTGCTTATCTTCCAGGGTGAAATCCAGACGTAAATTTGCATATCTTTCCTTCTCAAATCGCCGCCCTTTATTCCCCTCTGCCCGCGACTTAGAGCCAAGCAGGCTGTGTAAAGACAGGGGTACACTGTTGTAAATAATATTGCTGCAACACAGACAGTCTGTGTAAACCGGGAATTGTTTACTATATCTGTCCTTAAGCGTTAAAATCTCAGGCGTTTTATTGCAGCCAACAGTTGTCTTTTTCACACAATTTGCCGTGATCATCATAGGAAGCCTCCCATAGACAATGACCGAAGCCTTCATTTCAATGTCCCTGCTTTGCAACAGTTCTCTCCACTCGCGCCCATTACACTCTACGGGAAGATAAAATTCTGCCGCCCGGCCCTCCCAGAAAGCCATGCTTTCTCTGTTCCAGATGTATAGATTGGCGTCCAATATCATCTGCTCCGGCGAAAGCATCTTCTGAAAAAAAGAATAGCTTTCAAGGTTTCTTATCAGTATACCCGCAAATACGCCCGATGCAAGTAGATTTTCTATTTTTTTCAAATATTTAATATCTTTTTCCCTCACAATTATGGGAGGTACCAGATAAAGCTCTGTCCTGCCCATTTCGGGGGTCTCCCCATCATCCCCGCATTTTCCCATATCTGCAAGCTTTGACAGAAACCCCGTCCCTTTTTCCCCGAATGATTCTAAAAGACTGTAATCCACATAAATACGGGAAATTCCTTCCTCTATAGCGGCCTCAAGCTGCCCGGGCGTTCTCACAGCAGTGTGAATCGCCAAACCATCCTTATGCCCTGCTTTTTCCCCGGCTTTTATCGCTGCTTTATCCGAAGTTTTCCAAAAAGCTGCCGATCTTCTCTCATATGCAAGGCCATATTGACAGATAAGTGCGTCCTCCATAGCCTTAAGGGCCTTCCTGCGCAGCTCATTTAAAGAGCTCACAGGCAAAAACACCTGGCCCTTCCTTTGTACTTCCACCTGACTGGCCCGCAGCGGACCCTCCCCGCTTTTTTTCATTTGCTTTTCAATCTTTTCCTCTGATAAAGGCTGCTTACATGCCTCTTGAACCACATCCCCCGTTACCGTGATACAGGTATCTCCTTTTTCCAGAGTCAGCTCCGCCTCTTTTTGGGGCGTAAGGTATACCTTGGCCTTTACCTCCTCCGAGAGCTCTGCCTTTATGTATTTTTCTTCAATCTCCCCAAGAAGTCCCTGGGCCGTTTCCCGGTAGGCAGGAGAATCAAAGCTGATCATTTCCCTGCCATTATGCCGTTTGTAATACCCGTCGCCTGTCCCGCTTCTGATATAGAGGGTTTTCAGGACGTCCATATCCTCCTTACTGACCCTGTAATTTTCTTTTTCCTGATAGTACAAATCAATATACTTCCGGTAGATTGCCGTTACGCCTGCGGCATAGGCGGGCTTTTTCATTCTCCCCTCGATTTTAAAGGAGTCGATACCTGCCTCAATGAGCTTCGGAAGGATTTCTATTGTACACATGTCCTTCATACTCAAAGGATATCCCTTTTTCCCTTCTGCCTCATAGGGCAGACGGCAGGGCTGGGCGCACCTTCCCCTGTTGCCGCTTCTCCCTCCCAAAATGCTGCTGAGCAGGCACTGGCCGGAATAACAGTAACACATAGCCCCATGGACAAAGGCTTCTATCTCAAGCCCTGTTTCCTCTTTTATCCGTTGTATTTCCGCAAGGGACAGCTCTCTTGCCGGCACCACTCTGGTGACTCCCTCAGTCTTAATAAACCCGGCTCCTCCGCTTCCGGTAATGGCCATCTGCGTGCTTGCATGAAGGGACAGCCCCGGAAAATAAGTCCGCAAAAAGCGCAAAACGCCTAAATCCTGGACAATCACTCCATCGAGCCCTTCCTCATAAAAAGGCAGCATATACTCATAAAGCCCGTCAAGCTCCTTCTCCTTCACGAGGGTGTTAACCGTAAGATAAACTTTCCGTCCTAACACATGGGCAATACGTATCCCCTTACATATTTCTTCCTGTGTAAAGTTATCTGCGTAGGCTCTGGCGCTATAGAGTTTTCCGCCCAAATATACCGCGTCCGCCCCAGCCTTTATCACACCTTTCAGTGCCTCAAAATTGCCTGCAGGCGCTAATAATTCCACTTGATTCATATATTTCCTCATTTTTGCGTTGATATTTACACTGCTTTTGCAGTTTTCCAAGTTTATATTATATCTTTTCGTAGAAAAGAGGCTGTCGCAATAAGAATAGTAGATACAAGATATATGAATATCCGGCTTTTGGAAACACAATATCCTGTATGCAGTTTTCTCAATGCGACAGCCTCTTTTGACAATGTTTTAACTGACAGTATATAAAACATTACGATTTGCTTTTTAGTTCCGTTTCCAGTTTTACGATTTTTTTGGCGCTTTCATTTACTTCCGTTTGAAGAGACTTTACGTTTTTTTCCATATTTTCAAGCTTAATCTGAGCTGCAATCAGTTCATGCTTTAAACTGTACAGCTCTTTTTCCTTGCCCTGGATTTCTTCTTCTATCAGGCCAATCTGTCTCTTGGCCTTAAAATAGTCGTCTGCTATATTCAGCTGCAGCAGAACATTTTGTGTATCCAAAGGCTGTCTTTTAAAGGAATCCACTTTAGCATACTCTGCCATCTTGTTGTTGATGTAGGAGGCGACCTTCTGTAAATATTCCTCGCTTTCATATCCACTTAACGTAAAAACTTTACCGCCGATGATTACTTCCGTATCCGTTTTAACCGACATCAGGCTCACCCCTCTATATACAAAATATATAGTTTATCATTTGTCTACTATACAATATCTATTATAATCAGATTATACAGGAATTTCAAGCCCTAAATGCTTGCAGGCAAAATCTGTCACCGTCCTGCCCCGGGGTGTACGGTTGATAAAACCGTTTTTAATCAGATAAGGCTCGTAGACGTCCTCTATGGTGCCCGGATCCTCGCCGATTGCCGCCGCCAGCGTATCTAATCCCACAGGGCCTCCGCTAAATTTCAGTATCATAGTCTCAAGAATATTCCTGTCAATATGGTCAAGCCCCATCCTGTCAACATCCATCAGGTCAAGAGCTGTCATGGCTACCTCCTGGGTAATAACGCCGTCTCCTTTTACCTGGGCATAATCCCTGACCCGTTTGAGTATCCTGTTGGCAAGCCTTGGGGTTCCTCTGCTGCGCTTGGCCATTTCCAGGGCTCCCTCCGGCTCAACAGGCGCTTCCAGGATCCGGGCTGACTGCATAATAATCACCTGCAGCTCCTCCACAGAATAAAATTCCATCCGGTGGATAATCCCAAACCGGTCTCTCAAGGGCGCCGTCAAAAGCCCTGCCCTTGTGGTAGCTCCTACCAGCGTAAAGCGGGGCAAATCCAGTCGGATGGATCTGGCGGTAGGCCCCTTGCCAATCATAATATCTATGGCATAATCCTCCATGGCCGGATAAAGAACCTCCTCCACCTGCCTGTTTAATCTGTGAATCTCATCCACAAAAAGCAAATCGCCCTCCTGCAGATTGTTCAAAATGGCAGCCATTTCCCCCGGCTTTTCAATGGCAGGGCCGCTGGTAATCTTCATATTAACTTCCATCTCATTGGCTATAATACCTGCCAGAGTGGTTTTGCCAAGACCAGGGGGGCCATAAAAAAGCACATGGTCAAGAGCGTCCTTTCTCTGCTTTGCCGCTTCTATGTAAATGCACAGACTATCCTTGATTTTTGATTGACCGATATAGTCAGTCAATTTTTGAGGCCGTAACGACCCCTCAATCCGCATATCTTCTTCCTGTAAGTTTGTTTCTATCATTCTTTTTGCCATAACCTGTGCTCCACAATCTGCTGTTTTTATCTATTTCATTTCTCCGTCCAAAGCGCAAAACCATGCCTGTAAAAAAGCTTTGCCGAACCTTCGTTCTGTTGGACTTTTGCTCTGTTATCCATGAATACCGCAAGAGGCTTTCCACCTTGGAAACTCTTTCTTAAAACATATTTAAAACATGTTCTTAAGCGCAAGCTTCAATATGGTTTCCACATCCATATCCTCTGTGGCCTTCACCGCCTTTACAGCCCGAAGGGCCTCCCCCGGAGCATATCCAAGGGCTGTCAGTGCCTCCACGGCCTCGTTTACCGCCCGGCCATCCATACCAGACATGGATGTATCTGCATGCACCTGCCCTATTTCTTTTTGAATAGAGGTATCCTCCAGTGAAATCTTGTCCTTTAAATCAAGGATTACCCGCTCCGCCGTCTTCTTTCCAATGCCGGGCGCTTTGGCAATAGCCGCCCCATCCCCTGAAAGAATGGCGAAACGCAGCGCGTCCGCGCTCATCACCGACAGAATTGCCAGGCCGCCTTTAGGGCCGATACCGTTTACCGTTATCAGCCTTTTAAATATCTCCAAATCATCCCTGGTTAAAAAGCCGTACAGATTAAACATATCCTCCCTGACACAGGTGTAGGTGTACAGCTTAATTTCTTCCCCTGTCCTTAAGATCCTGGCCGCCGTGCCAGCGGAAATCCGTACATTCACGCCTATATTCCCGATATCGACCACCACATTTTCCTCTGTGATTTCTTCAACCTTTCCCTTCACAAACGCTATCATTTATACAATTCCTTTCCATACAATTTCCGAAGATAAATCATACTTCAAGTGCAAATCATTTCCCGGCCATCCATATTTTTCATCTTAAATTGCCTCCGGCCTCAAACAATCTTAAGCTCATTATCCTTCGGCAGCAAACTACAAACGTTCTTCAAATACGGATATTCTCCGAATATAAGGCAAAACCAGGGAACAAACCATCCCTATCAGGATACCGGTAAGGAGTCCGGCCAGGATAAGGGCTGGCATATAATAAAACACCCCATAAGTTTTTACCACTAAGGCAGCCACCAGCAATTGGCCCATATTATGCGCCACTCCGCCTGCCGCGCTTACAACAGGCAGATGAAAACCGCCGCTTGCTTTCAATCCCGCCATGACCGCCGCGCTTACAACCGCCCCCGTAAAAGAATACAAAATCATAAACAAATTTCCAAATAAAAGCCCGCTAAGCAGCGCTTTCCCTGCGGTCAAAAAAAGGGCTTCCCGCCAGCCAAACAAATACAGGCACAGTACCACCGCCAGATTGGCAAGTCCCAGCTTCACCCCCGGTATGCCAATCTGAAAGGGAATCAGTACTTCCACATAGGAAAGAATAAGCGCAAATGCAAGTAATAATCCCAAATAAGCTGTTTTTCTTTTCATTTTCAGTAAGTAAGCCCATCCAGGGCTCCCTCCACTTCCGACTGAGTACGTACTACAAGCTTATGGGGAAGGCATATAATGCTCTCTCCATTTCCGGAAATCTCCCTCTGTCCGACGCAAAGCTTGTCCGGACAGTCCGCTTCCGTCACAGACGCTTTTCCGTCACAAATTTCCACCACATTATAATGGGCCAACTCTTTATACCTGTTAAATTCCCCGGCAGACGGTTCAAGTTGTTCAGGCTGTTTAAGCTGCTCAGACTGTCCAAGCTGCTTAGACTGCTCAAATTCTTCAGGCTGCTTAGATTGCCCAGATTGTTCTGGCTGCTTGGATTGCTCATCAGAAGCAGCTATCACTTTCTCCATATCGCCTTTTTCATCATAGAGAATCAAAAACTTCCGATTCTCTGACAGAGCATACCTTCCAATCTCCTGTCCATCCTGAGAAATTATGACCATTCCCTTTTTCTCTCCGTCTTTCCTGTCTGTCAGGCGGGGTATCATCCACAGCAAAAGGGCCGCCAATATCAAACAAGAAATTAATATCACATCTTTTTTCACCTTATCCTCCATGCTGCCGCTTACGGCAACACAAATCCGTACGGAGAATGGCCGTATTGTGCAAATTGTATCATTTCCCGACAACCCCTTCTTGCGTGAAGTCTTAACAATAAGCCGACTTACTAAGAACGGGAGTGGTGTTCTTAGACCGCGTTTTGGCAGGCTTAGAACTTATCTTCACGCTGTCCATGAGGACATTTTAGCATGTGCGAACATATGTTTCAAGATACAAGTTCTAAAAGGGCTGCCAGATTCCCTCGCTTTCCCTGACTGGCACGGTGGGAAAACAAATGTACACTGTTACAGCAGGTACAAACATCCGTAACTGCCAAATGATCCTTTAAAATACCTGCGTCTAAGAGGATCCGCCTGTTAGCCTCCCACAAATTAAGCTGGTACTTTCCTTCCGCCTTTCCCTTTGCAAAAAGTTGTTCCCACTCCTGTGAGAAGGCCTCTCTGAAAGCCTCTGCGGTATCTTCTCCCACCTCATAACAATCCTGGCAGATAGAAGGCCCTATTGCCGCCAGCACATGCTCCGGCCTCGTGTTAAAAGCATTCTTCATGGCCTGCAGCATCTTTTCGCCCATACGGTTCACCGTCCCCCGCCATCCTGAGTGTGCAAGGCCAATCGCCTTATTTTCCACATCCACGAAGTACAATGGAACGCAGTCCGCAAAGGAAGTGCACAGCACAATCCCCGGCCTGTTCGTTATCAGCCCGTCCACATCCTCATAATCTGTGGGAAAAATAACCCCTTTGCCGCAGTCTTCTTCCGTTACCAGCCGTATATTGGTGGTGTGGGTCTGCTTTCCACATACAATCCTCTCCGGCGTACTTCCCATAACTTCCGCAAGCCTTCTAAAATTTTCATCCACCGCTTCCCTGCGGTCCCCTCTAGCATAACTTAAATTCATGCTTGCATAAATTCCCTGGCTGACGCCCCCTGCTCTGGTTGAAAACAAATGCCGCACCATTTCCACCTTTTCAAAGAGCGGGAATGTCAGATAGAAGACCTCCTTATATTGCTGTAATGTCATATGTTCATTACCTGATTTTCGTATTAACTCCATTTTCCCCTCCATTCCGAAGCGCTTTTTGCCAGTATACCTGCCACATACACATAGGCGTTTTCAGCAGAATCTCCCGGCATTCGACATTTGCCTTACATGCCAATCTCCCGAACTTCCCGCTTCTCACCACGCATATTTTCTTCCTGAGCCATACGGAAAAGCATTCCGATACCAGCTTATCCTGTCCCCGCTGATTGCCACCACGTCATAGCGTATCTGACGGCCGCCATCCTCAGGATGCCCCATCCTATAATAATCCGATACAAGACATATCTTCCTCTGCTTGGAAGGGCTTACCGCCTCCTCAGGCTCTCCTGATACCGCACTTTTTCTGTACTTTACTTCCACAAAAACAAGGCAGTTGTCATGGATACCAATCAAATCCACTTCCCCCTGCCTGCATCTAAAATTTTTTGCAAGAACCACAAATCCATATTCTTCAAGGTATGACGCCGCTATCTCCTCATATTTTTTTCCGATTTCTCTTTTATTCAAACGCGCCTCCCCCACTAGCTTCCATGATTCCGCTTTGCGGGATCTCAAGAAGTTCTTTACACGCTATTTTCCCATTTTTGCCTTAATCTTATCCATGGCGTCCACAAACACAAGAATCTCCGCCACCACCTCATAAAGCTCCGGCGGTATCATATCCCCAATTTCCAGACGCGACAAAGTATCCGCCAGCTTATCATCCCTGTGCACCGGCACATCCGATTCCTTTGCCTTCTCTATAATCTTCTCCGCAAGAACACCCTTCCCGCTTGCAATCACCTTAGGCGCATCCTCATTCGGATCATAAGAAAGGGCAATCGCCTGCTTCACCTTATTCTTCTCCTCCGCCAACTTTATCCCCCCTATACCTACTCTACCTCTTTTGCAAGGCTTTCTAATACCTTCCGGTCTCATACACGAAACTATAGAATCGCTTAGTCTGCGTCTTTTGTAAGCCGTTCTCAAATACCCCTCTGTCCGCGGAAGAATGCCCTTTCAGGGCATTCTTCTTACACCAAACTATAGAATTACTTAGTCTGCGTCCTTTGCAAGCCGTTCTCAAATACCTCTCTGTCCGCGGAAGAATGCCCTTTCAGGGCATTCTTCTTACACCAAATCTTAGAAAATACTTAGCCTGCGTTTTTGGCAGGCTTAGTATTTCTTTTGGTGTTAGGCCCTAGCGTCAAAAGAATAGCCCGACAATACGGACACATTCTTCCCCTGTTTTAGAATTTCATCCACCACATTGGTATTCTCATCCCGATTGATAAATTCCGCACTCATAGTATAACCTCTGCGTGCCAGTCGTTCATTCAGCATATCAATATTCTGTGCGATCAAGTCAAGGGAACTGTCATCCTGCAAATAAAATTTCGTGGAAACCTTTTGATTGCGCATGGAAACATGCACATCCACACTGCCTAAGTTCTCCATGTCCAAATGCAGCAGCGCGCTTACGCTCCCGTCCTTCTTAGCCAGGCTTTTTTTGTTGGTGTAGACAAACAGTTCTCCGTTTGCATTTTTTCCCTGCATTTTCAAAGGAATCTGCACATAAGTAAACGCGTGGTTCAGCTGATTCATAAAGTCTATGTTATTCGACACATTGGAAACCGTTTTGGCAAGAGCAGTATCTCCCCTTGCACTTTGGGCAAGAGCCTGGCTTAAACGGCTCATCTGGCTGTTCAGCCGCTCGTAAAGCTTATCCACGCTGTGTTCCTGGGCTACCTCCTCGGGAAGCAGCATCCATTGTCTGTTCATTTCATTTTTAAGAAGCAGTTTAAAGGGCTTGCTCTCTAACAGCTCAAAGGCCGCTTTCCCATCCGGCAGCGCGTCCTCCCGAAGGAGCTTTTCTATTTCCTGTAACAGAGCCTGGCCGTTCATCCGGTTTTCGCTGACCGCCGCCGTTATTCTGTCCGGAACGCCGGCCTGTTTCAAATGGCTGACCAACTCCTCCCTTTCCTCTCCCTTAAGAAAAGGCAGTTCTCCTTCCTGAAGCTCCTGGGCCGTACCCTTGCCTTCTGCAACTACTTTTCCATTCACTTCCGCCTGATTTTCTGCACCGGAAGCCTGTTCCGATCCCTTGGCATTTTCCAAAAGCGCTCCTAACACGTCCTGATAAAAGGAAAGCCCCTCCTTAAGGCCGCTGTTTCCTGTAATTTCCTGAAAGCTGCTGCTGAAAGCATCCGCAATATCCGAAAGGCTCTCGCCAATCTGATGCTGATAATTTTTGTAGGCTTCAAACTGCTCAATGTTCTCCGGCGTAACCGGCAGATGGAGCCTCTGCATCTGGGCCAGAGTCTGCATATCCGTCTGCGGATACATGCCAACCAGTCGATTCATTTGATAAAGGGACTGCCTGTCAATGGGAAGCCCTTCCTGCATCATGGCTTTCACCATACCGGCCGTCACACTGTTTTCCGGAATCCCCGCCGCCTGCAGGGCCTTTGACACATTAGGATCCTGACTTAAGTTTTCAAAAAGCGGATTTAACAGAATTTTGCCGTTGCTGTTGCTTTTGATTTGAAAGGAAAGGAGCTGTCCGGGAAGGGCCGCCATGCTGCCCTCCAACTTCGCCTGGAGCAGCTGGTTTTTCCCTAAGGAAATCAAAATATCGCTTCCGTCTCTCTCTAACACCTCGCCGCTGATCACCTGTCCCGGCAGTTTTCCAAGCACCGCCTTCATTCCGTTCCTGATTCCCTGCTCCATGGAGGAAGTGTTTTCCGCCCCTGTGTTTTCAACATAATTTTGATTCACCTGGTCGATATATGCAGAAAGTTTCATAAAAATCCCCCATTCTTGCCAGCAGCCCGCAAATTTGGGCGCAAGCACTATTCCTCCTCTTTTCCAATCCCCATACTTCCGATAACCCGCAAATTCGAGCACAGGCCCAAATTTTTGACTGGAAAGTCTTTGATTTTTCAATCCCTAAAAAAATTTTTGATAAAGCTTCTTCTGTGTATAGGCGTAGGTCCCAGTTTTTTCAGGGCCTCTATATGTTCCTGCACCCCGTAGCCCTTATTTGCGGCAAACCCATATCCGGGATAAATCTCATCATATTCCGCCATCAGCCTGTCTCTGGTCACCTTGGCAATGATACTGGCCGCTGCAATAGATACGCTTTTCGCATCCCCCTTTATAATGGGAATCTGCCTGATTGAAACCTCCGGTATGGTCACCGCATCATTCAAAAGCAAATCCGGAACAACAGCCAATTCACTGATTGCTTCCCTCATTGCCTCATAAGTCGCCTGAAGAATATTGATTTCATCAATCCGCTTAGGCGAGGCAAAACCTATGCCGGTTGCAACGGCTTTTTCCATACTTACCTCAAACAATTCCTCTCTCTTTTTTTCGGTCAATTGCTTCGAATCATTAAGATATAAAATGTCACAAT
>CAJUED010000016.1 GCA_910585075.1 uncultured Lachnospiraceae bacterium
AACTAAAAAATCCTTGAAAAATAAGGAAAAAAGACTTGACTTAATAGGGAGGTGTTAAAATGACAGACAGCGAAAAACTCAACTTATTACTGGAAAAAGTAACCGGGATCGAAAATCGAATGGTCAGCTTTGAAAAGGATATGACGGACGTTAAAAAGGACATGACGGATGTTAAAAAAGAGATGACAGATGTTAAAAAAGAGATGACGGTCGTTAAAAAAGAGATGACGGACATTAGAAAGGACATGACGGACGTTAAAAAAGAGATGACGGACATTAGAAAGGACATGGCGAACGTTAAAGTAGATTTAAAGCGCCTGCACCACGATGACGAGCTGATACTGGATGAGGTGGAAAGAGTACACACGATTTTAAATAAGCATACGTCTAACAGAGCAATGCATATGGCATAATTGTTTAAAAGTAAAAACGGGATGCAACAGTTTCCTGCACACCCCGTATCTACATTTATCTATTTCGTTTCAAGATTAAATCCGAAATATCTGATTGCATTATTATAGGAAATTCCCTTAACAATTTTCTCAAGCTTCTTCATATCCTTCGGGTATTCTCCATTTTCCACCCATCCGCCGATTAAATCGCACAGGATTCTTCTGAAATATTCGTGTCTTGGATAGGAAAGAAAGCTTCTGGAATCGGTAAGCATTCCATTAAAGTTCCCCAACAGGCTTAAGTTTGCAAGAGACGTCATCTGCTTGATCATGCCGGTCTTATTGTCGTTAAACCACCATGCGGAGCCCTGCTGTATCTTTCCAACCGCTTCCGAATTCTGGAAGCACCCAAGGATAGTGCCCAGGGCTTCGTCGTCGTTGGGATTTAAGCTGTACAGGATGGTTTTGGGCATGCTTCCTGTTTCGGCAAGGGCGTTCAAAAAGTCTGCCGTCTCGCTGGAAGGGGCATAATTGTTGATACAGTCATAGCCCGTATCCGGTCCCAGCTTTGCGTACATTGCCTTGTTGTTATCGCGTTTGCATCCATAGTGAAGCTGCATGGCCCAGCCAAGTCTCGCATACTCTTTGGATACAAAAATCATAAACTCGGTTTTGAATTTCAGTTCTTCTTCTCTGGAAATCCCTTCTCCGTTTAGGCGCTTTGCAAAAATAGCCTCCACTTCCTCTGCAGTTGCCGGATTATACATTACATATTCCAGAGCATGGTCTGATGCCCGGCATCCGTAGCTGTCAAAGAAATCCATGCGCTTAACCAGGGCTTTCTTTAAATCCTCGAAGGATTTGATTTCCATATCGGCCGCTTTTGCCAGCTTATCTATATATTCCGCGTAATCCGGTTTTTCCAGATTCATTGCTTTATCGGGACGCCATGCGGGAAGTACCTGTACTTCGAAGCTCTCATCCTCCGCAATCATCTTGTGCCATCTCAAATCATCCGCCGGATCGTCTGTGGTGCAGATTAAGGTTACGTTGGACTGACGGATTAAATTTCTCGCGCTCATGGAAGGATCCTGAAGCTTGCTGTTGCAAAGGTTCCACACTTCCTCTGCCGTATCTGCGCCTAATACTCCATGATAACCGAAATATCTCTGCAATTCTAAGTGGCTCCAGTGGAATAAGGGATTCCCGATAGCTTTATCCAGGGTTTCCGCCCATTTCTGGAACTTCTCCCGGTCCGGTGCATCTCCGGTGATGTAATACTCCTCCACGCCGTTTGAACGCATCTGGCGCCATTTGTAATGGTCTCCCCCCAGCCATACCTGGGTGATGTTCTCAAACTTTCTGTCCTCGGCAATTTCCTGGGGATTGATGTGACAGTGATAATCCAGAACAGGTACCTTTGCGGCAAAGTTGTGGTAGAGCTCCTGTGCGGTTTCGGTGCTAAGGAGAAAGTTCTCGTCCATAAATTGTTTCATTTTTTGAATACCTCCAATACTTTTTATAGTTTACCTTCTTTCATTTAGTATAAAACGAATTTGTGCTGTGGGCAAGGTTTTAACGTGTAAAAAGATGAATGATTTACACATATCCCAACAGACTCGGAAGCCACAGGGAAATCTGCGGAATGTAAGTTACCAGCAGCAGTACGATAAAGATTGCGGCGAAGTAAATCAGGAGTTGTTTGATGACTGTCTCTATTTTTACGCCGCCTACTTTTACGCCTACAAACAGGGTGGTGCCTACCGGTGGAGTGATGGTGCCGATGCACAGGTTGAAAATCATCATGATGCCAAAGTGCACGGTGTTCATTCCCAGAGCCTGACATACCGGAAGGAATATAGGGGTAAAAATCAGGCAGGCAGGGGTCATGTCCATGAAGGTTCCCACGATCAACAGGATCAGGTTAATCATCAGGAGAATCACAATTTTATTGTTGCTGATGGAGAGAAGGCCTGTGGATACCAGGGCAGGTATGTTGGTGAAGGCCATAACCCATGACATAATGCTGGAAACGCCAATCAGGAATATGATGATGCCTGTCATTTCCGCGCTTTCTTTTAAAATCTGCGGTATATCTGAAATTTTGATGGATTTGTACACAAACAGGGACAAAATCAGGCTGTAGACCACTGCAACTACCGATCCTTCCGTGGCTGTGAAAATACCGCCGATAATACCGCCAATTACAATGATAATCAGTAAAAGGCAGGGAAGGGCCTGGATGAAAATATTCCATTTTTCTTTGGCCGTAAAATTTGTGTTACTTCTGTATCCACGCTTTTTTGCTATGATAAAGATAACCAGCATGCAGGCAAGGCCCCACAAAAATCCGGGAATGTAGCCTGCCATAAACAGAGCCGCCACGGATGTACCACCGCTGACCAGTGAAAACGTGATCATAACGTTACTGGGGGGAATCAAAAGCCCTGTGGGCGCCGTTGCTATATTTGCCGCTGCGGAAAAGTTAGGGTCATAGCCCTCGTCCTTCTCAATCGGCCCAATGATGGAGCCCATTGCGGAAGCTGCCGCCGTACCGGAACCTGAAATAGCGCCGAACAGCATGTTTGCAAGCACGTTTGTCTGTGCCAGCGCACCTGGGGTACGCCCTGTAACCACCTTTGCAAGATTGATCAGACGCACGGCGATACCGCCTTTGTTCATGATGTTGCCTGCCAGGATAAAAAACGGAATCGCCAAAAGGCTGAATACCGATATACCTGAAAAAATTCTCTGGGCGCCGGTAAGCACCGCAACCTCCGTATCCATGATTGGCAGAATCGCGCACACAGAAGATATCCCCAAGGCTACCGCAATGGGAACCCCTGCGATCAAAAGTACTGCCAATACGATTAAAATAATTAGTCCACATACTAATGCAATATTCATATTAATCCTCTAATCCTCCATTCTTGCCGACAGCCCGCAAATTTGGGCGTCAGCATATCTTGATGAAGAAAGCCTGTTCTCCAAGGCATTCTTCTTGCGTGAAGTCTTACCAACAAGCCGACCCGCCAAGCGTGACGGCGTTTGGAGTTCTTGGTCCGCGTTTTTTGCGGGCTTAGAACTTATCTTCACACTATTCTTTCACTTCCCGCTGGGCTCTTTCAACTCCTGTAATCAAATCCACCAGATTTAAAATGGAGTAAACCACAATCAAAACACCTGAAAGAGGTATAATTGTGTACACCACGCCCATAGGAATCCCAAGGGAAGCCGTTGACTGGGTCATGGTCAGGTCCATGATTGTAACGCCCCCGTAAATCATAACGCTGCCTGCTAAAATGACAATCAAAATTTCACTGATAATATTTAACACTTTCTGACCGGCTTTTCCCAGTTTATCCGCCGCAAAGCCCATCCGCATATGGTCTCTTTTACCAAACACATAGGCGCTGGCCAAAAGGGCCATCCAGGTAAAGCTGTATGTGAGCAGTTCCTCAGACACGGTACTTGGCCTTCTGAAGATAAAACGGGTCAAAATCTGATAGGTTCCAATCACCACCATTGCCGCAAAAATCACAGCACACGCACTGCTTAAAACAAGATCTATCCACTTGCGAATTTTATGTAACACTTCCATCTTTATAACCATACTCCTTTCTCAACGTGCGAATTTGTGCCCGGGGCACAAACAATCCGAGGTGTAATTTAGAAATTCTTAGCAGGTGTACTTTGACCGCTTAGAATTTCTTTACACACTTCACTCCTGCGCATATTTTTCATTGATTTCCTGAATGTGGTCGTAAAGCTCCCTGATGTTGGGATTCTCATCCAGCATATCCTGCTGTACATCCACTACTTTATCCTTAAAGACCTCCACATCCACATCTATAAATTCCACGCCCATATCGTTTATGGCAATGTTTTTTGCTTCCTCCACCTGCTCATCCCAGTATTTCATTTCCTCCTCGGTGGAAATCAGCGCGGCATCCAGAAAGATTTGATATTCCTCGTCGCTCAGGCCCTCCAAAAATTTCAGATTGCCAATGAGCATATCCGGTACCATCTGGTGTTTATTGTAGGAATAATACTTTGCAACCTCTCCATGCTTATTGTTGGTAAGGGCAAGCTCGTTATTTTCCGCGCCGTCGATTACGCCCTGCTGAATGGCGGTATACACCTCGCCGAAGCTCATAGGGGACGCCGCCGCGCCAAAAGCATTGGCCATATTCACACTGGCCGGGCTCTGCTGCACGCGCATCTTAAGCCCTTTTAAGTCATCCGGTGTATGAATTGGTTTCTTGGCATAAAAACTTCTCGTGCCTGCATTGTACCAGGTCAGCACCCGAAAGCCCGCTGCGTTGGTGGATTCATAAGCCTGCTGCATGTAATCCACATCGTTCATCACTTCATGGTAAGCTTCCTCCGATGTAAACAGATAAGGCATACTGAACACTTCATACACGTCTGCAAAATTTTCCAGATTGGCGGTTCCTGCCACAACAAAATCAATGGCTCCCGTCTGTGTCAGCTCAATCGCCTTCTGGGCTCCTCCCAAAAGCTCATTAGGGTAAATCTGAACTTCGTATTTATCCCCTAAGTTTTCCTCAATGTACTCTTTAAATTTTAAAAGCCCCAAATGTTCCGGATGGGTCTCCGACTGAGCATGGGAAATGCGGATGATTCTCTTATCGCTTTTGATGGATGCACATCCGCTAAGACCCGCGAGGCACCCTGCAAAAAGGCTTGCGCTCAAAATGAGTGCGCCTAGTTTCTTGATTCCTTTCATGTTTTCCTCTTTTCCTCCATTCCGAAGCGCTTTCGACGAGTATATACCCATGTATATACTCGTTTCCATGTATGCTCTTTCACATAAGAACACCGGTAAAACCCTAATTCTGCCCTGGGTGGCGGAATTCGCGGCGCTTCAACACAAATTCCACTTGGACAGGTTGCCGGTTTTCAAGTCAAAAGTCAGTTGTATGGCGTTTGATCAAGTGGCACTTCACCATAGTTTTTTGTCTGATTTCTTCCCCGCCAAGCAGTGCCATCATAGAATCAATCGCCGTCCTGCACAGAATTTCACCTCTGGCGTCCACCGTGGTGAGTTCCGGCTCGCAACTGATGGAAAGCTCCGAATTGTTATAACCTACGACACTGATCTCCCCCGGAACGGAAATTCCCCTGGCCCTGGCATATTTCAAAGCGCCTATGGCCAGCCCGTCCTCTGTTGCAATCACACTGTCAAACGCAAGATCCCTGCAAAGTAAGAGCCTGTCTCTGGTACCGTGAATAGAATTTTCCGTATAAAGGGTCAATTCCTCCGGAACCGGTAAACCATGTTTTTGATGGGCGTCCTCGTATCCTTTCCGTTTCTGCATTGCGCTGAAGGACTCCGAATTGCTCAGGAAAAGAATTCTCTTTTTCCCGGCAAAAATAAGCTCCTCTGTGGCGTCGTATACTGCCTGATAATCATCTGCAAGAGTACAGTAAATATTTTCACCCTCTATAAAACCGTTGATCATAAATACCGGAATCTGCCGGGCAACTTCATTGATATAAGAAGTCTCCTCGCCCGCACCCCCTGCATAATTGGAACCAATCAGCACAAGCGCGTCGATTCTTTTATTTAAAATCAGCTCCACGGCCTGACGTTTATCCTCCTCGTCGTAACCACTGCAATACAAAATACAGTCATAGCCATACCCCCGCAGATTCTTTTCCAGATAAGCCACTGCCTTTGCCATGTAATTGTCAGAAACATCAGGACAGACCAGACCTACTGATTTCATGGAGTTAAGTCCCAATCCTCTGGCAAATACATTGGGCGTATAGTGGTTTTCTTCCATGACTCTTAAAACCTTCTCTTTGGTTTTATCGTTGACCTTGGGACTGTCATTGACCACTCTTGATACGGTTGCTATGGATACTCCGGCTAACTTTGCAATGTCGTAAATGTTCACATTCTCACTTCCTTCTAATTTAATATGCCGACTCGCGAAACGTGACGGCGTATGATTTTGAAGTGTAAGCCCTTACACTTATATTCATTATATCACGCGTTTTTCAAAGTTCAACTCTTATCCGACTGGCATTTTAGACGATTTTTCGAATCATTTTTTGGTTATTTCGCCGATTTTATATTTTTATATTTATTTTTCCCTATTTTGTATTGACGGAATTTTCTTTTTGATATAATTTGAATGTAAGCCCTTACACTGTTGAAATTGCTTTAATAAGACACTGTTCCTCAAAGGACAGTATGGAGGATTCACACATGGAAACTTTTTTAAAAATACATCCGGATGATAAAGTGGCGGTTGCCTTAAAGCCTCTCTCAAAGGGAACCACCCTCTCCGTGGACGGAATGACCGTCACTTTATCCGAGGATATTCCTCAGGGCCATAAATTTGCCCTTTTCCCTGTGAAGGCGGATGAACCGGTGATAAAATACGGTTCTCCCATAGGGATTGCCCGGGAAGACATTGCCCCCGGTACCTGGATTCATACACACAATATGAAAACCGGACTTGGGGATTTACTCACCTACACTTACCAGCCGGTCAACGTTTCCCTTCCATCCACCGAGCCCGGTTATTTTCAGGGATATCGAAGGAAAGACGGTTCCGTAGGAGTGAGAAATGAAGTCTGGATCATTCCTACCGTTGGCTGCGTCAATAACATTGCCACAGCCATTGAGCGGCAGGCCCAGCAATATGTGCAGGGAACCATTGACGCTGTTGCAGCCTTTCCTCATCCTTACGGCTGTTCCCAGATGGGTGACGATCAGGAGCACACCAGGCAGATATTGGCCGACCTGATAGGCCATCCCAATGCAGGCGGCGTGTTGGTATTAGGCCTTGGCTGTGAAAACAGCAACATTGACGAGCTGAAAAGGTATATCGGCGCCTATGATGAAAACCGGGTGAAATTTCTGGTATCCCAGGAATCCGAAAACGAGATTGAGGACGGCCTTGGTCTCATCAAAGAGCTTGCCGCATATGCCGGAGGCTTTCACCGGGAACCTATAAGCTGCAGCGAACTGATCATCGGTATGAAATGCGGCGGCTCGGACGGGCTCTCCGGCATTACCGCCAACCCTGCGGTGGGACGTTTTTCCGACCTGTTAATTTCAAAAGGCGGTACTACCATTCTCACGGAAGTTCCTGAAATGTTCGGCGCGGAGACGCTGCTCATGAACCGCTGTGAAAATAAGGAGCTGTTTGAAAAAACCGTCTCCCTTATCAATGATTTTAAAAATTATTTTACCAGCCACAATCAGACCATCTATGAGAATCCTTCCCCCGGCAATAAAAAGGGCGGGATTTCCACACTGGAGGACAAATCCATGGGCTGTACCCAGAAATCCGGCTCCGCGCCGGTAAAGGGCGTGCTCTCCTATGGCGAGAAGGTCTCCGCGAAAGGCTTAAACCTTTTAAGCGCTCCCGGCAACGACCTGGTGGCTTCCACTGCACTGGCCGCCTCAGGGGCCCATATCGTACTCTTTACTACCGGAAGGGGAACGCCCTTTGCCTCCCCGGTTCCCACCGTTAAAATTTCCAGCAATACCCCTCTTTATGAGCACAAAAAAAATTGGATTGATTTTAACTGCGGCTCTTTAGTGGACGGAAAGCCTATGGAGCTGCTTGGTCAGGAGCTTTTTGATTACGTGGTGGCGGTTGCCTCCGGGCAGAAGGTAAAGGCTGAGGAAGCGGGCTTCCATGATATGGCTATTTTTAAGCAGGGGGTTACACTCTGATTCTAACTAAAAAAGATATTTTTAAAAAGAAAGGTATTTTATAATATGAAAAGATTATCATACGAAGTTTTAAGGGAGCAGGGTTATGACGGATATTTGCTGGAAAAGGCTCCCGTCAAGGTACTACAGTTTGGGGAAGGAAATTTCCTTCGGGCCTTTGTGGATTATTTCATTGACAACTTAAATGAAAAGGCAGGATTTAACGGTAAAGTTACCGTATTACAGCCCCTGCCGGAAAATTCCTTTACAAGCGTTCCCCAATTTTTAAATGAGCAGGAGGGTCTGTACACCTTATATCTCCGTGGATTTGAAAATGGAGAAAAGGTCAACGCAAAGCGGGTTATCTCCTGTATTGACCGCTGCATCAACGCTTACAGCGACTATGAGGAAATGATGAAGTCCGTGGATAATCCGGAGCTTCGTTACATCACAAGCAACACCACCGAAGCAGGTATTGTCTATGATCCTTCCTGCCAGTTTACGGATACGCCCGCTTCCAGCTATCCCGGCAAGCTGACACAGCTTTTATACCGCCGCTTTGAAAAATTCGGCAGTGAAAAAGGAAAGGGATTCGTTATCTTAGCCTGCGAGCTGATTGACGATAACGGCAAGGTTTTGAAGGACTGCGTACTCAAATATGCGCAGCAATGGAATTTAGGGTCAGACTTTACAGACTGGGTAGAGAAGGAAAATCTTTTCTGCTCCACCTTGGTAGACCGGATTGTTACCGGCTATCCCAGAAGCGAAGCTGATGCCATCAATACTGAAAACGGATATGAAGATAAGGTGTTAAACACCGGCGAAGTATTTGGGTTCTGGGTCATTGAAGGTCCGGAGTGGCTTAAGGAGGAGCTTCCTTTTGCAAAAGCAGGCCTTCCGGTCATCATCACAGACAATCACAAGCCCTATAAGCAGAGGAAGGTTCGCATCCTAAACGGCGCCCACACCTCCATGGTATTAGGCGCTTATCTGGCAGGATGGAATATTGTAAGAGACTGTATGGCTGACGACGTTATCCGGGGCTTTATGAACAAAGCCATTTATGAGGAAATCATTCCCACTCTCACCCTGCCTAAGGATGAACTGGAGACCTTTGCCTTTTCTGTGACAGAGCGTTTTAAGAATCCTTTTATTGACCATGCGCTTTTGTCCATCTCCTTAAATTCAACCTCCAAGTGGAAGGCAAGAATCCTGCCCACCCTGAAGGATTATGTGAAAAATACCGGAACACTGCCCGTATGCCTGACCACATCCCTGGCCTTATACATTGCCTTCTACCGCGGGAAAGAGCTGACCGAAACAGGCCTTAGCGCTGTTCGTCCTAACGGAGATGCTTATACCATTTCCGACGATAAGGCCGTACTGGAATTCTATGTAGCCCATAAGGATGATTCCGCCCGTGCGCTTGCCTGTGCGGTATGTAAAAATGAGGAGTTCTGGGGCGAGGATTTGACGCTTCTTCCGGGGCTGGCAGATATGGTTGCGGATACCCTTGAAAAAATCGAAGCTGTGGGAACCTATGAAGTGATGAAGGGCTGTCTGTAGAATCTTTTCAGGGCTTACATCTTTTACACGGCACATATCCCTGTGCAATCACTTCCTCTCTTGAGGATGTAACCGCCAGTTTATTTTTCTCACTCATGTCCTTCACGCTTTCACAGGAAGGCAGATGAAACTTTTTGGTATTCTTATTGCATATGTACGAGGGGGATGCGGGCGTATTTACTTCGCCTGCATCCTTTTGCCTTTTTACCGTTCCCGCTGTTTCCGCTACTTTCCTAACACTATTTCCAACCGATTCCCTGTTACCTGTTCCGGTTGGCTCTCCCGCCGCCCAGGTATCTGACGGGCTGCAACTCCATGTGATTTTGCTGCCGTCGCTGGTGGCTATGATGCTCCCCTGTTCGTCCGTTCTGTAAACCTTCACCCCCATAGCCCGCAGGCTGTTCATGGTGGCCGCATGGGGATGCCCGTAGGAATTCCCTTCCTCACAGCTGATGACCGCATAGGTTGGAGCTGCCGCTTCCAAAAAGGCCTCCGAGGAGGAGGTTTTGCTGCCGTGGTGTCCTGCCTTATAAACATCTGCGGAAATAGCAACCTTCCCCTCCAAAATATCCTGCTCGGCATCTTCCTGGGCGTCACCGGTAAAAAGAAATCTGTTGTTCCCATTTTGAACCACAAAAGCAATGGATGCGTCATTGGGATTGTCATAGTCCTTAACAGGGCCTGCAATGGTGATGGATGCTGTTCCCAGATGATACTTAGCGCCCGTTTTCGGCGTCACATATTTAAGTCCCTTATACTCCAATGTCTGTATTAGTTTCTCATAGGTTTTATTGTCCTTTTCATAATTAGACATAAAAACCTTGTCTATCTCAAATTTCGTAATGATAACCGGTGCTCCGCCTATATGGTCGGCATCAGGATGGGTCAAAATCAGATAATCCAGCTTTTTTACATTTTGCTTTTGCAGATAATGCTGTATTGCAGTTCCCTTTGAGCTGTCTCCTGCGTCAATCAACATGCTCTGCCCGCCGCATTTGATCAGCGTGGCGTCCCCCTCCCCCACATCAATAAAATGCACTTCCATCTCCTCTGTTTTGGTCTCTTTGGCTGAAACAGGAATAGACTGCGCTCCTGCTGACAATAATGATATTGTAAGCAGCGCAGTTATCATCCACTTGTAGATTTTCATCTCAATCCTCCGCGCTGTCGACGAACCGCAAAGTTAAATACAGTATCAGCCGACATTATGTTCACCCTATTGAAGCATGTTTTAACAGCTCAGCTTCTCCGAACTGTTACGCATGGTTTTCATTTTATCATATTTTTTGTACTTTTTCATTGCATTATGGAAGGTTTTCCGCTATACTGTTGACATATTTCCTTCAAACCGAGCCACTTTGTAACAATCGAAGCAAGCCAGATTGTTATATCAACTATCTTTATTGAACCTTACTAACCCTTCCGTACAGATTTCAGAGATGAAAAAAATGAAAGATTCTACGAATCTTTCATTTCACAAGTTTGTGTCTGCGCTGCATCCACAAACTTGGTATGCGCAAAAAACAGCGCAGAAATGAGGTGAATTTTGAAACTTTATACGCAAAAATACGTTCCTGAGCTGCACCAGACACTGTCTACGCCCACCGCGGAAATTGACGGTTTTCCTGTCCGCCCCGGGCTGTTTGATGTATTTGGAGCCATGATGCTTCCCGTTGGGGTAAATTTTACCGTCCAGACTCATTACGGAACTTCCTGCACCCTTCTTCTTTTCCACAGAAATGCGGAGCAGCCCTATGCCCGTCTTCCTTTTCCCGAAGCTTACAAAATCGGAGATGTATACTCTATGATCGTGTTCGGACTGGACATTGAGGAATTTGAGTATGCTTATCAGATTGACGGCCCCTATGACCCGGGACGCGGTCTTACTTTTGATTCCGGCGCCGTTTTGCTTGACCCCTATGCCCGCTCCGTAGCCGGTCACAGAATCTGGGGCAATAAAAAAATTGACGGCTATCACGCCCGGGTGGTCCGGGACGTTTTTGACTGGGGCGTTATGCCACAGTCCTCCCGCACTATGAGCGATCTGATCATTTACGAGCTTCACGTGAGAGGTTTTACCTATCATCCCTCCTCCGGGGTAGCACACCCGGGCACTTTTGCGGGGCTGAAAGAAAAAATCCCTTACCTTAAGGAGCTGGGTATCAATGCAGTGGAACTGATGCCGATTTTTGAGTTTGACGAGACCATGAATTCCCGGGAGGTGGAAGGGAAAACCCTTCTGGATTACTGGGGCTATAACACTGTGGGCTTTTTTGCCCCCAATATCCGTTACAATTCCAGCGAGGAATACAACCATGAGGGCCGTGAGCTCAAGGAACTGATCAAAGCCCTCCATGATGCCGGCATAGAAGTGATTCTGGATGTGGTGTTTAACCATACCGCGGAAGGCAACGAGTTAGGCCCAACCTTCTGTTTCAAGGGATTTGACAATAAAGTATACTACATGCTCACCCCTGACGGCCATTATTATAATTTCAGTGGCTGCGGCAACACATTAAACTGTAATAACCCTATTGTCCGCCAATTGATTTTAGAGTGTCTCCGTTATTGGGCGGTAAGCTACCGGATTGACGGATTCCGCTTTGACCTTGCAAGTATCCTGGGAAGGCATGAGGACGGCTCTCCTTTAAATAATCCACCTCTTTTGGAGCTTCTGGCCACAGACCCTGTACTGCGCAACGTAAAATTGATCGCCGAAGCCTGGGATGCAGGTGGACTTTATCAGGTGGGACGGTTTCCGGCCAGTAAACGCTGGGCGGAATGGAACGGCCGTTACCGTGATTCCCTTCGGGGTTATTTAAAAGGGGACTGCTGGCATGCTTGGGATGCCGCCCAGAGCATTACCGGTTCCGGTGACCTTTACGGCGGCCATTATTCCGATAACAACAGCAATTATGCAGGCTACAATTCATGCGTAAACTTCCTTACCTGTCATGACGGTTTCACCCTCTATGATCTTTACTCTTACAATGAAAAGCACAATGAAGCAAACGGTTGGAGCAATACCGACGGGGCCAATGACAACCGCAGCTGGAACTGCGGAGCAGAGGGGGATTCCTATGACAATGATGTGTTAAACCTCCGCTTCCGCATGATTCGAAACGCCTGCGCCGTGCTGATGTGCAGCCGCGGAACCCCCATGTTTCTGGCCGGGGACGAATTTGGAAATACACAGTTTGGCAATAACAACGCCTACTGTCAGGACAATGAAATTTCCTGGCTTAACTGGGCACTGCTTGAAAAAAACCGGGAGCTGTTCGACTTTTTCAAATTTATGATCGACTATCGCTACAAACATCCCATTATCCGCAAAAAGCTCCCTGACGCAGTCTGCGGCATGGAGCCCCTGCGTATTCATGACGTCAATGGGCAAAAGACAGACCTTGCCGGAACCGTCAGAACCTTCGCGGTCAGTTTTGCAGGCTACAATCCTGAAGCCGGGAAGGACGACCTGGTATATATTGCCCTCAATACCTACTGGGAAAATGTGCGCATCACTGTTCCCTTCCTTGGCCAGAAACTGGCATGGTATTTAAGCGCCAATACATGGGGAGATGGAGAAAACCGGTATTTTTATCCGGAAGGACAGGAAGTGCGCATTGATCACGAGTTTATCATGCCGCCCCGCTCCGTGGCGGTCTTTACCGGGCGGGAGGTACAGGCTTAAACTGTCAGGCCCCGGCCTCTTTCCACAAGCATTTTCTCGTAAATAGCATTAGAAATTTCGTTTACGGCCTTTTATGAGCTTATATTTATAGTCTTGCAAAAGGAAAAATCCTGTCTGAGTACCTTTCTTTTGAGGGTACCCGGCAGGATTTTTATGTACTAAGCTGACTTGCTCAGCCTTTGATTATCGCTGGGTTTTAGATATCTTGCATCTTACCACCTTGAATCAAAATGCTGTCCAATCATTCTTTCCGCATCAGTCAGCACGGAATCGCTCATTCCTTCATACATCACATCGTTGATTTTTTGAATCAATTCTTCTATTGAGGATGCCGTCACGGTAACCGTATCGGCATCTTCCATCTTTTCAGCATGCTTTTCCGCCAGTTTCTCCTTGGCGGCTTCCTTTGCTTCTTTTTTAGCTGTTTCCTTCTTCTCCTGTGCCTTCTTCTCTGCGTTTTTCTTAATCCGCACTCTCTGTGCGGCTAAAGATTTATCTACTACGGCAAAGAAAGACGCGTTTCCGCCATCGTTTACCTGCATTCCGAATGCTTTCACGCCGGCATTGCCGCCCAGGCTCTTTTGTAGCTGGGGAAGCTTCACGCCTGCGCTTCTGATTACACCCTCATACTGCTTGCGGAAGTTTTCATCCTCCGCCATTTTCTCTATCTTTTCCTCGTCAATGAGAACCACCATCTTATTGGGATTGGCATATTTCCCGGCCTGGGCCTTTGCTGCCGCCTTCATATCATTGCTCACAAGGATAAAATCCATGTTGGAGAATTTCTTCTTTAATTCCTCGTAATACTTCTGGGCTTTTTCGCTTAACTCCGGCTGCCCGATTGTCCTGCCATAATTCCCTGTCTTTTTCTGGTTCTTTGATACCTTTGATTCTTCGTACGCCGCATTTGCCTGGGCGTTGTTTTCCACTTGGGCCAATGTACTCATTCTTTTTCCTCCTTGACATTTCATCGAAATCCTTTTCTTTTACCGCCTGATTCTTATTTTGAAGCGTTTGCACAAGCTAACAACATAAATCCATGTTTACATTATCAGCTTATATGATTATATCGGCTGAAAATGAAACTATTTAAAGCCCCAGCATCCTATATTTCCAGCCACTTCATAAACCTTGCCATCTGGCTTTCAAACCAGGAATCAGTCAGAGTACTCTGTCCTTTCAGACTTTCAAAAAAGGAAGGCATATCTTTGTAGGTAACTCCCTGGAAAATAGTTGGAACCTGTGTATCGTCTATTTTTTCTTTCCAGGTATTATAACGTTCGGTTTCTTTTTCATAAAAAGATTGTCCCGAAGCCCCCGGCGCGTGCAACACCTTCTCCGCCCTTCTCTGCAAATCAAAAAATCTTGAGGCCCATTTTTCACCGCGGTTTCCACTTGCAAGCTCCTGATTTAGTTCCTCCATCTCCCGGTACAGATCCGGCGCCTGTTGCTTCAAATATTCCCTTGCACGGGTCTGATCTGCAAACAAGGTGGAGCCCACAACATAACCCATCTCTATACTGTAGGTCATTTTACCGGCTTCATCCCTGGTGCCGTTTAAACCATACTTGGCAATGGTCTCCATTGCGGAAAGAAAATCCTTTCCATGCTCCTCATCCAGATAATTTTCAGCAAGATATTTGGCCTGCTCCATCCCAAAGGCAATCTGACTCTTGCGATCTTCTTCCGACATTTCCCCTACCTGATGAGGCATAAGATAATTTTTGATGATGCCAGTTACCGTACTGACTACTTCTTCCCCGGCATTTTCAAGACTGCCGTAAAGCTTGCTATTGGTCTGGACATTTGGAATAAAAATTCTGTGGGTATTTTCCAAATGCACAATTTCCTTTTGAAATTCCTCGTCCCTTTTTGCCTTGGCTGCCTTTTCTTCCTCGGTAAGTTCCCAGACGCCCTTGGTGTGCTGTTCCATTATGCTCCGTGCAACTGCTTTCAGGCCATCTCCCGAAAACTGTACCAGCACATTATCGCCATACTGGGCCGATATATCCTTCATCGCCTTTAGAGCATCTTCCTTTGACATTTCGTCCATAATCTTGTTTCCATGCTCATCCACAGTGTTAAATTCATACTTTACCAGGGTGTCCTTCTTTTTGATAAGCTCATTCTCACTGCCATAGCTTTTGATGGATTCTGAGCTTTTGTAGAATTGACCGTAGGACTGGGTGACATTCATCGACATAATTTTCTCCTCCTTGATTATAAACTTTAGAAATCCTTTTCTATATAATTATATCGTTTCATTGAGGTAAAACCTTAACCTTTTGTAATCAACACTGCTTTATATGTAATCAAACCTTTATCATCGAACACTGCAAAGTCAAACGCTGTAACGCTTTGCGAGCCAGCTTATTGATAAAAAAACTCTGCACAGCGTAATGCTCTGCAGAGTTTCCGTCAAAATATATTTTCGTCTTAAACTCTCTTTTTCTCTTTTCCAAACAAGGTCTGAACCCCTTCAATTACCAGAAGGATTGCAAGAACAATGAGGAGAACTGCTAAAATAGTCTGTGCATAAGGCCCCCAGTCAGCTCCGCCTGCGGTAATCATGCCAACCTGATTCTTAACGGTAAGAACAAGGGAGCAGATTGTAACTACCATCATGAAAGCCATAGGGAACAGGAACATCTTGTTGTTCTTTCCGATATTTCCAAGCCATGCAGCCACAGCCAAAAGACCAAGACCTGCAAGCAGCTGATTTGCAGAACCAAACAGGCCCCAAATCTTAGCGTAACCTGTCATACCAAGTAAAATACCGATCACTACCGTGATGATTGTTGCAAAGTAAGGATTTACCAGAAGCTTCTTATAGCCATCCTTAACATCATTCACGGTTTCACCCGGCTCAAGCCAGAATTCCTGGAACATGAAACGTGCAAGACGTGTTGCCGTATCCAGAGATGTCAGACAGAAAGCGGAGTATGTAAGGATCAGCAGGGTGTAAAGAATATTCTCAAGTCCTGCAAGACCCGGAATAGCCGCCACCATTGCCGCAATACCGCCTGCAAAAATATCGGTAGCGCCAGCCGTATGACCGGTCTGTCTTGCATAGGCAATCGCACACACGGTAAGCACAGCCAGCACACACTCAAGCAGCATACCGCCGTAAGCAATTGGCTTAGCGTCGGATTCTTTGTCAAGCTGTTTGGAGGTGGTTCCTGAAGAAACCAGTGAATGGAAACCGGAAATCGCACCGCAGGCAACAGTCGTAAACAAAATCGGGAACATATACTGCACACCATTTCCATTATCTACGGCAAAGCCTGTAAATGCAGGGAACAGTTCAGGGTCAATATTGGGATGCGCTCCAATAACACCCACAAATGCAACTGCAAGCATTGCATAAAGCAGGAAAGAGCTCAAATAGTCTCTGGGCTGCAATAAAATCCATACGGGAGCCACAGATGCGATTGCAATATAAATACCTACAATAATCATCCATGTGTTGGTGGACAGATAAAGAGGATGGAAATTCATACCAATTGCCATGATTGCAATGATTGCAACGATACCTAAAACTGTGGACACTGTCATAGACATGTTCCGGCGGTATACGCAGAAACCAAATACAATAGCAATCAAAATGAATAACAGAGATACCATGGCAACAGATGCGTTGGACGCGCTCGCCGCTTTGTCAAGGACGCCTGCCTCATCAAACTTTGCTCCAAAAGTGGTTGCCACGATAGATGCAAATGCAGCTACTACCAAAAGCAATGTAAGATAAGCAAAAATCAGGAACAGTCTCTTTGCCCTTTTGCTCATATTGGCAGAAATAACCTCACCGATTGACTGTCCTTTGTGGCGCAGGGATGCAAACAAAGCTCCGAAATCATGTACGCCGCCAAAGAAAATACCACCTACTAAAATCCAGAGGACAACAGGCAGCCAGCCAAATAACGCTGCATTAATAGGGCCGGTAATAGGGCCTGCACCGGCGATAGAAGAAAAATGATGTCCCATCAAAACCGGAGCCTTGGCAGGAACATAGTCAACACCATCCGCCATCGTATGAGCAGGGGTTTCCTCTTTACTCTCGCCCACGCCCCACTGCTTGCAGAGCCATCTTCCGTAGAAGATATAACCACACAGCAAAATGGCAACACAGATGATAACCAGTACTAATGTGTTCATAAAAATCGTCTCCTTTTCTTTTTATTGAATAGTACTTTTTTCAAAACTTTCTCCACACATTTTCCGCTTCTGTTGGTAACAATCTGGTTGCTCGTCACCTCAAACGCCGCGGTGTGGAAATCCATCCACCCATGCAGAGAAAATCGAAAACTTTTGTAAATGCGGCTCTTTTTTATGGCCGCTCTCGCATCCTCCCGGCAGGTATCACAGATAAAAATGGGGGTAACGTAGGTGTACATATGCCCCGGCCCGATATGGGCTCTCTTTTGTCCGTCTTCCCATGCAAAATCCCGGCACCTTTCGAATTCCTCCCGGGTAAGCTGCGCCACATCAAAGATATATACAAATTCTTCACAGTTCGCCGTCCATAAATTGGCCTGTCTGGAAATCACATACCGTTCCGAATGCTCAAAAAACTCACAGATGGCTGTGAGAGAGAGTGGTTCTCCTTCGAACCTGGTTATATTAAAATAAGCACTGTAGCTTTCCACAAGCCGCTCTATTGCGGTTTCTCTCGTATATTGCATAAATTTTACAAAATCCTTTCCTTTTTACAAAGGTATGCCGTTGGTATTATATCACTATCATAATAATTAATTCAATATTTTTTCATATTTTTTTTATAATTATTAAATTATTTTTTATCATCGCTTCTAAGACACATTTGGAGTGCACTGGCAGGCGCAAACTTTTCCCTGTACCTGTCTTGTAAAAAAGAATCGCTAATGCTATTATTTTACTGTAAAGGAATATCAGTTTATTAAGGATATATTATTTATATGTACTATATATGGAAAAGGGGAAATTAGCATAATGAACGAGCAGAAATCTGAAAATACCAAAAAAAATATGCCCAAGGGAATTCGGATTCGAACTCTCAGTATCTGGATTGTTGTCAGCACAATTCTGGTCTCCGTCCTTATTATCTTTGGCATCAGACGGGTTATGATCCAATATCATGAATTGACCGGTATGACAAACGAATACATTCATTCTCAGAATGATGTCATGGACATGTCGCTGGGTTCCCGCTATCTGACGGAACAGACCCGTTTATACGTTATCACCAGAGACAGCACCTATGCAAATGCATATTTTACGGAGGCGGACGTAACCAAAAGAAGGGACAACGCCCTGCAGGAGATGGCGGAGCAGTTAAAGGGCAGCGATGATACTTCCTTAAATCTGCTGGCTGATGCGTTAGCCCTCTCCAATGAGCTTATGGATGTGGAGATACACGCCATGAAATTAGCCGCCCTTTCCGTCAATGCTGACCTTGGCGCACTTCCCACAAAAATACAGGATTATCCTCTTCCGGACGAGGAACTACGGCTCACTTTACAGGAGCAGGAAGATATGGCATATCAGCTGGTATTCGGCCCGGCCTACAGGGAAATGCAGCAAAAAATAGAGCGGCAGCTCTCTAATGTCACGGAAAGTGTTATCTCAGTCTGTGCCAACAGGCAGGAAAGCAGCATGGATGCCATGAACCAGGTGTTGAAACATCAGTTTTTTTATACGCTTTTGATTGTACTTTTGGTGATCCTTGCCTATGTGATGATTGCTGTCCTTATTTTAAAGCCAATCCACCTGTACATACACAGCATTGAAAATAATGACGCCCTGGAAATCACAGGCGCATATGAATTTAAATATCTGGCCATCACCTATAACAATGTTTATGAGATGGCGGCCGCCCAGCAGAATATGCTTCGGCAAAGAGTGGAAAATGACGCTTTGACAGGTCTGTTAAACCGGGCTGCCTTTGAACAAATAAAAATAAAGCTCTGTGAGAAGCCGGAGCCCTTTGCCCTTTTGCTCATTGATGTTGACGTATTTAAATCAATCAATGATACCTACGGCCATGAAGTGGGCGATAAGGCCCTCATCCATGTTGCCAATCTCCTGAAAGACAGTTTCCGTTCCACCGACCGGGTATTTCGCATTGGCGGAGACGAATTTTCCATTATTATGACCCAAATTCAACCTGCCAGCAAAAATATTATCAGTGAAAAAATTGACAACATTAATCAGATTTTACAAAATCCCAAGGAAGAAGGATTTCCAAAATTTTCTCTCAGCGTAGGCATCACTTTTTCTGAGGGAGGCTATCATGACGATCTGTTCCGCCAGGCTGATAAAGCATTGTATCAGACCAAGGAAAACGGGCGTTGCGGCTACACCTTCTTTACGGAGTAGTAAAAGTCAGGCATTTCCGCCCCGCAGCAAACTGCGGGGTATTCCTTAAATCATTGTATATGACTGTCTTCCTACATCGGAGCATTTCTCAGCCACTTTCTAACGCAGCTCTTTGCGGCTGCTGATGCCCGTTTTTTCAAATATATTGGATATATGCTTTTTTACGGTTGCTTCCGATATGGAAAGCTCCTCTCCTATTTCCCGATTGGTACGCCCTAAGCGAATCAGCTCCGCAATCAGTTTCTCCTGCCTGGTCAGCTTGGATAAATCCGGCTTTTGCTGCTTTTCTTTTTCTTTCATGTGGCGTCCCCCGGACAGATTGTTTCCCCAGGAGGCCGTCTCCTGAATCCTTTCTCCCGCAGAATACATTTCCATGGATTCTTTCTCCGTAAGTTTTGTTTGCACGGAAATTTCTTCTTCGAAAATTGTTTCTTCGGAATCTTTTTCTTCGGAATCTTTCTCCGTAATATCTTTCGATTCGGAATCCTCATGGGAAGACACATCATCCTGAAGAATCATGTGACACACAAAGCCATAAAATATCGGGCGCAGGCTCAGAGCAAATTCCTCTAAAAGTCCGCCCTGTATCCCTTTTCTCTGGCTCACACCGGCAAAAAGCAACACAAAAGTCTCAAGGTATCCTGCCATAATGGCATTTTTCTTAAAAATTCTCCTGAACTCTTTTCTGTTTGGCTTTTCCTCCAGAGAGGGAATGCACAAAATCACACACCCCAGCAAAAACATACCTATCTGTTTGGGACTGAGCAGCAGAATTGCCTCTGTTCCTAAAAGATAACACAGAATGAGAAGATATCCCGTCACCGCCGCAAGGCTTTTTATAATCCTTTTCATAGGCAATTTCCTTACTCCCTCTCGCTGATAAACTCCTGCATCTTTATGTTGATTCTAGCCTGTAAAGGCAGCAAAAATAAGACCATCCCAAGGGCATAAAAAAATGTAATGAGCGTCACTCCAAGGCTGGCTCTGAGTGTCACAAAACTCTCTGCATTGAAAAAGAGAATACTGCCCTGTAATGCACCACAAAAGCCTGCCTCTGCCAGTATAATCTTAACGGCCAGGCTTACCGCCTCCTTCGCCCGCTTTAATTCCATAAGGCTCACTGCCTTTCTTTTCCCTGCCCCAAGCCGAAAAGCATTGTTGAAATCCTTAAACAATCCTCCCGCTATCAGAAGCGGAATAAAAATCAGCAGCAGATAAAGAAATGAAATCACATCAAAAAGCTGTAAAATTCCGCCTCCCACCATCCATACATTTACCATTGTGATTGCAATAACGCATAAAATTGATAATAAATACATTTTTCCTCCATTTCCGAAAGCATAACATGTACCGCTTTCCGTTTGTCAATAAGTTGTTGCTATACCAATATTTTAGTAACCTGATTCCAAAAAGAAAATACTACTTTCCCGAAAAAAAGTTGTATTTTTCGGTTGAAAGTAGTATTTTTGTCATAAATCCTAACTGGGCTATCAATCACATGCCTGTCACTCCGGAAACTTTGGCATATATTTTGTCGCAATCATAGGAGCATTCTTCCGCCGCCTGATAAATCGCTTTTATATAATCAATATTTTCCGCAAAATCATCCGCAATTTTTTCCGGCGTATTTCCTCTTTGCAGCATTCTACATACAAGCTGTATCAGCTTCATGTTTCCCCCTGTTACAATTCCCTCGGCACGTCCTTCTACCATTCCTTTTGCCAGTCCTTCTGCTCTCCCTTCCTCTAAGCCTTCTTCTCTTGCATAGGCTTTTTCTTCCCAAAACTGCATATATTTCACCCCCATCTTTTCTGATTTTCTTATTTTTCGTACTCTGTCGTGAATTAACCTTATTCGGGCACTTTTTGTTCTGTCTGCCGTATCATCTGTGGATTCTGTAATGTAATCCATAAAATCCAGAAACTCCTGTGAAAAAAACTGCCTGTTTTTTCCTTTGGTATTGATAAATACCCGAACTGCCCCATCTCCTATTTTTAAATCCGGGCATTCCCTGCAGGTTCCCTCAAAGGTATATCTGTATAATCCACGGCCATACAAATCAAAAGGTGCTATCAGGATAAAACAACTGTCATTCAACAAATTGAAATCCTTATTTCCAGGCTCAAGTAATGAAACGTCCAGCTGTGCCTGATAATAGCGGCTTCTCTTTTTCAGATTCCCGGTATCCCATTTTTGCATTTCCGTGTAATACAGCGTCTTTTCACTGTCCATACTCACAACATCAAGTCTGACCTGTCGAAGCTGAGGAGATACACGCAATTCTTTTTCTGTTTCCGGTCTGTTAATTAATGTTGTCTCCTTCTCCAGCAAAATGCTGACTGTCGCCTGATAAGCGTCCTTATCCTCCATGGTTTCATCAAATAAAAATCTGTCTGTCAAATTTAACTTTTCCAGTTTTGTAACTACATTTTCTACCATGCATCTTCCTCCTTTTTGCAGGAAAATGCTCCTTAGCACCTTTAAAACAAAACTGATATAATTTTTCATATCTGTTTCCGGATTCTTCACAGCTTTTCCTGCTTCTTTTCAATTATCGGGATCTTAAAAGCAGGATTTCAAGAATATAAGATTGGATTATTCCACCGGACACAGCATTGCTGCATATAGGCCTTCCGCCTGAAGAAATCATTTGCTTTCAATAGAGTATAGCATAAAAATATTTATTTTCAAACAGGTATTTTTTGTCCGGCATTCTAAATTGTAATCATTCGACACACTCACTTTTCACAGTTCAGCTACAGCCAGGCGCCCACGAATATCCGGATAAAGGCTTCAGCCCACTTCAGGACAGACGTGCACTTGTACTTCTTTCCGCTTCTTCTACCCAACATAAGAACTGTATGCAAGCACATCCATAAGTACCGTCAAATTGATGACATACAATACAAAAGCTGTTTTTTTCACAAGCTCATTCTCGTAACATCCGGTACCTTTTTTACTCAAAAGACCGCATAAAACAAAAGGCAGTACCGGAAGAAAATATCTTCCCTGAATTCCTTCTATAGAATAAGTGGACGCTGCCGGAACGGTCCACTGGATATACAAACTGGTTGCTATCAGTAAAATCATTCCTACGCCGATTGTCAATGTAAAAATTTCTACCACATAATCCGGATTCTTTCTCATTACCTTTTCACCATAATACATTTTGCCAAGCAGTAAAATAATCATAAGAATCAGCATGTTGTTAATCAGAATATCCATGCTGCCAAGCTTTAAACCCAGCATTTCAAAGACAAATCCTTCTCCCTGTTCCCAGAATGTTTTGTCCAGAATATACAGATATCTTCCAAAAGATGTTAGCATAAATCTTAATTTTTCTGATGCACTGCCTCCGCCCTGGGTATCGCCCAGATATCCCCATGCGGCGGCTAACCAGCCAAAAGACAGTAATATAGTCAAAAAGAGCGAGGCCGTCTTATGCAATCGCTCCCTTTTCTGATTGCCAAAGGATTCTCTGGGAATCAAAAGTACGGCAAATGCCGCCACGAAATATACAACCTTGCAGGAAGACACAAGAACAATAAGACCATACATAAGCCCAAACTGTCCCCTTGTCATTTTCACTTTTTGCTCCCGCATGTACAGACAAAAAGCCAAAAATGCCACCACTACCGCATAGGTAATGGCATCCACAGACAGACTTGCCCGTTCCTGCAGTGCCATCGGTAGCAGGGAAATCATAGTTATAACCCCTTTTCCATAAGGAATATATTTAATTGCATAGTACAAGAGCAGCGTACACCCCGCCATGTTAAAAAAGCTTCCTGCCAAAACCAAAATATACGTATTATTGCAGAAAATATCGGCAATTCTGATTCCCACTGCCTGAAGCACATAGGAAAGCGGCGAATACAGCGCCATATTGACATTATTATGCAAGATAGCATTGGCTGGGTCTATCTCCATATGAAAGTTCTTAAATAAAATAAAGGGCGAATAAGTATACCATTCATAAGGAATCAGATTTTGCGGGATGGGCAGTTCTCCGCCCGCAGGCGTCAGAAAGTATCCATGAGCTATCCCATATGCCCTGACATAATGATTCACCTCATCAGGAGTTTGGAAGATTGGAATAAAAATCAAATACATAAGGCACAAAATGCCGGAAGATAAAAGAAAAAAGTTCTCAGGTTTACAAAAAAGAAACTGTTTTTTCTTAAACGCAAGAATATACACAATTGTGGTAAGAAAGGCCGCACCAATGGCAAATACCCATTTTCTTTGCGCTTTGGTCAGGAGCAGATAGGTAAGACGGCTCCAAACCGCCCCGTTTTTATCCATTCTGAATCCGAAAGCATTTGTCACATCATCTACATTACTTGTAATCCGAATGGAATATGTCCTACCAGATTTTAATTTGACAACATCTCCAAAAACAAATTCAGTGGCGTTTCCCCGGGAATCTGTGACATCCACATATGAGTTGTTGTCCAAATCCAAAGACGAGATAACCTGATTTTCTTCACACAGGGAAATGGTTGTACCAACACCTTCTAAAAGTTCGGAAGGATTTTGAACGCTGAGTAAAATCGAGTATAGCTTACTGCCCCCCGAAGAAATTGGTATCTCAAGCGGCCTGTCAGCTGTCACAAAAGAATACTCATCCGACGGTTCCACAAAGGCATCCACCGCCACATAATCATTTCTGATTATGTAAGTAAATGAAACAATAAGCATAATAGAAAAAATAATAATTTTGTTATCCAAAATAAAACTTCTTATACGATTTTTCATGTTTTCCCCCATTTCTGCGCTGTTATTACGCGTTCCAAATTTCCGTAACATTTTTCCATCTGACATCCTCTAAAGGCTCCCGGCAGCAAACGCAAAAACCGTACCCGGGTAAATCATCCATTGTCATAAAATAAGCCGACGTTTTCCCACTCCCGGCCTTCAAAATCTGCTTTTTCTCCCAGTCGATTTCAAAGGTGTCAAGTCCCTGTGCCATCCCTGCACCGGTCAGCTTAATGAAGCTTTCCTTTATGCTCCACATTTGAAAAAAAAGCGCTTTCTTATCCTCCCCGCTGCATTCATCCAGCTTTTTCCTGTCCTTTTCCGTAAAAAAGCGTTCCGCAACTCCCTCTTTTACATCTGTCATTTTTTGTATGTCCACACCCACAGGTTTATCACCGAACGCGCAGCACACATACCCCCCTGAATGGGATAAGTTAAAATGAAGGTCTTCACATCCCTTTAAACAGGGTTTTCCATTTTTTTCATAGGCTACGGGAAACGGGCCGCTGTCCATAAGCGGGCGTCCGGTTTCCTGGCAGAGGACAAAATACAGCAGACTGCCCGCCGTAAGGCTTTGCAGTCTGCTTTCTTCCCGTTTCATAAGAAGGATTTTCTTTTTTCTTTCTTCCTCCACTTTGCTTAAATACAGTTCAAACAAGTCCCCCTTAAGCCGGGGCAATGTTTCCATATAATAAACTGTAGTCATACTAAACCCTCATGCCTCCAACGGTCTGCAAATTGGAGTACCGCAAAAATTGATTGAAAAATCTTGCATCCTCCATCAATTATTTCAGCGGATTTTTGTAAAATTCCCTAAAGCTTGTATATCCTTCCTTGGTCAACTGCTCTTTCTGGAATTTTTTGTTCTTATTCATCCGTACTACCAATACCTGTCTGCCTTCCTTCCGCTCCTCCTGAGCCTTTGCAATTACCCTGCAGAGCTCCTCACCGGGAAGTCCTTTTTCCAGAAGATAGGCAACCTTTTCAGGCTGGCCCTCCATCTGAAAGCCGTTTTCCATCAGCAGTAATATAATCCTCTCAAATCCAATAGAAAAACCGCATGCCGGCACATCGTTGCCTGTAAATCTGCCCACCATCTTGTCGTATCTTCCGCCGCCGCCGCAGCTTCCGCCAAATTCAGGCATGGCTATTTCAAAAATGGTTCCTGTATAGTAGGACATTCCTCTTACCAGCGTAGGGTCAAATACCAGCTCAAAGTCGGCGCTTTTGGTGGTCTGCACACTGTCCATAATCTCCTGAAGGCTGCTTTTTACATCATCCTCCAAAAAGCTGCCTAATTCATCAGCCAGATAGGCAAGGCTGTTCTCTGCTTCCTCCATTCCTCTGAAAAGGCCAAGGTATTTATCCACGCTTTCCTTGGCAAAGCCATTTACAAGAAGCTCCGCTTCCACACCACCAAGACCGATTTTATCCATTTTATCTAAAGTAATGAACACACTGTCGTAGGCTTCCTCATCAAATCCACTGTAGGCAGCCATAGCCTTTAAAATCCTTCTCTCGTTAATTCTGATTTGAAAGTTCTTAAATCCCAGCCTGCCCAGGGTGGTGGTGGTTGCCAGGATCAATTCTATTTCCGCTAAATTGGAGGGTTCTCCCAAAATGTCAATATCGCACTGCATAAACTGGCGGTAACGCCCTCTCTGAGGCCTGTCCGCCCTCCACACATTTCCCATCTGGAGCGCCTTAAAAGGGCTTGGCAGTTCATTGGCATGGGCCGCATAAAACCGCACAAGGGGAACCGTAAGGTCATAGCGAAGTCCGCCGTCCACCAGATCCTTTTCACTTTCCGCAGTTTCCAGATTCAGCTTTTCACCTCTTTTTAAAATTTTAAAAATCAGTTTTTCGTTCTCGCCGCCCTGTTTGCTGCTGAGATTTTCAATATTTTCCACACAGGGGGTTTCAATGGATGTAAACCCAAATTCCCTGTAAGTTTCCTTGATTACGCCAATCACATAATCCCGAATCTGCATTTCCTCAGGTAAAATATCCTTCATGCCGGTAACCGGCTTTTTGCTAAGCGCCATATTCTTAACTCCCATCCTTATTCCCGCGAGCAGCGAATCAAAAGCATGCCTGCTGCGGGGTATTTTGACTTAGAAACCACATATACCGTGTAACTGCCTTACAATTTTACACTTTTTCCTTTCATATTGCAACCCATGCAGCTATACAAAATTTCTTGCACTTCCCGCTTTCGTGTACTATAATGTACGAGGTCAGTTTTTTGCATAAAAATACAGCTTTCTGCAAATATGTCCACTATATGATATGGAGGTTGATGATATGTCATTTGAATTTATAAGAAAATTACCCACCCCGGAAGAAATCAGACAGCAGTTTCCCATTCCGGAAGAACTTGCCCTTCTGAAAAAAGAAAGGGACCGGGAAATCCGTGATGTGATAATGGGCAAAAGCAACAAGTTTCTTGTGATTATCGGTCCCTGTTCGGCGGACAATGAGGACGCGGTCTGCGATTATGTGGTCCGTCTTTCCAAATTAAATGAACAGGTAAAGGATAAGCTGATTCTGATTCCCCGGATTTACACCAATAAACCCAGAACCACCGGTGAAGGGTATAAGGGGATTGTACATCAGCCGGACCCGGAACAACAGCCTGATTTTCTGGCAGGCCTGATTGCCATGCGGAAAATGCATATCCGGGCCATTGCGGAATCCGGCCTTACAGCGGCGGATGAGATGCTTTATCCTGACAACTGGGGATATGTATCCGATATTTTATCCTATGTGGCCATTGGCGCCCGTTCCGTGGAAGACCAGCAGCATCGGATTGTGGTCAGTGGTTTTGACGTTCCTATCGGAATGAAGAATCCCACCAGTGGGAATCTCACCGTCATGCTCAACTCCGTGTATGCTTCCCAGCATCCCCACTCCTTTATCTACAGAGGGTGGGAGGTTAAGACAAACGGCAATGACCTGGCCCACACGGTCCTGCGCGGGGCCTCCAACAAACATGGCGGCTATCTTCCCAATTATCATTATGAAGATTTAAATCTGCTCCTGAATCTGTACAATGAACGGGACCTGAAAAACCCTGCCGCAGTTATCGACACAAACCACAGCAACTCCAACAAACAGTTTGAGCAGCAGGTTCGTATTGTAAAAGAGGTTATGCACAGCCGTAAGTTAAATCCCGATATCCACAGCCTTGTAAAAGGCGTTATGATTGAAAGCTATATTGAGGAAGGCTGCCAGAAAGTGGGCGGCGGCATTTACGGCAAGTCCATCACGGACCCCTGCCTCGGATGGGAAGATTCCAAACAACTGATTTATGATATTGCGGAATACGAATAAGCTTTTTACAACAATGACTTTAACTCATTGTTCACGAAAAAATGAGCCGGCATAACAACTGCCGGCTCAACGTATTGACTCAATAAGGCTCCGCACAAAGCGTAACCGCCTTTGAACGTATTTCCTGACTACTCATCCTTCGCTAGGTTTACCTCTCCTTCCCGCACCAGACGGATTTCCCCGTCTGAAATTTCAAAATCCGCCATCAGTTCGTCATCTGACATCTGGCTATAGGTTACGGTGTATGTATGCTCCGCCAGGATCAAATAGGTCAGCTGCTCAATTTCACCGTCCTCCACCCCATACGAGCTTCGAATCTTGTAAGCAGGAACCCCTTCCATATCAATCTCCTCGAAGGACTCAATTTCCATCTCAATGTCCTGACCGGCTTCTTCAAAGGCTTCTTCCATTATTTCTTTGTAGCTCTCCTTTGTAAGGTCCTTCGCCACCTTGCCGTCCCCGTCTCCCTCAGAGACCGTATAATATATATTGGACGAGTCAAGAGGACTTCTCTCATGGACATACATGCCGGGAATCTCCTCCGATTCCTGATATCCAACCGGAATCAGCACCGCACAGCAGTTCACCTGCTCGCCGCCGCTCTCGGCCCCCTTACTCTTAAGTTCAAATTCTTTCATTTCTATGAATCCATTTGATTCTATGTAATCCACATCCTGCCCCTCCTCCGACCGGATGCCTGCCACCGTAACCACTTCCTTACTGCATCCCGACAGAAGAAAGGCGGAAAGCGCCAGAAAAATTATTTTCTTTTTCATATAAAATCAACATACCCTTCCCAAAAATTCACTACATTATCCATTTAATCACATTTCTTAAAGGATGGCAAGCTTCCCTGCCTCCTTCCGGAAATTTCCTGTAACATTTTATGTATATACGGACAGGCCGCCGGTATCTCATGCCTGTCCGCACATTTTCTTTATAAAATTCCGCTTTATTTTTCCTCAAAAGTACAACAGCATGTCTCCCTGCAGTCGCTGGCCCCACAGCCTTTGATATCCACATGGGAGGCTACACATTTATAATTACTGTTGTGTACACAGTCTGTCGCTTCACAGTCAATGCTGATGGTTTTGCTTGGATGCTCCAAAGCACTGGTAAAGCGGTCTCTGCCTGCCTCCGAAAAGCTTTCACAGCAGGTATCATCCTCACAGCAAGCATGCTTTCCGCCTACCATAATATCGCCCTTACAGCAGCATTCGCTTTTGTTATACGCACAATTGTCCACGGAACATTTTAATTCAGCCATTTTTCCTCCATTCCAAAGATTGAAAATCCGCCTGGCCTTTCAGCTCACGCACATGCACCTTCCTGCGGCCGAAAATCCGCTTTTGCCCAAAACAGTCTTCAATCTTTTACCTTATTATAATAATAACCCGGCCGCGGCCGTGCAAACGAAACCGCTGCCAATTCTCCAATAATAAGTATGGCTGATTGTCCCATTCTCTATTCATCTTTCAAAAAAATACGATATAAATTAAACCAGTAACGCTCCTCCATGGCACTGGCCCGCTCCTGTGCCTCTATGCCGGCGTCCTGCCACTTTTCAATAATCTCATCCCTGGCCTTTCCGCTTCCCATAAACCACACCGGCCGCCCCGATGCAAGCTGATTTTTCAGTGCGGCGATTCCCGCTTCATCGGAAAATTCTCCTCCCACCAGTGGGCGCGTGTTGGGGTACATCTCCTGAATCAAAGGCTCCGGCTGCCCATACCACAGATAAATGTCCTGGGAAAAGTAATAAGCTGCCACCGCCTGCATCTGGTCGAAATTACAGACCACAATGTCTTCATCCCCTATCTGTGAAAAGGCCTTCTTTGTTTCATCCATCTGAACCTTTTTCCACATTTCCGCTCCGTAAAAAGAGCGGTAATTTCTAAGTCCGATCATCACCAGGAAAAGCAAAATCGGCACTGCCACATACCTTTTATCCCGATAGGCTGAGACCAGAAGCGCAAAGCCCAGCCAGAACACCCCCAGGGCGGGAAGCATATACCGATAGACAAAAATGGGACGTACCAGGAAGGACGCCAGAAATCCAAACGCCACAAGGCCTGCCAGCACCGCCCCGCAACCCACAGAGAAAAAGGCCTCCCGCCTTTCTTCTTTTCTTTTTATGCCCCTTAACACAGATACAATGAGCAGTCCCCCATAGCATAAAAACAACAGCACCGCCAATATATTATTCCACGTCTCTCCTGTAAAAGACGGACGAAACAGGAATTTTGCACATCCTCCCAGACTCCGCCAGCTAAGGGGCGGAATCCAGTAATTGGCTTTCACCTGGGCCACCTGTCTTGTGACCGCTGCCAGTATCCAGGGCAGATACCCTGCTCCACAAAAAAGGATGCTGGCAAGAAAAGGCTTTCCGTTCCTTTTTAGCCTTCCTTCCCGCCACAGCCCGGCAAACAGGTATAAATAAATCATCCCTGCCGCCGCGCAGGCAAAATAATGGGTATAACAGGCGGCCAAAAGCAGTGCTGTCATAACACCCCAATTCATATATTCCTTCCAGGCATTTTTTTCAACATCATTTTTCCTGTGGTAGTTTTTTTCCTCACCTGCTAAGTTGGCATCTTTTGATTTTTCTTTTGCCTTGGGGGAAGAAGGGCATATTCCTTCACCCATTTCCCCTCCCATGCTTACCAGCTCATAAGCATGCAGCATTCCTGCCGTCACAAAAAACAACGCCCAGCCGTACATCCTGACCTCAACCGTGTAATCCGCCAGCTGAGGCATTGTGACAAGCAAAAAACTAAAAAGCCCTGCCGCAAACATTCCAAAATATTTTCTCACCTTTGTCAAGGCATAAGAAAGGCAGAGGAAAAAAGGCAGTACGGAGGCCAGCTTGGCAACTGTCACCTCCGAGCCCATCCTCCCGCCAAAAACAGTCAGAAAAAGCTTTACGATCATATAGTAGAGAGGCGGATGTACATCCCTGGCCGTAATGGAAATCAGTTCATCCAAGGGGCTTTTGGCCAGCCCCATTGTAAAAAGCTCATCATACCACAAATCACTGCCACCGCACAAAAACACGGAAATGCAAAGTAATCCTGCGCTAAGGGCCAGCAGCAATATTCCGGCTGTTTCATCCCAGCTTAATCTCCGCTTCATTTACAGTCTCTTTCCTGAACCTGTTCCTTACGAATTTCCTTCGTCCGGATTTCCTTACAAATCTGTTCAACAAATTCCGCCAAAGGCTTCACACCCTCGTCTCCTGCAAAACGGCTTCTCACGGACACGGTTTTGTCCGCTTCCTCCTGCTGTCCTACCACCAGCATATACGGAAGCCTTGCAAGTCTTGCCTCGCGAATCTTAAAGCCAATCTTTTCAGAGCGAGCGTCCACCTCGGCAAGCACACCGTTCTTTTTAAGTTCGGCCTGAACCTGCTTTGCATATTCCTCATATTTATCGGAAATGGGAAGCACCCTTACCTGCTCCGGACACAGCCATGTAGGGAATTTTCCTTCATACTTTTCAATCAGCCATGCCAGCGTTCTCTCATAGCATCCCATAGAAGTTCTGTGAATAATATAAGGGCGCACCTTGTCGCCATTCTGGTCAATGTAGTACATATCAAACTGCGCCGCAAGAAGGGCATCCCACTGGATGGTAATCATGGTATCCTCTTTGCCATATACATTCTTTGTGTTGATATCAATCTTCGGCCCATAAAAAGCTGCCTCGCCCAAATCCTCCACGAAAGGAATCTGAAGCTCATTCATGATTTGCCGCATATGCTCCTGGGTTTCTTCCCAAACTTCGGGCTCTCCGATATATTTCTCTTTGTTTTCCGGATCCCACTTGGAAAGATGATAGGTCACGTCTTCCTCCACCCCAAGGGTCTTTAGACAGTGCTGTGCAAGGGCAATACAGTTTTTAAACTCCTCCACCATCTGGTCAGGTCTTACAACCAAATGTCCCTCGGAAATCGTGAACTGACGAACCCTGGTCAGGCCATGCATCTCTCCGGAATCCTCATTTCGAAACAGAGTGGAAGTTTCACCATAACGCAGAGGCAAATCCCTGTAAGAATGCTGGGCAGCCTTGTACACATAATACTGGAAAGGACAAGTCATAGGACGCAGGGCAAAGACCTCCTTATCCTTCTCCTCGTCTCCCAGCACAAACATTCCTTCTTTATAGTGGTCCCAGTGACCGGAGATTTTATACAGATCGCTTTTAGCCATAAAAGGAGTCTTGGTCCGCACATAGCCCCACTCATTGTCTTCCAAATCCTCAATCCAGCGCTGCATGGTCTGAACCATCTTTGCTCCCTTGGGCATCAGAAGGGGAAGACCCTGTCCAATCACATCCACCGTAGTAAACAATTCCATTTCCCGGCCTAATTTATTGTGGTCACGCTGCTTAATGTTTTCCAGATACTCTAAATATTCCGCCAACTCCTCCTTTTTCTGAAAAGCCGTTCCATAAATTCTCTGCAGCATGGCATTGTCGGAATTTCCTCTCCAGTAAGCCCCAGAGGAGGACGTCAGCTTAAAGGCCTTAATCCCTTTGGTGCTCATCAGATGGGGGCCTGCGCAAAGGTCCGTAAACTCACCCTGACTGTAAAAAGAAATCTCCGCATCCTCCGGCAAATCTCTGATAAGCTCCACCTTGTAGGGCTCGCCCTTTTCCTCCATAAATTTGATTGCTTCTTCTCTGGGCAGCGTGAAGCGCTCCAGCTTATGGCCTTCCTTGATGATTTTCTTCATCTCGGCCTCTATCTTATCCAAATCTTCTCTTGAAAAAGGTTCATGTTCAAAATCATAATAGTAGCCCGTATCAATGGAGGGACCGATTGCCAGCTTTGCCTGCGGAAACAGTCTCTTAACTGCCTCAGCCATCACATGGGAGCAGGTATGTCTTACCACCCGAAGGCCCTCCGGATCATTTGCCGTCAAAATATTCAAACTGCAGTCCCTGTCGATCACGGTGCGCAAATCCACCACTTCGCCGTCCACTTCACCGGCGCATGCCGCTCTGGCAAGCCCCTCGCTGATATCAAGGGCAATTTCGTAAACACTTTTGGCGCCGTCATATTCCTTGGCGGAACCGTCTTTTAACATAATTTTCATTTTCAATCCTCCCATTCCATAATTTCTTCTTCGGCATCCTCATCACGACTGCCGCTGTTTCCGTTATAGCACCCGATTGTTGTAAATTTCCTGGGTGAAACCAGCATCCCAAACACAATTCCGCCTAAAATACACACGGCAAGTACGAGTAAAAATTCCTTCCTGCTCATTGTCTCTGTCTCACCTAATGTTTCCATAAAACTTTCCCATTTTTCTTTCATTTTTTCTCCTTTCCTTTCCCGGTATATTCATTTCTACTTCGCGAGATGTCTCATTGCAACAAACCCCTCCGCCTCGCAAGATGTCTTATTGAAACGATATTGAATAAAAAAACGCCATGCACTACATTGTAATGCATGGACGTAAATTACGCGGTTCCACCCTGCTTGTTTCTACAGACTGTGTCTGTTAAAACCTCTCGTTTATCTTTAACGCAGATACTACGGACCGGATTGGGGTCACTCAGGGTTAGTTTTCAGATGCTTCCTGTAAGGACCTTTTCAGCACAAAACAGCTTTCTGTTTCGAAGTCCCTCTCTGATACATTTCACAGCCTACTCTTCCCGTCAACGTATTAACATATTAAGGCGCTGTCCCTTCCCGGGACGGCTTATTGTATAAAATACTATCAATGCCATTATTTTATGATACTTTTTTCAATCTGTAAAGTACCAAATATTATAAATCCTAAAGCAGCATTTCCTCTATTATCCCGGAAGCCTCTGCTACCAGTCTGCTGCACGGTCTGGATTCATAATACTCTCTAGTCCTGGCGGAAGGCTTTGCGCTTTCTTCCCTTCCTTCAATTCCAAGCAGCTCCCGGCAGATAATTGTTCCGTTTTTTGATTTAAATTTATCCGCCATTTCTCTGACCAGAAGATAAATTTTTTCTTTGCCTTCCTCATTTGCAGGGTCTGTGTTTCCTTCCTTCAGGCCTGCCAGGAGAGCCATTGCCGACACAACACCGCATATCTCCCGCATTCTTCCCACACCGCCGCCCATAGGGCTGGCCAGTCTTAACGCAGTTTCCCGATCCATGCCAAATAAATCCGCATAAGTGGCAAACACCGATTGGGCACAGGTGTATCCCGATTCAAAGGTCTCTACAGCCTGCCTTACCCGGCTCTCCATCAGCCTTTCCTTCCGCAGCACTTTTTATACTTTTTACCACTTCCACAGGGACATGGGTCATTGGGATAAATCTTATCGGGTTTTACAATGGTGGTGGAAGATTTTTGCTCTCTGTAAAGAGCCTTTCTTTTTTCCTCATCATAGATTTCTTCCCACTCGGGCAGTTCATAAAGCCAGTCGGCGCCGGCCGCCACCATATTTTTATATAGCAGCTCCGTATCAAATCCCAGATTTACCTGAGTGTCTTCTTCCATTTCTTCTATGGGATTAGCCTCTTTTAAGCTATCATTGATGCCATCCAAAAAGCCTGTCATTGTCATAATGTCAATCCCGTATTTTTCCGCCAGTTCCTTTACCGTACCGGTCACCACTTCATCCGGATTTTTTAAAAGCTCTGCGTAAATATCCTTTTCCTTCTGAAAATAATCAGACCAGAGTCTTTGCAAATCTCCCTTATTTGCTGTTTCCGAATAGGCCACATCCCGCCATTTTTTTAGCAATGCCATACACAATTCCTCCTCACCTGCCATGGGCAGATTTTCCTACAAGTAATTCATAATAATAGACTTTGCATGTATTACATATTTTATGTCCTACCGCAGTGCACGCTCGAAAAACCTCCGGTTTTCCTCGCTCCCGGGCTTCGCCCTATCACTCCGCAATCTGAAAAAAGCGACTGCGAGCAGTCGTTTTTTCATCTTCCTCCGTGGCACTGCTCACTGCCATCACGTATATTATATCTTAATTTATATAAAATGCAAATTTTTTTTAAAAAAATGAATATAGCCGAATAAGCCGGGATTTGCAGGGTAATAATATTAATGTCAACGGATCCCCCTCCTTTGACAATGTGGGAAACCACGGATACGGCAGATAAATAAATACTTATCCTCCCTGGAGGATATATCCTCCCCTAAAAAAGTCCATGGAAATGCGGTTGACGGATTTCCATGGACTTTTGCTATGCTTAAAAACCAATAATCCCGTTTGCAAAGCAGGCATTTGACGCTTTTTAAGGGATTTGGAACATAATTTCATTTCTTGTCGCCTTCCCCGCTGCTTCCAGAAATCGTTTTACGGTTTCCGAAGGCTGCGGTGAATGTAACAGGCCGTAAGGGATGCTGTGCTCCCATTCCACGGGGATTACCTTCAGCAGAGGATGCACCGTTGCCCATCCCGGGATTGCAAGCAGTATATCGTTACTGTTTTCACAGCGGTTAAAAATATTCATGCTGTAGAAATCAAAATCCACTATATTGATTTTGCTGTGATTCTGCCAGATATCATCCCGCAGCCGATCTACATAATGGCTCCAGCCACGGTGCATTAAAAGCAGATTTTCACCATATAAATCCTGTATCTTTAACCGGTCCTTCTCCGCCAGTTTATGGTGTATGGATACCGCACAGCAAAATGGCTCCCGGGACAACTCAAGCCCTGTGCATCCCCGTACCTCCAACATGGTTTCATCAAAAATACCGCCCACAATGTCAATATTCCTTCCAAGATTTGCAAGGATTTCTCTGGCGTTCTCCGGTGTATTCTCAAAAGGAACAATCTCAAATTTAATGCCCGGACAGAGCGCCTGAATCTTAGGCCACAGCCGCATCAGGAGCTGTGCCGGTGTCATGGGGGAACTGCCGATTCGAATAAGATTGGTGTCTTCCTGCATGGCATTTTTCGCTCTTGTGACGGAATCCTTGCAATATTGGATGATATATTTTGTATCCTGGTATAAGGACTTTCCCGCCTTCGTCAAAGTAAGTCCCCGGTGCGTCCGCTCAAACAACTTCAGATCCAACGCGCTTTCCAGCAGATTAATTTGCTTAATGACAGCGGTTGGAGTAATGTAGGATTCTTCCGCCGCTTTGTTAAAACTGCCCGCATCCGCTACACGCAAAAATGTTTCAAGTTGTGGATTATACACTGGCACAGCCTCCTTTGGATTTAGTTGTAACCATTATACCACCCTTTGGGAGATTATGTAAATCAGCTTATCCTTCCGGCCACAGGCTGTATAATATCTGATTCCTTGGACTTTCATAATTTATCGATTTATACCCCTGTCTCCACAAAATGGACAGCGGAACGCTCCCAATATTTTTTATAAACCCAATCCTCCGGTTCGTCAAAATTCAGCTGATACATGCGGAAGGTAACCAATATGTCTTTAGGCTGCCATTGTTCTTCATAGGAATACCGGTATTTCATTCCCAAGCGTTTCATCACACTACCGCTTTTCGGATTATTGATATCATGGGTGGCTGTGATATATGGAATTCCATCCCTTTTCAGCTGTTCAATAACTGCCTTACATGCCTCCGTAACAATTCCCCTGTGCCAAAATTCCTTCCGAAGTCCATAACCTAAATCATTCCCGTCATGGACTTCAACATTGACGTACCCCATCGGATAATTGTCATCTTTCAGGCAAATGGCATAATGGTACGAAAAATATTCCCCATGCCTTTCTTGGATTTGCTTTTTATATACCGCCTTTGCTTCCTCCATGGATTTAAGTGGAAACCATGGCAAAAATTGATTCACTTCTTCATCACTGTAGATTTCATAGAATGCCTCTAAATCGCTTTCCGCAAATTCCCGCAATATAAGCCGCTCTGTTTCAAGTATTGGCGTATTCATTTTTCCTCCCTGCAGTTTTCTTAGATTACCCTGTCGTCTTCCCTCAACACAAATGATATTGCATAAGTATCAGTTCCTGACGGTTGGCAAACGTCCCGGAGCAAATTTTTTACACAATTTGAACCTTCAATAATCTGGCAAGCTCCGCTGCCTGGTATATATTCACTTTTGCTCCCGCCAGCTCCGTAAATGTATCGGAAATCATCAGATTAGTAATCGTACAATCTGACAGGTCAATTCCTTTTAGTTTCGTCTTAAAAAAATCCACACCGGTAAAATTAACGTTATGAAATATGGGTTTTTTCAATTTGGCCTCTGAAAAAAAGCTCTGTTCCATATTACAGTCTGATGCTGAGGTATTCTCCCAGAGCGTGGATACATAATTGCAGTACAGGCAGCTGCAGTTCTCCATTTCCATGTTTTTCAATAAGGCGGATGCAAATATGCTGCCGTCCATTTTGCAATTTAAGAATTTACCGTTTCTAAAATACGCATTTTGAAAACTGCAATTGCTCAAATCACAGCCATCAAACACCACTTCCAAAAATTCACCGTCGTCAAATACATTATCCGAAATCCTGCACTTCATGAACTGCACATTCTCAAACATTACTTTTTTTGCATCCATCCCGCTGACGCTTTCCTTTTCAAACGCTTTCTGTTCTATAGCGGTTTCCATTTCAATGGCATGAATGATTTCATCATATAGCAATTCGCCGTCTCCCTCCCGATTCCGTAGATTTTCCAATGCGCGCCAGAAGCACACGGTTTCAGGTTACGCCTTTTGTTCCGCCGCCTTCTCATTCCCGCCTTCTGTCGATGCTGATTTTCATTATAGCAGAACACCCTATTTTGTAAAAGAACCTTCCATAAGGATTTTCCATCCCTGTAACAGTTCAGCCTTCCGGCTTCACTGTTACCATCCCCCGATACTGCTTTGGCGTATAGCCCACATACTTCTTAAACTGCCTGTTAAAATTGGATAAATTCTGAAAACCACAGGCAAATGCAATCTCTAAAGACGGTGCCGGCGAATTGCGCAGCATCTCGCAGGCAAGCTTGATTCGAAGCTGGATGATATACTCCATTGCGCTGACCCCTACCATTTTCTTAAAGCGGTACATAAAATAACTTTTACTTAAGTGTGCCATCCCGGCCAATTGTTCTATGCTGATAGCTTCCCTGTAGTTTAAATTGATAAAAACAAGGGTCTCACGGATGCTTTCCATCTGCCGCTCGTCCTGATTTTTCACGGTGACAATACAGCTATTTTCTTCAAGCAGCCAAAGGAAACGAAGCAGCTCGCTTTTCATATGCAAGTCCGCAATCGCGGTATTCTCTTTGACGCAGTCAAAAATCTGTTCTATGCACCTCTGCATTTCCTCATAAGCTTTATGTTCCTTAGATATCGGCACGATAACCTCCCGGTTTCCATTGATGATCGGTTCCATGCAGGAAATCCCGCACCGTTCTTCCTTTCCAATCCCCAAAAGCTCCGTCCTGAATACCAGCGTATTGTAAACCTGCTTATCCCCCTTATATGGATAGAGCGCATGGAGCGTGTTAGGCGGAATCAATATAATATCGCCGGCATCCGCTGTAAATTTATCCTCCCCACAGGTAAACTCACTTCTGCCGCTGACAATATAGTTCAGTTCAAATTCATTGTGCCAGTGCAGCGGCACCAGGGGAAACCTGTCAGGAACCCTGCATTCAAAGAAATCATAGGGGATTCTCACTGATCCGTGTTTTCTTTTTTCTTTTGAAGATAAATTATTCATACTTGCCCTTTCCAAAATCACACAGAAACCCTCTATCCATAATTACCGTTCCTCCACTCCGGCCGCTTTGTCAGATAAATATCCCCATCACCCTGCCTCCACTTTGCCCCGTCGAAAGCCGGTTTCTGCCTGACTCTAAAAATCCTGTAAAGTATTATAGTATTGTTTTTCAGTATTATATCAGTTGTATCTAAAATAATTTAGGATTATTATATCATTATAGAAAGCAGATATAAACCAAAAGACAGACAATTGAAAGGAGTTTTTCAAATGGCAAAGTGGCTTGACAACGCAATTTTTTATGAAATCTATCCCCAGTCCTTTAAGGACACCAACAGTGACGGTATTGGCGATTTTAACGGGATTATCGAGAAGCTGGATTACATCAAGGAGCTTGGATGTAATGCGCTCTGGATCAACCCCTGTTTCGAGTCTCCCTTTGGAGATGCAGGGTATGATGTGGCGGATTATTGCAAGACAGCTCCCCGTTACGGCACCAACGCTGACTTAAAACGTCTTTTTGACGAAGTACATAAGCGGGATATGCATATTCTCCTTGACCTGGTTCCCGGACATACTTCCGTGGAGCATCCCTGGTTTAAGGAATCCATGAAACCTGAGCGGAACGAATTTACGGACCGCTATGTCTGGACTGACAGTATCTGGGAAGCGCCTGAGGGTATGGGAAGCCTGCGCGCTATCTCCGACAGGGACGGCTCCTGCGCCGTGAATTTCTTTTCCAACCAGCCATCCTTAAACTATGGTTTCTACAAGGTAGAACGCCCCTGGCAGCAGCCTATGGATGCACCCGGCCCGAAAGCAACGGTGGAAGCTCTCAAAGATGTTATGCGTTTCTGGCTTACCATGGGCTGTGATGGTTTCCGTGTGGATATGGCGGGCTCCCTTGTAAAGAATGATGAGGAAGGCAAAGGCACCGTAAAGCTCTGGCAGGGTATTCGCGCTTTCCTGGATGAGGAATTCCCTGACGCAGCCATGGTATCCGAATGGAGCATCCCCCAGAACTCCTTATCGGGCGGATTCCATATGGACTTCATCCTGTTCCACGGTCCCGACCATCCAAACAACCTGTTCCGCTCTCCCGAGCCATTCTTTGCAAGCCGCGGAAAAGGCGATATTTCAAAATTTGTGAAAAAATATAAAGAGGATTACGAGAAGACAGCACGCAAGGGCCTTATCTGTATTCCTTCCGGTAACCATGACGTGGACCGTATTGCAAGACATCTCCACGGCGACGAGCTGAAATTTGCCTTTGCATTCCTGCTCACCATGCCCGGCGCGCCTTTCATTTACTATGGGGACGAAATCGGCATGCGCTATGTGGAAGGGCTTAACTCCGTAGAGGGTGGCTACAACAGAACCGGTTCCCGTTCCCCTATGCAGTGGGATGACGGCGTAAACGCTGGCTTCAGCCTTGCAAGCAAAGAAAAGCTCTATATCCCCATGGATGAAAGCGAGGATCGTCCTACCGTACAGAATCAGATGGCTGATGAATCCTCTCTCTACCATGAGGTAAAGAGACTGATTACAGTGCGTCAGGCTCATCCTGCACTTCAGAGCAAAGGGGAGGTTGATTTCCTTTATGCGGAAGAAAATGCTTATCCTCTCGCTTACCTTCGAAGCGCAGGGGATGAAAAGATACTGGTTATCTTAAATCCCTCTGAAAAGGATACAAGCTTTGACTGTGCTTATTCCCTGGGAAATGAATTGTACGCATTTGGCGGTAAAATGAGCGCTGCCGATGGCAAGATTACGGTTCCTGCAAAGTCATTTGCATTCTATCAGGTCTGATATAAACCACTGATGTCTGCCGTCAGCAGACATATAATCAAAGCCGTAAGGCAAAATCGAGCAGGGAAGGTTCTTTCCCTACTCGCCGTGCAGGCCGCCTGCTGTAACGCAGCAAATTTCCATATGCGGCCCTGTGCATAAAAACGAGGCTGTCGCAGTAAGAATAATAGATACAAGATATATGAATATCTGACTTTCAGAAATGCAATATCCTGTATACAGTTTTCTTAATGCGACAGTCTCGTTTCTTTAGTAATACACAAAATTTCTATACATTCATGAATCTTACTACTTATTCCGTCCTGACTTATTCTTATCTGACCGGCTTTTACTTAAATTGTTTTTATTTATATGGCTGCTTTCCGTATCGCCATTGCTTATACTGCTATTGTTTACTATCTTCGCCGCATTTCTCTTATTTACACTCTCCCGAAGCAGCGCATAACCCGTTGACATTAAGGGAATAAACATCAGCATTCCGCTGACGCCAAATAAGCTGCCGCCCACGCTCACCGCCATCAGTACCCATATGGAAGGCAGACCCACAGAGTTTCCCACTACCTTGGGATAAATCAAGTTTCCCTCTATCTGCTGCAACACCAAAAACAGCACCACAAACCCAAGAGCCTGGACGGGATTATTAATCAAAATCATAAAAGCCCCCACAGCACATCCGATAAAGGCCCCCACAATGGGAATCAGCGCCGTAACCGCAATCAACACGCCCACCATAAGAGCATAGGGCATCCGGAAAATACTCATGGAAATCACGAACATTGTGCCTAAAATCACCGCCTCAAGGCACTGGCCTGTGATAAAGCTGCTGAAATTCTTATATAAAAGGCTGCAAATCTCCAAAACCTTCTCTCCCACGGCCTCGGGCAGATATGCGGTGATGATCCGTTTTCCCTGATTTCCAAGCCGCTCCTTCTGGGCTAAAATATAAAGGGCAAAAACAAAACCAATTACGCCGTTTACCACGCCCGATATAATGCTGCCCGCCACCGTAAAAGTGGAATTAAGCACATTGCCTGCGCCGCCGTTTTTCAGGAAGAAATAAATATTTTCTACCAAACCGTCCCAATTTATTTCCGTTTCTTCCAGCCTGCTCACCCACTCCACCAGCGCCGGTTCATTTTTAGCCAGTAATTCAACTTCCACCATCAACTGCTCCATAAAAACCGGAACCTTTTTCCCGATTTCCGAAGCAGTCAACGCCATCTGGGGCAGAACCATTCCAAAAACCACCGCAAAAACCAGCACGATCAGAACAATGGAAAGCACCATGCTCAAGGGCCGTTTCAGTTTCCCGGCCGCCTTTCCCTTCCAGGCCTTTAAAAGCTTATCCTCAATAGCCTTCATTAAAATATTCAGGATGAAGGCAATCACACCCCCATAGATAAAGGGCTTAAAAATATCCACTACAAAAGCAATCCCTGCCATAACCTGCGCGCTATAAATAATCGCCAGCACCAGCACTGCCCCAAATATCATTATATTTCTGATTTGTTTCATTTTTTCTTTGCTAAACTCCATATTTAGTACCTCCTGAAAGATTCGCCTGAAAGGCTCACGTTCTAATTGCTTTTTTTATGTTCTGTTTTTTCCTCTCGTTCAGCTTTTCGTACAGCTCGATTTCTTCCGGGCTAAAGCCCTCGTAAACAATCTGTTCCAAATCACACAGGGCAAAGAGCATTTCCGACAAAATGGTTTCCGCCTCCTGGGTTACCACATATTCCTTAAGCCTCGTCTTTCTTTGAAGCGCTATACTTCTTTCATCCGGAGATTTTCCTTTGCTCTTTTCTTTCACTTTTTCTTTATTTTTACCCTTGGTCTTTACAGCATCCTTTTCCTGTACCTTAACCGCAATCATTTCCTTTGCAAGAAGCCTTTGAACCGCCGCAGACAGACTTCTTCCGGAAATATTTAAAATATCCGCCATCTCTTTGTAAGTGCAGCTCTCGTGAAACTGACTTAAATAGTACAGCAGTTTCACATCCACCACGGTAAGCTCGTTTCTAATTGCCACAATATCCAGCAACTTTTCCTGCAGTTTCCTCTCCCTGTAGCTGTCAAAAAAGATGCCTTCTCCCTCCTGGGCGCCTTCGCTTACGCTGGTCCGCTCATCCCCCAGCCTGTAATTGCCCTGAAGGCTTAAGGGCGACACCATCCCGTCCCCGGCAGCGTCAAACAAAAAGCGGTATACCTGTCCCCGTCTTTTCTCATAGTCCTTATCATCAAAAACATCCTTGTAGAAATCATTATAACAGGCAAATACCGTGCGCTTCATTTGAATGGTCTTTTTCATGCTGATGCCCTGAGAAACCAGAGAGCCTTTTGTCTTCACATAGTAATATACCGGAAATTTCAGCGCATAAATGCTCCGGGCATGACGGACATATTCCAGATTAAATAGGAAATCCTCGCACCAGCTGATGGAGTTGTCCATTTTTAGCTGATACTTTTCTATAATAGAGCGCCTGTAAAATTTGTTCCATAAAACCCCATAATAAAAGTCCGCCGGTTTCTCCATCATTTTCACCGCATAACCGGCCCTATCCATGAGGCCTTCCTCCTCAATGTCGCCCTTCTGGGAAACCCGCTCTCCAACCACCCTGTAAAAATCCGCGATTATCATATCGCACTGATACTCTGCGGCCGCCCTCATGAAAAATTCCGTGGCCTCCCGGGTAATCCAGTCGTCACAGTCCACAAACTGCAGATATTCGCCCCTGGCCATGGCGATTCCCTGATTGCGCGTATCGGAAACCCCTGTGTTATCCTTGTGCACCACCCGGATGCGCCCATCCTTTTCCCCATAGCTATCGCAAATGGCTCCGGATGAGTCCGTGCTTCCGTCATCCAATAAAATCAGCTCAAAATCCTTATATGTCTGGCCTAAAATACTGGTAATACATCTGTCAATTGATTTCTCCCCATTGTAAACCGGAACAATAATACTTACCAATGACATTTTTGCTCTCTCCTGTTTTTTCAATTTATTCTGTCATCATTTTAAAGGTTCTGACAACTGAATTGTTATCCGACATACTATCACAAATCACGTTCTCTTTCAAGCGGAAAGCAGTCCCTTTCTCTTTGTATCATAGCGTCATAAGGTGAGCAGCTGAGAATCTTTATCATTGTTCAACTGTTTTTACCTTTCAAAACCGTTTTTGCTGAATCCTGTATGTCATTTTTATCTGATTTATGATACAATCCTTTAGAAAAGTATCTATGAGGCGTCCTATTGAATCAAACACTGTCACGCGCCGCGAGACAGCTTATTGTATTCCGAGCAGCAACAGGAAAACTGCTTATAAAAAGCCAGGCTACACCCTGAACATAATTTTTCTATTGAAAATAAATGAACGAAAGAAAGGCTACTGACATGCCAAACCCTATCAAGCACAATCAGATTTTAGACGCCCTGCAAAGCTTATTGCAGGATAAAGATATTGAGACAATTTCCGTCAGTGAAATTGCCCGGGCCGCAGGTATCGGCAAAGGAAGCATTTACTACTACTTTCCCTCCAAGGAAGCGATTTTGGAGGCCTTAATTGAACGGAATTACGAAACGGCATTAGATACGGCCAAGACTTTGGCAGCGCAGACAGAGGTCTCCCCTTTCGCCCGGATGGCAGCACTTTTTCAGGCCTGCCGGGATTCCTCCCGGGAATTTATAAAGCAAAATACAAAGGCCGCCGGATTCAGCGCCAAAGATATGCTCCTGCTCCACCAGAAATATTTAAACTACTTAATTACGGAGTTGAAACCGGAGCTGACACAGATTATTGAACAGGGCATTCACAGCGGCGACATCCATTTTGACCATCCGGCCGCCCTGTCTGAAATTGTATTGATTGTTCTTGCCATAAAGCTGGACAATTCCCTGCTCCCTTCCTCCCCTGAGGAAATAGAAAGCACCATCACAGGGCTGATTTCCCTGCTGGAAAAGGGAACCGGAAACCCTGCGGGATCCCTGGATTTTCTTATGGCAGCATCAAAAACCGCCGCGCCTCATAAATCGCCTTAATGATTGCAGATACGCCCCCCTTTATAAAAGGATTATTAATACAAAATATGGCAATCGGCAGGGGAAATCTCCCTTAGCCGATTGCCATATTTACATTCCTGTATGCGGCAAGTCAGGTTTCATACGCCACCGACCGCATCAGGCTATTCATTTCAAAGAACAGAATTTTTAATCGAGAGAATTCATGTACTCCATAACCTGTTTTTCCAGTTCTTCCTTTGTCCCATTGTTGATAATATAATAATCCGCAATTGCGATAGGACCGCCCTTTTCCAGGTTCTCAATTTCCGCTATATCCCTTCCCGATGCTTCACTTGCGCTTAAAGGGCGCACCGGTCTGTTTTTCAGCCTCTCATACCTGTCGTTACGGTTGGAAATAATGCAGAGTATCTTTAAATTATCCCCCAGATCATCTTTCAGATATTTATACTCCGACCAGGAGTACAAGCCGTCGGCAACTACATTTCCTTTCTCAAGCAGTTCCTTAATCTTAGGAAGCAGCTTGATGGCATATGCCCCCATGCCGAATTTTTCCCGAAGTTCTTCCCTGACCATCCTCTCGTTATCCGGCGTAATTTCCAGCCCTCTCTCTCTTACGGTATCAAGGGTAACGCCCCCGAAATATACCTTTTCCCAGCCGTTTTCCACAAATAAATCCGTAGCAACGGATTTTCCTGAACCACACATTCCAACTACTGCAACTACTTTATTCATTTACTCTTTCTCTCCTTTATTCTAAACCCTCATGTTTCCAATCGCCCGCAAATTTGGGTGCAAGCACAAATTCATGTAAGCCTTCCTCTGTAATCGGTCAGTCTTCCTTCGGCTTTTTAAGCCTTACCGAATCAATATCCTTAACCAATTCGGTCGCCCTCTCTACATCGGCTTCATTGATACGAACCGTAAACATACTTTTTTCTTTCCTTTTTCCTCCTCCAAAAATCCGTGAAAAAAAAGAACGTTCCTGCCACTCTATAAAATATGATATCCGGTTCTCTAAAAAAAGCTTCTCCAGCCTGTCCTTGCTTTCCATACTGTATCCTCTGCAAAAGGACACCTCTCTGTTAAATACGATACTGTCAAATGAAAGTGATGCCATACCAATTCCTCATTTCCGCCCAGCCTGTAAAGCACAGCATTCGATATTATTAACCTAATAAATTTCTAAATGTATTATAATTCATCCCCCTCAATTTTTTCAACAAGAAATATTTTTATTTTACAAAAACTTTTGCAGTATATCAAAAAAATAGTTGACAAATTTTCCCCTCAATGCTAATATATTATTCGTGGTTCACAAGTGACCATTTCGGGGTGTGGCTCAGGTGGTAGAGCGCTACTTTAGGGAAGTAGAGGCCGCAAGTTCAAGTCTTGTCACTCCGATTTATAGAAACCTGATTAGTACTGATAATAGTGCTCATCAGGTTTTTTGTTTTGATGATTTTGTAGTCTTATATCACTGCCCGTGAAAGAATCGAGCAGGGAAGGTTACTTCCCCTACTCGCCGCGCGGGCCGCCTGTCAGCTCTGCTGACAATCTTCCTCTGGTGGCCCTGTACATAAAAAACAGCACCGTGAATATATCACAGTGCCGTTTTTCATCAACGTTTTTCTATTTTATAATGCCTCCAGCAAGCTGAGCAGATAATGCCATACCCTTTCCGTGGAAGGAATGGAAAGCTTCTCATCCGCCGTATGGATATCTTTCATATCCGGTCCTATGGATACACAGTCAAGTCCCGGTATCTTATGCGCCAGCAGGCCGCACTCCACTCCTGCATGGATGGCCTTTACCACAGGTTCCTCGTGATACATTTCCCTGTATATTTCCACCATCTTATCCCGAAGGGGTGATTCCTTCTTATAAGCCCACCCCGGATAATCGCCGGTCACTTCTGTGTAAGCCCCTGCCAGATGCGCCAGACTTTTTAGTTTCCCAATCAAAGCCTTCTTGGCGCTTTCTACGGAGCTGCGCACAGATATTCCTATGTTGATTTGTCCTTCTCTCGTATTGAGAAGGCCGGGATTTAAGGATGTCTCCACAAGCCCCTCCATGGCGCTGCTCATAGCCTGAACCCCGTAAGGGATAGTGTTTAAAAGGCAGATAGCCTTTTTGCTGTCTTCCTCCTCCACCACAAGGTCCTCCGCAAGTCTGGCGGAAACCACTTCCAGTTTCACATCCCCATCTTTATCGGATAACTCGCTCTTAAACTCCCTGCCCAGCTTTTCACAGCTGTGACGCAAAAGAGCCGCACACCCCTGCTCGGAAAATTCTCCCTGCATAATCTTATATCTGTTGTCTCCGTTTTCATAGCCGGTAATCAAAATATGCGCTGTGGCATCAGAAGGAATTGCATTGTCCGCAACGCCTCCCCGGACATCTTTGATGCAGATGTCAAGCCGTTCGGAAAGCTTATAAAGTGTCCTGCCCAAAAGGCAGATGGCATTGCCCCTCTCCTTTTTGATTTCTTCCCCGGAGTGGCCGCCCTTTAAACCGCTTATACGAATCTCGCACAAAATTCCCTTCCGTTTCTTCCTCCTGCAGTCAAGATTTACATTCACTCTTGCACCGCCCGCGCAACCTGAAAGGAAAATCCCTTCTTCTTCCGAATCCAGATTGATCAGCTTCTTTGCTTTAAGCGGCGTCACATCAAGGGCACGGGCCCCGTCCATTCCCACTTCCTCATCCACTGTGACAACCAGCTCAATCCTTGGATGTTTATACTTATCACCATTCATAAGCGCCAGCCCGTAGGCCACCGCTATGCCGTCGTCACCGCCAAGACTGGTGCCGTCAGCCATAAGCCAGTCGCCGTCTACCATAAGCTGTAAGCCTTCCTTTGCCATGTCTATCGGGCAGTCCGGTTTTTTTACCGCCACCATATCCATATGTCCCTGCAGCATAACGGGCTCATGACTTTCATAACCGGGAGTGGCCTCCTTAATGATGATCACATTTCCAACTCCGTCCTGATAATGCTCCAGGTCTCTCTCTCTGGCAAACCTCGCCAGATAACTGCTGATTCCATCCGTATTTCCTGAGCCATGGGGAATTGCACATATTTCCTCAAAGAAATAAAACACGTCCCCCGGTTCCAAATTGCTTCGTGCTCTCATGCCGTTCCTCCCTAAAATCCTATGCAGAAAAAAGACCTTATCACAAGAATAAGGTCTCCGGTTCTTTTGTTAAAATATTTAAGCAAGCTTGCTCTTTGCAAGTTCCGCCAGCACCTTGAAGCCCTCTGCATCATTTACTGCCATCTCTGCAAGCATTTTTCTGTTGATTTCAACCTCTGCAAGCTTAAGTCCATACATAAATTTGCTGTAGGATAATCCGTTTAATCTTGCAGCCGCATTGATACGGGCAATCCAAAGTCTTCTGAACTGACGCTTTCTCTCCTTACGTCCTGCATAAGAAGACGCTAATGCTCTCATTACGGACTGCTTTGCCACTCTGTACTGCTTGCTCCTTGCTCCTCTGTAGCCCTTTGCAAGCTTTAATACTCTATTGTGTTTTCTTCTGGCATTCATACCGCCTTTAATTCTTGCCATATCTAATCCTCCTTATGACCTATCGATCTCTTAAAAATTTCATTCTTATTCATAATTCACGCCTGTTGCTTCTGCCAACCAAACCGCAAATTAGGGTAAAATCCACATTTATGTTTTTATAAATAAGGTAAAACCTTCTTCATATTCTTAACATTGGTCTGGTCTGTCATAGCAGCCTTTCTCAGATTCCTCTTTCTCTTAGGCGACTTCTTGGTTAAGATATGGCTCTTGTAAGCTTTACTTCTCTTTAATTTACCTGTTCCTGTAGCTTTAAAACGCTTTGCAGCAGCTCTTTTTGTTTTCATTTTAGGCATAACCGATTCCTCCTGTATATTAATATTTAATTTCTGCCGACAGGCATGTCCCTGTCATTTATTTTAACTGGCAGGCTAACGCTTTTCAGTTAAAAACATTGTCATACTTCTTCCTTCCACCTTGGGAGCCTTTTCCACAACACATATATCGGAAAGAGCCTGCGCAAAATCATCCAAAATATGCTTGCTGCTTGCCATATGTGCCATTTCACGGCCACGGAATCTGAGCGTAATCTTCACCCGGTCTCCCTTGGAAAGGAATTTTCTCGCCGCATTTATCTTGGTATTTAAATCATTGGTATCGATATTGGGCGATAAACGGATTTCCTTAATCTCAATCGTTCTCTGCTTTTTCTTTGCTTCTTTTTCCTTACGGGTCTGCTCATATTTAAATTTCCCGTAATCAACCAGCTTACATACAGGCGGCTTTGCTGTGGGTGCAATCTTTACAAGGTCAACACCGGCTTCCTCTGCCATCTGTAATGCTTCTCTCGAAGTCATGATGCCTAACTGTTCCCCATTTTCTCCGACAACACGTACTTCTTTATCCCTGATTTGTTCGTTAATGAATAATTCGCTAATGGCTGTATCCTCCCTACATAAAACAAAACTCAAATGCCGTTACGCTCTGTGAACCAACTTTTTGAAATCAAAAAAGTGGATAGCATAACTATCCACCAAAATCCAAAGCATATCTTTACACATAACAATAACCAATGTAAAGAAAATCACGGACATCACATTTCACAAACTGTCCGTCTGCCAATTATGGACACCTGTAAGCCCAATCGCCACAGGGTGAGAGTGGATACTCTGCTTCATCTGACTGCGTTTCCCGCATGCCTATATAGCTTAACACCCGGTATGTGAAATGTCAATATTAATTTATTATTTTTTGAAATTAATCACCGCCTGGGATGCGTTCTTGCATATACTTCCCGTATCCTTTTCTGATTCATATTTGCATAAATCTGCGTTGTAGAGATATCCGCATGTCCCATCATCTCCTGAACACTCTTTAAATCAGCCCCATTTTCCACCAGATGTGCCGCAAAGCAATGCCGCAGTGTATGAGGTGTAATATCCGCTTTAATCCCCGCCCTTTTCGCATAAAACTTCAGCAGTTTCCAAAAACCCTGTCTGCTCATAGGCTGGCCGGAGCAGTTTACAAATAAATACTCCGACTCTCCCTTTGAAACCATACCTTCCCGTGTTCCATCCAGATAACGCATGAGAGCGTTTTTCGCCTCATTGCCAAAAGGAACCACCCTTTCTTTCTCTCCATCCCGGCAGAGAATATAGCCTACCTGAAGGTTCAAATCCTCCATCTTCAGATTTGTCAGCTCCGTCACTCTGATTCCCGTAGCATACAAAAGCTCCAGCATAGCCTTGTCCCTGATTTCCTTAGGACTGTCCCCTGATGGCTGCTCAAGCAATCGCACCACTTCCTGGGCGGAAAGAATCTCCGGCATTTTTTTCTCTATCTTCGGTGCGTGCAGTCCCTCCGCCGCATCCTTATTTACAATTCCTTCCCTATACATATAATGATAAAAAGCTTTTAATGAAGCAATATTCCTTGAGATAGTTGCCGCGGAAAATTTGTTTTTTTCCAGATACAGCACATAAGAATTTAAGTTCGTGGAAGTAATCTTCCTCACATCGCTGATTCCCTGTTCCTCCAGATACCGCTTTACCTTTACAAGGTCTCTCTTGTAAGAGAGCATGGTATTTTCCGATGTTTTCCTGACATTATGTAAATAAATGATAAATCCGTTAATCTCTGTTTCCATTTTCCAAATGCTTCCCCTGCCAGTTTCTTCAACCGTTTTCCGGAGCGCTTTTCTTTTGACGCTCCGCCCTCACGCCGGTCTTTCATTTTATTATAATCAGAAAAAGCAGGGAAATCAAATGCATTTTTCCCTTGATTTATGCGGATTTTACTGGAAATCCTGTGTTTTTATGCATCAAAATACAATATATGCAAAAACCAAATTTTGTTAATACTATATCTGGTAAAAAATCAAAAAAATTTTTGATTAAAAAATTTTCACCAAATCGGAAAGGAGAATAGGATTCACATAGCTTTCCAGGATACATCCGATCAAAATCACAATCATGATCCACAAAAGCCCTATTCCCTGTTTCAGGTAATGCTGGCGGATATTTTTGTGGTAGGGGGCTGTGTACTTCCCTGAAAAATGCCCTTTGCCACAGTTTTCATAACACCAGCCAAGAAGCATGACCTGCGCCGGGATCAGAAGCAGCTGATGGGGAAACAGGCCTCCCAGTAAAAGAAGAAGCCCCTTTATCCCATATCGTATCACCGCTGCCGTGATTGTCATCCCTGCTAAAACTCCCTGCCACACAATACAGGCATATACGGATATCACCCCCAGCCAGGTACCGGAGAGCAGAACCAGCAAAGCCCCCTCTCCCATCCTGTGCTCTAATACATAACGGAAAAATCTCCCGCTGTCAATTTCCATATATCTCAGTCTGCCTACCGACGTCCGGCTGAAAATGCCGCCCTCCGAAAGAAGGGTTTCATTTCCCACATTCATAACAAGTACACCAAAAAGAAAACTCCCTAAAAACAAATAAAACCAGAAGGAATAAGTACTGTTTCTCTCAGCTCTGCCCATGACTGTCCCATCTTTATTTTTTCTTAAATATATGAAAAACAGGCAGCGCATATGCACTGCCTGTTTAAAAACCGTCCCTCTTTTCCGGCATTTATGACAACCAAACCCGGAAAACTATTCGGGCGTCCCAGCCCTTTTTTCCTTCAATATCCGTGTCTGCTTCTATCATCAGCTCCTGCAAAATTTATCCTTATAAGCCAGGACCGCCGCGATAGTCTTGGCATCCTGAATCTCTCCCGCATAAATCTTTTCTGTCAGTTCTTCCACCGTACAGGCTATAACCCCCACATACTCGTCCTCATCCAGATGCTGGCTCCCGGCCGTAAGTCCGGTTGCCAGATAAATGTCTATCTTTTCATTGCTGTAGGCAACCGTTGTGCACAGCGTCAGCAAAAGTTCTACATGCTCCGCCCTGTAGCCGGTTTCCTCCTGAAGCTCCCTTATGGCCGCATCCCTTGTGGGCTCATTTTCACCGTTAAGGCCTCCGGCCGGAATCTCCAGCGTATCCCGGTCAAGGGCGTTTCGGTACTGCTTTACCATGATAAGACGCCCTTTATCATCCACAGGGACCACTGCTGCCGCTCCCTTGTGCTTGATAAAATCCCATTTGGCCACATTTCCGTTGGGAATCTGTATGGTATCCTGATAGTAATCTAAAATTGCGCCATGAGCCACCAAATCTCGTGATAACCTTTTAAATTCCTCCATAACTGACCCTCCATCTTCTACTCTCTGCTAAAACCGTCTGCTTTCAAATCCCTTAAGCTTCCGCAAGAAGCTTCTCCACACTGACCAGTTTTACACAGAGCACAAACAAGTCCGTAGCCATCCTCAGCTCATCCTCGGAAGGGAACGTAGGCGCAATACGGATATTGCTGTCCTTCGGATCCTTTTTGTAAGGATAAGTAGCGCCTGCTCCTGTGAGCACCACTCCGGCTTCCTTACATTTCCGTACAATTTCCTTTGCGCAGCCTTCCATAGCGTCAAAAGAAATGAAATAACCGCCAACCGGCTTTGTCCAGCAGCCAATTTCCAGTCCTCCAAGTTCTTTTGCAAGAACATTCTCAATGGCTTCAAACTTAGGGCGGATAATTTCCGCGTGCTTCATCATATGGGCTTTCATCCCGTCAATGTTCTTAAAATATTTCACATGCCGAAGCTGATTGAGCTTATCATATCCAATTGTCTGTATGGTCATGGCCGCTTTGATCTGGGCGATATTGGCAGCGGATGCCACCACCCCTGCAATGCCTGCTCCCGGGAAAGTCACCTTGGAGGTAGAGCAGAATTCATAAACCATATCAGGGTTCCCCGCCTTTTCACACTCGCTTAAGATTTCCAGAAGGTCATCACTCTTATCTTCGTATAAATCATGAATTGCATAAGCGTTATCCCAGAAAATCCTGAAATCTGCTGCAGCTGGCTTTAAGGCTGCAAACCTCTTTACTGTCTCGTTTGAATAAGTATATCCCTGAGGGTTGGAATACTTGGGAACACACCAGATACCTTTTACGGCCGGGTCTTCATTTACATATTTTTCTACCAAATCCATATCAGGGCCATCCTCTGACATGGGGATATTGATCATTTCAATGCCAAACTGTTCGGTAATCGCAAAATGCCTGTCATATCCCGGCACAGGACACAGGAATTTTACTTTGTCTAACTTACACCAGGGCGTATTTCCAAGGACCCCAAGCACCATGGAACGGGCAACGGTATCATACATTACATTGAGGCTGGAATTACCAAATACAATCACATTTTCCGGTGAAACTCCCAGCATATCCGCCAAAAGTCTCTTTGCCTCCGGAATACCATCCAAAAGCCCATAGTTTCTACAATCCACTCCGGTTTCCGTAGTTACATCCGCATCAGAAATAACCATGCCAAGGAAGTCCTTCTCCATATCCAGCTGAGCGGATGAGGGCTTTCCTCTGGACATATCCAGCTTTAAACCTTTCGCCTTTGCTTCTTCATACTGTTTGTTTAAGTCCTCTTTTAATACAAGCAATTCTTCTTTGCCAAGTTCCTTGTATGCCTTCATAGCGCATATCCCTCCTGAATCCTGTCTTTGCATTTTAATCTTCATTCCGGCGTTACAAATGTCCTGTACAAGTGCTGTTGGTAAAATCAGCTGTCAGACCACATTTCACAGCAGTGCTGTTTGTAACGCTGTTTAATGGTATGATTGGATAATTGTATACAATCCTACGCTCACATTATTCTACTATACACTTCGCAATCACACAAGAACTTTTTTTTCATTTGTGTATTTTTTTTCGTACATGAAGATGAGATACTTCATATATCTTCCCTGAAAAGTCTCTTAACAATCCACTCTCCCAGATAACCGCACATAATTCCTGTCACCATCCCTGCCAGCACATCGCTTGGGTAATGCACCCCTACATACAACCGCGAAAAAGAAATCGCTATTGCCAAAATCAAAAGCCAAACTCCATATTTTTTCGGCAGATTCCGATAGAACACCCAGGCGGACGCAAAGGAGCTCCCCGCATGTCCGGATGGAAAGGAAAATTCCGAAGGCTTTTTCACGATCGGTATCAGTCCCTCCACCACATAGTAGGGCCGGGTTCTGGCCACCAGGTTTTTCAGTAAAATGTTATTAATCAGCAGAGAGCCAAGCAGGGCAAAGGCACTCATCAGCCCCACCCTCCTTGTCTTTTTAGGAATCAGCAAAATAACGGTGGCGATAATCCAGAAAATACCCGCATTGCCCAACGCGGTAATCCCCTTCATAACAGGATCGAAAACCGGGTTCCGCAGAAATTCCTGTATCCAAATCAAAATATTTCCGTCAAGATTTAACAAAGCTTCCATAATTAATCCCCCTGCCTTAAACTGACTGCCAATGCGCAGGCACAAAAAATCTCCATTTCTTAACGCCCTCTGCTGTCTTTAAGCCGCAATCGTCTCTCTAAATATTATGCTGATTTCATCAGTAATCTGCATAGACTTATTTCCTTTGCATACCACTCACAATGGATTCCAGGTCAAGTCCATACCGCCCTGCAATATCCTTTGCATAGCTGAGCCCGTCCGGCGTGGTTCTTGACACCTTGTAGCTTCTGGTGCCGTCCTCCTTATTTTCCATAAGGGCCACCAGATTATCAATCTTCCCTTTGTTGTCCGGGTGGGAATTGTACTCGTCTATCCTCTGAGGCAGATCATGAATATGGGTTACAAAAATACCGCAGCACCCGATAATCCCAATCCCGGTCAAAACCTCCGATGCAATATAACCCGCTTCCAATCCGCTGGTGCTGGAAAAGGATTCATCCATCAGCAGCATATCCGTGTCCGTCAGCACCTTCATAATCTCTGCAAGCCGGGCGCACTCGCTCTCTAACCTTCCCTTCCCATAATTGTCCTCGTCAGAAGAAGGGAAATGTGTGTAAATACCGGAAACCGGGCTCATCACCGCTTCTTTTGCAGGCACGAAAAGCCCCAGCTGGAAAAGCGCCTGGGACATCCCCACCGAGTAGGCGAAGATAGATTTTCCTCCATGATTTGGCCCGGTCACCAGGTAAAACCGTCCCTTCTCGTCCAGCTCAAAGGAATTGGATACAATGTTGTCCTCAATCTCCTGCCTTGCAAGGGAAGGATTGTAAACCCCTTTCAGCCGACACTTTTTCTCATCCATCTTAGCAATCACAGGCCGGCACATGGGAAATCCCAGCTCCTTCATACTCAATATAAATTTTACCCCTGCAGTGAGGAAACGTATCTCATCCAAAAGCAGGACAAACATGGTGGTATTGACCCTGTAATACTTTTGAATCAGAGGCTCTAAACTGCGCAGGGATTTTAAAAAGATGGTATTTAAGGAAGACCTAACTGCGGAATTAAGGGCCTTTAATTCCTCCCCGTGAAGCCCTCTGGTCAGGGGATACAAAGGGGAAATCAGGGCGTGGGTATCCTTTGGATTTTTCTTCAACAGTTTCTCCATAATGGTGCCTTCGTGAAAAGGCTTGTCCTCAATGGAGATAACCCCCGCATCCTTCACCCGCAGAGTTTCATCCAGATTCACGCCTATGGTCAGCCCCTTTATAAAGCTGAAGCTGTTCTCCATCTTAGCAAGTTCGCTGCTTAAATTTTTAAAATCTTCGCTTTCCACCACCTGGGAAATCTGCTCCCGGAAAATTTTCATTCCCTCTGAATGCAGCTCCAAATCCTTAAGGCCATCGGCAAACAAATTTACAATTTCCTGATACATTTCCAGATATCGGATAGAGCTTAATGCCGATTCCACGGTAAAATCACTGCTCATGGAACGACTCAAATCATAAACGTTATGGATAGCCGGAATAGCCTTGCAGAAAATCTCATACAGCCTGGGATTTTCAACCAAATCCTCCACCACACAAAGGCGGTATTCCAAAACCTCCGTATCCGTGGTATAAAAATTTTCCAGAAAAAGATCCCGTAGTCCCCTGTGGCTTTCCCGGATAAGCACCACCATCTCATCAATCTTTAAGGAATGAATAAAATCAAAATCCTTCATGGGAACCTCTTTTTCCCTGTCGTATCCCGGCGGATAAAGTAAGTGAAAATCCTTCTGCATAAATACCTCCCAATTTCTGTGTAATAGTAAAATTTTATGGAAACAAATCTTCTATGGAAACTTGTCTTCTAGTAGCTTGTCTTCCAATAAGAACTTGTTTCCTAATGCAACCCTATTCCTTTGGAACACTGTTTTCCGACTGCCCTGCCCGGAAAAGATATGAACCCCCGCATAACTCCATCATCCCTTCATTCTCCCCGGAATCTTCTAAACCGGAATTCCATCCCACATCCCCAGCAGCAAAGCATTCTTTTGGGGATACGCCCAGCCACCGGCAAATGGTTTTGACTCCTTCCGCCTTATTCACCCCGGCAGATACAATCTGCAGACAGTTTTCTTCTATAATATACCGCACTTTCCCTTTATGTTCATCCGGTAAAAGGGCAAATACATCTTCCGCCTCCCGGCTGGTCCACACTTTATGTTTCGAGCGGAAAAGTGTTATTTTGTATATCTCTCCATCCTTCCGGCAAGTTAATATCCGAAAAGAAAATTCCTGCTTAAGTAGATTCAAATACCTGGCAATATCCTCGTCTAAAAAATAGAAAATCTCTCTTTTGCCATCTCCATCCTCCAAAAGGACATGCGCCCCGGCGGCGAAAATCCCTCCCCTGAACAAATGGCGGATTTTATGGCAGCGCCTTATAGCCTCTTTGTAGGGCAATGTGGTTGCAAAGAAAAGCAGGGTCTTTTCCCTGTAAAGAGCCTCCAAACCGGCTGATATATCTGCCGGGCAACTGTACGTATCCTTTTCCACATCAAACGGCCTCATACCGGATTTCTCTCCTGCTCCCACTTCGGAACAGAATGCTCCATCCATATCTGTAGGAGCTGTTCTGAAAACCAGCGTCCCATCCACATCCAAAAAAGCCGCTTTGGGCCGCCTTGGAATCCGAAACAAAGGATAATCTCCAAAGAGCATTGTATTTAAAAAGTCCTCCCGCCCTCCATAGGCCAGAAAACAGGAGCAACGCTTTCTTCCGCACTGCGGCCTTGGAAAGGACGTTTTTTCCCATTCCTTCCAGCTTACCGCCAGCTCTTTGCTGATATTGCAGGTATGCATCCTTCCATTTCCTTCCACAAAGAGCCGACCCGCACATTTTTCCACATCAGCCGCCGTTGGCATCAGCTCCCTGAAAAAATAGGGGTCAATGTCCGCAAATGTCCTTTCTTCCTCCGGGGTATAAGGCCTTTTTAAACCGTCCATTTTGTTAATCCAGAGATAAATATCCTCCGGAAGCTCCTTCCTGAGCCCGCTTAAAAGCGCTCCGTTCTCAGGCACTCCCACGGCCCCTGCGCAGAGGGTGACCCCTGCCTCTCGCAGCTCTCTGCACTTTTTTACAAATTCGGAAACTTCCGTCATTTCCGGATGGAAGGTGGCCCATAGCCTTAATTTGGAAAGCTCCCCTCCTGCTGTTTCGTAATCGGAAAGAAAATTCCGCACCGGAAAACTTAAATTGGTCTGGGCTCCCACGGCGTCTATATCTGAAAGAGCGCTTAAATATGCCAATCCTTCCCTGTACCAGGAATGAATCAGCGCCTCCCCGTAAGGGATCACCATCAAAGCCCCAACTCCCATGGTGCCCCTGCGTCTTTCAAAATCTTCAAGAAAAGAGAGCCACTGTCCTTTGTCCCTCTCAAGTTCCTTAACGGACATAGGGTGTTTGGAAAAGGGACAATATGAACAGCGGTAATTGCAGCTTTTTAAAGTGCCCCGATACAGCAACATACGCTTTCCTGCCGCTTCCTTCATCAGCCCCACTCCTCCATCGCTTTTCTTACCTCCGGTGAAATCAACTGGGGGCCTAAATAATCGGAAAGGCCAAGACCTTTTTCCGTAAGGGCAAGATATGTCTTCGTCTCTCCCGCATCTTCATGGTCGTAAAGCCCTGCGTATCCTTCCTCAATCCAATCCTTTAGAAGCGGGAAATCCTCCATGGCCTGACTTCCAAACTGCTCCTGATAATTCTTAAGAGGGAGCCCCGGCTTTATCAGCACATGGCGAATCACATAGCGGCGTTTGATTTCCTCCTCCGATAAGAGGATTCCATGGGTAATCTCCGTGTAATCCTTTGTATTTTCATAATCCACCAGACGTTTCAGGCAGTCCCCGGCCTCCACCGCATAAGGAGTACAAAAATGAAGCCTTCCCAGGTAACTCCTGCCTCCGCATCCCAGCGCAAGAGAGGTTCCAAAGCCGCATTCTGAAAATTCCCTCTCGCCCCTTTGTCGCACAAATCTGCGCATGGAATCCTGTCTAAATCCCTTCTCTTTCAGAAAGTAACAGGCCCTTTCATACTGTCCCATGGCCGCCTTCCAATCAGGAACCATCCCGTCTCGTGCAAGTCCCACGCCTTGTTTTATGTAAAGAGGATACAGAAAAATCTCATCCGGTTCATAATCCAAAGCCTCTTTTAAAGATTTCAGCAGGCTTCCTTCGGTCTGTCCCGGAATCCCATAGATAAAGTCCAGATTCACACAGGGAAATCCAAAGGACTTTAACAGCCTGAGGGCTTCCCGGGCTCTCCCGGCGCTATGTCCTCTTTTCAGAATAAGAAGCTCCTCATCCGAAAAGCTCTGGATTCCCATACTGACTCTTGTCACTCCCGCCTGCTTCAAAAGCCTTAGCTTTCCCTCCGTGGTCTGATTGGGGGCCGTCTCTATGACAAGCTCTCTGTCTTTGGAAAAATGAAATTCCTCCTCCAACATGTCAAACATCCGCTCCAATTCAGCCTCCGACAGATAAAGCGGCGTTCCTCCGCCAATCACCAGCTGGGAAAATTCCGTCCCCTGGCCTGACAAAAGCGCCCGGTATTGGCCGCTCTGTTCTTCCACCGCCATTAAATATCTTTGAACCGCTCCCCCTCCCTGCCCCGTCACGGAAAAAAGATTGCAATACCCACACTTTCCCTGACAAAAAGGGATATGAAGATACAACCCGTGCCCCGGCCCCTTTAGCAAGTGGGCATACTCCTTAAGGGAAACTCCCTCAAGGGTGCGGTAAGCCGTCTTATGAGGATAACTGTACATATATTGCACATATGGATTCATAACACACCTCTTACAGGAAAAAATGTTTATAGGGAACCGTATTCACCGCCGGGTGGTCAATGCCGTGGAACTGACAGCCGTCCTCCCCGTAGCAGGTGCCATGATCCGAGCAGCAGATTACAAAGGCTCCGCCCCGCCGCTCTTTCCATTCCGCAAACAGCCTCCCCAGCTGCCCGTCCACATACCGCAGGGCCGCGCCGTGACTCTCCACGCTGTCTCCGGCCGCCCCTTCAAGATAAAAACTGTTGGGATAGTGAATAGCGTCCACATTCAGGTATAGAAACAATCTCTTTGCAGGCTCCTCTAAAGAAAGCTTTCTCAAAATAAAATCCACCTGATTTTTGGTGCTTTCCTTCACAGGGCAGCCAAAAGAAGGATTCCAGTAGCTTTTTTGAAAATAGGAGGGGAACACTCTGCCTAAATCCGAACGCTTATCAAAAAAAGACACGCCCCCGACACACCAGGTCTCATAGCCGTCCCCAGCGAGCCCTTCCATTATCGTGCTCCCTGAAAATGCATAGGCTCCTTCCGGCGGATTTTTCCCAAACCCGATTGCTTTGGGGAAAAACAAAAGCTCCCTGTCCGCCAGGCTTTTCGCCTCATACCCGCAGGGCAGAAATCCTGCAAACATGGCATGATGGGAAGGATAAGTAAAATTCCCCGGTGCCTGACGCTTCTCCCATTTGCCATACCGGTTTAAAACAGGTGTTCCGCCTTCTGTCTCCTCCTTTACCGCCACATCATAGCGCAGGGTATCCAGACATATGAACAAAATGTCCAGAGAACCCACCACCTGATTCATATCCACCGATGGCTTTTTGCGCTTTCCGGAAGCAAACAGGCGCACGGGCACCTCGCTTCCCTCATTCTTCTGTACGCTTCCCTTTGCCACACTTTCCTTTTCCGCAGCTGCGTTTACTTCATTTTCTTTTATTACATCTACACTTGATTTTTCTGTGTCTGCATTTGTCCTTCCTGTATCCGCATTTACCGTTTCCGCACCCTGAACCATATTACCTTCCATTTGTCCTTCCTCTACTTTAAATCTGTTCATAATGTGTATCTGGTTTTAAGGCCTTTCTCCAAAATAGCTTATTGACCTTTCAGCCAGTCCAGCATCATCCTCGCCTGATGGCGGTATATCCTGTTTTCATGATAAATGTCCTGGTAAATCAAATCTCCCTGTCCGTTCATTTCAATGATTCTTGGATGCAGGCTGCCCTTTTCCAGTAAAATGTCAATCCCCGCACTCCTCAGCCCCGGAAAACACTCCATTGCCTGCTGGCAAACGGCGGTCACAGAATGAATTACGGACTCGGAAAGCTGCAATTCCTCTATCCTCAGGGGATGGTTGTTTAAATGCAGATTAGTTATAGGGCCTTTGGAGAGCCTTGCCAGTAAGAAATCCATTTTTCCATCCTGCATCACCGCCCGCAGATCGTAAGAAAAGCCCTGATATTCCGCCTTTGCATACCACCGCTCCAAAATACAGTCAAGCTTTAAAATCTCGTCAAGCAGTGGAAAAATATCCTCCCAATTCGAAAACCGCCTTAGCCGTTTGGTATTTACCAGTCCCACCCCCGGACACAGCGCCGCACAGGTGTAAAGAGCCATCCGCCCTGTGGCAGGCTGATAACGAAAGGCCGACACCCCCGCCGCCCCGGAGCCTTTCAATGGTTTGATGAAAACCTGATGAATGCCCGTTTCCGCCAGCCTGTAAAGGAGCTGCTCTCCTGCATTTTCTTTTCCGGTTCCATCTATCTGCTCCGTCACCGGAAGTCCCGCTTCCGCCAGCCTTTTCTTACAGGCATCTTTATCCAAAAGCGCGGCTATAGCCGACGGATGATTCAAAAAAGTTATGTCCCGGGTCTTTTCCATTTGGGCCAGTTCCTTAAGCTCCCGCTCATAGGCTGCCGTCAGCCTGTTTAATTCGTTCAGCGAACTGCTTTCCCATAAAGGAGGGTCAATCTTTAAAAACACCTTCCCATCCCCCGGAAAATCCTGCTGCCGGTTCCGCCAGTCTGCAAATCCAAAAGCACCTGTCTCATTTGCCGCATCATTTTCGGAACCAGGAAAAGGAGAGCATAACAAACTGCCTTTCCCTCCGTCAGTATCCGGTATTTCAAAAAGGACAGGCAGCCCTTCCTGCACTGCTGCCTGCCTTAAATAATCCGTTCGTTTGGTACCGGGATTTCCCAGAAGGATTACGCGCCTCATTCTGTGAGCATGGCGTATCTGTAAATTTCGCCATCATACGCATCCTCTTTGTTCCCCTCGGAAACATCCACTTCTATTGGAAGACTCTCAAGCTTTCCTGCCATTTCATCTGACAAATAATGGTAATGCACATCCAGTTTCTTTATATTGGGCCATGTGGGTATCTTTTCTAAAAGAAGCGCTCCCCCTTTATCGGTCAGTGTTCCCAGGGATAAGTCCAGAACGCTTATTTGTCCCATATATTTGCTTCCAAGCACAATTCCGGTAAGCTCATCCTGCATCTCACTGTCCACAATCCCCAGATACTCGAGACCAGGAAAATCTGATTTCTCCAGAAGCTCTTTTACGGTATCCTCGTTTCCGTCAAAGCCATAATCTTCAATCCCAATATAGAGCAGTAATTTCTTTAAATTGGGAAGCTTTGCATTCTCTATGGATTTCATCACCGATTTAGGCAGTCCGCCGCATATGATCGTCAATGACTCAAGTCCCTCATGACAGATTTCTCCCAGCGCAAGGTCGGTGCTGCCCTTGATCGTCAGTTCCTTAAGCCCGGGCAGAGCCGCCCACAATCTGCTGTAATCTCCCTGCATAATCCAGGACACTTCACATTCCTCAAAATCCATATCCCCCAAAAACAGCTTTTCAATATGGGAAAACTTGTCAGCATTTGCCACGATTCCATCAATGACCTCCTGGCAGCTCTCCTCCCAGGGATTTCCCCAGCATCCGATTGACAGCTCGTTTAAACCGTCAAATTCCTCATCCCCGAGGATATCCCCCACAACATCCTTTGGACCTTTCCCCTGCTCCTCATACTGCTCGTAACTGTAAGCATAAGTTTTTGCCTTCACATTCCGCCGTCTTTTTTCGCTCACAACTATAACCCCCTTTTCATCAAAATATAACCTTTATCGTGGTGTATCTTTTATGAATATATTATACTTCCCGTGGGATATATCGTCAACAACTCCGCCAATTCCGGCCGGTTTTCTTTGGGACAAAAAATGTTTCCCTGTATCCTTTTTCCAATTTTAAAAGGGCGGTCTTTTTGTCTATGCCCCCTGCATATCCTGTAAGACTTCCATTTCCGCCCACCACTCTGTGGCAGGGTACGATAACGGATATCGGATTGTGGGCCACCGCGCCGCCAACTGCCTGAGCTGACATTCCAAAAAGCCCTCTTTTCTCCGCAATCTGCTTTGCAATAGCTCCATAGGTGGTTGTATGCCCGTAAGGAATTTGAGAAAGGATTTCCCACACCTCATTTTGAAATGCGCTTCCCGTAAAATGGATGGGCACCTTAAAATCCGGCTCATTTCCCGAAAAATATATGTCCAGCCACTTCCTGGTCAGTTCAAATACAGGCAATTCCTTTTCCTCATTTTCTTTATCAAGACAGAGCCCAAAGTATTTCTGCCCCTTAAACCATAACCCTGTAAGGCCGATTTCGTCTGCTGCCAGCACAATACCCCCAAGGGGAGATTCATATTTACTCGTATATTGCATATTTACCCCGTTTCTACTCTGATTCCTGCGCATATTTTCACAATTGGACATATACGTAGATTTTAAATTATTTTTCACATATTGGGCAATTGTCTGTGCTCCCCGTCAGCGCTTAATGGTTTAAATATTCGCTTCTCACATCCTCAGGCACCATACTGCCTCCTGTAGCCCACACAATATGGGCCGCGTTTTCCATTTTATCGGCCAAATGCCTTTCCCGAAGATACCGCAGTGTTTCCTCCTTTTGCCCCAGAAAAGCAGCTCCCTGAAATCCGGCGCATGCGCTTGGCTCTAAAAAAATCTTTTCCGTATTCATAAGCATTTTCATATATTCATACAAATGTTCATCCTGTACTGTAAATGCACCGCTTAACAGAGGTCTCATTACTTTTCCCACAAAACTTGAGGGCCTTGGCACAGCCAGACCGTCCGCCTGTGTCAGGCCGCTCAGCCCGATATCCTGAACGGAAATACCATCATTTAATCCCGTCACCATTCCCAGCATCATGCAGGGCGCCTGTGTTGGTTCCACAAAAAAGCAATGTACATTATCTTTATAAATCTGTTTCAGCCCAAAGCTGATTCCCCCCGGAGCGCCTCCGATACCACAGGGAATATACACAAACAGAGGATGCGCATCATCCACCCTGATTCCAAGCCGGTCTATCTGCCTTTGCAGCCGTTTTGCCGCAACAGAATATCCAAGAAACAGGTCTTTGGAATTTTCATCATCCACAAAATAACTTTCAGGGTTTTGGTCAGACAGTTCCCGTCCTTTTTTTACTGCCTCTACATAATCCGTCTCATATTCCAACACCTGTACATGATGGGATCTCAAAAGATCTTTTTTCCATTTTTTCGCATCGGAGGACATATGTACAATTACCTGATAACCGATTGCGGCGCTCATGATGCCGATGCTCATCCCCAAATTTCCTGTTGACCCCACCTGTATCGTATACCGGCTGAAAAATTTCCGCATTTCTTCGGAAGCCAATTTTTCATAGCTTTCCCCTTCTTTCAGCAGACCATGAGCAAGCGCAAGTGATTCCGTATGCTTTAGCACCTCATATATTCCGCCCCTTGCCTTGACGGAACCGGCGATTGCCAAATGGCTGTCCTTTTTTAAAAGCAGACCGCCCTGAAGAATATCCCCATATTTCTGATTGAGCGTCCTGCCCATAGAAGGAATAAATTCCAGCTCGGATTCAATCAATCCGTTCTGCGGTCCTGTCTCCGGAAAACATTTCATAATAAAGGGCGCAAAGCGCAAAAGTCTTTGCTCTGCATCTTCAATATCCTTGATTGTCAGTCCGCAATTTTCCACATCAGCCCTGAACTCAGTCAGACCAGGATTTATCCATACTACTTCCTTCTCTTTTTGCATCTCCCTGATAATCGGAAACTTCTCCATGCAAGGGGCAAGACCGGCCACACTCGGCTGGGAGGCCTGCAGGCAATGCTCCAATTCTTTCATTGTCAGCTCCTTTTCCGGGGTACTTTTGATATACATAAGCTCAACTTTTTCCCTTTTTTATTTTGATTATGACATTATAGCAGGCAAAACGCAATAACTGACCGATTGATTAGGAACCGTAAATAAAGAAGGAATTACTTTTCAAGAGAAAATTACCGTTCAAAGGAATGCACCCAATCCGTCTTCAGCAAAAACACTGCAAATATCACCGTCGTCACAGACCATGTAATAGGGTATGCACATGAAATCATCCGAAATTCCGGCACAATCCTAAGTGCAATGGTTACATAAACAATACGTATCACGCACCAGGAAAACAGCATTCCTACCATCGGCACAATTGCTTTTCCGGAGCCCCTGATCACCCCCGCCGCACAGTGGGAAAATGACAGCAGACAGAAAAACAAAGCCACCGTTCTCGCGTGGATTCTGCCAAATGCAATTGCCTGGGGTGTACTGACAAATATTCTAAGCAGAGGCGAAACTCCAAAAAATATCACAAAACCAATCAGCTCTGCAATCACAACCCCTGAGGCTATGCCAAAGGCAGCCCCCTTCTTGGCCCTGTCATATTTCTTTGCCCCAAGGTTCTGGCTGATAAAGGTAGGCAATGCCATGGACATACTCATAATCGGCAGGAATACCAGCCCCTCAATACGGGAATATGCCCCCACGCCGGACATTGCAAATTCTCCAAAGGAGTTGATATTGGACTGAATAACAATGTTTCCAATACTGATAACCGAATTTTGAATTCCGGTGGGAATGCCCTGATAAATCACTTCCATAATAATGCCCCGGTGAATCCGCAGCTTTTTAAAATCCAGCTTTGCCCTGTCCTTCCCCTTGCACATTCTGAACACGCAGAGGGCTACGCTGATTCCCTGTGAAAGAACCGTTGCGATTGCTGCGCCGGTCACACCGGTATGGAAGCCTGCCACAAAAATCATATCCAAAATCATATTGATAATGGAGGAAAGCATCAGGTAATACAGCGGATGTTTGCTGTCCCCCACCGCCTGCATGATAGACATACAGATATTATACATGATCACCGTGGAAACTCCGCCGAAGTATACCCGGAAATAGGCTAAGGACTGAGGAAGTACATTATCCGGCGTCCCCATCCACCTTAAGATGGTAGGTACCAGAAGAACTCCCACTAAAGTTGAGACCACCGAGGCCAGGATTCCAAACAGAAAATTTGTGTGAATGGCATTCTCCACATTTTTGTCATCCTTTGCCCCAAAATACCGTGAAATCACCACACCGCCGCCAACTCCAATGCCGTTAAAAAATCCCACGATCAAAAAAATCAGGTTCCCGGCGCTGCTGACCGCCGCAAAAGACGCATTGTCCGCATAATTCCCAATAACCCAGGCATCCACCATATTATACAGCTGCTGCAGGAGTTGCCCCCAGAAAATCGGTATGGCAAAGCCTAAAATCCCCTTGGCAACAGAGCCTTCCAAAAGGTTAGCCGCATTTTTTTCCTCCACTGTTTTCAACTCACTTTCCTCCGAAAAATTCAAAAAATTCCCCGGGAAAGCCTAAACTTTCCCGGGAAGTCATTCATGTATATCATTGCAACATAAGGGCAAAGCCCGTTGCCGCATAAAGATGTCGCAGACATCTGTCGCATTGCATAAACGCAAAATACGTTGCTTCGCATAAGCTTAAAGTACGTTGGTGCATAAGTGCTCTGCGCGGTGTTTCACATAAGCACGAAGGGCGCTGGTGCATAAACGCTCTGCTCGTTGGCACATAAGGATACCATAGGCATCCGTTGGTGCATAAGCACGAAGTGCGTTGCATGTTATGCAAGCTTTTGTATCATCCCCAGCACGCGCTTTGCCGCCAGCTGCAGCTCCGCCTTGCTTAAAGCATAAGGATGAGATGCATCCGCAAGGGCCTTCATAATATCCGCCTTATCGGAAGGGATACCAGGCATTGTGATATCATTTCCGGCCTTCACATTTCCTGCACAGGATGCGCAGGGCCATTTCTCTCCCTTAGCTCCCATACCGCCTGTTACCAGCCAGTCTGTCATAACAACCCCTTTGAAGCCCCACTCGTCACGGAGCGTAAAAGTCTGAATATCCTTTGTGCTGCATGCATGTTCCCCGTTAATCAGGTTGTAGGAAGTCATGATAAAATGGGGCTGTGATTTCTTGATACAAATCTCAAAACCTTTCAGATAAATCTCACGCAGCGCTCTTTCTCCCACATTGCTGTTGGAGAAATAACGGTTTGTCTCCTGGTTGTTGCAGGCGTAATGCTTGATGGTGGTTGCGCATCCCTCATGGACCTGAACACCGTCCGTGATATCCGCCGCAATGCATCCTGAAAGATGGGGGTCTTCCGAATAATATTCAAAGTTACGTCCGCACAGAGGAGAACGATAAATATTCATAGCAGGCGCAAGCCATAAATGGGTTCCAAACATTTCCATTTCTTCCCCCACAATATCTCCGCATTTCTTTGCCAGCTCGTCATTCCATGACTGTGCTATGCCCGTACCAATGGGGATTGCCACGCAGTACTGATAATTGACAGGCGCTGCTTTTTCCGCTTCGCTGGGCTTAGGCATTTTCTCCGCCATAGCCTGCATTTCCTCCGGTGTCAGCATATACGGTAAAAAGTCATCCCCAAAACTGGTGGAAAGTGCTTTTGTTGCCCCGTCTACCACTTTATATTCAGGAGCCAGACGAAGACCCGCCGGTCCATCCGCCATAACAAGCGCCGGTGTTCCAAGTTCCTCCAGTTTACGGGTAGTCTCTCCCGCTGCGCCGGCTACAGCTTTTGACGCATTTCCGATTACTTCCATAACGTCATCTGCTTCTTTATATGCGCCGATACACAGATAAGCAAGCTGTTCGTCCGTAAGACCCGCCACGAACTCATCCAATGACTTGGCTCCGCTTAATACTTCCTCCCATTTCACAACCGGTCCTGCAGGAATTTCCTCAGGTACTTCCTGGTATGTGGTTTCCTTTACGGCCAGATTGGCCGCCTTAATGTCAAATACCTTCGCCGCTGCCTTTTCATCCGCCTCACCCTCATAAGTAATCGGGTTTTTCTCAGGCTTCAAATCTTCAAATCCGCTGTCCCCGCAGATATTCTTCACTTTTTCCACTGCTTTGGATTCATCCAGCACAACTGCGCCGGCAATGTGGGTGTTTCTGGAGCTGTTACCCACACGTATGTAATAAGTGCCTGCCTCCATCACATAGGATGCACATTTTACACAGTAGGACGCCATAGCTTCCGTGTCAAAAGTTACCGTCACTTCCTGGCTCTCCCCAGGTGCAAGCTCTCCTGTCTTTGCGTAGCCTGCCAGCTCCTGATAAGGCTTGTCCAGTTTTCCTTCCGGAGCGGAATAGTAAACCTGAACAACCTCTTTGCCGGGGGCTGAACCTGTGTTTGTAACTGTAGCTGTGACAGATATCTTTGCAGCGTCCGCTGTCATTTCCTTAGGCTCTACCGTAAATGTGGTGTAACCCATACCATAACCAAAAGGATAAGTGGGCACATAGCCAATGGTATCAAAATAACGATATCCCACATAAATGCCTTCTTTATAATAGGTATCATTGGGATCCCCAAATCCTTCTGTGGATGCATAATCCTTAATAGGCGCCCATGTCATGGTCAGTTTACCGGAAGGATACGCTTTGCCGAGAAGCACATCTGCAAGCGCGTCGCCTGTAGCCGAGCCCAGCTGTCCCAGAATCAGCACTGTCTTCACTGTCTCTACGGGCTTCAAATCAATCATACCGCCTACATTTAAAACAAGTATAAATTTGTCATACTTTTCATTAAGTGCCAGAATGTCACGAATCTCTGTTTCCGTCAGGTTAATATCCCCCGCCGTGGGCGTCCGGTCTGCACCTTCTCCTGAATTGCGGGCCAGCACATAAACCGCAGTATCCCCTTCTCCGTCAAGAGCAATCTCGTACTCCGGTTCCAGTGGTGTCTTTCCCATAGCATACAGCATGAGCTTATCGCCTGTTACTCCGGCTGCATCCGCATCTTTGCGGATTGCTGCGTAAAATGCTTTTTTCGTGTTTTCCCTTACCTGATCATAAGCATCCAGCCAGCCATCAGTGGTAATCTCAAACCCGGCATTTTTAAGCCCTTCCTCTACTGTCACAAAATGACGTACATTCACATCTCCTGAGCCGGTACCACCCTTGATGGTTTTTCTTGCACCACTTCCATACAGAGCAATCTTCCCTGTCCCCTTAAGAGGAAGCGTCCCGTCATTCTTAAGGAGCACCATACATTCCGGCGCCAGTTCACGGGCCGCTGCAATGTGCTCCCTCTCAAAGTCCTGGACTTCCGGCGCCTCAATTCTGATTTTGTTCATACTTAACCCTCCATTCCTGCCCAGACCTCGAATTTGGAGCCGGGCATATTTTTGCCTGTAAAAAACAGCCCCCATAGCTGTTTTCACGGCAACATTCCTGTTTTTTTATCATTTTAATTTAATGATAACATTTTATTGTGGAATTTGCTATCAATTATACTGTTTAATTATAAAATATTTCTAAAATTTTTGATGTTCTGTTATTTTCTCTAAAAGATTTTGATAGGGCACCAGTGTCACATTTCCACTCTTACTTGCAGCTTCCATACACCCCTTTGTAAATCCATTTTTCGCAAATAAATACAAATGCATTTTATTATAATGAAATAACTTACTCCGCCTTATCAGTGTTTCTAAAACACCTGCATCCACCTTTTCATTGGTCCATTTGCATTCACCGAACAATGCCGTATTCTTATCCTGCTCGCCCATAATATCGATTTCCGTCTGACTGTGGGTAGAAGGATCCGTTCCCCACCAACGTCCAAGCTCCCTAAACTCCACAGGACATTCGCCGCAAAGTAACAGCTTCCATAGATACTGCTTACATATATCTTCAAATATTTTCCCCATATAATCTGACAGGCATGGCTCAATTCGTTTATAAGCTAAATCGCTAGCTCCACGGCTGATAATCGAATGATTCTCCGGCACAAACCGATACCAAAATCGAAACATATTATCACTAATAACGTAGATTGATTTTCGGGATGCCTTTTCACCGTAAGGAATTTCCTTTTGAACCACTCCTAATGTCATTAAATTTTTCAGATAAGTAGCACAAACGCTGGAATTTTCACCAACTTTTGTAGAAATTTCCGCCATACGTGAAGCTCCGGTTGCAATAGCTGTAACAATCGCATTATAAAGTGCAGGTTCCCGTATCTCCTGCCTTAACAGATTTTCCGGTTCTTCAAAAAGCGCAGATGTTGGATTCAGAAATGTATTTTTCATATTGTCTTCAATACTTAATCTATCATCCATTTGCAATAGATACTGGGGTGTTCCTCCCACCATGCCGTAAAACATGGCTTTATCTTCACCGGAAAAATTTTTGAAATACTGACACGTATCTGCAAAATCAAAGGGCAGTATTTTCATCTGTGACGTCCGCCTGCCATAAAGCGGCGCTTTATATGCCAGCACCTGATCCTCCATATAAGACATGGAAGACCCACAAAGAATCAGCATCAATTTAGAATCGTCTTTGTATTTATCAATCAAAAGCTGTAAAGTAGAAGCAAGGCTCCCAGAAGCTCTCGCCACATACGGATACTCATCTATTGCTAAAATTAAACGCTCCTTTTCCGCCAATTTAAAAACATATTCTAATGCAGCCTGAAATGAAGCAAAAGCCGTCTCAGCCTGAATACCTGTTCCGACTTCCATAATATTTTTACTCAAATTCTCCAGATTTTGTTTTCCATTGCTCTCTACCCCTATAAAATAGATTGCCTTTTTATCTCTGATAAACTGGTTGATAATCGCTGTTTTTCCCACACGGCGGCGGCCATAGATGACCGCAAACTCGAATTTATCAGACAAATATAGTCTATTAAGGGATGCCAATTCACGCTCTCTGCCGATAAACATAATCCTACCTCCGTTCAATATAACTATACTATATGATAGAATTCAATTTTAGTCAATTACGTTTTACTAATTTACGATTTACTTTAATAAACTAACCTATTGAAGGCCGAACTGCTACGAATCGTCACATTTTTCTTTATTTCATTGGATATACTGTATAGGGGAGTCCTGCAATATACAGGACGATTGTTTGAATACCGACCTGCTGGTGGATTTCCATCAGACAAGCGTTGATTATTTAATCGACCGGACGAATGTCAAAACACCATATCCTAAAAGCACAAAAAAAGAAACACAATAAAACAGGCTGCCTTCTTTAACCTTGGGGAATACAGCCTGTTTTCACTACCTATTAGTTATAAAATATTTCTAAAATTTAAAATTATCTGCTGCGCTTTAATAAACGCATCTTCGCCGCCTTTATCCTGGCAATATACCGACTGGAATACAAAAGCCCTGTTAGGGCTCCCCCCAGCATCAGACCCAGAACCAAATCTATAATTGCCCCATAAAGCGGCATATCCGAAAGCCCCGCAACATCAATCGCCATATAAACGCCCATACCAAGCAGCTGCACCCAAAACACATATTTTATCTTTTTGGAAAAGGACTCCTTCTCCTCATTACTGTAATCCGCCACCTTCAGCAGCGTTTCTTCCACTTTCTTATCCATATCCCCATTTCTCCTAGTATAATAATGATATAGCCACAAGAGCTATATAGTTAATAAGTTA
>CAJUED010000017.1:0-67311 GCA_910585075.1 uncultured Lachnospiraceae bacterium
AAACTAAAAAATCCTTGAAAAATAAGGAAAAAAGACTTGACTTAATAGGGAGGTGGGGAGGATGTACATACATGGGATTGTTGATGGAGTACTGGCCGTACTTGTGCTGGAGCTGGCTACGCTCATTATAATTGCAGCACTTTATGCAAAGAAAAAAGGTAAATAAGCAGTAAGCAAGGCAGATGGCAGTTATGGTTGCCGTCCGTTTATGGTAAGGATTTTTACATAAAAATGGTACAACTTTTATCTTGAAATGTCGGATAATAGTATTAGGAAAGGAAGGAAAGAATTTACGGGGTATCACGGATGGCCAAAAGTACGATTACAGAATGGGAAGAAAAGGATAAACTTTTACTGCTGGAAGCATGGGCGCGAGACGGTCTGACGGATGAACAGATAGCAGGAAATGTGGGAATCACTGTCAGGTCGCTTTATAACTGGAAAAAGAAAAGTGTTCCGATTTTTCAGTCCCTAAAAATTGGGAAAGAAGTTGCAGATATTGAAGTTGAGAATGCTCTGAGAAGGAAAGCTCTTGGATTTCGGGAGAAGGAACAGACGGTTTCTACGCGAAAGACGGTTGAATATGAAAACGGTAAGCGGATAAAAGAGATTACTGAACCCATTGTGACCGAAGTGGAAAAATATTATCCCTCAGATACTACGGCACAGATATTCTGGCTCAAGAACAGGAAGCCTGAACAGTGGCGGGACAAGCAGGAACAAAAAGTAGATTTAACGGAGGCTGTGAAGATTATTGACAGCATTGGAGAAGGTGGTTGACTTTGGTAAGCTTATAGCGCCGGTTTTTTATCCGGTTCACAGAGATATTTTAAAGGGTAACCATACATATTATGACCTATATGGCGGCAGGGGTGGCTTGAAGTCCTCATTTATATCGCTGGAGATTGTTTTCGGCATAATGAAGGACAAGGAGGCCAATGCTGTTATATTCAGAAAATACGGTGTGACTTTGCGGGAATCTGTCTATGAGCAGATATTGTGGGCGATTGATGTACTGGGGGTTTCACATTTATGGGAAACGGGTGTTAGCCCTATGCAGTGTATATATCGTCCCTCAGGACAGAAAATAATATTCCGTGGCCTGGATAAGGCAAAGAAGACAAAGTCTATCAAAGTGTCCCAGGGTTATTTTAAATATTTATGGTTTGAAGAACTGGATGAGTTCGAGGGTCCGGGGGAAATACGGACGGTGCAGCAATCGGTGCTTCGTGGCGGTGAAAAATTTGTTGTATTTAAGAGCTTTAATCCACCTATCAGCATTAGTAATTGGGCAAATAAGTATGTGAATGAGCCTGATATTAATAGCTGTCGGCATAAGAGCAGTTATTTGGACGCACCACCGGAATGGCTGGGACAGCAATTCATTGATGATGCGGAACATTTAAAAGAAGTCAATGAGAAAGCATACCGTCATGAGTATCTTGGAGAGCCGGTTGGTACAGGAGGACAGGTCTTCGAGTTTTTGGAAATCCGGACAATTACGGACGAGGAAATGCGGCGATTTGACCGTATTTATCAGGGTATAGACTTTGGCTGGATGCCTGACCCTATGGCGTTTATTCGGTGTTCGTACAGGCCGAATCACGAAAAAATATATTTGATGGATGAATTTGTTGGCAGGAAAATTAGTAATGAGGAGCTGGCGAAGGAAATTAAGAGTAGGAGATATGATGATTATCACATCATGTGCGATTCTGCAGAGCCGAAGTCAGTTTCTGATTTAATCCGCATGGATGTGTGGGCACAATCTGTCTATAAACCACCGGGTTCCGTAGAATATGGCATGAAGTGGTTGCAGCGCCGTACTATTGTTATTGACCCGGCAAGAACGCCTAACGCATATAAAGAGATTATTGAATATGAATATGACCGTGATAAGGAGGGAAACCTTCTGTCAGGCTATCCGGATAAGAATAATCATTGTATTGATGCCCTCAGATATGCCCTGTATAGAGCAATATTCTCATGGGAAACAAAGGCATAATAGAAAAGGAGAAGGATAAAATATGGATTATTTGAAAGTACACTGCTTTCACTGCAAAGGAGATTTCGAGTTATATAACCGCAATATGAATTTTGATGATAAGCCGCCGAGGTGCCCCCATTGTCTAAAAATGATGGACAAGACACAGTGGAAACGGTTGATTGATGCATATTATATCTTTGCGGAGGTGAATAAAAATTTTAGGAAATATCATGAGGACAGAGGAGAAGCATTGTTTCAGGTGGAGCTTAGAAGTTACTATGTGAAGCCGGAGAAGATTGTGATAAATGATTAGAGAATATGGAGGAATTATGAATAAGCTTGTGTGTGGCATGGTGGTAGATGAAGACCTTTATAAAAAGTATCGGAGTAAAAAATATAAAATTGGTGGCAGGGAAGTATCAATTGACGGTATTGAAATTATGTCCGTTTCAAAGGAATATGAAAATAAACTACCAGAAGATGCAAGAGAAGCGAAACAAGTTGCAGACCAGATTCGAAGTGAAATAAGACAATATTATGTAGCGAAAGACGGAAGAAAGGAATATGTGGCTATGAAACACGATACATTTGACGGATATTTAAAGGATTTGCAGGAGATTCATGCAAAGGTAGCGCCGGAGAGGATTCAGCTTAAGGAGAAATGGAACTCAGCACAGAAACGGTGGCAGGATGACCAGCGGGAATTTAAGGGTGATGAGCATTACTTGGCAAGGGAAAAGGTGAGATATCTGGATGCGCAGGAAGAATACAAAAGTGGAATCCAGGCATTACAGCAGAGAACCCGGAATGAGATTAAGGCAGTACAGGCCGAGTATGATAAACATGTTAACGATTTCTATGCAGCAAATGGAAACCGGCTGGATGATTCCGTGGTGCGTCTGTTAAATTCCGGAATTAAGCTGACGGATGCGGAGATTGACGGTATGGTCAATCAGAACAGGAGCAATCCGACTATGCTTCGGCTGATATCTGACCATTGTGAGAAACAGGGGATTGAAAACAAGTCTGCCAGAGTTTATGGGAGCCTTGCAAGGAAAAGCGGTGCGGATGAGAGAGAAGCTTTTAAAGTGGTCGCAGATATGGTCGAAAAGGCGGTCTGTGAGGATGAAGTTACATCAAGCGTGTGGTCAAAGCAGGAATCTCATTTCAAAAGACTCAGTGATGAGCAGATTGGCGCTATGGATACATTTTGGGTGCGGCCAGCTGCCCGGGAAGAAACTGGACAGAATATCTGATTTAACAAGGGTGAGGAGACTGATAATGGTATCTTTACCCTTGTTGCTTTAATAGATTGACTTATAGAATGTAATAGTTCTTAATCTATCCGGTGTAGTGATACGGCTGGAATGTCTTTTAAAATGGTACAACATTTCTACAAAATATTAGATAATGTAAGAAGGGAAAGGAAAGACAGGAGGGAAATGTATGGGAATGACACAGGAAGCTGTAGAAGCACGTAGGGATTATAAAAGGCAGTACAGGAATGAAAACCGGGATAAAATCAATGCTCAGCAAAGAGAATGGCGTGCAAATAATCCTGATAAGGTAAAACAGTATAATGCAAGGTATTGGGAGAAGAAGTGTAGAGCATCATGGAAGGAACTTGGAATTACACCGGAACGATTAGAAGAACTGCAGGAAGCTGCCAGGTCGGGAAAGTATGATGAGGTAGTGCTGAATGCGGCCCACAAGGCTGACTGTTTGACGGCGAAGTATATTATATTGTCCGTTAAAAAGAATCTCTCTTACGAGGGCTTACAACGGTTGTGGGAGCTGCGAGAGATTGAGCGCATGGCGTGTTGCAGGACGGATTTTTATGGAAAGCGGCGACTATTTTTTCACTACTTGGATTGTGCTCTAAGAGGTGTGGAGGAAGACTGACGTAGAATGGGAAAGGATACCGGAAATGGGGAAAACACAGGGTGGAGAGAGATTCTTTAAGATAGAGCTGAATAACCAAGGAGATTATGTTATGGTTCCGATTGGAAATAGTGATTTTTATGACCATTTTGCGAAAGGGTGTAAGCAAATATGGGGAATGGCGGGAGGAGCCTGTAGCAAATTAAAGAAAATTGAGAGAAAGTATAAAAGTTCGAGAAGTCTTGAGTCGGATCTGAAAAGAATTGAAGAAACAGCAAAGATAAATGTGCAGTTTTCTAAAAACGCAGCAGGTATAATTGATAATATTTTTGGAGAGGACACAGTAAGAAAATATTTTTACAAGTCTTATGAGGAAAACCCTGGTTTTATACCTGGTGTAGAGTGTTTTACTGACTTCCTTGACCAGATTACACCCATAATGCAGAATCTGTTGGAGAACAGATTTTAATGAATTATAGATAGTATCTTTTATATGAGAACATTAGTTTATATAGTATGTGAAAAAGAATAAGATAAAAATATTACCGGTGCGTAAAAGGTACGCATTGCTAACCTGAAAAAATTACAGGCAGATTTGTAAAGGCATCTCTGCTTTGTGGAGGTGTCTTTTTTATGGCGCAATATGATGGCTCAATCAGAATTAGTACAGAAATAACGACCAAAGATGCGGAAAAAGAGCTAAAGAGTCTTGAGAGCAGTATATCAAAAACTGCCGACAAGATTGCTTATTTGCGCTCAAAAATGGATGCGCTGAAAGACGTTAAGTTGCCTACACAAGAATATAAAGAGATTCAAACACAAATTGAAGCGACTGAAAAAAGAATTACTGCTTTACAGGCACGTCAGGAGAAGTTTCTTGCTACTGGCGGAAAAGAATCTTCATCATCATACAAAAAAATGCAGTACGACTTGGAGGAATTGCAAAACTCGCTTCCATTCTTAAAAGGTGAATTACAGGATTTAATTGATTCAGGAAAAGCATTTACTCTCGGTTCTGATACTGATAAATACGCTGAAATGGCCGCGCAAATGGAGCAGCTTAATCAGCAGATAGAATCTGATACACAGCGGCAAACAGAATTACAATCTGCACTCGCATCAGAGGAACAGCGCCTTGCAGATATTAAAGCCAAATCAATGATATCTGACCAGCAAATTATTGATTTACTAGAGCGCCGCAAACAACTTACAAGTGAAATTGCTGATATGGAAAAGGCCGGGCTTGGATATGGGTATCAGGAATATGACACTGCACAACAGGAACTGTCTGCTGTTAATAAACAGATAAAGGAGTACAAAGACAATCTTTCTAAAGTACCAGAGAGATTTTCCATGATGCACAAATCCGCACAAAAGGCTTTTAGTGCTCTTTGCGGCGGTATTTCCAAAAGCAATGGATTATTTCCATTATTGAACAATTCTGCAGACAGAGCGTTTCAAACAGTATCAAAGGGAGCCAAACAAGGCGCTGGTTTACTTTCTACATTTGCAGGCCGTTTAAAAGGTCTTGCAGCTTCGGCATTTATATTCAATCTGATGTCCAAAGGGTTTAGCTCTATGGTTTCCAGTATGAAAACCGGATTTACAAACCTTATGGAATATTCGGGGAGTTTTGCAGACAGTATTCAGTCTGTAAAAAATTCCTTAAGTACTCTCGGGAATCAGATAGCAGCGGCCTTTGCTCCGGTAGTACAGGCGGTTATCCCGTGGTTGAATCAGCTTATTTCCGTACTCGCAACTGCTATGTCTTATGTGGCGCAGTTTATTGCGGCATTGACAGGAAAAGGGTCATATATAAGAGCGAAGAAAGTACAAGACGCTTATAATGCGTCTTTAGGAGGCACGGCAAAGAAAGAAAAAGATGTAGCCGACAATGCGGATGATATGTCGGATTCGCTTGATGATACAAAAAAATCTGCGGATAAGGCACGCAGTGCACTGGCAGCATTTGATGATTTAGATGTACTGGAAAAACAGGATGAGGATACGAGCAACACAGCACTGGATAAAATAAAAGATGTAAAAGATGCAATGGACGATTTGGGAAGTGGTGCGGGCGGTGGTACAGGGGATTGGTTTGAGGAAGTCCCTATTGAAAGCAGTATCCTGGATGCGGTAGAAAACCTGAAAAATATTCTTGCACAAATTTTTGCACCGTTAAAAGAAGTGTGGGACAGGGAGAGCAAATTTGTTATAGATTCCTGGAAATATGCGCTTGGTGAGACATGGCAACTGATAAAGGATATAGGACGCGATTTTCTCACTGTATGGAATCAGGAATCGACTATTCAGATGTTTGCAGATATGCTTCATATTGTTGGGGATATTGGACTGGTTATAGGAAATTTGACACACAATCTTGATGAAGCATGGAATAAGAATCAAATAGGTTTACAGATTCTTGAAAATATCAGAGATATCTTTGCCGTAATTATTTCAAATATACGAGAAGCGGCTGACTATACAGTGCTATGGAGCAAAAACCTTGATTTTTATCCGCTTCTTGAAGCATTTGAGGGACTTACAGCATCTTTGATACCATTGATGGATAATCTAAGTTCCGCTTTAGTTTTTCTATACGAACATGCTTTACTTCCCATAGCAAAGTGGGCAATAGAATCAGCTTTGCCGGCTTCTATTGATGTGGTATCTGCGGCAATCGACGTGTTAAATGCAGTACTGGAAGCACTACAGCCTTTAGGATTATGGTTTTGGGAGAATTTTTTACAACCGTTGGGAGCTTGGGCGGGGGATGCCATTATAACAGCATTAGAAACAATTTCTAATTTGTTGACGGGTTTTGCCAATTGGATTGTAGAAAATTCGGAGGCAGTGCAGAACTTTGTCATTATAATGGGTTCTTTTGCAGCGGCATTTAAAATTGTTACTACTGTTGTAAGTGCATGGAGCGCGATATCAGCAATTGCATCTGCGGCGACAACGGCATTAGGTGCAGCCATAGCCTTTCTAACTTCTCCGGTGGGAATTATCGTTGCTGCTATTGGGGCACTTATTGCGGCTGGTGTATTGCTGTATAAACACTGGGATGAAGTGAAAGCAGCTGCAGAAAATTTAAAGGAAAATATAGTCAATATTGTAAAAAAAATTGGAGAATGGCTTACAAACTTTTTTTCACAGCTATCAAGCAGTATTTCTTCAAAATTACAGAGCATACAAAAATTTTTCTCTGATATTTGGACGGCCATATATAAATCCACAACCGAAATATGGACAAAGGTTCAGGAGTGGTTCACCCAGACTCTTAGCAATATTCAGAAATTATTTACTGATATATGGACCGACATTCAAAACTGGTTTACCGGATTCTGGAACAGATTTACTAATTCCCTCCGGGAAGTATGGTCAAATATTGTCTTATTCTTTGGACAAAAATTCAATGAAATAAAGCAATTATTTAACAATTATATGTCATTTGTAAGTGACATTATAAGTAACGGATGGACTAATGCATGGAACAAAGCAACAGAAGTATTTAACAGCTTTAAATCAAAAATAGAAAGCATAGTAAGTGGAATTAAAGATGTGCTGGGTTCATTCGTTTCGTGGGTTTCGGATATCGTATCAAAAATAACATCCACGATTGGCAAAATTGTAGATTCCGTTTCCTCCGCCAATTCGTCTGTTGACCAGTTGTCAGAAAGAGATATATCGGCCAGGAGCTCTTATATGTTGGTAAACACTTACGCCTATAATCTGGATGATATTCCGCATCTCGCATCAGGTTCCGTTATTCGTGGCGGTAATCCATTTATGGTTATGTTGGGGGACCAGCCACACGGTCAGACAAACATTGAGGCGCCACTTTCTACAATTGAGCAGGCGGTTGACAATGTTATGTCCCGGAGAGGATACAGTGGCGGCGTATTAAACCCGACTATAGCACTGAATGTTAACGGCCAGGAATTTGCCAGACTAACATTAAATGATATTTTGAGGGAAGCTGCGCGGCAAGGATATGACGTTTCTGTATTGGGGGTAACATAAAATTAAACTGCGTCATTTTCCACTAGTGACACGTTAGTGACAAGCGATTCGCCAAGGGCCTGAAAATCAAGGAAATTTTTGAATATTCCTTTAAGGATTTCTTAATTTTGGAAAAAAGCCTATAAAATGGGCTTTTTTTTGTTATACTAATGGCAGATAGAAACGACCTGCTGATTTTGGAAATCAGTTTGTGAAAAAGCTATGCTTCTAATGGAAGGATTTTTGTGTGGATGTGGCACAGGCGGATGAGCGCTTACGGCCTTTTGTGGAAACTTTCTTCCTGTGAGAAGACAGGCGGCAGATAGAGTGTGCGGAATGGATAACTGTTTATATTTTATGAAAGGACGGGAGGGGAATATCTTGTTTGTTTCTGTATTTTTCCTTGCTTTTTTGGGAGTTACCGGGCTCTTATTCTTTTTACTGCCTGTAAAGTGCAGACCTGCGGTTTTGCTTATTTCCAGTTATGTTTTTTGTGGATATGCAGATCTGCGGGCTTTGGCGGTTCTGATTCTGATTTCTTTTTGTACGTGGGCAACAGGGCGGCGAATAGAAAAGTCACAGGCTCGTGGGCGAATCCTGCAAAGCAAAATCCGGATGGTGGGATTAGTGGTGCTTTATGCCGCGATATTGTGCGGCTATAAATATCTGCCATACTTCTTGGAGCGTTTTGGTATAGGGCGGCAGGTACCGGATTGGGTGCTGGGGCAGCTGATTATGCCGATAGGGCTGTCATTTTATTTGTTCCAGGCGATTGGGTATCTGGTAGATGTTTATCAGGGTAAAAGCCGGGCGGAAAAAAGTTTTTTACTGCTCAGCTGCCATTTGGCCTTTTTTCCCAAGCTGGTCAGCGGCCCTATTGAGAGAGAGCAGGATTTTCTGCCCCAGCTAAAAAGCATTGGTCAGGTAAAGGCCTGGGACAGAGGAAGGCTGTCGGTGGCATTTACTTACATGCTCTGGGGTTATTTTATGAAGATGGTGGTGGCGGACAGACTGGCGGTGACGGTAAATCAGATTTTTGACTATCCGGATTTGTTTGACAGCCTTTGGCTTTTGGTGGGTATGCTTTTGTATACCATGCAGATTTACTGCGATTTTGCCGGGTATTCTTATATTGCAATCGGCTGTGCCAAAATTTTCGGCCTGAATCTGACGCAAAATTTTAAAGCTCCTTATTTGGCCGGTAGTATCTCGGATTTTTGGCGCAGGTGGCATGTCTCGCTGAGCACGTGGCTTCGGGATTACATTTATATTCCTCTGGGAGGAAACCGAAAAGGGATCGTAAGGAAATGTGTCAATACCATGGTGGTGTTCCTGGTGTGCGGAATGTGGCATGGCGTGGGCATTAATTTTATCCTGTGGGGACTGCTTCACGGTCTATATTCCGTTATTGAGACTCTTTCGCGGAAAATGGGATGGAAGGTAAAAGGAGGGCAAGTGATTACCTTTCTTTCGGTAGCCTTTGCATGGATTTTCTTCCGGGCAAGCAGCGCCGGGGCGGCTTTTGTGTATGTGGGAAGGATGTTTACGGCCGGCATCCACCCCGGGAGCTGGCGGGAGTCAGTAGAAATGCTGGGGCTGAACGCGGTGGAGATGGCGGTGATTCTGGCCGGACTTTTGGTAATTGGCATGGTGGATTATCTTTGTAATAAGAAAAAACTCCATTTGCCGGTGCTCATTCAATACAGGCCAAGCGCTGCCAGATATTTTGTATTTTATCTGCTGATTATTGCGATTTTTGTTTTCGGGATGTACGGGCCGGGGTATCATGCGGAGCAGTTTATTTATATGCAGTTTTAATTGCCAGGATTTGTGCCGAAGCTCCAAGCTGTGGGTGGCTGGGTGTATGCGGGCGTAGGTTGAAAAACAGGAATGAATTTTTGGAGATTTTTCAACCACAAATTTGCGTTGACACCCTAAGCTGCGGGCGGTTGGCAGTATGAGGAATTAGAATGAAAAAGAATTTAACACGAATTGGATTTGTTGTACTTTTGCTGGGAACGCTTTTCCTGATTACCAGTGTTCTGCGGGTGAAATCCGAACATGGCGTGAATCAAAAAGCGGGGCTTTACCTGCAGCCCAGGGATTCAATAGATGTGGCAATGATGGGAACAAGCCATATTCATTGTGGTGTCAATACAGGGTTGCTGTGGGAAAACTACGGTATAGCGGCTTATGATTACAGCGGGGCGGAGCAGCCCTTATGGATGACCTATTACTATTTGAAGGAACTGTACAAATACCAGAATCCTCAGGTGATTGTGCTGGATATGTATGCCCCGGCCGCGTTTAAGGAAGACTATCAGTATGACTTTATTGCGGAAAATATATATGGCATGCGGTTTTCTCTGAATAAAATGCAAATGCTTGCGGTAAGTGTGGAACCGGCAAAACTGCATCAGTATTTTCCTTCTTTTGCAGTTTACCACAGCAGATATGACGACCTTGAGAAAGAAGATTTTGAAACCTTTCCGTGGGATTATGAAGATATGGAAGCCTTTAAAGGTTACACGCCTTACTGGAAACGGGAACCCCAGCAGCGGACTGAGATTTCGGAGGACGGAAATGACGGGCTTACCCCTAAATCGGAAAAATATTTAAAAAAGATAATCGACCTTACCAAAAAGAAGGGGAGCGATTTGGTGCTGATTGTGGCGCCTTATATGATTACCCCGGAGGAGCAGCGGACCTACAACAGGATTACGGAGATTGCGGCGGAAAATGGGTTGATTTTTATCAATTACAATGAGTATTTTGGAGAAATAGGACTGGATGCGGAGACGGATTTTAATGATGGCTCCCACTTAAATTATTGGGGAAGCTGCAAATTCACGGAATATCTGGGCGCCTTCTTAGACTCCTACGACACAGTCCCCGACAGGCGAGGACAAGAGGGATATGAATCCTGGGACAAAAATGTGGAAATAATAAAGCAGGAACTGCAAACCCATGAAGACGCCACCTCTGAAAAATAACCCCTCAAGAGCACAATTTTAAAAGGCATATGAGGAGAAGGTTGTTTTTTCAGGGTATATAATTTATAATGTACGGGATGGCAATGAGCAGTGCCAAACTATAAGATGGAAAACTGCCTGTTTACAGGCACAAAAGCAAATGGAAGGGGAAGGCGTCACAAGTGTATGCAGGGCAGAGCAAGTTTCGGGAACAAAATACGCATATTTATGTCCGTCTCTGCCTGCCTGATGCTGGTGGTGCTTTTAGCAGGTTCCTATATGCGGACAGACCACGAGAAAGAGATAATGGACGGTCTGTTTCTGGAATACAATCTGAATGGAGAAAGTATAAGGATTTCACTGTGGGAGGATGAGGAGGCGGAAATATACTATGCTTTTCTGCCATCCTTTTTTGCGGAAAAAAGCAGGGAGTTTTTGCTTCGGTACGAAGATGGCAGAGGCACTCTTAAAATAGACGGCACAGTTTATAAAGACGGCGCCCTTTTTACGGAAACGGGCAGGGAGGAAATCCACAGGCTGGAGCTCCTTGGCCCTTTTGGCATTTCTTATATGGATAAAGAGCTTAAAGTGCTTGTCTCGGAGAATGTCCCTGCGCTTTTCTTTACGGCGCAGGCGCAGGAGGATTTACTTAGCCTTAAAGAATTTGCCGGGAAGAAATACATTGAAACCGGTAGTCTTACGATGGTGGATGAAACCGGCAGTATTGTCTGTAAAGAGTCCCTGGAGAAGTTTAAGCTGCGGGGAAATCTGACCGCCACCCTGGATAAAAAGCCTTTTACCTTTTCTTTCAAGGCGCCTATTGGGCTGTGCGGCATGAAGCCGGGCATAAAGTGGAATCTGCTGGCAAATGCCACGGACGGTTCTTACCTGAGAAATATGCTGGTGCTAAATCTTGCAAATGAGAGTATATCGGCTTATGAGCCGGACGGGGCTTTTGTTGAGGTCTATTTAAACGGCGGTTATCAGGGGCTTTATCTTTTGACGGAGGCGGTGGAAATTGGGGAAAACCGTCTTGAAATTGACGAGGATGAGAGCTGGTTTTTGGAAATGGAGCTGGACTTCAGGCTCGAGGAGGATACCCCTTTTGTGGTGACGGATAAGGGGCAGATTTTTGCAATCCATACCCGGACGGGGTTTGCCACGCAGGAGGAAAAGGAAAAGATTCTTTACAGGCTGAATGATATAGAAAGCGCCCTGGATGGGAAGGACGGGGTCAGCTTGTTAAGCGGGAAACCCTTAGGGGAATTGATTGATTTGGAATCCTGGGCGGAGGCTTTTCTGATACAGGAGATATCAGGTGACCATGATACGGGAATTGCCAGTCAGTTTGCATATGCGCCTGAGAAGGAAAATTCGCTTTTGTACGCCGGTCCGGTGTGGGATTTTGACGGAGCTATGGGAAACGTGAATACGGCCATGTTTCAAAATCCTGAGGCGCTTACCGCTTCCATAGAGCAGACAAGGCCGCCTGGCAATGCCAATCAGAACCGCTGGTTTGCCGCTCTGTACCGGAATAAGGAGTTCAGGCAGAGGGTGGAAGAAAAATATCAAACTGTTTTTCGGGAAAATCTGGAGAAAATACTGACAGGTAGAATAGAAAGCTATGAGGATGAAATATACCGCAGCGCCGTTTTGGACGGGCTTAGATGGCATGAAAAGCGACTGGGCTGGATGTTTGTACTGCCAGAGGATCTTGAAGTTCCGGATGAACCGGGATATGAAGATTATGTGCAGCTTAAGAGTCACGTCCTGATGGTAAGGGATTTTTTATCCCAAAAGAAAGAATTCCTTGACAAGCTGTGGGTGGAGCAGGTGGATTTTTGCATTGTGGAAGTGCGAAATGACTTTCCGGAGTTGAATCAGGATTACAATCAGACTCTTTACTACTGGGTGGAGAGGGGAGAGGCGCTTAAGGGCCTTCCTGCATTTACCTCTAAGAACGGGAGTATTTACGGATATGTAGACAGTAAAACAGGGGAGAAAGTTTGTGACGGTACTGTCATATGGGAGGATTGTGTGATTGAAGGGGTTTTAAATGAATAGCCTGGAAAAGGAAGACGAAAAATAAACTGGCATAAAAGAAGCCGACAGCCGGCTTTAAAGCAGGTCAATTCAGGCCGGGGATTTTAATCGACGGCTGCCTGTGGTATGGAGGATTGGGCTTTGGAAGAAATACATTACAGACACGAATATAAATATCCTTTAACGCATGGACAAATACTGATAGAAAGTGCTAAAATAAGTGCAGTTGCCCAGAAGGACGCTCATGTGGGCGAGGATGGCTTTTATAACATCAGAAGTCTTTACTTTGATGATTATGACGACAGCTGCTACATGGATAATGAAAATGGTGTGGATAACCGGGAAAAATACCGGATACGCATTTATAATCACAATGCGCAAAGAATCACTTTAGAGTTAAAGCAAAAAATCCGGGGAAAGACCAGCAAACGCAGCTGCCCGCTTACTTTGGACCAGTGCAGGAAGCTTATGAAGGGCCTTATACCGGATGATATCAGGCCGGATCAGCAGGTACTGCATAAACTGGCTTACCTGATGGGTGTGCGGCTGATGCGGCCGGTGGTCATTGTGGATTATGACAGGGTTCCCTACATATACAGAGTAAATGATGCAAATGTGCGGGTTACCTTTGACAGCAATATTACATCGGTAAGTGATGTGGGAGCATTTCTGGATGAAAAGATTTACGGGAGAGGAGTTCTCGGGGTAGGACATGCGCTGATGGAAGTGAAGTTTGACAGCTTTCTTCCGGATGAGATTTACAGCCTTTTGCAGCTGGACGGACTTACCGCCAGTACTTTTTCCAAATATTATCTGTGCAGAAAATTCAAAGTGTAAAATATCTGTGGAAATGATTTTTTGGTCATGCTTCAAACGCAGCAGTTACAAGGATACGAAATAAACTTATAGGTTCATTGACGGAAACGGAGGATAAAAATGGGTTTTTCAGACATATTTAAAAGAGATTTTCTTGCATCTTATACCACGGAGGGGGTCAGTGTGGCCCATATAACCGGGGTGCTTTTGATTACGGCGGCAATTGCCTGTTATATTTTTATTGTATACAGGCTTATCACCAAAAAAACTTTTTACTCTAAGAATTTTAACATTTCCCTTGCGGCAATCTCGGTGATTACGGCGGGAATTATCCTGGCAGTCCAGTCCAGCATTGTTATTTCACTGGGTATGGTGGGTGCCCTTTCCATCGTTCGTTTTCGTACGGCGATTAAAGAGCCTATGGATTTATGCTTTTTGTTCTGGTCTATTGCGGTGGGAATCTGCTGTGGTGCGCATATGACAGAGATTGCCATGGTGCTCTCACTGGTGCTTACGGTGCTTGTTCTGATTCTGGACAGACTGCCGGTAGGGCGTGCGCCTATGATTCTGGTGGCAAACCTGCAGGATTTGGGGAAGGAGCCGGCCCTTATGGAAAAGATTGGGGAGTTCTGTAAGTACCACAGGGTGAAATCCAGAAATGTTGCGTCGGGCAGATGCAATCTTATCATAGAGGTAAGGGCTTCTAAGGAATATGAGATGATGCAGGCGGTGGAAAAGCTGGAAGGCGTGGAGAGCGTTTCGCTGGTGTCTCATGATGGAGAGGTTGCTTTTTAAATTAAGATAGTGGAAAATGTCTGCGCTGACCATACTATAAGAGCAGCGACTGTTACGGTTACTTTTGCGCTGGGAAAGGCGACATACTTGACGATACCGGAAATCAATGCTAGTATGGGAAATGCAGGCTTAAGAGCGCCGAGTAAAGGGCCTCTGAAAAGCAGTTTGATTAAAATCAGATAACAAATCGAAAAATCAAAGATTTTCAATTAACAAATTTGTGCGGAAGTATGTGGGATTAAATTACGCATTATAAAGGAGGCAGAAATGTCAGTTAAGTATCATAATTTTGGCGGTGCGCTGGGGTGGAACCTGCAGAAGCGGTTTCCTAAATTATCGTCAGAGAGCTATTTGAAATTGCAGTTTCTTACCAGAAATAAATTGCAGGAAAAATATATTGAGTATTTTCTTCAGGGGGATGAGCCGCCTATGCCCTTGGTGGTGAATCTGGAAACCATCAACCGTTGCAACAGTACCTGCTCTTTCTGTACGGCCAATAAGAATGCGGAGAAGCGTCCTTACAAGCGGATGGACGAGAAGCTTTTTTACAGTATTATTGACCAGCTGCGGGACTGGGGGTACAAAGGGCACCTGACTCTTTACGGAAATAATGAGCCCCTTTTAGATACCCGGGCGCTGGAGTTTCACAAGTATTGCAGAGAGCAGCTTCCGGACTGTTTTATTTTCCTCTCCACCAATGGTCTTTTGCTTACGGTGGACAAGGTTAAGGAATTTATGCCTTATCTGAATCAGCTGATTATCAACAATTATTGCAGGGATATGAAGCTGTACGACAATATAAAGGAAATTTATGATTACGCAAGGACACATGAGGAAGAATTTAAGGATCTGGAACTGCTGATTCAGATGCGTTATATGGACGCGGTGCTCACCAACCGGGCAGGAAGCGCTCCTAACAAGCAGAATGACCAGAAGGTGATCAAGGAAACCTGTCTGATGCCTTATACGGATATGTTTATCTTCCCGGACGGAAGGATGGGAATTTGCTGCTGTGATAACTTTGAGGTGACCACTCTGGCAGACTTGAACGTAACGCCTTTAAAGGAAGCCTGGAACAGTGAAGAATATAAGAAAATCCGCCAGGCCATTCGAACAGGGCGCGGCGATTACAGCTTCTGCAAGTATTGCGACTTTATTGATGCGGGACTGCGTATGGATGTGGTGGATGACACCTTGAAAAACAGGGCGGCCAACCATGGAGCAAGGCAGTCGTTGTTCAGAAAATAAAAAATATGGCAAATAAAAAGCCGATTGATTCCGTTATGGAGGAATCAATCGGTAATTTTTTGTAATATGATTTCTTACTTTGCTGATAATGATTCGGTTTTATCACTATTAGCAAAGCCCTAAGAGCGAAAGATTTGAAATTTGTTTACATTTTGTGGCGGAGTTTCTCTTGCCAAGGGAAAATTTTGCAAACCTGCGGCTTAATCTACCTCAGCCTCGTTTTTGGCTCCTTCTTCATGATATTCCTTTTCCGTATTGACATTCCAGATATTGGTTTTGTCCTTGGTGCCGCTTAAAATATTTTTAACGGCTTCAAAGGATGTAACCATTGAGTGATCAATATTGTTGTAGCGATGCTGTCCGTTACGGCCCACACAGTAAAGATTTTCAATGGAGCTTAAGTATGCCACGAGAGTGTCAATTTCATCATAGGTGTCAAAGTAAGCGGGATATGCTTTCTTTACTTTTTCCATATGGGTGTCCAGAACGCAGTCAGCGTTGTCAATCAGCCCAAGCCGAATCATTTCTTCCACGCCGACTTTGGAGAATTCCGCTTCCGTCATATTCCAGAACTTGTCCCCTTCGTTTACAAAGTATTCAAGGCCAATCCATACGGTATTTTTTAAATCCTTGATCATGTAGGGGGACCAGTTGTTGTAAATCTGGAAACGGCCCAGCTTTACATGCCTGTCCTGAACATATACCCAGCAGTCAGGAACAATGTTGCTGACGGTCTTGATATCCGTCTTGTTTACCAGATTAATCTTAGGCACCAGCACACCCAGGGTCATGTAATCCCTGTAAGGAAGCCCTGCGGCAATCCGTGCGGGCTCGGAGGGCACGTCGTTCATACCTGCAACCAAATCCTTTACAGGCATGGAGGAAATGAAATAATCGCCGAACATGGTGTATTCCTGGCCTCCCTTTTCATAGGTGAGGGAGGTGATGACGTTGTTTTTATTTTTGTTGAGTTTGGTGACTCTTGCATTTTTGATGATGGTACCGCCCAGGTCCTCTATTTCAGCGGCGGTAACATCCCATAACTGGCCGGGGCCAAGCTTGGGGTATTTAAATTCCTCAATCAGGGAAGTCTCTACTTTGCGGTTTTTCTTTTTTAATTTTTTTTCAACTACGTCTTTGACAATAGCCATAATGGACAGGCCCTTGGTACGCTGGGCCCCCCAGGAAGCGTCAATCTCCCGGGGGTGGCGTCCCCAGAGATTTTCCGTGTAATCTTCAAAGAACATGGAATAGAGCTTGCGGCCATAGCGGTTGATGTAGAAATTTTCAAGGTTGTCCTCGGGCTTTTTGTGGAGCAGCGCCGCAAGATAGCTGAAACCAACCTGCATGGTGGTGATAAAACCAAAATCCTTTAATGTTTTCACAGTAAGGGAGATGGGATAATCGTAAAATTTGGTATCAAAATAAATCCGGGACACCCGGTGTCTGGTAAGCATAACCCTGTCTTCCTTTTCCGGGTCAGGACCTCCCTGATGCAGGGGCATAGGGCGGTTTAAAAGGATGTCGTCATAGGTAGGCGAGCCCTGCATGGGAAGCATCTTGTCCCACCAGGCGTTTACCTCCGGGATTTTGGAAAAAAAGCGGTGGCCGCCCATATCCATACGGTTTCCTTTATAGTTTACTGTTTTGGAGATTCCGCCAAAACAGTCGCTTTCTTCAAATACCACAACTTCAATATCTTTTGATTTTGTCAGAAGCTCATAAGCTGCGGTCAGACCTGCGGGGCCTGCACCTATGACAAGCGCTTTCTTCATGTTGCTGTATCCACCTTTCCTGTGCAGAATCATTATCTGCAATTACCGTATAATTATCATATATAGTACAAAAAAATTATTGGACATGCAGTGCATCGGATGTATGGTAAGACGCACTAAGTCCGCAATTTTGAATCTATTGTATCATAGTTTAAAAGTTGTGGCAACTTCACGTTTTCCATGGTACAATTTTTATTATTATATTTTTTAAGGGTGGTAAGTAAAGAATAAGAAGTGCAGAGCGCTTCGGAATGGAGGGACCATGAAAAAAGTAAAAGCCCTTGTATTGGGCGCTGGGTCAAGAGGAAACGCCTATGCGGCGTACAGCAGGGTGCGCCCGGAGGAACTGGAAATTGTGGCGGTTGCGGAACCGGATAAGATACGCCGGGAGCAGTTTGCAGAGCGCTATCACATCGGAGCGGAAAATTGCTTTGCAAGCTGGGAGGAAGCACTGAGCAAACCGAAACTGGCGGACGCCGTTTTCGTGTGTACGCTGGATGAAATGCACACCGCACCGGCGTTAAAGGCTTTGGAGCTTGGATATAATGTGCTGCTGGAAAAGCCTATGAGCAACAGGGAGGAAGAATGTATCGCTATCGAGCAGGCGGCCCGGGAATCGGGGAGAATCCTGACGGTGTGTCATGTGCTGCGCTATACGCCCTTTTTCCAAAAAATAAAGGAACTTCTAAAGGAAGGCACCTTAGGGAAAATCGCAACCATTGATTTGATTGAAAATGTTGGATATTGGCATCAGGCTCACAGTTTTGTGCGGGGAAACTGGCGTGACTGTGAGGAGACAAGTCCCATGATTCTGGCAAAAAGCTGTCACGACCTGGATATTATTTCCTGGCTTATGGAGGAAAAATGCGAATGGATATCCAGTTTTGGAAGCCTTTTGCATTTTACAAAGGAAAACCGTCCGGAAGGGGCGCCGGATAACTGTATGGAGGGATGCCCTCACAGTGAGGAATGTCCTTATTATGCGCCTAAGGTTTATCTGACGGGAAATACAAAGTGGCCTGTAGACGTATTGACCACGGATTTGACAAAAGAGGGAATCGAGAAGGCTCTGCGGGAAGGCCCTTACGGAAGATGTGTCTATGGCTGTGACAATAACGTGGTGGATCATCAGGTGGTGAACATGGAATTTACAGGCGGGGCAACGGCCAGCTTTACAATGACCGGGTTTACGGCCGATTTCACAAGGCAGATAAAGATTATGGGAACCAAGGGACAGATTATGGCTGATTTGGAGAAAAATGAGATTCGCCTGCATTTGTTCGGAGAAGATGAGAGAACAGTTCCGGTAACAGCCGGAGAAGACGGCTTCGGTCATGGGGGCGGTGACTTTGGCGCGGTTCAGAATTTTGTGAGGCTTATAAACGGTGAGGGCGATAATCTGACCTCCGCCCATGCTTCTTTGCAGAGCCATCTGATGTGCTTTGCGGCGGAGAAATCCAGAAGGGAGCACCGCAGTATACATTTCTCTGAGGAAGTCCACATGTGATCGAAACTGTTGGGCTCAGGACTTTGCATTTTGCCGTAAAGTTCATAAGAATGTGTAAATTGGGTCAAGTGGGAATCCCCAGGCCGAATAATTGCATGTAATCAAGTTTGACGCATGATGTGGAATCGGCTATAATTTGAACCATATGAAGAAAGACGAATTATAAAAATTTATGCCGCGCCCAAAGCTTTGGGCGCAGGCGGAAACGGAGGTGCCGAATGGCAAAAATAATTGGCAGCGATTTGCCGAATATGCCCTGGCAGGAGCCTAAGGAGGGTGAAAAGCTTCCGCTGTGGAGGTATGATGCAAATCCGATTATTGATCGGTTTGCCACAAAAAATTCAAACAGCATTTTTAATAGTGCGGTGGTTCCCTTTGGGGATGGCTATGCGGGAGTATTTCGCTGTGACAGTAAGTCCATCAGTATGGATATTTTCCCGGGCTTTAGTAAAGATGGTATCAACTGGGATATTTCAGACGAGCCGGTTGCCTTTCAGGGGGCTCATCCTGAGGTTGCAAAGCGGGATTACCGTTATGACCCCAGAGTCTGCTTCATTGAGGACAGGTACTACGTGACCTGGTGTAATGGGTATCATGGGTATCCTACTATTGGGGTGGGATATACTTTTGACTTTAAGACTTTTTACCAGCTGGAAAACGCCTTTTTGCCGTTTAACAGAAACGGTGTGTTGTTCCCAAGGAAAATAGGTGGGAACTATTATATGCTCAGCCGTCCCAGCGATAATGGACATACGCCTTTTGGGGATATTTTCTTAAGCGAAAGTCCTGACCTGAAATACTGGGGATGTCATCGCCATGTGATGGGAACGGTCAAGGGAGATGCGTCCGCATGGCAGAGCACCAAGATTGGCGCAGGCAGTGTGCCAATTGAGACGGATGAGGGCTGGCTTTTGATTTATCATGGTGTTATCAATACTTGTAACGGTTTTGTCTACAGGATGGGATGCGCGCTTCTTGATTTGGAGGAGCCCTGGAAAGTGCTAAAGAGGACAAAGAATTACATTTTAGGACCTCATGAATTGTATGAATGCATGGGAGATGTGCCCAATGTGACATTCCCCTGCGCGGCCCTTACGGACGCAGCAACAGGAAGAATCGCCATCTATTATGGATGTGCGGACACTGTGACAGGACTTGCCTTTACCACAGTTGACCGGCTGATGGACAGCATGGAATCTGATTTGTCATTTGTATAAGTAAGTTAAATGCCCTGCGGGCAGGCATCGGCCTGCGGCAGGGCATTTTTTTAAAAGCGGTGGCCGCCGCCTCCGCCGCTGCGGCCTCCACCTCCACCGCCGCCACTACGGCCCCCACCCCCGCTTCCACTGCTGGAAGGGCTGTAAACCTTGGACTGGTTGGTCAGCTGTATCCTGGGGTTATGGAAGGCAAATTTCGTGGAGGCCGATGCCAGAATCTCACTTTTTGAGGCTTTGGCGGTGCGTGAGGAGCGGACTGCCACAAAATAATTGATGAGCGCAGCCAATATGAGGGCAAGCAGTACATTGCTTAAGTACTTCATGGGCTGCGCTATTTTTTGCCCGGATAAAAGAGTATGAATCTGGGAAAAGGCCTTGGATGCGCAGCCAAAGTAATCCCCATTCGAGGCATAGCGGTATACGTTGTCAGTAATGGTTTTGGCATAGGCTTTTGTGATGGTGCGGTAAACGGCGCCGTCGCTGAATATGTAAATTTCCCTGTTGTCCATATCAATGAGAAACAGGACGCCGCTGGCGGTGCCAAGGCAGGTGTGATAATAATCTTCGGCAAAATAGGAAGTGGAATATGGATTGTAATCCAGTGATTTAAAAATTGCATTGCCGTATTCGGTGACACCCTGCATTTCCAGAGCCAGCTGTTGTCTTTCAGAGGCATCAAGAAGTTCCGCGTCATCATCCACAATGACAAAATAGCCGGTTTCCGGATTCTCCCACAGCTGCGGTTCCTCTGTTTCAGTGGAAGTGGCTGCCGCCTGCGCCTTAAGAACAGGAAAAGTAAGCGCAAGGAGGAAAACCATGCCCGCCGAAAACAGTATTTTTTGGAGCCACAAGCCTGCCTGCAGGGTATGACAGCGCCCGGTGCGGGGGGAAAAATATGTATGGATTTTAAGCATTGTCGTCCCCTCCTTTCCTGTCAAACTGGGGAAGTTTCCGGGTGGTCAGTATATTGTACTTGCGTATGATTCCCATAACGGTAAATAAGATGCCGAGAAAGGCAAGGCTTGTGCCGCCGTAGTACCAGACGTCCGATACCGGAGTCCACACAAAGACAAGGACGGCGGCAATCATTGCGGCCAAAGAACCGGCGGCTCCGAACACCGTAGCCTGGTTTTTCCCTGCTTTCTGCCCATTATCGGACTGCAGGGGCGGCTTTGAGCCGGCAGCGTTCCGGGCCAGATACCCCCGGTCATCCTCCTTATTATCCCTGCTTTTTATTTTCGCAATTTCTGTCAGATAAATCACAAAGGTAAAAACCGCCAAAATAAAGGAACAGATAAGGGTGGTCTTTGGGGTGATGGTAAAAAAGAGATTGAGCAGTATAAAAATTGGAATCGCCAGTACCAGTGAGGCAATCACATACTTTTTCATATCCACGGGAATATCCGCCGCAACCTTGCCGGTCTGGCCGTTGACGGTGGCGTAGGCAACACGCCCGTCCTTGCGGTAGGACATAAACCAGACCGGATACATAACCCGTTTGGGCGCAGGACACTGGGTGCGCAGCATAACATCCAGAAGATTATCATCCTTAAATTTCATACCCGAGAAAGCGGGTATTTTTTTGATTTCCTTAAAGCTTGCGGAGTTGGCAATCTCCCTGGCATCCCACTCGTAGAGACTTGCATCCACATCTGCAGTGTCTGCGTAAAAGCCGCTTAAGAAGGAAGGTGTGAAATCCTTTTGGGATTTTGAATCGAAGGGGGCAATCTGCTCGCTGATATTGTCTGCAAAGGAGGCGGAGGCGTCGTAGGCGAGACGGTCATAATGGGCGTCAATATCGCCGCTCAAGGAATAGCGGTCCGTATAGACGTAATCTCCCCGGCGGTAGGACTTTTCCCCGGTAAGATTTACGGGCCCTTTCTGGGAAATATCGTAGGACCAGTAGGGCATGTAGATTCCCCGGAAGCTGTCAATGTGCTTTTCATCCTTTAAATCATCAGGGGCAAAGGGAGCCCGCTTTATATGGGAAATGAACGCGCTTTTGCAGGCCTCCTTGGTCTGTTTAAAGGGAATAATGTGGACAGGCCGGAGCTGTCTGCTGATCCGGCTGTCTAAAATGGTGGAAGCGCCGCAGAAGCTGCAGAATTCGGCGGCGGATGTATCCGTACTTAAAATCTCCCCACCGCATTGGGGACAGGTAAAGACGGTTGCGTCAAAAACATTGCTTTCCTCCGCATCTTGTTCCTTGGTCACCTCATAAGGGTCTTTTAAAGTAAGACAATAGTCGCATTTCAGTTGTTGGGAGGGAATATCAAATTTCAGATTCCCGCCGCAATTTGGGCATTCGTACAAAACGGGTTCCTCCTTTACATACAAGGTGAGCTATACCAGTACTCTGTCCTGAAAACCCTTGTGCAAATATTTCGGTCTATTTCCCCGATTGCGCAAGTCCGGAATACTCAGCGCAGCTCGCTGCGCCTCCGTTTCTGAACTTGCACACTCGAAAAAATATCCTCGAAAATTTGCACAGGAACTTCAAGGACAGAGTACTAGAGCTCGATTTCAATTCGAAACAGGTTGGAAGGCAGATAATGCTTGCCGGAAACAATGGTATTATGGTCGTTGTCATATATGGTTTCCTGTATGAGCAAAAAGGAATCGTTCTCGGATAAGGTGTAGGCCGAGGCCGTAAAGTTGCCGGCAGTGGAGTAAGAACACACGCGCTTACAGCTGCCCATATTTTCATAACAATGACATTCCAGATAATCAAGCAGTTGGGATTCATCATTTAAATCGATTTGCTTTTCCCCAATTAATTCAATGGGAAGAAAACTGAGAGAATATGCAACGGGAGCGCCCCGGTGCATGTACCAGCGGTCCACAATCACAACGGCGGGGGTGTATTGGTTTAAAGAATCCATGATGGATTTGGTGGGAGGTTCGATACGGAATTTGATTTCCACCCTGTCTAATTCCTCCGTACAGTAAGAATAGACAGGATGGGAGAGCCTGCCGGAGCCTTTGTCCCCGGAATATTCTTCGGACTGATTGTAAACAAAGTGTCCCACCCCGGGGGCATTTTTAATAAGCCCGTCCTCCTGGAGCAATATCAATGCCTTTCTGAGGGTCATCCTGCTCACGTTCATCTGCAGGGAAAGGGCGGCCTCTGAGGGAAGCTGGGAGCCCGGAGGGTAAGTCCCGTTTTGAATCAGCTCATAGAGCTGGTCATATACTTTTACATGTTTCAACTTTTTTGTCTTTGGTTTCTCTGTATTTGCCATGGAGCACCTCTGTTTTTTTACTGTTTGTATTATAAAACCAAACATGTAGCATGTCAATAAAATACCACACTCATTAAATATACATGAATAAAATTAGACGACTGTGAAAACTGCATAAAATATACATGTATAATTTGTATAATACTACATATTGAAAATATACAAGTATAGATATATAATCACATGTATAAATTACAACACAGGATGCATAAAAAAGGAGGAAAAAACATGCAGAATTATTCAGGAGAAGTGGGATTACAGTATCATTTGCAGATCAGGCCGGGTGATGTGGGACGTTATGTGATTTTACCGGGTGATCCTAAGAGATGTTCCAAGATAGCGGCGCATTTTGATGATGCGGAGCTGATTGCGGACAGCAGAGAATATGTTACTTACACAGGATATCTGGACGGTGAGAAGGTCAGTGTGACCTCAACAGGTATCGGCGGGCCTTCCGCGTCAATTGCCATGGAAGAACTGGTGCTTTGCGGAGCGGATACATTTATAAGGGTAGGCACCTGCGGCGGTATCGATATGGATGTGAAAGGGGGAGACATTGTGGTTGCCACAGGAGCAATCAGAATGGAAGGAACCAGCCGGGAGTATGCGCCCATTGAGTATCCTGCGGTAGCGGATCTGGAGGTTACCAATGCGCTTGTACAGGCAAGCAAAGATCTGGGATTTACCTATCATGCAGGCGTGGTGCAGTGTAAGGACGCATTTTACGGACAGCACGAGCCGGAACGGATGCCGGTGAGCTATGAGCTTTTGAACAAATGGGAGGCATGGAAACGTATGGGATGCAAGGCCTCCGAGATGGAATCCGCAGCCCTGTTTATCGCTGCAAGCCACTTGAGGGTCCGCTGCGGTTCAAACTTCCTGGTAGTGGGAAATCAGGAAAGAAATGCGGCAGGATTGGAGAACCCCATTGTACATGATACCGAATCCGCCATCAAAGTGGCCGTTGAAGCCATCCGTAAGTTAATAAAAGCGGATAAGGAAAAATAATTGCAGGAGGGCCGGTTGGATGAAATTTGTATTGAATTTGCTTGGTATCTTTGTAGTTATTGGACTGATTTATCTGTTATCATGGAACAGGAAAGAGATTCGGTGGAAAGCGGTGGGCAAAGCCCTTATCGTGCAGTTTGTCATTGCGGTCCTGCTTGTGAAGGTTCCCATTGGAAAGATGATAGTTTCCCTTTTGTCTGACGGGGTTACGGCGGTGATCAACTGCGGGCAGCAGGGTATATCCTTTGTTTTTGGCAGCCTTGCGGACAGTGCGTCCGTAGGCGGTATATTTATTGTCCAGACCCTGGGGAATATTATCTTTGTGTCCGCCCTGGTAAGCCTCTTATATTATGTGGGCGTTTTGGGATTTGTGGTAAAATGGATTGGAAAAGGTGTGGGGAAGTTGATGGGAACAACTGAGGTGGAAAGCTTTGTGGCCGTTGCCAATATGTTCCTGGGCCAGACGGACAGTCCTATTTTGGTAAGTAAATACATAAAGTCTTTAACTGACAGCGAAATTCTGGTAATATTAGTATCAGGAATGGGCAGTATGTCAGTATCCATCTTAGGTGGATACCATGCTTTGGGAATTCCTATGGACTATCTGCTGATTGCAAGCGCAATGGTTCCCGTGGGAAGTATCCTGACAGCAAAGATGCTGTTGCCTCAGACGGAAAAAGCAAAATCCATCACAGATGTCAAAATGGACAACAAAGGGAATAATGCCAATGTGATTGACGCCATTGCGGAAGGCGCCGGTACGGGAATGCAGATGGTTATCTCAATTGCCGCTTCTCTTGTGGGCATTATCGGAATCGTCGCGGTCATTAATATGATACTGGGGATTGCGGGCATCAGTCTGGAGCAGATTTTCTCATATGTGTTCGCACCTTTCGGATTCCTGATGGGGCTGGATGCAAATGAGATTCTGATGGAGGGCTCTCTGCTGGGCAATAAGCTGATTGTCAATGAATTTGTTGCGTTCCAGGATCTGGGCGCTATCCTTGGCTCCCTGGATACCAGGACGGGAATGGTATGTTCTATTTCCCTTTGCGGGTTTGCGAATCTCTCCAGTCTGGGCATCTGCGTTTCCGGCATTGCGGTGCTGTGTCCGGAAAAGAAAAGCACGCTTTCAAGGCTGGTATTCAAAGCCATGCTTGGCGGGGTGTTTGTGAGCATACTGAGCGCAATGATTGTAGGTTTGATCACATTATTCTGAAAGGGGTTAGAAAATGACCGGAAAAAAGTATAACAGAATTTTTACAATTGTAATTGACTCCCTGGGGGTGGGCGCGCTTGAGGATGCGCCCGCCTACGGGGATGCGGGGACGGATACGCTGGGGCATATCTCCCAGAATGTGGAAGAATTTAAGATTCCCAATCTGCAGAAACTTGGCATGGCAAATCTCCATCCCCTGCGCCAGGTGGCGCCGGTGGAAAAACCATTGGGGTATTTTATGAAAATGAGGGAAGCCAGTACCGGAAAAGACACTATGACAGGACATTGGGAAATGATGGGACTTCACATCACAAAGCCCTTTCAGACCTTTACGGATACGGGATTCCCCAAAGAGCTGATAGATGAGCTCTCCGCCAGAACAGGCAGGACCATTATCGGGAACAAGAGCGCCAGCGGCACGGAAATTCTGGATGAGCTTGCAGAAGAAGAAATTGCCACCGGCCACATGATAGTCTATACCTCCGCGGATTCCGTATTGCAGATCTGCGGAAATGAGGAAACCTTCGGGCTGGAGGAGCTGTACCGCTGCTGCGAGATTGCCAGAGAAATTACCATGAAAGACGAGTGGAAGGTGGGACGCGTCATTGCAAGGCCCTATGTGGGGAAGAAAAAGGGAGAGTTCGTGCGCACCAGCAACCGTCATGATTATGCCTTAAAGCCTTATGGAAGGACGGCCCTCAACGCGTTAAAGGATGCAGGACTTGATGTGATATCCGTTGGCAAGATATTTGATATTTTTGACGGGGAGGGAATCACGGAGTCCAACAAGTCAAAAAGCTCCGTGCACGGCATGGAACAAACCATTGAGATTGCAAAGAAGGATTTTCAGGGGCTGTGCTATGTGAACCTGGTGGATTTCGACGCCCTGTGGGGACACCGCCGTAATGTAAAAGGATATGCACAGGAACTGGAAAAGTTTGACGTAAAGCTGGGCGAGCTTCTGCCTCTTTTAAAGGAAGACGACCTGCTGATCCTCACGGCGGATCACGGAAACGACCCCACCCATACGGGAACGGATCACACAAGGGAAATGGTTCCCTTTGTTGCTTATTCACCGTCCTTTGCGGGCTGTGGCAAGCTGGAGGATACGGACACCTTTGCGGTGATTGGGGCGTCCATAGCGGAGAATTTTGGTGTGGAGATGCCGGAGGGGACGATTGGAAGCTCCATATTGAATAAATTGGTATGAAAGGATGTAAATATATGGAAAGAAAAGATGTTTTAAAAAAAGTGGACCACACACTGCTTACCCAGACAGCTACATGGAGCGAAATCCGTCAGATTCTGGACGACGGGATAAAATATGGGGCGGCTTCCGCATGTATCCCGGCAGCTTACGTAAAACAGGCGGCGGAGTATGTGGAGGGCAAGCTTCCCATTTGTACGGTGATTGGTTTCCCCAACGGATACAGTACAACGGCCGTAAAGGTGTTTGAGACAAAAGACGCCATTGCAAATGGCGCCCAGGAAATTGACATGGTCATCAACATCGGTTTCCTGAAAGATAAAAGATATGAGGAAATCGAAGATGAAATCCGCCAGCTTCATGAAGCCTGCGGAGGAAAGATTTTAAAGATCATCATTGAAACCTGCCTGCTCACGGAAGAAGAAAAGATTAAGATGTGTGAGATTGTCACAAAGGCAGGGGCGGAATACATCAAAACCTCCACCGGTTTTTCCACAGCAGGGGCGACCTTCGCGGATGTGGCACTGATGCGTGCCAATATTGGAAAGGATGTAAAAGTGAAGGCGGCGGGAGGTATATCTTCTTTTGATGACGCGGAAGAATTTATACGCCTTGGCGCAGACAGACTGGGAACAAGCCGGCTGGTGAAAATCATGGAAAGTACTGACAGTGGTCAAGGGTATTAAAATTGCGGTGCGGGAGAGACGGATATGCAATATATTCTTACAATACTTGGGATTTTTGGATTAGAGTGGAAATTGAAAAATTGTGTGGAAGGGGTTATAGAGGAAGGGCAGACAGAGAAAAAATGGGCCGGCTTTTTGCTCATTCGAAAGCATCATAACCGGGGGGCCTTTTTAAACGCAGGCCAGAGCAGGCAAAAAGCGGTTATGATCCTGTCCGTCCTTCTTTCCACAGTCCTGACAGCCCTTTTTATCCTGACTCTTGGAACCGCAGGGAAGGCCCCCTTAAAATGGGGGCTTACCCTTCTTTTGGGCGGCGCTTACAGCAACACCTACGACAGGCTTGTGCGAAAATACGTGGTAGACTATGTGAGCTTTAACGTCCCCTTCGCTCTCAAAAAGGTAATCTTTAATATCAGCGATTTCTGTATCATGATAGGGGCCCTGCTCTGCGTAATTGGCTGGGAGGGCAGTTCTGTTTAGCACATTTTCGAATATGCTTCAGGAGCGGACCAATCTATATTCTTATTCTATTTCTACTGTTTCTATGTTTCTATTTCTACTGTGAGGATAATCCTTCAGTCTTCTTTTTCCCGATTATAAAAATAAGTGTTGACATTTTCTTGCTATTGGTTTATTGTATTAATAAAGTAATACAATAATACAAAGAAAGGAAGATGTTCATGGCATGGAATTTAAACTCGGATCGCCCTATATATGCCCAAATCCTTGAAGTAATGCAGCTTCGGATTATTTCAGGCCGTTACGGCCCGGGAGAGAAGATACCGAGCGTGCGGGATTTGGCTGCGGAGGCAGGGGTAAATCCCAATACAATGCAGAAGGCACTTACGGAGCTGGAGAGGAATGGACTTGTGACAACTCAGAGAACAAGCGGCAGGATGGTAACGGAGGACATGGAAATGATTCAGGAAACCCGCAGCAAGCTTGCCAGAGAACAGGTAAGCGAGTTTATCGACAGGATGAAGGAATTAGGATTCGGCAAAGAGGAAGTTATAGAACTCCTTGAAAAGATGGGAGGGGAAGACGCATGAATGTGCTGGTGGAAGTAAACAACCTTACAAAGGTTTACGAAAAGAAAAAGATGGCCTTAAATCATATGAATCTCACCATACCAAGAGGGAAAATCATTGGCCTGCTTGGGCCAAACGGAAGTGGCAAGACTACTTTAATTAAAATAATCAACGGTTTGCTGGTTCCTACGGAGGGGGAAGTGCTGGTGAACGGGCGAAAGCCCGGACCGGAGTCGAAAGCCTGTGTTTCCTATTTGCCGGAGCGGACCTATTTTCAGAACAGTATGCAGGTAAGCGAGCTTATCAACTTTTTCAGTGATTTTTATGCGGATTTTCGTCCGGAGCGGGCAAGGCAGATGCTGGCTAACTTAAACATCAGTGAAGATGCCAGGCTGAAAACTCTTTCCAAAGGAACAAAGGAAAAGGTGCAGCTGATCATGGTGATGAGCAGGGAAGCACAGCTGTATATTCTGGATGAGCCCATAGCGGGGGTTGACCCGGCGGCAAGGGATTATATTTTAAGGACCATTATCAGCAATTATAATGAAAATGCTACCGTGCTTTTATCCACGCATTTGATTTCTGATATTGAGAAGGTGCTGGATGAGGTTATTTTTATCCGGGATGGCCGGGTTATTTTGCAGGATACGGTTGAAAATATCCGTGAGTGCAAGGGGAAATCGGTGGATGCTTATTTCAGGGAGGTGTTTGCATGTTAGGAAAACTGTTAAAGCACGAATGGAAAGCGGTCTGGAAGGTACCTGTGCTTTTGATTTGCATATTGATGATCAGCGCGGTGGTGGCCGGAGGCACTTTTGCGCTGCCTATATGGGACAGCGAGTGGGTGGGGCTTCCTCTTTCGGGAATGATGCTGATTTTTATGTTTTATTTTGCCATGATAGCGGTTGTTCTGGGAGTCATGATTTACTTTGCGGTGCGGTACTATAAGAATATGTTTTCGGACGAAGGCTATCTGACCAATACCTTGCCTGTCAGCGCCCGTCAGCTTCTTTTAAATAAAGTTATCACCATGAGCGTCTGGAACCTGATTGCCATGATAGCGGTGGGCGTGAGCATTTTTGTCTTTTTTGCGATTATGCTGTTTTCACTTACGCCTATGGACAGCAGCTTTGCAAGGGAACTGGTGGAAGCGGTAAGAGCCTGGCCCGAAGCGCTGAATTCCCCTTACATGGACGGATTTGAAGGATTCTGCCTGGGAATTTTGTGTCTGGTGGTGACAGGCGCGTTCAGCGGCAGCATGATGCTGATTGGCGCTATCACCTTAGGGCAGATGGTGCGCAAGCACAGGATTTTAGGAGCGGTAGGGGCTTATATTGGATTTAACGTTATCGTCCAGATTCTTGGCACAGGTTTTTTTCTTCCGATGATGTTTAAAATATTAGAGTATGACAATATATTTTCCCAGCAGTCTCCTTTCCCAATTTTGACACTTTTTTATTTTGTGGTAGCGGGTATGTCATTGCTGTTAGGGTTGGGACTGTATTTTATGAGTGAATATCTGATTAGCCATAAGCTTGAATTGGAGTAGAGGGTTTGTTGAATCGAGCAGGGAGGACGATTCCCCCTGCCCGCCGCGCAGGCCGTATGTTGCAGCGCAGCAAATTTTCATATGTGGCCGTGTGCATAAAAAGTGGGGCTGTCGGGAAATGATACCATTTGGACAATCTATTTTCCGACAACCCCGTTTTGTTTTATTTCGGATTTTAAGCCGCCGGTTCAAAAAACGAAAACTGATATTGTAAAAGCGCGGCTTTTGCTCAGCTTTTGCTTGGCAGGACAGATGCGATGGAATGAGCGAAGGAGCTCAGCGGCATGGTCTGTAAGACCACCTTGCCCGGGCCTGTAACCACGGTGTTGAAAAGGCCTTCACCGCCAAAGAGTACATTTTTCACACCCTTGACGCTTTGGATATCAATGGAACAAGTCTCGTCTATCATGGCCAGATTTCCGGTGTCCACTACCAGCTTTTGGCCGGGAGCCAGGTTATACTCTACAGCATATCCGTCAACCTCCAGAAATGCGATACCCTGTCCGGTAAGCTTCTGCATGATGAATCCCTCGCCGCCAAAGAAGCCCGCGCCCATCTTCTTCTGGAAGAACACGGACAGCTCCACACCCTGCTGCGCAGCAAGGAAAGCGGACTTCTGGCACACGATAGATTTGCCGGGACCGATTTCCACCGCCCGAATAGCTCCGGGAAAGCTGGAAGCAAAGGCAATCATGCCAGGGCCTCCTTTGGCAGTATAGAGGTTCTGGAACATGGACTCGCCGGAAAACATTCTGCCAAAAGCTTTGCCGACGCCGCCGGCTGAGGTCTGCATCTCCATATTGGGGCTCATCCACACCATGGAGCCGCTCTCGGTAATCATTGTCTCCCCGGCGTCCACATTACAAATGACTACCGGCATGGGTTCGCCCTTGATTTCGTAATTCATATCTTTTTCTCCTTCCACTATATAAATTTTTATGAAGTGATTATGGTGCCAGCCTTCCCCTTTAAGGCGTCAAAGGCAGCTTCAAGGGAAGTGATCAGCACGCCTCCTTCCTTATTCGCCGTAAGATAAGTGATGGCGGCTTCAATTTTGGGAAGCATAGTCCCCTCTCCGAACTGTCCCTGAGCGATCATTTCTCTGGCGTCTTCTACGGTAAGGGAAGAAATACTTTCCTGCTGGGAAGTACCAAAATACTTATAAACGTTGGGAACACTGGTCAGTATGATCAACTGGTCAGCCATAAGATCTCCTGCAAGTTTCCCGGCGATTGCATCCTTTTCAATGACGGCGGAAGCACCTTTCAGGGCATGCTTCTGCTCGATCACGGGAATGCCGCCACCACCACAGGCAATGACAATCTGCCCGGCCTCGGCAAGAGTGCGGATGGCTTCAATTTCCACAATATCAATTGGCTTAGGCGCGGCAATGATGCGGCGGAAACCTTTGCCGGGTATTTCCTGTACAAAATTTCCTTTTTTGATTTCAATTTCAGCGTCGTCAGAAGACATGTTGCGGCCGATTAACTTGGTAGGCTCGTAAAAAGCCTCGTCGTAAGGATCCACCGTCACCTGGGTTAAAATGGTGGACACGGTTTTGCTGATGCCTCGGCTTAGCAGCTCGGCCTTCAAGGAATTCTGGATATCGTATCCCACATAGCCCTGGCTCATGGCGCTGCAGACGCACATGGGCGCAGGCGTGTAGTCGATATAAACCCGGCGCAGCTCTGTCATGGCCTTGTGGATCATGCTGATCTGGGGGCCGTTGCTGTGGGTGATGGTGAGCTGGCAGCCTGCCTCCACCAAATCTGCAAGGGTTTTAGCTGTGATTTTAACGGCGTCCCACTGCTGGGTGGTGGTGTAGCCTAAGGCATTGTGGCCGAGAGATACGACGACTCTTTTTTGATTATTCATAATATGACTGACCTTTCGCGAATTTTTCAATAAGCCGATTTACAAGGAGTAAAAGTGCTTGACGGCTTTGATATGATTGAAATCAGTATAGCAAAATAGGAGAAAATTGTACAGGGTGTAAAAATTCAGTTGAAAATATGGAATTACCAATAGTTTTTGATTTGCAAAATCTGATTGTACAGATGCTGCTTGAGAGGGTATAATCAGGTATGAAAATATTTTTAGAGAAGGGTGAGGATTCAGATGAATATAGAAAAATGGACTAGTTGGGACAAAGAAAAAGAGCGGTTTGTGGAGCCGGTCTGCGACGAGCTGCAGTACTGCGGCAGGATTGATGACAGGAATGTGGACGGGCCTGTCTTTGCTATGCCCGGCAGCTTTGTGCGGATGGCGTTTACAGGTTCTTCTTATGTGAAGGCTGTGGTGGTGAATAAACGTTATTACAACGACTCCTGGGTAGGGGTGCTTCTGGATGACACCCAGGATAAAAAGAAGATAGAAAAGGACGGGGAACCGGTTGTACTTACTTTGGCGGAAAATCTGGAAAAGGGCATGGAGCATATGGTGACCTTTTTCAAGCGGATGGACCACTGCCATGAGTACGCTTTTCTTGGCTTTATTTTGGAATACGGCGCCCGGGTGCTAAAGGCCCGGCCCCTTCCCAGAAAGAAAATGGAATTTTATGGAGATGGCACCACCGCAGGGGAATGCAGCGAGGCAACAAAATACTGCGGTAAACCTGACCCGGAGCAGGACGGAGAGCTTTCCAACGCGTATTTTTCTTATGCCTGGGCAACGGCCCGCATGCAGCACGCCCGGGTACATCTGGTGGCCCAGCAGGGGCTGGCTTTCCGGGATGGGGCCGGTTATTTTATGGACGGTCAAAGGGGAATGGAAAGCTGCTATACCAAGTCGGGCTTTTATGGAGAAGATTGTGGAGAGGACTATAGAGAAGAAGGCGGGGCGGAAGGGGAAAACAATGAACCGGCCCGGTGGGATTTTAACCGGTATACGCCCCATGTGGTGGTAGTGGCCCTGGGGCAGAATGACGCATATCCTGCGGATATCATGAAGGAAAATGACCAGGGTGAGAAGGCGGAGGAGTGGAGGGAGCATTATAAAGATTGGATTCTTGCTCTGAGATGCCTGTACCCGAAAGCGTGGATTATCCTGACCACTACCATACGGGCACACCATTCCGGATGGGACAGAAGTATTGGAAAGATATGCGCGCAGCTTCGGGATCCTAAAATCGTGCATTTTCTGTATGGAGAAAATGGACGGGGGACACCGGGGCATGTAAGGGTGCAGGAGGCAATGAACATGGCACTGGAATTAAATGGGTTTATCAACGGATTGGGAAATGACGTCTGGGAATAATATGAAGAATGTTTTTAAAATAAGGGCTGGCCGCCGGGCCGGCCCTTATTTTGCCTATAATGAACAAACGAAAAATATAACATTCGATTGCGTGGTTGCACAAAATTTACAATTTATATATTTTTCTATTGTATTTTTTGTGCATTTGTGCTATTCTTTAGTGAGTACGAAAAATATGGAGTTGTAGCGGTTATGACTCATGTTTTTCGAAAAAGAAAACAGGAGGTAGAAAAGTTATGAAAGCACGTAGTAAAAGACTGGTTGCATTGTTTGCAACTCTGGCTATGACCGTGTCTTTACTGGCAGGCTGTGGCGGCGGTTCTTCCGAACAGGCAAGCACAAACACGTCAGAGAGCACAGAGCAGACAGAGGAAGCGGAAACAACTGAACCGGAAGCATCAGAAGATGCAGACACCGGTGAAGAAGCAGCAGACACCAGCACAGCATCAGGTGATGTAAACAGCACACCTAGAAATGAAACCCTGTATTTTGCAGGTCAGCAGTGGGGAACCATCAATGACTGGAATCCCTTCTCAGCCAATTCCAACAATGCAATGGCAATTTCGCAGAAGGATTCTTCCCGTACATTGATTTATGAGACATTGTTTATGTTCAACATGTTAGACGGCGAGCTTTATCCTTTGCTTGCTACAGACTGGGCTTGGGACAATGATGAAATGACTAGCCTGACTGTTAATCTGAACCCCGACGCTCACTGGAGCGACGGAACAGCTCTTACGGCAGAGGACGTTGCTTACACATGGGAGTGTAACGTGAAATATGAGTCTTCTCTGGGCGTGGATTTCCCGAACTATGTTGCATCCATCACAGCAGTGGATGATACTACGGTAGCAATTGAATGTGCACTGGACGATGCAGGGGCTCCCACCAATCCGCTGAAGGTTCAGCAGCTGTTACAGCAGATGTACATTATGCAGAAAGCTTACCTTGAAACCGTTGAAGCTAGAAACGATTCCGATAAGGAAGCTATGAAGCTTGACAAGATGGATGATTTGATTGCATCCGGTCCTTATATGCCTTTCTATGATGATGACCAGAAGGTTGTATTCATCAGAGATGAGAACTACTGGGGCCAGGCTGCTTCCATGTGGGGAAGCCTGCCTACACCTAAATATATCGCTCATGTGATTTATGCAGATAACAACGCAGGACAGATTGCTCTTAAGGCAGGCGAAGTTGATGTTTGCCAGCAGTTCATCACAGATGTACAGAAACTTTGGGAAGAAGAAGGTCTTCCTATCACCACATACATTGACGAGCCTCCTTATGGACAGTGTGCTACAATGCCTTCCTGCTGGATGAACGTTGATGTGGAAGGTCTGGATCAGCCTGAGGTTAGAAAAGCAATCGCTATGGCTACGGATTTTGACCAGGTTATTGCATCCGCTATGTCTAACCAGTCACCTACATTTAAAGATGTTCCTCGTTCTACCATGAACCCTACGGACGGCGAGCAGGCGCTGTATGACCAGGCAGCAGTAAAAGATTTACAGTTTGCAGGCAACGATGTTGACGGCGCAAACGCTCTGTTAGACGAAGCAGGTATTGTTGACTCTGACGGCGACGGCATCCGCGAATACAATGGCAAGCCTTTATCCTTCAAGGCTGAATGTCCTGATGGATGGACAGACTGGATGGCTTCCCTTGAAATCGTAGCATCCTCCGCAAAGAACATTGGTATTGATATTCAGACATACTTCCCGGATACCAATACTTTCTACAATGACATTACAACAGGCGCTTTTGAGATTTGTATGAACTCTCCTTCTGGTTCATCTATCACCAACCCTTGGGGACGTTGTATGCAGTTCTTAAGCAGCCAGTATGCTGACCTTGAGGTTAACTGGAGTGGTAACTGGAGTCACTACAGGAATGATGAAGCAGATGAAATCATGGCTAAGATTCCTCTTGAGACAGATGCTGCTACTTTGAAAGAGTACTATACAAGATTAAACGAGATTTACCTGACAGATGTTCCTTCTTTCGCTCTGATGTACAGACCGGAATTGTTCTACGCAGTAAATGAAACCGTATGGACAGGATATCCTATGAAGGATGATGGCAGCAACATTCCTCCTACTGATTGTACAGATGGTTACGGAATTGCAGCTCTCTACAATCTGACACTGGTTGAATAAGATTGATTAAAAGGTTATAGGGCAGTTTAGGCTGACAGATAACATCTAAAATCCGGCCGGGGTTAGAAAACTCCGGCCGGTTTTATTCAATAAACCGGTCGCGAAGCCTGATGATGTCTGAGTCGACAAGCTGACTTCGCAGAGAGTGTCAGTGCTTGATACAATAAGCCGCTGTGCGGAATATAGCGGTGCTTGATAAAGAAGGGAAGGGGTGAAGTGTTTGAAAGGGTATAAGAAATATTACGGTCAGAAAATTATATGGTATCTGATTACGCTTTTCTTTGCAATTGTTTTAAACTTTGTATTGCCAAGACTTATGCCGGGCGACCCGGTGGCGGGTATTGCTTCAGGAGCGGTATCGGGCATGACAGATGCCACCGCAATTCAAAAGGTATATGAGGAATATGCGGAAAAATTTGGTGTAAATAAGCCTATGATTGTGCAGTTTGGTATGTGGGCAGGGAACGCTTTGAAAGGTGATTTTGGTGTTTCCTTCAGCCAGTACCCGAGAACAGTAGGAAATATCATATCCTCATCCATAGGATGGACATTGGCGCTACAGCTGCCGGCCATCGTTGTGGGGTGGCTGCTGGGTAATATCTTAGGAGCTGTGGCAGCGTACATAAAAGGGGCTTTTGATAAAGTGATTTTACCTGTATTTATGTTTATCAGTAATATACCAGCATTTGGTATGGCGATTATTCTGCTTACGGTATTTGGCATTAATTTAAAATGGTTCCCCACAAGTGGAGCGTATGGTTTTGAATTAATTCCAAATTTCAGCTGGGAGTTTATCAGTTCCGTGATTTCCCATTATCAGATGCCGTTCTGGTCAATCGTGCTGATTACCATCGGCGGCCAGGCAATTGGTATGCGTTCCATGTCTATTTATGAGCTGAATGCGGACTATGTAAAATACAGCCGTTTCCTTGGAATCAAGGACAGAAAGATTGTAGGCTATGTATTCAGGAACGCCATGCTTCCTCAGATTACAGGTCTTGCAATGTCATTAGGAACCATGATGGGCGGCGCTCTGGTTGCGGAGATTATTTTCAGTTATCCCGGAATCGGCACGGCAATGATGACGGCGGTAAGAGGTCAGGATTATCCTCTCCTGTCAGCATGTACACTGATTATTACCATTATGGTACTTTTGGCAAATCTGTTGGTTGAAATTCTTTACGGCGTAATTGACCCTCGTGTCAAGGCAGCCCAGCAGGATTAGGGAGGTGGATATATGAAAAATACATTAAGACAGGTGTTCCATTCCCCGAAATTTGTGATTGGATTTTCAATATTTGCTATAATTTTACTTACCGTAATCATCTATCCTCTGGTGGTTTTGGCTGACCCCCTTGAGATGGTAGGTAACGGTAACTTCTTTAAGCCGGGTACTTATGTATCTGTTAAAGATGCGGTGGAAGGAACCCATTACACCCTTAACATTGACGTACAGTCAGGTTCACTGGACAACAAAATCAGCGCAAGCGACAAAGAAGATATGAAAGACTGGCTGGTAAAATACGGCGGAGTTGCTGAGGCTGATGTGGATGTTAATGATACGGAAGGTTTGCTGGAGTTATGGCAGGCTCATTATGATCCCAATGCGGAACAAAAAGGGATTCTTGCTTCCAAGAAAAAATATTATGTTCGTCTGAATAATAACCTTCAGGGGATTCTGGAAGACAATGATGTAATCATTGCAAAAGAAAACTCTGAGACAGGCGAGTTAGAGCAGTCCACTACGATTGCATCTAAAGAATTCGTGAACACCAAGGATGTGGCAAACAGAAGAACTTTCATTTTAGGTACGGATAACTTTGGCCGTGATGTGCTTACGGAGCTTTTGGATGCAACGAAAACATCCTTAAGGGTAGGCTTGATTGCAGGTATTGTTGCAACACTGATCGGACTTATGTTAGGACTTTTATCCGGTTATCTGGGAGGGATGGTAGATAATATTATCACTTTTGTTACCAACCTGTTTACGGTTATTCCTTCCTTCATCCTTTTGATTTTGATTTCCTACTCCGTAGGTCAGGCGGCAAGAGGTGTTAACCTGGTAGCTACTATTATCGGACTGACTTCCTGGACATGGACCACCCGTTCCGTGCGTTCACAGGTTATCTCCCTTAGAAACCGTGACCATGTAAACTTATCCAAGTTGTCAGGACACAGTATGATGCGTATTGTACTTACGGATATTCTGCCTTACATTGCTTCCTATGTAGTGATGGCATTTATTTTGCAGATATCTTCAGGTATCCTTGCGGAAGCACAGCTTTCCATGTTAGGTCTTGGTCCCTCAACATCAACAACTGCTACTCTTGGCTTGATGATGAACTGGGCAAACCTGTACGCAGCGCCGCTTAACGGTTCCTGGTGGGCGTATTTTCCTGTTGTTATTATGATTGCCCTGATTTCGTTCTCTCTGAATTTGATGAATACAGGACTTGATCAGATATTCAATCCACAGTTGAGAGATTAAGGAGGGATACCATGGGAAAAGTAATGCTTGAAGTAAAAAATTTGAAAACAAAATATGTTACCCGTTTAAGGGAGGACGTATTTGCAGTTGACGGCGTCTCCCTGAAAATAGAAGAAGGCAAATCCTTAGGTGTTGCCGGTGAGTCAGGCTGTGGTAAGTCAACATTGGCACTTTCACTGATGGGCTACTATTTTGCACCACTTCACTATATCAGCGGTGACATTATTGTGGATGGGAAAAATATTTCAGGAATGAAACCTGATGATGTGCGCAGACAGGTGCTTGGAACAGAGGTTGCTTATATTCCTCAGGCAGCTATGAATGCGCTGAATCCTACCCAGAAGATTATTCGCTTTATAGAAGACGTAATTCATGTACATGACCCTAAGATGACCAAGAAGGATATTTATGATTTGGCAAAGGAAAGATTTGCTATTCTGGGACTTCCCGAGGAAGTACTGCAAAAGCATGCGGTTGAGCTTTCCGGTGGTATGAAACAGCGTACCGTTATCGCCATATCCACCATCCTTTCCCCTAAGGTTCTGATTGCGGATGAGCCTTCGTCAGCTCTGGATGTTACCAGTCAGAAAATGGTTATCAAAATGATGCGTGACCTGATGGATAAGGGATTTATACGCAGTATGATTTTCATCACCCATGAATTACCGCTTTTGTATAATGTAACAGACGATATCATGGTAATGTATGCCGGACAGATTGTAGAGCGGGGTACTGCGAAAGAAATGGTATTTGACCCTCTGCATCCGTATACTAAGGGCCTGATGGGTTCTATTATCGTTCCCGAGGAAGGTGTGCGTGAGAATAAACTGATTGCCATTCCCGGAACTCCTCCCAACTTAAAGCATCCTCCTAAAGGCTGCCGTTTTGCAGACAGATGCAAATATGCAACGCCAACCTGTATGTCCATGGAGGTTCCTAATCTGGAGGTTCCCAGCAAAGAGAATGAAGGCTACAACCGTGAGTACCGTTGCCTGATGTCCGTAAGAAAGATTAGGGAGGTGTATGAGAATGAGTGATAACAGAGCGTCCTGCCTGCAGGGTAAAGGAGTTACCAAGGTTTTTGGCTTTGGCGACAAGAAGACTGTGGCTGTTAATAATGTAGACTTTAATTTCCGCGAAGGTGAAATTGTATCTATCGTAGGAGAATCCGGCAGCGGCAAAACCACTCTTTCCAAGATGCTTCTCGGACTTATCAGTGTTACGGAAGGGGAGGTCCTTTTCCAGGGCAAACCCAGAGATATATCATCCGGAGCAAAGAAAAGAGAGTATTGGAAGGGAATCCAGGCTATATTCCAGGATCCGTTTTCTTCCTATAATATGTTCAACAAAATTGATTCGGTGCTTTTAGACTGTATCAATATGAGAGGGGGAAAATCCCTTCCTTATGAAAAGAAGTTTGAAATGATGCGTGAAGCCTGCAGCTTCGTAAACCTGGAGTTCAAGGAGCTGACAAACAAGTATCCTTTCGAGCTTTCCGGCGGACAGATGCAGAGATTGATGATTGCCAGAATTTTCCTGTTGAAACCGAAGATTCTGTTGGCGGATGAGCCTACCTCCATGATTGACGCCTGCTCAAGGGCTACGATTTTGGATATGCTCTTAAAACTCCGTGATGAAATCAACATGACCATCATCTTCATCACCCATGATATCGGTTTGGCATACTATATCTCCGACTCCGTATATATCATGGAGCATGGCAAATTCGTGGAGCACGGCGCAGCTGAGGATGTAATCCTTCATCCCAAGGCAGCTTATACACAGAGACTGATCAACGATGTGCCCAAGATTTATGAAGAATGGGATTTGTCAACTGTATAAACGGGCCCGTAAACTAAAATAAGTGTGATAGTTAATTTTTAAAAGCAGGAAATTGTGCGGAAAGTCAGTTTCCTGCTTTTAATTTTGTTTCCATTAGATGATATATGCGGTCAATATCCGTATAAAAAAGGGGAATACCATGTTTGTGAAGGCGGAGATTGTAATTAAGATTTTCAGCAATTAATTTTGCAGTAGAATGATGCAGAGTGAGAGGGATACCTTTACTTGTATGTATGTGGTCAAAATAAGAAGCTATGGTTGGAAAGGCATTTTGGATTAGGAAAGCGGCATCCCAACCGCCGCATTTGCCTAATACAATTTTGGTACATTTATGATATCGCTCAACTTGGCGGCTATATATTTTTTGGTATTTCCCGAATTTGGAGCTTACAGGAACCATCCAGTAAATTCCAGGATTTTTGAAGTCTTGGATAGCCAGATAATGCGGGCGGTAATTTCGTTCATCTTTGTTCGCCATCAATGCGCTATCCTGCACATCATCAAAAAAGGCATCTTTGATGTGGTAATAGAATCCGGACTGTATATTCATTTTTTCTTTCATTCCGATTTTTAAACCTTTCTCCTTATTAAAAATCCCCACCATGAATGATGGGGATAGATGTTCGCACCGAATAACTTATATCCCGCACCATCGGTAAGCGGGAACATTTAACATACTGAATAACTTATACCCCGCACCATCAGTAAGCGGCAACATTTTCCGTATATTTATTATACGCAAAAAATTGGAAAAAAGCAATGTCATTTTTTGAAGCCCTGTAGTTCAGGGCAGAAAAACACAGAAATTTCCCACGTTGCAAGCCAATCGGCTTTGTGATAAGATAAAGTATATAAGTTTGACCAAATGCAGACATTTTTAACAGCGGCAAAAGGCCGCAGTTGTCAGTATTTTAAAATATGGAAACGAGGTTACAACAAATTTATGGAAACAATGATTCAGATAAAGGATGTCACGAAGACCTTTGTGGGCAAGGACAACACGGTGGAGGCCCTAAAAGGAATCAATCTTGAGATACATAAGGGAGAGATTTACGGCATTATCGGTATGAGTGGCGCCGGAAAGTCCACGCTGGTCAGGTGCCTTAATTTCCTGGAGCGGCCCAGCAGCGGAACCGTTCTGGTGGAAGGAAAGGATTTGTCCACCTTAAAGGACAGCGAGCTTCGCAAGATGCGCACCCGGATTGCCATGATTTTTCAGCATTTCAATCTGCTCATGCAGAGGACGGTGATTGACAATGTCTGCTTTCCCATGGAAATCATCAAGACGCCTAAGAAGGATGCCTTAGCCAGGGCAAGGGAGCTGCTTTCTATCGTGGGTCTTTCGGAGAAGGAGGCGGCATATCCGGCGCAGTTATCCGGCGGACAGAAGCAGAGGGTGGCTATTGCCAGGGCTCTTGCAACCAATCCGCAGATTTTGCTCTGTGATGAGGCGACAAGCGCCCTTGACCCAACCACCACCAAGGCGATATTAGCTTTGCTGAAGGAAATTAATGAAAAATATGGAATCACCATTGTGATCATCACCCATGAAATGACAGTGGTTCAGGAAATCTGTACCCATGTGGCGATTATAGATGAGGGAAATCTGGCGGAGACAGGCACAGTTGAGGAAGTTTTCCAGAGACCTAAGAGCAGGGCGGCCAAGAAGCTGGTTTTCCAGGGGGAGAAGGAGCAGTATGAGGAGATGAAGGGAAAGCGCTGTATCCGCATTGTGTTTACCAGCAATTCCTCCTTCGAGCCTGTGATTGGCAATATGGTACTGGCCTGTAAGGTTCCGGTCAATATTTTATTGGCGGATACCCGGGATATCGGCGGGGTGGCTCATGGGCAGATGATTCTCCAGCTTCCGGAGGACAATGCTGTGGCGGAGAAAATGATACGGTACTTAAGAGACAGAAAGCTGGAAGTGGAGGAGCTTGATAATTATGTTGGATAATCAGACAATTATGATGATAGTGGAGGGAACAGGCGTAACCTTATATATGACGCTTTTTTCCACCTTGATAGCGTATATCCTGGGACTTCCCATGGGAATTATATTGGTGGTGACCGCCCCGGGGGGCTTGAAACCAAATAAGATTGTGTACAAGATTTTGGATGTGATTGTGAATATCACAAGAAGTATCCCGTTTTTGATTTTGCTGATGCTGATTATCCCGTTTACACGGTTTATTGTGGGGAAAAGCTACGGAGCTACGGCAACGATTGTGCCCTTGTCCATAGCGGCAGCTCCTTTCGTGGCAAGATTGGTGGAGTCCTCCCTTCTTGAGGTGGACCATGGGGTGATTGAGGCGGCCCAGAGTATGGGAGCCAGCTTGTGGACGATTATCTGGAAGGTGCTTTTGGCTGAGGCAAGAACGTCACTGATTGTGGGCGCAACCATTGCGCTGGGCACGATTTTGGGATACTCGGCTATGGCAGGTGTTGTAGGCGGCGGCGGACTGGGGGATATTGCAATCCGCTACGGTTATTACAGATATCAGGCCAATATTATGATTATTACCGTGGTGCTTCTGGTGCTGCTGGTGCAGATTCTGCAGGTGATTGGAACGAAACTTTCTAAGAAACTGGACAGAAGGATTACGGGATAAATTATAATTTATATGTTGGAAACAGTTCGCGCTGTGTGAGCGAATCAAACGCTTCCACGCGTTGCGAGTCAGCTTATTGAATCAGTTGTCACCGCGCTTTCGCTCTATAAAAACGCAGCAGACGCTAAGCACAAGCTTAAAAGCTTGAAAAAGACTTCGCTAAGTGCTGGCGTTTTTATAAGGGTTCCGCCTTGAATATTTGCTCACGCAGCGCTAGGTTTTCGGTTAACCCTTGAGAAGTAATGGTAAAATAGATTGGAATATGAGGGATTTTAAAATGAAATTACTCAGCGCCATTGTGCCCTGTTATAATGAAGAAGATAATATTGCCGATTTTTATCAGGAATTTACAAAAAATGAGCCTTTTTTCAGGGAAAAGGAAATCGATTTTGAGCTTTGGTATATTGACGATGGCTCGAAGGATGGAACAGTCGCGGAGGTTAAGAAGCTGATAGAGAAAGATAAGCGTGTGCATCTGTTATCTTTTTCCAGAAATTTCGGGAAAGAAGCGGCAATTTATGCGGGACTTGAAAAGTCCGGGGGAGATTATGTGGTGTTTCTGGATGCGGATTTGCAGGATCCTCCGGCGCTGCTTCCGGAGATGTTTGGCTATCTGGAGGAAGGGTATGACTCGGTTGCTACAAGGCGCGTCAGCCGAAAAGGGGAGCCGCCTATACGTTCCTTTTTTGCACGAATGTTTTATCGGTTGATGAAGAAGATTTCCAAAACGGAAATTATGGATGGGGCCCGGGACTACCGGCTGATGAAAAGGCCGGTGGTGGATGCCATTCTTTCCATGCCCGAGTACAACAGATTCAGCAAAGGTATATTCGGCTGGGTGGGATTCGAGACCAAATGGCTGGAATTTGAAAATATTGAGAGAAAAAAGGGGGAGACCAAGTGGTCCTTCTGGAAGCTGTTTCTTTATTCTCTTGACGGAATTACGGCGTTTTCTACGGCGCCTCTGGCATTTGCGGCCTTCATGGGCGTGCTGTTTTGTCTGGCGGCCTTCGGGCTGATTCTTTTTACAATTGTAAGGAAGGCTTTATTTGGAGACCCTACTTCCGGATGGCCGTCTTTGGTGTGTATTATTTCTTTAATTAGTGGCGTGCAGCTTTTTTGTCTGGGAATCGTGGGGCAATATCTTGCAAAGACGTATATGGAAGTGAAAAGAAGGCCAATCTATCTTATAAAAGAGGAAATAGATTGATAAAACAGAAATGAATTTCTGAAGATTTTTCAATCATACAAATTTGTGCTGACACCCCAATTTGCGGGTTGTTGATAGCATGGGGGTTAGGATGAAAGAGCCGGATGAGCTGATTAGTATTATCGTGCCGGTATACAATGCCGGTCAGTATATAGAGGAAGCGATAGAGATGGTACGCGCTCAGACTTATGAAAACTGGGAGCTGATTCTTGTGGATGACTGCTCTACGGATGACAGCCGGGAGCGTATTGAAAAATGTATGGAAAAAGAGGGCGGTAAGATACGCCTGATTAAAAAAGAAGCAAATGAAGGTGCGGCCAAAGCGCGGAATACAGGAATCCGAGCGGCAGCGGGAAGGTATATTGCCTTTCTTGATGCAGACGATGTGTGGATGAAGGACAAGCTGGAGAAGGAACTGGCTTTTATGAAGGAAAAACAGGCGGCCTTTGTATTTACCGCTTACGAGTTTGGGGATGATAAAGCTAAGGGAACCGGGAAAGTAGTCCATGTTCCGGAGACCCTTTCATACCACAAGGCTTTGTCCAGAACCGTAATTTTTACCACAACTGTTCTTCTGGACACGGCGAAAACCGGACGGGAGCTGATTCAAATGCCTGTGGTAAAAAGTGAGGACACGGCGACCTGGTGGAAGATTCTGCGAAACGGCTTTACCGCTTATGGACTTAATGAGGTGCTGGCTATTTACAGAAGGCCCGCGAAATCCTTATCCTCCAATAAGCTGGAGGCCATAAGAAGGATATGGAATTTGTACCGCAGGGAAGAAAAGCTTTCCGTTGGATACAGTTTTTATAATTTATTTTTCTGGGCAGTGCGTGCAACGCTCAGACGCATTGTATGAGGTGTATATAAGTGAAACGGTTTGAGTCATTAAAAAGAATCAGCGTATTGTGGATGAGCCTGGCGGGGCTTTTGATGCAGACAGCTATTTACGCTTATATCTGGTTTCAATATTATTATCCGATTATCAATAATTTTAACAGGGGAATTAAATTCACAAAAAACGGACATCTTTTGACCATAGGCCTTTACTTTGTACTGCTGTTTTTCTTTATGAATACTTACGGGGGGCTTAAAATTGGTTATTTAAAGTCCATGGATATTTTCCTTTCCCAGTTATTCGCACAGCTTATTGTAAATGTGTTTACATATTTTCAGCTCTCTCTGATGAAGGGCTGGCTGGTACCGGTGGATGCCTTTATTGCGGCTACTTTGCTGCAACTGGTGATTGCAGGGGTATGGACGGTTATATGTAACAATGTCTATCGCAGAGTCTTTCCCCCCAGAGAAATGCTTCTGGTGTACGGGGAAAGAAGTATGGATGATATTCTTCGGAAGTTTGAGTCCCGCAGGGACAAGTATAAGATTGTGAAATGTATGGATGTCCGGGAAGGATTGATGAATCTGGAACAGGAGATTGGGAAGGGGTATGGAGCCGTGGTGCTTTGGGATATTCCCACCCAGGAGCGCAATTACCTTTTAAAATTCTGCTACAGCAGATTTATCCGTGTTTACATGATGCCCAAGATTCCGGATGTGTTGGTGAAGGGTTCTGACCAGCTGCATCTGTTTGACACGCCTTTGTTTCTGGTACGGGAGTATGCGCTGACGGTGGAGCAGAGGGCGGCAAAGCGGATGCTGGATGTGGTGTGTGCACTTATTCTGCTTGTGATTGCGTCTCCTTTTATGCTGATTACCGCAATTGCAATCAAGTGCTATGATGGAGGGCCGGTGCTCTATAAGCAAGTACGCTGTACCGCAGGCGGGAGAAAGTTTTATATCCTGAAATTCAGAAGTATGAGGGTGGATGCGGAGAAGGATGGGGTGGCCAGGCTGGCTTCCAAAAATGATAACAGGATTACGCCTATTGGGAAATTTATCCGGGCGGTGCGCATTGACGAGCTCCCTCAGCTTCTCAATATTTTAAAAGGAGATATGTCCTTTATCGGGCCAAGACCTGAGCGCCCGGAGATTATCGAGCAGTATGTGGAGGAAATGCCTGAATTTTTATTTCGGATGAAGGTAAAAGCCGGGCTTGCAGGTTATGCCCAGGTTTACGGAAAATATAATACTACCCCTTACGACAAGCTGAAGCTGGATTTATCTTATATTGAAAATTATTCTGTGTGGCTGGATTTAAAATTAATGCTTTTGACTCTTAAGATACTGATCAGGCCTGAGAGTACCGAGGGGGTGGAGGACACCCAGACCACGGCTATGAAGGCACCAAATGCGGGGGAAGCGCTTAAAAATGAAGATGGGAATGAATGAGGAATATCTGAATAGAGGAATGGACCTGAAGCGGCTGTTGCTGTATCTTCAAAAAAAGATATGGCTGGTTGTCATGCTGACGGTTTTGGGCGCATGCTGCGGAGGAATTGTCTACCAGATGACCCGCTCCATGAAAATGCCTGTTGAGTATCAGGGAGTGTCCAAGCTGTATATCAGCTTCGGACATGATGAAAGCGGCGAGGTATATCAATATTATAATGGATATACATGGAACGATCTGCTGGATGCGGACCCAATTCTTGATCTGGTGATGATGCACCTGCCGGGCTACGAGCGGGAACAGGTGATGGAGGCCACAACCGCTGAAATTTTGTCAGATATAAGGCTTCTTACGATTACGGTAAGGGGCGAAAATGAGAAATTTGTCAGGGAAATTAAAAAAGCGGTGGAAAACGGCCTTCGGGAGTTTGCAAGTAACAGTAAGGAATTGGAGCAGATTGAGGTAATCCGCTCCGGCGTTCCCGAGCGGGTATATTGGGATGACAGGACTGTGGCGGCCTGCGTTACAGGTGCGGTTATTCTTGGGCTTCTCTCTCTTTTGGCGGTGGGATTTAACTATGTGTTTGACGAGTCGGTTTATGTACAGGAGGATGTGGAGAAGAAATACGGCGTGAAGGCGCTGGGAATTTTGACCCGCAATCAGAAGGGACTGCAGCCTTATACAAGAGAACTGAAGGCGAACATTCGCTATATTTTAGGAGAAAAGAAGGCTTTTGCCATTGTGGATATGGCCAATCATGGGGACACCCGGAGATTAGAACTGGAACGGCTCCTCAGCAGTCAGGAACTTGACGTGTTTGGCGGCGGTGAGCAGGAGGAGGACTTTGGCTGGAATGTGAGTCAGAGGGAAGCCGCGCATCAGAAAAAAAGTGAGTATGAAGTGACTGCCTTTAATGAAAACATTCTGGCAGAGGAAGAATGCCGCAAGATCAGAGAAGTGGGCGGCGTGATTATTTTGCTGCCCTTTGGAACTGATGTGGGGCGGAAGACTTCCAGAATTTTAAGTTTCCTGGGGAATCAGGACTGCAAGGTGCTGGGAATGATTGTCACCCAGGCAGATGAGGAATTTTTGAATCGGTATTTCGCATAAAAGAGCAGGTGGTATTCGATTACGCATGTTATCTAGAATGACTATAGAGTATAGAGAACAGAGAGTACAGACCGTCTGAAGCATGACGTGCATGGCGATATGGAGGAAATGGAGATTAAGGAGATGGAGCTACAGGTTCTGGTGGCGGCGGTGAATGAAGATGTGGAGAAGCTTGCCGAAAAGATGCATTTGGAGACGGAAGCGGTTATTGTCAACCAGTGTGAGCATTTCTCCTATCAGGAATATCTGTATAAGGATAAGCGGATTCAGTGCTTTTCCACGGCGGAACGGGGCGTGGGGCGCAGCAGGAATCAGGCTCTGATGCGGGCCGACAAGGAGCTTTGTCTGTTTTCCGACGAGGATATTGTGTTTTACCCGGGGTATGGGGAGATTGTAAAAAAGGCCTTTGAAAATAACCCGGATGCGGATGTCATCACTTTCAATTTCAAAGTGGACCCGTCCAGGGCTACTTACTACAATCAATCGGAAAAAAGAATACGTTGGTACAATTACGGCCGTTATCCTACCTATGCGGTGGCAGCAAGGACGCAGGCTCTGCACAGGGCAAATGTAAGTTTTTCCTTGCTGTTTGGCGGGGGAGCGAAGTACAGCAATGGAGAGGACAGTTTGTTTTTGCATGATTGTCTGAAGAAAGGACTGCATTTGTACGGAGTCGTGGACGAGATTGGGCAGGAGATTTACCGGGAGTCTACCTGGTTTAAGGGGTATAATGACAAATTCTTTCTGGACAGAGGGGTTTTGTACCACCATCTCTATGGAAGGATGGCGAAGCTTTTTTCCCTGCGTTTTTTGTATGCCCATGGCTATGCACACGGCTATGCCCACGGCGGGGGAATGTTGGAGGAAATGTCCTTTAAGAAGGCTTATGCGTTGATGAAACAGGGAATAAGGGAAGGAAAGGAAAGACATTGATTTTATATATTTTCGTGGCGGCCGCCACAGTCCTTTTAGGACTCCTGGTGGATAACCGCCCTCAGAAGCAGTTTTATACGGTGAGCAGGCAGCAAATGTTGAACGGACTTTGTCTGATGTCTGTTTTTGTGCTTTTGTTTGGAGTCTGTGCATGCCGCCTGAATGTGGGAAACGATTATGCGAAATATGTGGAGTTTATGCACCTTGTGAACTGTAATGCTTTTGTGCCTACGGAGGTGGGGTTTAATCAGGTGGTAAAGCTTCTTTATGGAATCAGCGGGTTTGAGAATTATCTGCTGGTTTTTGCCTTTTTTGCTTTCTTTACCATTTTGTTGTTTTTGTGGGCGATTTACAGGCAGGCGGACTCATTTGGCTTTAGTTTTTTCCTGTTTATGGCCTTTGGATACTATTTTCAGTCTTTTAACACTGTGCGGTATTACCTGGCCCTTGCCATGGCGGTGGCGGCAATTCCTTATGTGCTGAAGAAGGAGTGGGTAAAGTTTATTCTGCTGGCGCTGCTTGGGGCCACATTCCACAAGTCGGTGCTGGTGGTGATTCCTCTGTACTTTCTGGCTTCCCTTCCATGGAAAAAATGGCAGCTTGGCATAGTGGCGCTGTTTTGCACTACCTTTTTCTTTCTGCAGGATTTTTATTTGAAGGTTGTGGTGTTTCTTTACCCAACTTATGAGGATACGGAGTATCTGGAGGGTGGTACAAGCCTGGTGAATATTGCCCGGTGCCTGGCAGTTTTGATATTATCCCTGATATGTTATAAGAAGGCTGTGAAGGGGAACAGGAGAAACAGATTTTATTTTTACTGTAACTTAGGGGCCCTGGTCATGTATGTGTGCTGCTCATTTTTGCCTGTGATATCCAGGATTGGGTATTATCTGACGATCACGCATATTTTTTTCCTTCCGTCTTTGCTTTTGGAGATAGAAAATCAGAAGGTGAAAAAGGTGTTTACGGTGGGAGTGATTGGAGCGGCGGTTTTGTATTTTGGAGTGTTTATACTGATGAAGGCGGGGAATGACGGGCTCAGGATACTGCCGTATGAGACGTTTATGTTTCATGAGATGGTACCGATTCTGTCGGATGTGAGTTGATATTGCTTTGGTGGTGGTATTATCGGACGCTTCTTCGGGAGGAAATATTCAATAAAATTAAAATTGATAGTTTCCCTGTATTTGGTGTGTGGGGGAGGGGCATGTGATGATTAACGTTAAGAATAAGGAGTAAGGTGAGATGCAGCCTTTTTTTTCAATTATTGTTGTATGTTTGAATGCCGGGGAGAGATTGAAGAAAACGTTGGACAGTATAAAAATGCAGACGCTTCGGGATTTTGAGGTGGTGGTGAAGGACGGGGGGTCTGATGATGGGTGTTTGGAGTATGCGTATGAGGTGAAGGGGGAGCTTGAGAAGGCCGGAGAGGATGTCAGTGTTAAGGTGGTCTGCCGGAAAGATAGCGGGATTTATGATGCCATGAATCAGGCGGCCGGGGAAGCGGCAGGACGGTATTTGTATTTTTTGAATTGTGGGGACTGGTTTTACTCGGTGGATGTCCTGAAGGAAATGTGGGAGTTTATTTGTGGGAGTGAAAAGAAGGAAGGAATTTATTACGGGAATATTTATGAGAGAAAAACCGGGCAGATAGTGGCCTCTAATCCCCGTATGGATGCCTTTGGGTGTTACAGGAATGTGCCCTGCCATCAGGCCTGTTTTTATTCCATAGGGCTGGTTCTGGCCCATCCCTTTGAAGTAAAATATAAGGTGAGAGCGGATTATGAGCAGTTTTTATGGTGCTTCTTTGGATATGAAAAAAGAGAGAGCCTGGATTTTGCCTATAAAGAGATTGTGATTGCGGATTATGAGGGCGGAGGATTTTCGGAGACAAGGGAAAACAGGAAGGTTTCAGCAAAAGAGCATAGGGAGATTACGAGGAAATATATGCTGTCGAGGGAGCTTTTTAAGTTCAGGATGATCATGTGGCTTACTTTGGCTCCGGTCAGGACGAAGATTGCGGAGAATGAGAGGACGGCAGGACTCTATAACTGGCTAAAAGGAAAGATATATGCAAAGAAGTGAAGAATATCGTAAAATTCAACCTCCGGAGGTAAAGGCGTGAACCGGAATTTTTGGGTTTGTGGGTGAAAATCATGTGAAGCATAAATGGGAGTGACGGATGAGCAGGGTTTTGTGGGTATGTAACATTATGCTACCTGTTATTGGACAGGCGCTAAATTTGCCATATAGTAACCGGGAAGGATGGCTTTCCGGAATTTTTGGGAGGGTGCAGAGGAAGGAGGCGCCTTTTGAGCTGGGGATTTGTTTCCCTTTAAGCGAAGGGGAAATGAAGGCGCTGAAAAAGAAGCGGTTTTCGGTTGAGGGGGCTGTTTGTTATGCTTTTGGAGAAAATCTGAATGCCCCTGAGGTTTATGATGAGGGACTGGAGGATGTGTTTCGGGAAATCATGGAAGATTTCAGGCCGGACATAGTCCATATTTTTGGGACGGAATTTCCTCATACGCTGGCGGCAGTCCGGGCTTTCGGGCGGCCTGGGCGCACGTTGATTGGCATTCAGGGGCTTTGCGGGGAGATTGCAAAGGTTTATATGGCGGGACTTCCCCAAAGGGTGTGTCAAAAGGTGACATTTCGGGATTTTATCAGGAAGGATTCCATCAGGCAGCAGCAGGAGAAGTTTTCAAGGCGGGGGGAGAATGAAAGAAAAGCGATTCTGGGGTGTGGGAACATAACAGGAAGGACAGGCTTTGACAGGGAAGGCACGGCCCGCATCCATCCGAAGGCCAAGTATTATTTTATGAATGAGACCATGCGGGGGGAGTTTTATACAGGAAAGTGGAGCCCTGAGATTTGTGAAAAGCACAGCATTTTCCTGGGGCAGGGGGATTATCCCCTTAAGGGAATGCATTTTGTACTTGAGGCGGCGGCGCTGCTTACGGACAGGTATCCGGATTTGAAGCTGTATGTGGCGGGCAACAGTATTTTGCGCAACAGTACGTTGAAGGAAAAACTGAAAATTTCCGCTTATGGTAAGTATCTGGTTTCACTGATAAAAAAGTATGGTCTGGAAGAACGCGTCATTATGAAGGGGAAGTTAAATGCGGAGGAAATGAAGGAGCAGTTTTTGAAAAGCAGCGTATTTGTGTGTGCCTCTGTGTTGGAGAATTCTCCCAATACGGTGGGGGAGGCCCAGCTTTTGGGGGTGCCTGTGGTTGCTTCCAGGACGGGAGGAATACCGGATATGATCAAAGACGGGATAAGCGGGCTGCTATTTTCCGTGGGGGATGTGAAAGGCCTGGCCGATAGAATAGAAGCGGTGTGGAGCGAAAAGGCAGATAAAGACGGACTTTGTCTGTCACGGCGGCTGTGTGAAGGGGAGAGGAAGCGGGCAAGGATTGCCCATGATGGAGAGCAGAATTATCTGCGGCTGCTGGAAATATATCGGGAGATAGGAGAAAGTGTATGACAATTACCTTTATATCCAATTATATCAACCATCATCAGATTCCCTTTTCCAATGCCTGCTACAGGCTTTTGGGGGAGGACTATCATTTTATCCAGTGTGAGCCCATGGAGCAGGAGCGGCTGGCTATGGGGTGGGACAGGTCAGGGGAAGGACTACCCTATGTATGTCATTTATATAAGGAAGAAAAGCGGTGTCGTGAGCTGATTATGGACAGTGATGTGTTGCTGGCAGGCTGGAGCGGCCATGAAGAACTGGTGCAGGAGCGGTTAAATCAGGGTAAGTTAACGATACGGGTCAGTGAGCGGCTCTACCGGGAAGGACAGTGGAAGGCTGTTTCACCTAAGGGATTGATACACAAATACAGAGAGCATACCAGATATCGGAAAAGCCCGGCCTATCTTTTGTGTGCCGGGGCTTATGTGCCTTCCGATTTTCACATCATACACGCTTACCCGGGGAAAATGTTTAAATGGGGCTATTTCCCGGAGACAAGGTATTATGAGAAGGAAGAATTTCAAAATCTTAAGGCAAGGGAGGGCAGGGTAGACATCCTGTGGGCAGGGCGTTTTATTCCGCTAAAGCATCCCGAATTTATGATAAGGCTTGCAAAGGATTTGAAAGGAAGAAATTTCCATTTACATATGGTGGGAAGCGGGCAGATGGAAGGGGAGCTTCAGAATCTGGCAAAGGAATCTGGCCTTAAGGATGTGATTACTTTTTATGGTTTTAAGACGCCGGAGGAAGTACGCAGCATTATGGAAAGATGTCATATCTTTATTTTTACCAGCAATCATCTGGAGGGCTGGGGGGCTGTGCTGAATGAGGCTATGAACAGTGGCTGCGCCGTAGTGGCCAATGTGGAAGCCGGTGCGGTTCCATATCTGATACGGCATATGGAAAACGGAATGGCTTATCCAAACGGTAGTTATGAAAATATGAAAAAAAGCGTATGTTATTTGTTGGAACATTCACAGGATAGGGAGCAGATGGGGCAAAAGGCCTATGAGACGATTACCGGACTGTGGAATGCGGATCACGCGGCGAAGGAGTTGCTGCGGATGATAGAGGGAATGAGGGCAGGGCAGGTGATGCCTGCCAGAGAAGGGCCGCTGAGTGTGGCACCGGTAATCAGACCGGGTAAGATGTATGAGGAGGTTTTAAAGAAAGGGGCGGTAGCAATTGGAAGGAAGCAGATGGCCGGCGCTGATCAGCGTGATTATACCGGTTTATAATATAGTAGATTTACTTCCCAGATGTGTGGAGTCTGTTAAGAAACAGACTTATCCTAATCTGGAAATTATTCTGGTGGACGATGGCTCTACGGACAACAGCGGAGCTCTTGCAGAAAAAATGGCGCTGGAAGACAGGCGGATCAAAGTTTTTCATAAGGAAAACGGAGGGACATCTTCGGCCAGGAATCTGGGAATTGAAAAGGCCCGTGGAGATTATATTGGATTTGTGGACAGTGATGATTACATAGAACCGCAGATGTATGAGCGGCTCTTAGGGGCGGCCCTCGCAGAAAGTCTGCTGATGGTGCAGATTTCAAGGGATGAGATTGATGAGCAGGGGAACCGGATGCCTAATGTATGCGAGCCGCCAAAGGAAGCGGAGCTTTGGGAGGGAGAACAGTTTATGCGGGAGCTTCTTCTTCACCGGGGGGATTGCTCTATGTGCACGAAGCTGGTTCACGCTTCGCTGTTAAAGGAGGAACGTTTCCCAGATGGGGAGCTGAATGAAGACTTTAATTTAATGGTAAGGCTGCTTCCAAAGATACCGGCCATAGCAATTCTGCCGGAGCAGGATTATCATGTTTTTTATCGCTATGGCAGCAACACAAGAACTCATGATAAGGAAGAATTTCCCCAGGTGTTTACAGATATTGTGAAAAATGCGGACAGAGTTTATGAGATTGTGCAGAAGGAATATCCGGCGCTTTTAAAGGAGGCTTTGCGGTTTGGCCTGTTTCAGCGGCTGGACTACATGCTGCATATTCCTATCTCCCAGATGAAAAAGGAAAATGCATTTTATCTCCAGGTGAAGCAATATTTGAAGAATCACAGAAAAGATGCTGTGGACTCTCCATATCTTACCAAAAAGAACAAGGAATATCTGCTGCTTCTGGGAACGGCGCCGAAGCTGGTAAGGAAGGTTCACAGAATGTTAAAGGGAAAACCGGAATGAAACATGCGGAAAAGAAGAAACTGGCAGGAAAGAAGGAAGAAAATATTATAGAGAATAAAAGTAAATTATTTGACGGAACATGCGTTATTGAATGCAGCAGCGGAAACGAAACGACTGTTGCGAAACATAAAACCATGGAGCGAAAGAGAGCAAATGCTGTTTTTATTGGGATTATGGCAGTTTTGCTTTTGATTCAGTTCTGTGTCATGATTTTCTATGGAAATAAGAAGGCGGGATTTCATGAGGATGAGTTTTATACCTATTATTCCACCAACAAGACGGCGGGACTTTTTGTAAATGACAGACAGTGGCTTGAAAGAGAGGATCTGCGGAATGATTTTGTGGTGCTTGAAGGGGAGCGGTTTCGGTATGACGTAGTAAAGCAAATGCAGTCCTGGGATGTGCATCCGCCTTTTTACTACTATATTTTTCACACAGTCTGCTCTCTGTTTCCGGAGGTGTTCAGCAAATGGCTGGGAATTGGCGTGAATCTGATTGCTTTTGCGATTTGTTATGTGCTTTTGGCTTACGGGGCTTATATGGCTGTGACGCAAAGGGCCGGGATGCCGGGAACAGGACCGGAGCTGATTGAGGAAAAGGTGGAAACAGAAAACAAGGGAAAAAGAATAGCCTTTTTGAGCTGTCTTGCCTGGGGCTTTGGCGGAGCGGTTATTTCAGGTGTTATGTTTATACGGATGTATCAGTGGCTGACCCTGTTTGTGCTCCTTTGCCTTGACTTGCATTTGTGGGCAGTGAAAAAGCAGGATTTCAGGATAAGAAGCTTTTTTCTGCCATTGATGTTTACTGTTTTTTTTGGCTTTTTGACGCAATACTATTATATTATCTTTCATTTCTTCCTGGGGGCCGGTTTTTGTTTCTTCTTATTAAGGGAGAAGAAGTTCAGGGAATTGGCGGAATATATTGCGGCCTGCGGGGCAGGTTTTCTGGCAGCTCTTTGCTATTATCCGGCTAGCCTGTCACATATTTTCAGGGGATATAGAGGAACTGAGGCAGTCAGTGAATTCAGCAATGTTTCCAACACATGGGAGAGGCTTAGTTTTTTTTATGGACTGTTTGACGATTTCGTGTTGAATGGAACTTTAAGCTGGTGGCTTTTGGCAATTTGCCTTTTGGCTCTTGGCGTGGGATATGCATATAAAAGGGCGGGGAAGAAAGAAAGTTTTCTCAGTGCTTCCATTGGACTGATGATGTTTGCCTGCGCCGGATATTTTTTCACTGTGTCTAAGACGGCGCTGATTCTGGGGGAAACTTCCAACAGGTATCAGCTTCCGGTTTATGGGATTTTATTGTTTTTGCTTTTGTACGTGCTGTGGGAGTTGATTGGGCGGACCATAGCGCTGACAGGCAGGAAAGGGCCGGGTGGAAAAGTCATGATGCTGGCATTTTCGCTGGTGATTATGCTTATAATGGGGCTGGCGCTGAAAAACGGCCGGGTCTTTTTCCTCTATGAAGATGAAAGAGAGATTATGGCTTTTGTGGAGGAACATAAGGAAGAACCTGTGGTAATCTTTTATAATGACGCCTCCCCGGATAATGTCTGGAGGCTTTCCGATGAACTGATGGAATACGAAAAGGTATATTTAGCCAGTCAGGGAAATCCTGCGCCTATAGAGGATGAGGAAATTGTAAAAAGTGACAGGCTCCTTGTCTATGTGGCGGATTACGAGGATAAGGAAAAATGCCTTGAAGGTCTTTTAAGGGTAAATGAAAGTCTCAGCCAATACCGGAAGGCGGCGGAAAAGGGATTGTGGACTTTATACGAGGTTTATTGAGTGCTGGGGAAGCTGGTGCAACCTAAAATTTACGTGAAAAAAGTCAAACGCAACATGAGATTGGTTGAGATTGCCTCCGTGCAACCGTAAACTGTGGTTAACGACAAAGGGAAAACTTGTCGCTGACTATAATTTATAAAACGGTTGAAGGAGGATATGAAGGAATGAAAAATTCTGAGGAAATGAAGAACCTGAATGAAAGGGAATATGGAGATTACGGAGAGAAAGGACTTTTTTCAAAAAATCATGAAAAAGAAGAATTGGAGCAAATGAGTACAAACAAATCAGATTTGAACAAAATGGATTCGGGCAAATCAGGTTTCGGCAAAATGAATTTTGCAGAGAATCTTCAATATTTAAGAAAACAGAAGAACATTACGCAGGAGCAGCTGGCGGAGCGGCTTGAGGTGTCCAGACAGTCCGTATCAAAATGGGAGTCAGGACAGAGCTATCCGGAGATGGAAAAACTGCTGCAGATGTGCGACATGTTCCACTGTGATTTGAATATATTGATGCGGGGAGATATCAGCAGGAGCTTTGCCCAGGATGTGCATGGATATGATAAGTTCCACACGCAATTTAACAGGTTTATATCTGCCGGAGTGGGATTGATTCTTTTGGGAATCAGCGTGATGCTTATGTTAAATGGATTTGGCATGGATGAAATGCTCAGTGGGGCAGTGTTCTTCAGTTTTACAATAGTGGGTGTTATGCTTTTTGTGGTTATGGGAATGCAAAAAAGCAGATTTTGTCAAAAACATCCGGTGATTGAGGATTTCTACACGGAGGATGAGAAGGAGCAGGCTTACAGGAGCTATACCGTGAGAATTGCTACCGGAGTGGGTATTATACTGATAGGGTTTCTTCTCCTTATGGTTGGCGATGCAAGGATAGAAATCATGACAGATGTTATGGATGCCGCCTTCACAGAGCGTGCTGAATCCTTATTATGTAGCGTTTTTATTCTGATGATAGCGGTGGCTGTTACGATTCTGGTCTATGGAGGACTGCAGAAATCCAAGTATGACATTAAGCAGTATAATGCGGAGACCAACCCCTCCCCTGAAAAGAAAAAGAGGGATGCTCTGATAGGAAAATTATGTGCATGCATTATGATGACATCTGTTATTATTTATCTGCTGATATCTTTTCTTTCGGAGTCGTGGAAAATGTCATGGATTGTTTTTGCCGTAGGCGGAATTGTGTGTGGGATTGTGTCAGTGGCTTTGTCGAAAGAGAAATAGATGCTTTGGGAAGAAGGGCAATGACCAAAGGGAAGGCCGTTGCATATGATAAATAAAAATCCAGAGAGATTCTTTATGGAAATATATGTGGTAAAAGAAGGGGATACTGTGGACTCCATAGCGGATAGCTATGGTATTTCAGTATCCTCCATTGTCTTCGATAATCAGCTTGTCTACCCCTATCCCCTGGCAGTGGGGCAGGCGTTGCTTATTTCTACGGGAGGTGGCAATACCCCGGATTATCCTGTCTTCGTGAACGGTTATGCTTATCCATTTATCGAGCAGGATACCCTTGATGAGACCCTTCCTTTTCTGAGTTCGCTGTCTGTCTTTTCCTATGGATTTACAACAGCAGGGGAGCTGGTTCCGCCGGCCATTGATGATACATTTATGATTCGTTCCGCCCTTGACGCAGGTGTAAGGCCGGTTTTGACCCTGACGCCTTTTGGGGCAGATGGAAACTTTAATAATTTTCTGGTTACCTCTGTGGTGAACAATGAGGAAGTCAAAAGTAATCTTTTATCTTCTCTCCTCGCTGTTCTGCAGGAAAAGAAATTTCAGGGGGTGGACATTGATTTTGAATATGTTCTGCCCGAGGACCGCATTCCTTACGCAGAATTTGTGGCGGATGTCAGAAACTTTCTTTCCCCTTATGGCTATCATGTGTCAGTGGCCTTAGCGCCAAAGACTTCGGATAATCAAAGCGGGCTTCTCTATGAGGGTCATGATTATGGTCTTCTTGGGGAGGCGGCCGACAGTGTGCTGCTTATGACTTATGAGTGGGGTTATACATATGGCCCGCCCATGGCGGTGGCCCCCATCAATCAGGTCAGGCGGGTAGTGGAGTATGCCGTCAGCCGCATTGAGCCGTCCAAGATCGACCTGGGGATTCCCAATTACGGTTATGACTGGACACTTCCCTATGTCCGTGGCAACTCCAGAGCCCGGACGGTCAGTAATCTGGAAGCAGTTCAGCTTGCCATAGATGCCGGAGTGTCGATAGAATTTGACGAGACGGTCATGTCCCCGCATTTCCGGTATGAGAAGGAGGGGCAGACTCATGAGGTGTGGTTTGAGGATGTGCGCAGTTACCGGGAAAAATTCGCGCTGATTCCTACTTATTCTTTGCGGGGGATGGGGTATTGGCAGATTATGAGGTTTTTCCGCCCTAACTGGCTGCTTTTGGCGGATTCTTTTGTGATTCAGTGAATGCTTTTGAGGAAAAGAGCTGGTAATCTTGTTATAAATGGCAGGATACCAGCTTTTTTAAGTGATAAATCAAGTGTAGTGTTTGATAACAGTTAGGACTTTGCACCTGCGACAAAGACAGTAAGAATGTGTAAATTAAGCCAAGAGAGAATCTTAAAGATCTGATTGACATAATGATAGCTTATGGGCTATCATATAAATGAACAAAGGAGACATATGGATGTATGAAGTTTATTTTTATCGGGATGCAGACGGAAATCAACCTGTCAGGGAATATCTTGATGAATTAGAGAAAAAATCTTTAAAAAGTAAGGATGCCAGAATAAAATACAATAAAATAGACCAGTATATTGAAATACTAAGGCAGTATGGGCTTTCGGCTGGTGAGCCGTTTATAAAACATCTGGACGGCGATATATGGGAATTGCGCCCTTTGAGGGACAGAATTTTATTTTTCTTCTGGAATGGAAAGGCATTTATACTGTTAAGCTATTTTATGAAAAGCTCACAGAAAACTCCCAAAAAGGAAATTGAAAAGGCTAAGAGGTTGATGAATGATTTCAGGAAAAGGAGCGAGGATTATGAATGAAATGATTAAAGTATCTCCGCTTGGAGAAAGCTGGGAAAGTTACCGTAAAAATCATTTTACATCAGAAGAAATTGCAGAGAATAACTTAATGGCTGAACTGGTAGGTGAGATGATTCAGGTAAGAAAAGATGAACATTTGTCCCAACGGGATTTGGAAGCAATCAGTGGAATAAAGCAGTCTGTAATTGCAAGGATGGAAAGCGGCAGGACAGATCCGCACCTGTCTACTATCTTAAAACTTCTGGTATCAATGGGGAAGACTCTTGCGGTAGTTCCACTGGAAGCACCAATCGAACAGAATATGTAAGCCTTCTTAGATGCTGTTCCCTAAATAGGAACAGCATTTTATCAATAAGCAGACTCACAGAAGGTGGCGGCGTTTGATGTGCAAGGCAGCCTTCAGTTTGCTCAATAAATCAGCCTGTAAAGGTATGTAGCATTTAATTTTTACTGGGAAGAATCCGCCTGAAATAATTTATGAAATTACCGCCCATAATTTTCTTTACCTGTTCCGGCTCCATACCTCTCTGCAAAAGGGCGGCGCTGACAAGCGGCACCTGTCCGTGGTCAAGGAGACAGTCGTCTCTGTCGGTGCAGACCTTTCCCTGCAGAGCGGCGCTGGCCCGGCTGTAAGAATCGCATAAATCAAAGCCGTATCCAACATGCTCCACACCTGCTTTTTCCACCTCATATTCTATATGCCGGCAGAGCATTTCAAGGTGATTGCCGTTAAGGGAGCCTGCAATGTATTTGCATCCGTTCATTCCCATAATGCCGCCCTGCCCTGCCAGGGCGCTTATCTGCTTATCGGTTAGATTACGGTAGCTGTGATAAATTTCTCTGCTTCCGGAGTGAGTTGCGATAAAGCTGCGCTCTGCCACAGCACAGACCTGATCGAATCCTTCATCATTTAGATGGCTGATATCAAGGAACATGGATAAATCCTCCAGCCTTCTTATGGCTCCCATCCCGGTCTCGGAAAGGCCGCCGGGGATTTGTCTGTTCTCTGATGCCTTACAGCACCCCACCGCCAGTATGTTTGGCCGGCTCCAGGTAAGGGAAGCGCCCCGTACCCCTAAATCATACAGAGCATTTATTCTGTCTATATCCCCTTCAATGCAGTCGAGACCTTCCATGTAAAGTAATATACCGATTTTATTTTCGGTTAAGAGCTTGTCGATATCACCTTTGCATTTTATCAGCATAATTTCATCAAGGTTTTTAATGTCTTCTTTGAGAGCAGCAATCTGATGCAAGGCATTTTCCCAGCCTTTATCCAGATTTTTTGTTTCCACATAAACGGAGGACACCACAAGATTTATCCCGGCCGTCTTAAAATTGGACAGATAATATTTTTTAGCCACATCCTGTTCACCGGTCCGGTGCCTTAACAGAATCTCTCCCGCCAAATCCAGGTGAGCGTCCACTACGGGATTTTCTTGATGGAGGGTCATTGCCTGGTGTAAATATTCTTCTTTGATTTTAATGTCCATTCTTTCTCCTTTACAATTTGCTTTTGCGTGGTGGAACTTAAGGCGGCGGCAAACCAAGCCCGGTTTTTCTTGTCAAAAAAGGAATGAAAGGAAGAATGCCGTCGTCATAATCTTAAAATTGGAAAAGGTGCACCGGAAATCCAATGCACCTTATAACCAGTTACTTCATTATATGTGGCAGTCAGCCATTTATTTCTCAAGTTCAACATCTTTGAGCAATTCCCGGATATCTTCCACGCTAAGCCACTGGGAATTATTTCCTGAGCTGTAAGAAAATCCGTCTTCTACCTTGCGGCCGCTTAAATTAATCTGCTGTTTTTCGTTCCAGACCACCTGCGGATATACGATAAAATGTTTGTCATACTCATAAGTGGTGGAGGAATCTTCAACCGTCACCATGATTTCATGGAGCTTTTCGCCGGGGCGGATACCGATTTCAGGCATTTTACAGCCCGGAAGCATAGCCTGGGCTAAATCGGTCACTTTAAAAGAAGGAATCTTACTGATAAAGGTTTCCCCTCCGGTAGCTTCCTCCAAAGCTTTGATTACAAGCTGGACGCCCTCAGTCAGGCTGATCCAGAAACGGGTCATGCGGTAGTCGGTGATGGGAAGCTCATTGCCGCCGTTTTTGATAATATTATGGAACACCGGAATGATGGAGCCGCGGCTTCCCGCCACGTTTCCGTAACGGACAATGGAAAAGTTAATATCCTTGCTGCCAGCGTATGCATTGGCTGCAATGAAGAGCTTATCCGATACCAGCTTGGTGCCCCCGTAAAGATTAACAGGGTTTACTGCCTTGTCGGTAGACAGGGCAACCACCTTCTTCACATTGGAATCCAGCGCTGCGTCAATCACATTCTGGGCACCGTGGATATTGGTTTTGATAGCCTCGTTTGGGTTATACTCGCAGGCGGGAACCTGCTTTAGCGCCGCCGCGTGGATGACATAGTCAACACCCTCGAAAGCTCTTTTCAGCCTTTCCTTATCCCGCACATCACCAATAAAAAATCTAAGCTTGTCCGTATACTCTTTCAGCTCGTTCTGCATGACGAATTGTTTGAACTCATCCCGGGAGTATATAATAATTTTTTGGGGATTGTAGTTTTTAAGCACATATTTGGTAAAACACTTTCCAAAGGAACCGGTTCCTCCGGTGATAAGAATTGTTTTGTTATCTAATAACATAAAAAACCTCCAATATCTAAGCAATAAGCCTTTACCGAACATCATATCACGAATCTTTCCTGTCGGCAAATTTATTCCGCAAATAATTTTGAATCGCATCATAAAATTCTACCGCTCTGCAGTATTGTTCCTCGGCGTCCTGCTTAGATGCTATAAAAAAATCATCATAATCACAACTGTTTCGTATTTGGAATGCAGTCTGCAAATATTTTGAATACTTTACATCAAATATTCCGGTTTTGATATATTCTTTTTGAAAATAAGCAATCACACCGGAATGTTTGGAGAAATCTATTTTGTCAGCTGCTAAAACAGCCCTGACAGCTGTGAATATGGCATAATAAGAACGTCCAATGGAATCACGATATTTCTCACTGTCAAGTAAAAGCTTAGCTGATTCTAATTTTTCATTCGCGGTAGAAAGTCTGTATTTTATTAAATTATCCAATCTGTATTCCTTCTTTCAGGATATTCATATAATAAGGCAGTATATACTTATACTTTTCATATTCATCAAATGGTATGACAGTAGGCGAAACAATAACATCATTCTCAAGACCTACATCAGCGGATACGTCCCATATACGCTTTAATTTATTCTGCAAGTCCGAACGATTTCCTCTTACAATGGCTGTGATGTCTATATCGGATTCATCATCATAATTTCCCCTGGCATAAGAGCCATATAAATAAATAGCAACAATACTGTCTCCATATACAGTGCGATATGATTGGGAAATTTGCTGTGATATAAGGTCAAGCTGTGCTTTGGTACACATGGCAGACTCCTTCTGATTATTTCATGACAATACTAATATGGTCTTTCACTTTCTCTAAATTATGCGATACGGACAAGGTTCCGTCAAGCAAAATAACGGGACAGGTAAATTTCATTGCGGATTCTTCAATCGTTTTTGGATTGCGGTCTGCCACCAGATTGCGAAACTCCGCCTGCTGTGCAAACATATCGCCGCCTGCCAGAACTCTTGCGCCGAATCGTTTTTCTTCTCTTGACTGAATCCTTTTAAGCCGTTCTTCAAGAGGAGTCTGCATCCAAAAGGCAATATGGATACACGACATAATTTCCGGAGGCCAATTCATTGTAACCCCAGCTATAATGAAGTCGGGGTGGATTCTGATATCGTCTGCAATTGCATTTTGGACTTCTTCCTTTGTTTCGGAATTGGAAAAGGGAAGGATATCTGTAAGCTCCGCTTCGACTGTACTTCCTGCTTCCGCGCTTTCCAAAGCATGTATTCTGGATGCTTTCTGTTCAGGAAAATAATAGTCTTCCACATCCATTTCAAAATAATTCAGTTGTCTTGACAATGCATGGGCAAGGGTTGACTTGCCGCTGCCGTTTGGACCGAAAATAGCAATTCCACTCAAGTGGCGTACCTCCGTCTTTCTGTTCCGCTAAATTTGTTCAATCATGCTGCTTAAAATTTATCCCCCACTTGTATATCATAGCACAAGTGGGGGATAAAGTGAGTATTTTTTAATTTCTTTCGTTGATTTTGTGTAACAGTGAAGCCGAAGGCTGAACTGCTACGATCCTGTGGGAAAAGAGACCGGACGAAGAACCGGTGCTATTTCGTCATGGGAATGCCTAAATGAATTTTACGGTAAATTTTCCATATAATGATTGCAGGAAGTGATATGGTCAAATATATAGTGGAAAGGAGACCTGCGGCTCCGCCGACAATGGCAATTGGAAAAATAATAGCATTCATTTGATTATGTACCTCCATATTTCTTAGTAGTTTGTAACGGTTCAGCCTTCGGCTTCGCGGTTACAGTAGTTTGGACTTTAAGCAATTTCGTTGTTTATTTTAACCTTAAAGTAGTGTAAAATGAAGAAAACAGATGGTTCTTTAACGATTGTTTAACGATATCTTAACGATGTTTTAACGGTATCTTAACGACATTTTAACGGAGGATGATTATGGATTACACACAGGCATTAAAAAAGCTTGCTGCTGCAGGGCAGGAGCATGTGATGCGGTATTATGAGGAGCTTTCGGATGAGCAGAAGGCGCTTTTGCTGGCCCAGATTGAGGCAACGGATTTCGCGGTTCTTTCTTCTTTACAGGGAGGAAAGCAGGAAAATGTCAGGGGAGTCATTGCACCCCTTGCGGCTATGCAGCTGCCTCAGATTCAGGAAAAGGAAGGGGCGTTTCGGGCAGCCGGGCTAGAGGCCATAAAAGGCGGAAAGGTGGGTGCGGTACTTCTTGCAGGAGGCATGGGAACCAGACTTGGCTCTGACGACCCTAAGGGAATGTACAATATTGGCCTGACAAAAGAGGTTTATATTTTTCAGCGCCTGATTGAAAATCTGATGGATGTGGTCAGAGAAGCGGGGGCCTGGGTGCCTCTTTATGTGATGACCAGCGATAAGAACCATGAGTCCACGGTGGGATTTTTGAAGGAGCATGATTATTTTGGATACAAGGAAGAATACGTGACCTTCTTTATGCAGGAGATGGCGCCGGCCTGTGATTATCAGGGAAAGGTTTATATGGAAGAAAAGTGGAAGCTCTCCACATCTCCCAACGGAAACGGGGGCTGGTATTCCTCCATGCATAAATGGGGCGTGTCACAGAAGGCTATGGCGGACGGCGTGGAGTGGCTGAATGTGTTTGCGGTGGATAATGTGCTCCAGAGAATTGCAGACCCTTGCTTTGTGGGGGCTGTGCTTTCCGGAGATTATGCGGCGGGAGCCAAGGTGGTGCGTAAGTGCGCGCCGGATGAAAAGATTGGCGTTATGTGTCTTGAGGATGGAAGGCCATCCATTGTGGAGTATTATGAGCTGACGGATGAGCTTATGAATGCAAAGGATGCAAACGGGGACCCGGCCTATTATTTCGGAGTGATTTTAAATTATCTGTTCCGGGTTTCCGACCTTGAGAAGATACGGGAAAAGAAGCTGCCGCTGCATATCGTGGAGAAGAAAATCCCCCATTTGAATGAGCAGGGGGAGCGGGTGAAACCGGAGGTCCCTAACGGGTATAAATTTGAGCAGCTTGTGCTGGATATGATTCATGAACTGGATGGGTGTCTGCCTTTTGAAGTAGTGCGGGAGAAGGAGTTTGCGCCCATTAAGAATGCAACGGGGATTGACTCGGTGGAGAGCGCAAGGGAGCTGTGTAGGCTGAATGGGATTGAACTTTAGAAGTTTGTTCAAAATACGTGACAGTTCATCTCTCACATAAATTTCGAAAAAGAAATTAATTTTTGCCAAATTGTGGATAGCTTTATGCAGGCAAGGAGCCAAACTACATTTTATACTTCTTTATAAACAGATATTTCGGTTCTAAAATCTGCTTCATACCTTGGAAATTTGACGGAAGTTTAAAGAAGCACGATTTGCCTCTTTTGTTATTCCCGTTATAATAAGAACATCAGACGACACTGCGCTTCGTGGGTCGACTTATTGAATAGAAAAGGCGAGGAGGCGTCCTGATATGGGCAGTAATTATGAAATGTGCATATATAACCAGTTTATGGAAGTGATGGGGTGTCTTGATGCGACAGAAAAAGCCTGTGCTGTGAAAAAGGAACATAAAGAAGATGTGGATTGGCTGAATGCATGGATTGACGGTATGATATTTTAGAACCAGCGCTTACGTGACGATAATGCGCATCTTAAAGAATATCATTAATAAATGACGGTTTCACTACTTCAGACTTGCCTTCTACTGACTGGAAAACAGAAGATAGAGGGACAGGAAAGAGAGAGGGATGGGATGTACTGCATATTTTGACCATCAAGAAACGTTGAAACGGAGGGATATGGCATGTCTGGAAAATGGAAAAGATTGTTCATGGGATACTGGCCATCTTCCAGCCGGTGCTGGATTCATTGATTTGAAAGGGAAGGCTGAACTGTTATAAGGTCAATTGCAAAATCCTTTTTTGATTGAATAATGGTATAAAAAGTTCTATAATTAAAAAGGTTTATAGATTTTACTTGGAATGTCTAATTAGTTTATTAAACGGACTATAGGAGGAAGATGTTATGCTTGAATACATAAAGAGCGACTTAACGAGATATTACGGGGGGGGGGTAATCTATTTATATTTTTTAAGGCATATTTAAGAAATCCTACATTTAGATTTCAATGTGCATTTAGATTATGCCATGGTACAGGACTGACAAAAATAATTGGATTATTCTTATGGATGTTAAATAGGACTAAACGGAAAATTTTATTGCCAAGGGAAACACAAGTGGGATACGGGCTTTACATCGGACATGGTGGACCAATAGTGATAAATCCAACTGCGGTCATAGGAAATAACTGTAATTTATCACAATTTATAACTATTGGGAGTAATGAAGAAAAAGCGGCTATTATTGGAGATAACACATATATTGGTCCAAATGTGTGCATTGTTGAAAATGTTAAAATAGGTAATAATGTCACTATCGGAGCGGGAAGTGTAGTTACAAAAGATATACCGGATAATGCAACGGCAGTAGGGAATTATGCGAAAGTAATTAACTATAATAATCCTGGAAGATATGTAAATAATCGTTGGAACATTAATAGCTAATGATATTTTTGTTAAAAATTTTTTCTTAAGAAATAATAGCCTGACAATCTATTGAACAGTAAAAGGCAAAGTATAGGGGACACTTCACATAAGGAAGTGTCCTTTCTTATAGTTGAAATATTAATAAATGGTGCTGCTTCATGTTTACAAAATAGTTATTTTGCGAATTTAGCTACGCTTAAGGATTGTATGACAAAAGGCTGGAGGAGACAAGTCTATGAATGAAATCACTTGCAATAGTGTTCAACAGAGTGCATTTGTGTATGATAGTAGAGGTATTTTGTATAAATTTATATAAATACGCACCTAATTAGTTCATATTTGTTGTGTTTTCATTTTTTTAGTATAATAAATTATGAAGGAGGTGTTGATGATGGCACAGGCAACTTTCAGTGTTCGTATGGATGAGACATTGAAGCGTCAATTTGATGCTCTTTGTGCGGACTTCGGAATGAATGCAACAACCGTATTCAATGTCTTTGCACGGGCTGTTGTCAGGGAAAGAAAAATCCCATTTGAGATTCAGGCTTCTGAGGAGGTAACCAGAGCCTCTGGCATGCAGGCTTTTCTTACACTGCGCGATGAGGCAAAAAAGAATGGTGTTCAGGATTTGACTTTGGATGAAATTAATGAAGAAATCCGCCAGGCACGGTATGGGGTGAGTGAATGACCTGCTTTTTTATGAGGTCGTTGCCACCAGGCAAGAGGACAATGAGTATCTGGTTACCAGTAATACGAAACACTTTCCGACAAAACCATTTATTGTTACGGCAAAAGAATTTCTGGATATATTAAATAAAGCAAGATGAATGGGATTATGCTTTAAAATTTGAAAAGATTTTTGAAATGCTTTATTCGGGTAGATAGCAGGTAGATAAGTATTGCGGCGTTTTAACATTTTAACTGTTTTGAGTAACATTAGTATCTTGTAAAGCATGGTGGACAGTGGGTAAAATAGGTTTCAAGCAGATGGCTTAAAAACAACAAAATACAAGGTAAGTAAAGAACAAAGTATTAAAACGTGTAAGAAAAAAGGAGGCAGTAAGATGGCAATTCTGGTTACAGGGGGCGCCGGATATATCGGCAGCCATACGGTAGTGGAGCTGCAAAATGCAGGTTATGATGTGGTAGTGGTGGATAATCTGAGCAATTCCAGCGAGAAAAGTTTACAGCGGGTAGAAAAGATTACGGGCAAACCGGTTACTTTTTACAAAGCGGACATCCTTGACAGGGAAGCATTGAATGCCATATTTGATAAAGAAAAGATTGATTCCTGTATCCATTTTGCAGGGCTTAAGGCAGTGGGCGAGTCTGTGGCGAAGCCTTGGGAATATTACGAGAATAACATTTCCGGTACTTTGACGCTGGTGGATGTGATGAGAAAACATGGAGTGAAGAACATTATTTTCTCATCCTCGGCAACAGTTTACGGGGATCCGGCCATGATTCCAATCACGGAGGAATGCCCTAAGGGACAGTGCAC
>CAJUED010000017.1:67345-68812 GCA_910585075.1 uncultured Lachnospiraceae bacterium
GTCCATGCTGGAGCAGATTCTGGCAGATATGCAGAAGGCCGACCCGGAGTGGAATGTGATTCTGCTTCGCTACTTTAACCCTATTGGCGCACATAAGAGTGGAACCATCGGGGAAAATCCCAACGGTATTCCCAACAACCTTATGCCTTACATCACACAGGTTGCAGTGGGCAAGTTAAAAGAGTTGGGAGTATTTGGAAACGATTACGACACACCCGACGGAACCGGCGTCAGGGATTACATCCATGTGGTTGACCTGGCGGTGGGTCATGTGAAGGCACTTAAGAAGATTGAAGAAAAAGCAGGCTTATGCATTTACAATCTGGGAACCGGCGTAGGCTATAGCGTTCTGGATATTGTAAAGAATTTTGAGGAAGCCACAGGGGTGAAGATTCCCTATGTAATCAAGGACAGACGTCCCGGCGACATTGCGGAGTGCTATTCCGATGCATCCAAGGCAAAAGAAGAATTGGGATGGGTGGCACAGTACGGTATTAAGGAGATGTGCGCGGATTCCTGGAGATGGCAGAGCAGTAATCCCAATGGATATGAGGATTAGAAGCGGAAACTTGCGTGGACTTTTGAAGATGACAGAGCAAGGGTTCCAACTGGTATAAAGATTAGAAACGGAAATTTGCGGGCAGACGCACAGTGGTTTATGTGGAAAATGACAGGCACTGGGCGTCTGCTCACTTTTTCAGCCCCGTACATCCTGCTTCTTCATAATCAGAACAGCCGCCCCATAGATAAGGGCCAGGTAAAACAGGCTGCTGAGCAAAAAGGCCCCTATGCCCCCGGTAAGTATATCCTCCGTCTTATTGGCGTTCATGCCCATCATCATCAGGGAGTATGGGTAGTAAGGCCCGTAAACGGAATTGGAGGCGAGAAGTCCCGTAACGCTCCCTATGGCCGCAATGACAATGGGCACTGCGAAGCTTCGGATCAGCATGGAAAAGAGCATCTGCAGGGCGGCAATGACCATACCTCCCAGAATCCCTCTTAGAGTATAGAAGAAGGTATCTATGGGCGGAAATCCGGGCAGGTGCACCAGTTTACCGCTTATCAGATAAAGCACGTAAATCCAAAGCTGGATGGCTACGGTTATTTTGATGATAGCTGCGAATTTTCCTAAAAATATATCTCGGAGTGGTACCGGCACGGTGAAAAGCATGTGCCGGTTTTTATTTTGGTTTTCCATCCGCCACAGATAACTGCAGCACACGGCAATCATAGGGGCAAAGAAAAAGTTAGAGTAAAACAGGGTTTCCTGTGTCCACAGGGAGCTCCATTCGGACTTTAACAGGCCCAGATTATTTAAATAATTCATGGTCCCCATGATTGTGGGGATAACGGGCAGCAGCAGAAAGGCAGCCCAGATATAAGAATGTTTTAATTTTAAGCGCTCGCTTTTGATACAGGCTAAAAGCATGGTTTAGACCTCCTTTTTCATGAAACTGTTTTTTCCTG
>CAJUED010000018.1 GCA_910585075.1 uncultured Lachnospiraceae bacterium
TTACAATAAGCAACACGCCAACGCCTATGACAATCCATAGGGCTGTGGCTTTCTTATATTTTATTTTGAACTATATTTGCGAATATTCGCAATAAATATTCGCAAATCAAATAATAGCACGTCTAATAGGTGTTGAAAACCCCTTATATTTATCAGGTCCTTACTAACTTAACCTTATACTAACACGCTCCCCCCACTCCATCATAAGCGCCGCGCTCCCTGTCACAAAAGGCGTTGCAAAAGAGGTTCCCGACACTCTGACAAAGGTTCCCCCCGGCCCTATGGTCTCGATATCCACTCCCGGCGCCACCAAATCAGGTTTTACCTCCCCCTGCAAAATCCGCATTCCCGCTACACTTTGCACAGGGTAGCCCCTCCCTGAAAAATCGGCGTAAGACTCAAAAGCCGCGTTATATGCCCCAACTGTAATTACCTTGGAGGCTGTGGATGGAATGGTTAATGTTTTGTCCGGGGTAGGTGTGAAAAACCTTGTTTCCGCATTTAATACGGAATTGCTGGGCAGATACAGGTCATAATTTCCTGTAACCGTCTCCAGCGGCTGCAAAAAAATAGTCCAGATACCAAAATCCACATAACTTGAGCGTGGAAGAAAATCAAAATAAATTTCCTGATTTACGGAATACGGAGATGGTTCGCCTACATAGATAAGTACCTGCGTATTTTCAAGCACATAGCTTTTGCCCCCCGGTATCCTTATGTCCACCACCGCCTCGGTCCCTCCCGGGGATACAAGTCTCAGCATAAAAAAATCCACATACTCTTTCCAAATCTGGACGCTGAAGGTTTTCTGATATCTTCCTACACTGAGTTCAATCCTTTTATCCTCTCCCGGCTCATCCAGCATACCAAAACTGCCAGACACATGGCCTGCCGCCGCCCCTTCATTTCCACTGCCAACGCAGATTACCGTCCTGCCGATTTCAGACACATTATCCACAAACCGCTCCACCAGTGAAGTGCCATCATGGGAACCGTATGTGTTCCCAAAACTTAAGTTTACGGCAAGAGGCATTCCCAGCTCCACCGCCTTTTTCACCACATAAGTCAGCGCCCGCATCAGCTCTGTGGTTTTAGGAAAAGAATCCGGCGCCGGCGTGCCCATCTTTACCACCAGAATCTGGCTCTCAGGCGCCACTCCCTGATACTGTCCCTCCAGGAGCCTTCCCCCTGCCGCCGCAATTGCCGCCACCGCAGTGCCATGGCCGGAAGTGTCCCTGCTGGGTACGATTTGGTCAGGCACTCTGCTTCTAAGGGCAGCGTTGATTCGCTCCGATGAAAATTCAACTCCTGTCAAAAACCCCTTTGGAGGCGCCGCCATCCCTGCCCATTCGCTGCTATCTTCTGTCTGTGGTAAAAGCTCATTTACCTGTTCAGGCGTAAGGGTCTGATCCCAGAGAAATCTGATTCTTGTATTTCCATCCCTGTCTGAAAATTCCGGGCTGGTATAGTCAATACCGGAATCTATCACCGCGACCAAAACCCCTCTTCCTGTCAGATATGGATTTCTCGCCGTAACAGGGAAAATACAGGACACCTGCTTTCCCCGAAGGGTTGAAAAATAAAGTCTTTTAGGTTTTTCTACATATTCTACTTCATCCAGCTGAGTAAATGTATCAATCAATTCCTCCGGAATGGTTACAATTGCATATCCCGCTATAAGTTCTTCCACGCCTATCACATCGCTTTGAAGCCTTCCAATATCCCCGTTATACTTAACAATTAATTCCCATTTTCTTGTTTCTTCCGAAAAACCCACAAAAAGCTGCCCGGATTTTTGTCTTTCCGCTTCGCTTACACTCAGAGCAAGACTGAGCAGCGCCTCCAATTTTTGATTTTCCATCTGGTCTCCGACCTCTTATCCTTCATGCCATTATTATGCATACTATATGTCAGAAAAAAGGATAAGGTGCCACATTTTCTTATCAAATCCTTTTACCCTTCCGGAAAGACAATCGCTACCTTTCCACATTTTCCACTTGCCATAAGGGCATAAGCCTCATCCGCCCTTTCTACCGGAAATTCATCCGTCACCAGTTCTCCCGGATGAATCCCCCATCTTACCAAATGCTCCACCAAATCCATCATCCGCCAGGTAGATGTAACCCATGAACCATAGATTGATTTCTGTGAGTGCATCATATCCGGGCTTGGATTCAGGCTCATGGTATTTCCTTCTCCTACCAGGGCTATCTTTCCCCAATCCCTGGTTGCACGGACAGCAGTCTGCCTTCCGGCGTCGCTTGCCGAGCAGTCTATAGCCCGTTCTACGCCGTGTCCGCCTGTAAGGGTCATAATTTCATCCACTGTCGTATCCGAGGGTTTGATTACATAATCTACCAAATGCATATCTTTGGCCAGTTGAATTCTATAATCGTTCATTTCCACACCAATCAGCTTTTCCGCTCCCATCGCCTTGCACAGCATAAGCGTCGCCAGTCCAACCGGCCCAAGACCAACCACCAAAACCGCGTCGTCTCCGCTTATGCCTATCTTTTCCAGAGCCTCATAGGCTGTGCCAAATCCGCATGCAACAGACGCCCCATCCTTATAAGTAAGCTCATCCGGCAGGGCAATCAAATCTTTCTCATCACAAAGTATGTACGGCGCCATTCCGCCATTTCTCTGCCAGCCATAAGCCTGCCTGTTTTTACTTGTGCAGGCAATCGCATAGCCCATGCGGCAGTTATAGCAGATACCGCAGCCCGAAATATGATATACGATAACTCTGTCCCCTTCCGTAAACTGCCTGGTTCCGGGACCGGCCTTTACAACCACTCCGCAGGGTTCGTGACCGGCAATCATGCCGGGAATATATCCTTCCGCGCCCTTTCCCGTATGCTCCCTGTAAATAGCCCGGATATCTGAACCGCAGATTGTACTGGCGCGGGTTGCCAGAAGCACCTGCCCATATCCCGGCTCAGGCACTTCAAATTCCTGAAATTCCACCGTACTGTTCCCAGGCAGAGTCGCTCCAATCATCTTCTTTGCAATACTTTTTGGTACCATCCCTTTCATTCTGCAATACCTTCCTTTCTCAATTATACCCTTTCTTTTCGTTGTGCTCAGATATTTGCCAATCGTTTTATAAAACGTTTTATAAATCTATTGTATCACATCCGTATTCCAAGTCAATTACATTTTAAAAAACATAGAATCTTTAGAATTTTAAATAAATATAACTTTTTGAGCAGCTTTTCACTTTTATAAAATTTAAAGCGCCAAAATTTAAAAACCTAAAATTTAAATGTTGAAATTTAAAACGCTGAAATTTAAAACCGATAAGGTCAGATTTATGACATTTGCAAAGCATTTTATAAAATGGTATAATCAATCATTCAGGAGGCTGATACCCATGGCAAAACGAACCGGTGAAATCCGGACAAAATCAGAAAACAAACAGGCTATTTACAATTTCATCCGTCAAAAAGGCCCTGTCACCAGACAGGATATCTATATCAATCTGGGCCTGAGTCTGCCCACCATAAAACAGGGAATTGAATTTCTGGAAAAGGAGGAATTTATTACCGCTGCTGAAAAGATTCATAATACCGGCGGGCGCAATGCGCTTACTTACCGTATTGCAGGCAATACCTACTATTCTATCGGCATTTATGTTTCCCTGCACCATTTGGCGGCGGTCTGCATTGACCTTACCGGAAGTATCCTGTACGAAAAGCGGTACTCCCTCCCTTTAAACTTACAAAGTGAAACTTATTTGAGAAAAATCGGTGAATTGGTAGAAGATATAAGGACGGCTCTGCATATAGATGAAAACCGCCTTTTAGGCGCTGGAATCGCTATTCCCAGCCTGGTATCTGAAGATGGAGAGTCCGTTATGTTCGGCATGATTTCCGATTTTACCGGAATCACAAGAAGTGTGCTGGCAAAATATATAACTTGTCCCGTTAAGTTGTATCACGATTCCCATGCGGCCGGATATGCCGAAACATGGCAAAATCCGACTCTGAAAAACGCCATTTATCTGAACCTGAACAATGCTGTGGGCAGCTCCATTATTTTAGATGGGAAACTGTATACGGGCAACAACCATCTTTCCGGGGAAGCAGGACACATGATCATCCGCCCTGAAAGCGAAAAAGTCTGTTACTGCGGACAAAAAGGGTGCCTTTATACCCTGTGCAGCACCAGTCAGTTGGATGTCTTTACGGAAGGGAATCTGGAAAAATTTTTCCAGCTGCTTGACCAGCACAATGCCCCTGCGCAGGAAGCCTGGGATACTTACCTTGGCAACCTTGCCCTTGCCATCCATAACATGCGGATGATGTTTGACTGTTCTTTCGTAATAGGCGGATATATAGGCACCTACATTGGAAATCATATGAACGAGCTTTACAAAAAAATTGACCGTTTGAGCGTATTTACCAGATATTCCCGCACCTATGTGTTTCCCTGCACTTACCAAAAAGAAGCAACTGCAGCCGGTGCGGCAATACTGATTGTTCAAAATTGTATTGAAAATATGTAACAACATCTAACGCCACCGGCTTTGCGAAACGGCATATTGCCTTCAAATTCCTTCCGGCAAAGCCTGTAAAGCCTTTCTAGCCGGAATAAGTATTGGCAAGATGGGCAAATTCATCCTTGACAGCCTTAAAGGCCTCAAGCATCTTGGGCGAGAAACAGCCGCATTCTCCCTCAATGATCATCTTGCTGGCTGTCTCTTTATCGAAGGCCTTTTTGTAAACCCGCTCTGACACCAGCGCATCATAAACATCTGCGATGGAAACTGCCTGGGCTGCAATTCCAATCTCATCCCCCTTAAGTCCGTCCGGATACCCACGGCCATCATATCTTTCATGGTGATGCCTGCAAATATCATAACAATAATTAAAATAGTCTTCATCGTCCATCCGTACAAAGGACGCTATCATTTCCGCGCCTTTAGTGGTATGGGTCTTCATTATCTCAAATTCTTCTGAAGTGAGTCTGCCGGGTTTGAGCAAAATGTTATCCGGCACGGTAATCTTTCCAAGATCATGCATGGCCGCTGCCTGGCTGATCATTTCAATCTTCTCCTCTGTCAGCCCATACTCAGGAAAACGCTTCATGATTTCAATAACCAGTGCCTTCGTAAACACACGGATTCTCTTTACATGCTGTCCGGACTCCATATTCCTGAATTCCACAACGTTACTCATAGCGTCTATCATTGCATCATTCATTTTCCGGAGCCTTTTCGCCTGCTTCATCAGGAGCTGGTTTTGGGCCTCCAACTCTGCGGTCTGAGCCTTGACCAGTGTTTCCAGCCGTGTTTTATAAGCATACAGGTCAATATTGTTTTTTACCATCTGTTTAACGGTAGGCGCATGGTAAGGTTTATGGATATAATCTACCACGCCATATTCATACCCCCGCCTTTCATATTCAACAGAGGTTTCCCCTGTAATCATGACGATGGGAACCTCTGAAATCATCCCCTTGTCGCTAAGCACTTCAAGCACCTGGAAACCGTCCATTACAGGCATAACAATATCAAGCAGAACCGCCGCCAGAATCGGAAGATTTTCCTCTATGAGCTTAACCCCTTCCTTGCCATTTGCTGCCTCTAAGATCTCATATTCATCCTCGAATATGTTCGCCAGCATTGCGCGGTTTATCTCCATGTCCTCAATGATTAATATTGTTCTTTTATCCATTTGATCTTGACAAAGCCCCCTTTTTCAAATGTAACATTTCCCATATTAGTCTTTTGGGAAAAATTTTTCAAAAAGTATATCAAATAGATTATAACAACATTATTGTCAAAAATCCACTAAAATTTATATCTCATAAGCAGACTTGCGAAGCAAAGCATGGCAGCGTCTGATGATAACAGCTCGGCTTACGTCACTTGAATATTTTTCAAAAATATATTACACTATACCTATAAAACAATTCTGTCTCAGATAAGGAGAAATCTATGTACGCACCAGAAAACACTGATGCTAACCTGTACACAGACGGCGCCGTAAAGGGCAGCGAAATCAGTTATCCCGTTCATGTCCATTTTATTGAACTTGCCAAAATGTATATGCACAGGATACGCTGGCATTGGCATCCTGAAATTGAAGTGTTGCTCATCACCAGCGGAGAAATCACTCTTGCAATTGATAATAAAGAAACCCATCTTAAGGAAGGACAGGGAATCATAATCAACCAAAATGTTATGCATTCCGTTCAGCCTGCAGGACAACGGACCGACTGCTGTCTGTATTCCGCTATGTTTGATCCATCCTTCCTGTTTGGATATGGAAATACGCTTTTGTCCGGGAAATACCTTTCGCCGGTGTTAAATTCTCCTGCACTGAAAATACTATTTCTGGACGGGCAGGATCCTCTTTCATGTAAATTGATGGAACATATCCATGATGTCGTTTCCGTCAATATGAACAAGCCTTACGGCTATGAATTAACCACGAAATCTTTACTCTGCCAATTTTGGGTTAAGTTGCTGGAACACATTACCCAGCAGGCCGCCGCAACCGGGCAGCCTCACAGCCTGTCTCTGGATGAAATCAGAGTAAAGGACGCTATTTTATATATTGAAAGCCATTATGCGGAACAGATTACCTTAGAGCAAATTGCCTTCTCCGTACATATCAGCAAGAGCGAGTGCTGCCGCTGCTTTAAAAGAGTGCTGCAGTTTACCCCCATTGAATATCTGATGAGATATCGGATTTTAAAGGCGGCCACTCTCATGCAGGATAACGACCCGGCCTATCGAACCATATCCGATCTTGCTTTCAGCGTAGGCTTTAACAATGTAAGCTACTTCAACAAAGTTTTTAAGCAGTACATTAAATGTACGCCCAGCGAATACAAAAAGAATTTAAAGACAGCCTCCGAAAAAAACGCCGTAAATATTATGTTTGTTTGAAGGTGCCGGTTTGTTTGAAGGTGTCGCATTCCATAAGATAAAGTTTTAAGCCCTTAACGTTTCGATTGGCGCTTTCCAGCTTTGGTATTTTGCGGCTATATTCTCATTGACACCGGCGGCTTTCTTTAATTTTTCGCCAAGTTCATCTATCTCACGGGCTGATAGCTTTAGCCTGTGATAAAAAGTATTGCTGCCTTTCATATATAATGGAACGGCCTGTGCTATATCCCTTACTTCCTGTGTCAGTTCCTTTATCTGCGCCGCTGCGTTGCCAAGCTCTGTTGCCTGTCTTAACAGTTTCACGTCGTTCACCTGCAAAACAGTGCACTCTGAAATACCCCGCAGGGCAGTATTTTGCCCCAAAAAGGACTTTAAAAAACGGTTGCCTTCTTCTTCCAGGAGCAGGCTCTTTGTAACAAGGGGAAGCCCCTGAAAAGTGAAATCCCCAATATCCGACAAAGTAAGTTTTTCTCCGTTTATCCCCTTCTTCTCGCCCTTTGAGGCTTCCATCATCTGCATCAGCACTGCCGCACACCCATCCCGCTTTTCGGGCAGCAAATTCATCACTTCCGCGGACAGGCAGGACGCATATCTGCCAAGGACTCCCTGTTTCCCCGTATCTTCATTTTTTCTCCCGTTAAAAACCGTGACAACACATCCGGCTCCTGCATCATATGCAAGGGTTGCAAACATATACTTGATATCATGATAAGCGGCAAAATCATTTTTCTTTGCCGGTGTCCTTATATACCTGATGTGGTCCGTCCGGATAATCGAATTTCCAAGGACACTGACATAGTCGTTTTCTCCGTGAAGTCCATAGAGCTTTTCCCTTCTCCTCTCATATCCTTCCTCCCCATACCTGTCCTTCCACTCCTCTATTGCCTGTTCCGAAAAACCCTGGCCGTCTACCGAGTAGCATGCGTCAATCAATCCATGATATTCGGATTCCATGGTTACAAATTGAGCCTTATTCCCTCCCTTAGAGTGGCCCGTCACTACAACGCGCTGACTGCCGCCTATTTCAAGGGCCTCCACCACCTCCTCAAAGTAAGAAAGGGCATTTTCCTGCTGGGCGGATGAAACGCTTGTCATACCAATCCCATTGTCCGGCCATTCGCCGTCGCCGGTTCCCCGATAGGCTACATAAACGCGGTCCCCCTCCGGCGTCCTGAAGGTACAGGCCGCGGTTCCCGAATCATATCCCATACCCGTGCTCTCACAGCCAATCACGAGATTTCCTATCTCCTCGTTTAAGGCCGCTTTTTCCAGCACGGTATATTCCCCATAATGAATCCCGCCTCCCCCGTAATCGGGATGAGACTTAAGCTCGGATAAAACTTCATTCAAAGTGGCTCCATCCTGCATTTCCTTATAGTCAAAATACATAAAGGTATCCAGCACCATGCTGATTTCTGCGTCCGACAGTCTCTCGCCCATCCTCTCCCCCTCTGCTTTCCTGCTTCATCCGCTTCCGGTTCCTGCCAAATGCATATACATACGTTTTCACAAGACCGGAAGCAAAACTATCAATATCCCTTACTATAATTATACAATTACATTTGTATTTAAGCCGCTGCCCTGCTGAGCATTTCCGGTCTCTGCCTTCTGGTAGCCTGCTGCCATTTCCTGCAGATCCTTTACATGTTCCTGTACCATCCGGTAGAGTTTATCCATATCGGCCTGCAAAGAATTAAATTTGTTTCCATAAGCGCTGGCCGCTTCCCCCTGCCAGATTCCTTTCATTGCATGAATCTGCGCCATCATTTCGCTGGTCAGGTTTTTCATTTGATTTCCTGTTGCCGCAAACTCTCCTGAGGTCTGCGTAAGTTTTTCCGGCGTTACCTTTAAAATACCTTCCATATAGATTTCTCCTTCCTAATAATTCCTTGCCGCGGCAATTTCCCTGTTTCTCGCCTCCGCCTGCTCATATCTGGCTGCAATTTCCAAAAGTGCCTGTACATACTGCCCGATTAATTGATGAAAAACATCCATCTGCTGTCTGTCCCTTAAAAAAGCCTGGTGGAAGGCGTCTTTCGCCGCCCCTTCCCACATACCGCAAAGGGAACTTTCCTGTTCTCCAAGCTGCGCAGCTTTTCCTTTAAACTGATTGTTCAGATCCATTATTTTTTCCGCCTTACTTCGCAGTTGTGATGATGTTACCTGAAAAAATGACATATTGATTCTCCTTCCTGATTAAATATTTTAATTTGGATAATTTAATTTTGCTAACTTCTCTATCGATTGGCCTTTTGCGCCTTAATAATTTCTAAATACCGCAATCTGACTGTTGGCTTTTTCACAGCGGTACATTTTTTTCGCCTGTTCCTCCATCTCCACAGCCATCTCATTTAACCTTTGCGCCTCTTTGCAAATATCTTTCACTATCTCTCCCTCCTTCTTTGCCAATATATCCGCACATGCACTGTTCCAGCCTGTCTTTATCTCAAAGATTCTCTGCATCAGCTCGTCCTCCGAATACCGCGTTATCTTTTTGGCCAGTTCCTTAAGCTGCCTGGATAAACCCATGATTTCCGTAAAATGCATCTCTATTTCAGGCTGTGGCATTTACATTGCTCCTTTCTGCTTCCTCATAAATAAGCGCCATACTTTTCAGCTTCTCAAGGTGGTCTGACAGTGCACCGAAATCCTTCAGCCCTTCTTCCTTTTCCCGCAGATATTTTCCCCTGAGAGTCTCTGATTCCCTGCAGCAGAAAAACTGCTCCAGCCTTTCTGCGCAGTCTGCCGCCTCCTGATAAGCCTTTTGTGCCAGCTTTAATAATTCCGCCCATTCTTCCCCCTTTTCTTTCAGATATTCAGTTGTTACCAGTATCTCCTCTCCCATAAAACCTTCCTCGTGCTCCTCCCTTGCCCTGTTACGTGCCTGATTCCTTTCATTTCTTTTCTCTTGATTCCTTTTCTCTTGCTTCCTTTGCTCCTGGTTTCTTCACAATTTGGGCCGGCTCGTCCTACTGTCCGTTTACCTTTTACCTCACTTCTTCCGCCTGCGCCACCATGCTTTTCTCAAGCTCCGCCAGCGACCAGGCCGCCTCCTCAACCATAAGCGTAAGCCTTTCCATTTCCCCGGCCCGGCCTCTAAGTCTGTCCATATGACTTTGAAATACCTTTTCCCATGTTACCCTCGCCTGGCTGTCGAACACTTTTTTCAGGCTCTGCTCCTCCTGCTCTAAAACATCAAGAAAATCCTTCACCTTCGTAAGCTTTTCTTCCACTTCCATTATCCAGCTGTTTAAGCCTGTCGTTTTCAATTGTATATTCCAATCTCCCATATCAATCCCCACTTCGGAGCGTTTACGCGACAGGGCCTGAGAAATCAGCTGATTGCATCAAACACTGCCAATTCTCAACCGGCTAATTAATCAGAATAAGCCTGTCACCGTCCCGCACACCCTGCTGCTTTAATGTCTCCTCTCTCTTTAAAATACTCTCCTGGCGCATAGAGTAAAGAAAACTGTCCCGGCTCAAATTTTCCGCCAACCCCTGCTTAGCTTCGCTTGCCGTCCTGTTCATCAAATTTTCCCTCTTTAGCACCAATGTCTCGATATCCTGTGTCAAAATTCCTGCTGTCAGTCCTTCATCCAGCTCGAAATCATATACCCTGTCCATTGCGGGTATCTGCACATCCACTAAAATCATTTCTAAACCTCCTGCATATCGCAAGTTATACCTGCTGTCCTTCTTTTCTCTGCTGGCCCTGTACACAAAACCGTGGAAGCAAAACCCTTAACGTTTCCTTTCCCATTCCATCCTTCCAATACCCAATCCCCGCCGGTTCATGCCGGTTTTGATCCGTATAGCTTAAATCGTCAAACAGTAAGGCCCTCTGTGCAGCTGCGTTGCCTCCCAGATGGATACCCTGTTGCCAGGAGGTAAATTCTCTGAAAAATCCTGTCCCGGCCGCCTCATAATCCTTTGCCGGATGATAAATCCCTGCCAGAAATGCAATTTTTCCTTTCCCCATAGCGGTCTGCTCCCAAAACCTGATTCTCTCCTCCCTCATTTCTCCCATGCCGTAAAGGAATCTGCAAAAGTCTCCCATATCACTGATAAATACGCAGGTCTGCGGTTCTCGGTTTTCTTCTATACAACTTTCTGTAAAACTTTCCATAAACCGCATCTGCCACTTTTCAATTTCCTCATCCGCTGTCAGAACGGTTATTCCCATTCGGTTCTGTAAATCCTGATACCTCCTTCCGGTGTCTAACACCACCACATTATTTTGTAAATGCAGTGCGCTTTCCATAAGGCATCTTAAAAGCGCAGCCCTGCCTGTCCTCTCCGTCCCTGAAATTAAAAAGCAGTTTGTTCTCTCTAAGGAAAGGACGCATATTTCTCCGCTTAGCAGACTGTACCCCAAAGGTAGATTTCCCTTTTCCCAGTGAAATTCCTCTGCCAGTCTTTCATATTCGGCCTTTTCAGGGACAACCGGAAATTTCTTTGGCAAAGGCTTTCCTTCTCCGGTAAATTCTTCCTTCCTTTTCCTCCCTGTCTCCTCCGCCAGCCGGCCATAATCTCCATCACCTGCTTTTAACAGAATTGCCCCCTGGAATTCAAGCACCCTCTCCTGCACCCGGCATAAGCCTCTCCCCTTTTGATTTTCCTTTGGCAGAACAGAGAGATAATACTGACGCAGGACGTCTCCATACTGGAACCGGTCGCTCATCTCCAGCGCCAGAGTTGTCTTAATCTTGTCAAACAGCCTTGTGCCAATTTCTCCCGCCCCTGCCGCCGATAAAATCAGATAAATGCCAAGGCTCAGCCCCTGGGAGGCCAGCTTCATCAAAAGTTCTTCCTGCTTTTCCTCCAGGATTTTACGAAAATCCCCAAAATTATCCACCACCAAAAACACCAGCGGAAGTTTTTCCTCTCCTGACCGGCCATACTGATTTATGCTGATTCCCGCAAGTTCCTTCTGTCTTCTTTCCATCAGCCTTTCTAAATGGTAGAAAAAAATATTCATTTCTTCCTTCCTGCGCAGCACCCCCAGACAATTTGGCATGGCTCTGAAACTTTCAAGGCCGCCCTGCCCCATATCCACTACCATGAAAATTGCTTCATCCGCAAAATCACAGGTGGATAACTGCCACAAAATGGTGGCAAGAAGCGTGGTTTTCCCTGTAGCAGGGCCTCCGCAGATGGCAAGATGCCCTTGAAGACAGGGACAATAGGACAGTATATCCTGCCGCTGATTTTCCGGGTCGTCATAAAGCCCCAGGATTATTTCTGTTTCTTCACCCACACCGATTTCATCCTTATCCAATTTATCCTTATCAATTTCATCCTGCTTCAACTTGCCCTTATCCATTTTATCTTTATCAAGCAGCGCATCCAGCAAAATCTCCCCGGGCAGTTCAGGCAGCCACAATGCCTTTGCTCTCTCGTACCCCATTTTTAAAGCCGTATGGTTTACATAATTTACCAGCGCCTCAATCAGGCTTACCTGCCTTTCCTCATATATATCCGTCTTTTCCGGTCTTTTCCCTGTACTTTTCAGTCTTTTCCCTGTGTTTTCCACAAGGGCCGCTCTCACATTCTCCTCCCCTTCCTCCACATAAGCTCCGCCACAGTATCCCGCCTGAAACAATTCGTAGTACTCATGGTTCCCAATCTGTAAATAGCACTGTCCGGGGGCGGTCAAAAAGGCCGCATCCCCATTGTGAAGCATGTCCATGCTGTCCTGCTTATCCTGTACCCGCAGACACAGGCGGAATCTGGCATTGCTCCAAATCTTGTCATCCACCGTCCCTGCCGGCTTCTGAGTGGCAAGGATTAAATGCACCCCAAGGCTTCTGCCCACCTGGGCTAAAGAAATTATTTCCTGCATAAATTCCGGTTCTTCCTTTTTCAGCTCTGCAAATTCGTCAATCACCAGAATCAGGTGGGGCATAGGTCCCTCCCCTTTTCCCTCCCGGCAGAGTCTGGTATATGCGTCAATGTGGTTGACCTGATACCGCCCAAATAGTTGTTGTCTGCGTTTATTTTCGCTTGTTATGGCCGACATGGCCCTTTTGATTTGATTTCCTGATAAATTAGAGATAACCCCCGCGCAGTGAGGCAGTGATGAAAGGGCATTTCCCGTACCGCCGCCCTTATAGTCAATCATAAAAAAATTCACATCCGACGGGCTAAAAGATACCGCCATAGATAAAAGATAAGTTTGCAAAAGTTCACTTTTTCCTGAACCGGTGGTTCCTGCAATCAGTCCGTGAGGCCCGTGAAACTTCTCATGCAGGTCAAGGCTTACCATATGTCCCCCGGCTCTGCGCCCTAATGGAGCTTTCAGCCGCTCCTCCGGTCTTGCAAGCCGCCACCTTCTCCCGCTTTGCACATCTTCCACTCTGCTACAGTCATACAGCTGCAGAAAGCCTACCTGTTCGGGAAGCTGCCCGCCGCTCTCCTCCTCACGCACCCGAAAGCCCGCCGCCTTTCTCACATAAACTTGAGCTCCCAGGCTGTCACAGGTTTCCGCCATGATTTGTTGTCTGAATATCTGCTCTCGTCCCAGGTTTAAGATTTCTCCCTCGGCTCTATCTTTTCTGATAAAGTACCGACAGCTTTTAGGTAAATCCTCCCGCTCTTTTCCAAGGAACACTGCGCTTACAGGATATTTCCCCTCCGGGTCTGTCAGATATTTGTACAATGGCTCCCCAAAAATCAGCTCCTCCCTTAGCACAATCACAATGTACCATGGAATTTGAAGCCCTTCTGTCTGCTGTTCCCTCCCTCGTTTTAGCTCTTTTGTCAGCACCGGAAGAATAGCCGCCGCTTCTTTTTCATTGCCCGCAATCAGTCTCATCTTCCTGTCGGCCGACCAACTGTGAGGCATCCATTTAAGGCTCTCTGCGATCTCCCGATCCCCTGCCTTCTCCTCCTCAAAAAAGCAGGCTGTTTTTACCTCCGTATAGCAGTGACAGGCCATAATCTGTACCAGAAGCTGCATCAACACTTCCCCTGCCTTCTCCCCTGTTATGCCAATCTGCCGGTTTTCATAAAGGTCCGCTTCCACAGGTATATCTTCAAGGTACGTGTACTTTTTGACCAGCTCGCCGGCCCTTTCCCCAAGCTTTTCCTGCAGGATATTTTTCTGTCCGCCGGAGAGCTTAAGCCTTATCTGAAATGGAACCTTCCCCTTTCCTACCCGAAGGTACAAAAAGTCCTTCTGCCTGTAATAACGGTTCCACAAAACTGTAACCCTTCTTTCTTTTTCTTCCAAAAATGCCGAAGCCGGCGGATACCTTCTCTCCAAAATCTCTCTGTTTTCCTTCCCGCATTGCCGAAGATAGGCTTCAAGGCCCTCAAGGTACTCCATATATTGCCGTTCTTTTTCCCTGGCCTCCCGTTTCCCTGAACGCTTCTTGTACCCATAGCCTGCCAGTCCCCAAAACAGGGCAATGACTGCACTGCTGCCGCTCATTGCTACCGACATATAGTAAAACCCTTTGCCTGCCCCTTCCAGAAACCGGTTGCTCAGCTGGGCCATAAGTAGCACCGGAAAAACCATAGTAAGCGTGGGCCCCAGACTTAAAAACAGCGGCTCCCTCGGCTCAGACGTCCGCCTTTCAGGCAGCGCCACTTCTATTTCCCCTGTATGAAGGGCCTCCTCCTGACCCCGCCTGCGCTCAATCCATTGCTCTGCTTTTTCGGGCGACACTATCGCAGGATGCTTATCTTTCCTCCCGGCGCTATCCATCCCCACAGCAGTTTTCATACCTCTATGGTCGGCAGTCTGCATAGCAATCGCCTGCATAGTAGGAGTCTGCATAGCGGTATTCTGCCTGGCAATACCCGCTGCGGAATATATGGCAATGCGGCATACTCCGCAAAAGCAGACACAGACCAACAGCCCTCTTAAAACCAGAATATGAAGCCCATAAACATCCACCCAATCGCCGCTTTTCAAATCCTGCTTCTCCTTAAGTCTCCTCCCATTCACGTAAACCTCCCCGTCTCCAAGCCGGCACACCTGAAAGCCTCCGTCTATATAAGCTATTTCAGCATGTGATTCCTGAACCAGCGAAAAACATTTATAAAAAATCCGATTCTTATACTCATTTCCAATCACCAGCCGCTCTCCTTCCCGGGGCACGATACTCCCTGCACTTGCAAGGCTCTCCAATTCCCCGGAGCATAAAAGAAGCAGTCTTTCTTCTTCCTTCGTATTAAGGTAAACAGGGCCATTCTCCCGCAGCGCCTTCCCCTCAATCAGCCATATGCCCTTAATGAATTCCACTCGAAGGACAATATCCTCCGAAAACCCCGTATCCGCGGCTTCCAAAATGAGCCTTCCTCTATCTGCAGTCTCCGGGCACAGCCGCTTCCTCGCACATCTCCCGGAGCAAAAAACCTGCAAAATCCTGCAGCCAATTCTCTCATCCTCTTTCTCAAAAGCCATAAAAGATAACAGTCCCCCTCCATAACAAATTTTCACTTAAGCGAAAACCCCTGCTTAACGCCAAACCTGCACCATCCGTCAAAACACTTAGCCTAAGCACCTAACAAGTAATCCCAACTATAAAATAATCCAATGGAAAAATACGATTTGTTCTGAAATATACACTTTGAAATAGTTTGATATTTTGTAGATAAATATAAGACGCTGCCCTAACGACCGCTTATACATGAATCAGAATGAACTGAAAGTGTTGTAATAATACCAAATCTGAAAACACCTGTCAATAGATATTTTAAATAAAATCTGAAAATAAAAACACCATATTTTAGCTGGAGCATGTTTGAAAATGCTCTGCCCTAAATATGGTGTTTCTCACAAAAATAGTCTTTTACCAAGCTTAAAAAGCCTACTCCATTTTCTTAAAATACATCTGATAAGCCCGATATTCTCCCATCTCCACCGGCAGGGGAATTCCGCTCTCCATCAGGGCGTCGCTTCCATAGCACCTCCCGCTTCCTTCCTCCCGGTACACACTGTCCTTACAAAGCCCCTTTAGCTTCACATAAGTAACCGGCATATTTCCATGGACTTCCAGCATAACCGCGCTCACCAGCGCTTCCTCTCCGTTTTCGGACACAAACTCCCATGCCCCCACTTCCTGGACTGTAGGGTCGCTTAACCGGAAATATAACCCGTTTAACATAAGAGGCGCATACTTTTTATAATTGCCTGCTTTTCTTCCTCTGAAAGCTTCTTAGGGTCAAGCTCGTACCCAAAAGCCCCTGCCATTGCAACCACTCCTCTTGTATGAAAAGGTGTCACACGGCCTGTCTGATGGTTTGGCACCGCCGACACATGAGCCCCCACAGAAGATGCCGGATACCCAAAGGAAGTGCCGTACTGGATGGCAACCCTGTCTATGGCATCGCTGTTGTCGCTGCACCAGATTTGCGGAGAATAATAAAGCATTCCTGCGTCAAACCGTCCGCCGCCGCCGCTGCATCCCTCTAAGAGAAGGTTCGGATACCGGTTCACAAGGCGCTCTAAGAAATCATACAGCCCTAACATATAATCATACTGCACCCTTCCCTGATCCTCGGTATTCCGTGAAAAACAATCCGAAAGGCTGCGGTTCAAATCCCATTTCACATACTCCACATTTCCCTGATCCAGCACCTTGCACATCTGCTCAAATATATAATCCACAACATCTTTCCTGGAAAAGTCCAAAAGCAGCTGATTCCTGGCCCGCACCGGCTTGCGCCCCGGAATGGTCAGCGCCCAGTCCGGATGGGCCCTGTACAAATCGCTGTCCTCGTTGACTCCCTCAGGCTCGAACCAAATACCGAACTTTAACCCCAGCCCATTAATTTTCTTAATCAGCTCTCCAAGGGGCTCCCCAAGCTTTTCCTCATTCACATACCAGTCCCCTAAAGCCCTGTAGTCGTCGCTGCGCTTTCCAAACCAGCCGTCATCCATAACCAGCATCTCGGCTCCAAGCTCCGCTGCCTGCTCTGCAAGCTGGTAAATGGATTCCCCGTTAAAGTCAAAGTAAGAAGCCTCCCAGCTGTTTAAGAGAACAGGTCTTACCTTATCCCTGTATTTCCCCCTGCAAAGATGGGTTCTGAAACAGGTGTGCAGATTCTGAGAAAGCCTTGCAAGCCCCTTTTCACTGTAAGTAAGCACCACCTCGGGCACATGGAAAACCTCACCGGCCTCTAATGGATAAGAGAACTGCTCGTCAGGAAGCCCCAGCAGCACTCTGGTCTGATTAAACTGGTCCTTCTCCGCCTCCCCTTTAAAGCCGCCGCTGTAAACAAAGGACAGGGCGTAGCAGCTCCCTGCGTCCTCGGTGGTCTCCTTTCCGGCCAGAATCATCATGGGATTGTACTGATGACTGGAGGTGCCCCTGCGGCTTCCGATCACCTGGGCATTATGCCCTACAGGGCTTCTGTGCACATTCCGCTCCGAAGTATGGCGGCCATAAAAACAAATCAAATCATACGCTCCGCCCACAAAGTCAAGGCATGCGGCCTGGGCCTTTTCCAGATAAATTTTCCCTTTGCCCTTATTTTGAATCCTGGCGCTTCTGGTGATGATGTTAAGCCCAGGCAGCACCCCGTAGAGAAGGGTTACCCACACCCCGGTCACCTTATCCTCCAAATCTATTTCCAGAGTCTCGGCCTCGTCCTCCCCGGCATATACCGCCGGAAGCCCCGGTATCCCGTATTTGCCCTTTGTGATGCGGTATCCCTGATAACGGAAATCACATCCGTAGGAACCGTCCGTATTTTTTACGGCAACAGCCGTACTCCTGAAATCTCCCGTGCCCTGACAGGGCAGTTCCTGAGGCAGCACGTCCATGGAGTAAGTGCGATCCTCCCCCGCATCATACGGATTCCCGGAAAACCCTCTGTCAGCATAACAAAGCAGATAATCCATATTGCCCCGGGTCTTCCGTCCATAGTAAAGATGCAGCAAAAACCCATATTGATCTACTTTCATCTGATAAGTCGTATCCTTCGTGTGCAATGTAAAAACCTTGTCTTTTTCAGAAAAAACAATACCCATATCCATCTCCATTCCTGCTCAGCCCGCAAACACAGGCCTTTGCGCAACCGTGTAATCTAAAAATACATTATCGTCAGATGTAGTATAACATACCCCCGCCGCCCACGGCAATCAAACTATCCACTTTTCGCACAAAGGGCCGGACGAATGCGCAAACACATCCGTCCGGCCCTTTCTCACACAATCAACATCATTTTAAAATCATGATTCTGAAATCATTATTCGGTTTTCTCAAAGGTATGCTTCAAATAATAAAATCCATAAGCAGGCACATTCACCCCTGCGGCCTTTCTGACCTCACCTGTAATCAAATCCGTGTAGTCTCCGTCTGTCTCATTGATCCAGGCGGTCTTATCAAACTCGCTGAAATTAAACAGTCCGATAATCTTATCGCCCTCAAAATACCTGCCTATGCACAGCACCGACTGATCCCATGTTTCAATGGTCCAGGTATCCGCATTCGACACAAAGGCTTTTTCCCTTTTCCGAATCTGCTCTAACTGGTTCAGGCTGGTGAACATTTTCCCTTCCACCGTATTTAAATCGGAAATATTCTCCGCCAGCTTCCAGTTCATAACGCCCCTGTGAATGTATCTGGAATCCTCCACCTTCCGAGGGTCTTCTTTGTAGGTATAATCGTTCACCTGTCCAATCTCATCCCCGCTGTAAATTACCGGAATACCGGACTGCATGAACATATAAGCGTGAAGCATCACATCAAACCGGATTGCTTTTTCCATGGCTGCCTCATCCTGCTCAAATCCTGCCTTCTCGATACCGCACATGGATGCGGTGGTTCCGCAGAACCTGGCGTCCCCTGACACAGGGTCCGCATTGTAAAGTTCCCCGCGGCTGTTGCTGTCCCCTGCATATCCCTGGAAATAATCATTCAGGTACTTCTTGTGGGAGCGTTCCCCGATTCCATCCAGCATAAGGGTGCCGTAATCAAGGCCCCAGCCGATATCGTCATGACAGCGCAGATAATTCAAAAATACATAGTCCTTCGGCAGTCCGTTCACAATATCCAGCTGCTTTTTCAAGAGACGCACATCCCTTGTGGCTACCGTGTGCCAGGTGGTTGCCATGGTGGTCACATTGTAGAGCATATGGCATTCCGGTTTTTCCACCGTGCCAAAGTAAGGCACCACCTTTTCAGGCTCCATAACCACCTCCCCAAGAAGGAGAACTCCCGGACATACAATCTCACTGATGATCCGCATCATACGCACAATGGTATGTACCTGAGGAAGGTTTCTGCACTGGGTGTTTAACTCCTTCCAGATATAAGGAACCGCATCAATACGGATAATATCAATTCCCCTGTTTGCAAGATAAAGGAAATTGTACATCATTTCATTGAAAACCCTTGGATTCTTATAATTCAAATCCCACTGGTAGGGATAAAAGGAAGTCATCACAAAATGCCCTGCATCCGGCAGCCAGGTAAAATTTCCCGGCGCTGTGGTGGGAAATACCTGAGGCACTGTCCGCTCATACTGGGAAGGTATCTCGTCGTTTTCAAAGAAGAAATAACGGCTCATATATTCCCCGTCTCCCTGACGTGCCTTCTTTGCCCACTCATGATCCTCGGAAGTATGGTTCATGACAAAATCCATACATACGTTAATGCCCTTTTTGTGACAGGATGCGGTGAGACTGTCCAAATCCTCCATGGAGCCAAGCTTTTCCTGCACCTTCCTAAAATCCGCCACCGCGTAGCCGCCGTCCGAGCGTCCCTCCACGGTCTCAAGGAAAGGCATCAGGTGAATGTAATTCACGTTACATTTTTCAATGTAGTCAAGCTTATTCTCCACGCCCTTCATATTTCCTGCAAAGTTATCAATATAGAACATCATGCCAAGCATATCGTTCTTTTTGTACCATTCCCTGTTGGCCTCCCGGTCCGCATCCTGGGCCTTTAACTCTTTATTTCTCTCCACAAAGAAGTTTTTCATATTATCCATCAGCTCTGCAAACATGGAATCATTCTCATATAATTCCATATAAAGCCAGCGGAGCTCATCGTGATGCTTTTTAAGCCGCTCCATATAAATTCCGTCTTCTTTTGCAGCCTGCGGCGATACTTCCTTTGCCTCCCCGGCGTCTTCCTTAACCGTTCCGTCCACCTCTACGGCGTTTTCCTTTACGGAAACTTCCTCATCCGTCAAAAGGTCCGCCGCCTGCTTTGCCGCGGCATTTTCTTCCTGCAGCGGAGATTCCTCTTTTATAGGTTTCTCAAGTTCCTGAGCTGCAGCTGATACAGGAGCTTCCTCCTTCACATTCTTCACGGTTTCTTTCTTACGAACCGGCTGTCTTTTTTTCACCTGTTTTCTCATAATTCCACCTCTTATCCACTTTCTACTCGTCGTTTTCCCATAAAATTGTCGTTATAAAATCATTTTACGGAATCACTTTATATGATATCATTTTCCATGAGATCATTTCTTATAAAATCATTTTTTGTAAAATAACCTTTTATCATATCACGATTCTATAATATGATGCTTTAAAAATCCATGCCATATACCATCTTCCAATACGGACGGGCATATATCGTCAGCAACCCTCTTAAGCTCATCCTGACCATTGTCCATACATATGCCAAGGCCTGCCGTTTCCAGCATTTCCAGGTCGTTGATACTGTCCCCAAAGGCCACACTCCGCCCAACAGGCACATGAAGATGCTCACAAATAAGTTCCACAGCTTTTCCCTTATGAAATCGTTTGTTTATCAATTCCCCGTTAATAAAACCATACGCATCCACCCCCGGTATACTGAATACAAAACCGGAAGACAGCTTTTCCCTGGGCACTTTAAGCTGCTCCCAGGAAGTACATGCAATGATGATTTTATATATGGGCTGCCCCTGATACGCCTTCATGGGAAACACATTTAAGGACTTCTCTATCTGCTCCCTCCAGCGCAGCAGCTCACTGTTATTTCCCTCTCCCGCATGAGCGCGCAGAAACTCCTTGAATTCTTCATCCGCATAAGAGCCGTCCATGCATTCCACCGTGCGGAAAATACCATTTTCCTTTAAAAGCTCCATTGCAAACTTCTTTGTTTCTTCCGTCACAGGACAGTCAAGAAGCACTTCCTTTTGGTATTCAATATAGCTTCCCGCACTGGCTATTATCCCATCAAATTCATAATTTAGCAAGGGCAAAAGCATGCCGTAGCTTCTCCCGGTACACAAAAACACATAATGCCCCCGCTCCCTGGCCTTTTTTATGGCACGAATTGCAGAATCCGGAGGTTCATTCTGCCCCGGCAGAGTAAGTGTTCCGTCGATATCCAGAAAAATAATCTTTTTTTCCATCTTTTCCACCCTTCCATATCACCGTCCCTGCAATCCCGGCAAAAAGAATGAGACCGCCGCCAACCAATCAGCAATCCATATCGGACCTGCTGATTTTAAATCAATTAGCGCCAGTCTCATTACAACTTAAAAACCCCTTTTACCCTTATTTAACTGCACCTGAAGTTACACCTTCTACAATATAGCGCTGTAAGAACATATACAGTATTAAAATCGGCAGCATTGCCAGCAGCAGAGCCGCCATTACCAGGCCGATATCCGTGGAGTAGGTTCCATAGAATACCTGTGTGGCAATCGGAATGGTATACAATTCTTTTCTTGCAAGCACAAGGCTGGGAAGAAGGTAGTCATTCCAGAATGCCATTGCGTCAATGATTGCAACGGTTGCAATAGTGGGTTTCAGCAACGGGAATACAATTTTCCAGTAAATCTGCCAACGGCTGCAGCCGTCGATTGTGCCTGCCTCCTCAAGGGCAATGGGCACATTTGTATGGATTGCCCCATGGAACATAAAGGTTGCCATGGATACGGAAAATCCTACATGCATGAAAATCAGGGTTGCACGGTGATTCAAAATACCGAACACACCGCCGTACAAAGATACCAGGGGAATCATCAATACCTGGAAAGGAATTACCATGGAAGCAATCATCATTCCAAACAAAGCGCCGCATGCTTTCCATTTGTTACGCACAATCACATAAGCAGCCATGGAAGCAAGCAGAATCGTAAGGATTGTGGAAAGGATTGTGATGAAAGCCGAGTTTCCGAAGGAACGCCAGAAATCCATTTTCTTCATGGCTTCCGGGAAATTCTGTAAGGTAAATCCGTGGGCACCTACCAGCGCCAATGGGTCGGATGTAATATCCGCTTTTGTCTTAAATACATTCACTAATACTAAAATAAACGGAAAAATGAAACATATAAAAAGCACGATCAAAATAACAATGGAAACAGCGTGCCGTATTTTCCGATTGCGCGCAGCTCTTTCATTTAAATCATCCATTATGCTGACACCTCCGCTTTCTTACCAATGTATACCTGAAGTACGCCTACAACTGCACAGACAATAAATAATATCAGTGCTTCAGCCTGACCGGTACCATAATTCTTGTATGTAAACGCCTGATTGTACACGTGCATAGCCGCCATAACAGAGCTGTTAAAGGGCTCGCCGTTTGTCAAAGAAAGGTTTACATCATATACCATGAAACATCTTGTAATTGTAAGGAACAGACACTGTACAAAAGAAGAAACCATAAGCGGTACGGAAATATGGATGATGGACTGCATATTTGTACATCCGTCAATCCTTGCCGCTTCCAGTACATCGGCTGATACACTCATGAAGCCCGCCACGTAAATCAACATCATGTATCCTGCATACTGCCATACGGATACGATAATCAGACATAACATGGCTCCGTTCGTGGTTGCCAGCCAGGATGTGGACAGAGCTCCTATGGAAAGAGACTCGCCGATTGCAACAAAAGCACGGTTAAATACAAACTTCCAGATATAACCAAGTACGATACCACCAATCAGGTTGGGGATGAAGAAACCTGCCCGGAAGAAATTCTGGCCTTTGACACCGCTGGTAACCAAAAATGCCAGGATAAACGCCACAACGTTTACAAGCACAACCGCTATGATAGAATAAATAAAAGTTCTGCCAAGAGCCTGCCAATAAGCGGCATCTGCAAAAGTAGACACATAATTTGCGAATCCAACAAAAGGTTTCTGCCTAGAAACACCGTCCCAGCTTGTAAAGGTCAGATACAAACCATATATGAACGGTAAAATAACCACAGCAACAAATGTTACCGTCGTAATGCCGGCAAACATAAGAAACTGTTTGCATTTAAAAGACATACTACTTGTATCCATATCTTAATGTCTCCCTTCTCTCATCCTCTTTCACTTATGAGGAAAGTCTGTCAGGAGGTGCAGGAATACGGCCTTAAGTAACCCGTTTTCTTATGCTCTTGCCATACCCCGCTTTTGTGACAGCTCAGACAAAAAATCTGAGCTGCCACCACTTTTCTCACTCCCGACAAGACATCCTAAATTATATTTTAGTGCTCTACAGGAGTTGTAGATGACCAATAGCTTTCAATTTCGGAAGCCAGACCTGCACGGTCTACCTGGCCTGCCAGATATTTCTGGAAAGAAGCACCATTCTTTGAATAATGGTCATCCGGTAAGTAATCATAGTTTCCAATCAGATTTCCGCCGTCAGCATATGCTTTTACGGAAATTGACAACGGATCTAACGCGTCAGCATTGATATTGCTGTAAGCAGGAACAAGAGCACAGTCCTCTGTCAGGAACTTGTTGCCGGCTTCATCAAATACAAGCCAGTTCAGGAAATCCTTTGCTGCCTGCTGCTGTTCTGCGGAAGTATTTTCAGATGAATCAATGATGAAGTATTTGGAACCGCCGCCAACCAGCTTCTTGTTGGAGCCGTCGCTGGTGTTCTGAGGTACAGGCATCATACCCATCTTCTCAGAGTAATCATATGCGTTGATCATGGACCAATCCCAGTTACCACCGAACATAAATGCAATCTCGCCCTCAGCCAGCTTCTGCTCGGAAACTTCACGCTCTGCTGCAACCGGTGAACCTGCCGCATAATTGTACTTCATTAAAACATCGAAGGTATCCATCAGGGAATTCCACTTTTCATTGTTTGCAAGGTCAGCGCTGCCTTCATGGAGGGAAGTAACGAATGCTTCCACATCTGACTGCTCCTCATAAACCTGTGCAAGATAGTGAGCGCCCATGGACCAGTCTTCCTTCATGATACCGGTAGGAGCTTCCATACCGCCTGCAACCAGCTGGTCTAAAAGACCCTGGAATGCATCTAACGTATCATAGTTCTCAGGCTTGAATTCCTCGCCTGTGATCGCTTCGATTGCTGTTGCGTTGTACATAACGCCACGTGCTTCAATACATACCGGGAAGCCCATTACCTTTCCGTCTACGCTGATGGCGTAATCGGTGTTGGCAACCCATTCTTCATCACTTAAGTCAATTGCGTGCTCAGCGCCAAGAGAATATACGTCCTTTGCGTCTACCATGGAAATGGTGTAAGGATCGTTTGCAGAATATCTTGTTGCCAGATGAGCTGCTACTGTGTCGCTGGAATAGTAGATTTCTACATCCACACCTGTTGCCGCACTGTACTCCTCAGCCATCTCAACGAACTGATCCTGAATCTCACTCTTGGTGTTAAAAATAGTAATAGATACTCCTGTGCTCTCAGCTCCTCCGGCACTTTCGCCTGAGCCTTCTGCGCTTCCACTTCCTGAATCAGAACCGCCACCACATGCAACAAGAGACAAAGACATAGCTGTTACGAGCGCCATTGCAAGTAACTTCTTTTTCATTTTTTCATTTCCTCCTTCATAAAACCTTTGAATTGATATGTAGTAGTGTTTCCAGTTGGGAATTCCCACTGAAAGCTTTATGCCTGCCCGTCTATTGGGATACGGCATAAATTTGAAGTAAAAAAATAAGTTGTAGAACTTATAGTGCCGATTTCAATGTGCACAATAAGCGCTAGCAACTTTTGTGCAACATAAAAACCGCCAGACATATCTAATTGCATGTATTATCGTATCATCCGTTCAAAAATATGTCAATCGTTTATTATAAATTTTATCCACAAAATGCAAATTATGTAATTTCTATACAAATTAATTATATCAAATTTATATATAGTGTACAAATTTTATTCATTTACAATTTTTAACATATTTTTTACACTCCCAAAGCATGACAATCCTTTGATATTCTTATTGCACAATTTGTCTTTTATTGATACAATAATATGTCAAAGGATTTCACAAACATTCGCCACATAGTTCTTTATAGCAATCCTGTTTAAATTCTGATATACTTAGACGGAATACATTTATTAAAGTAAAGAAGTGATTACACAGGCAAATTTGTGCCTACGCAATAATATGATGAAAGTTTGCAGGTTGTGGAAAGGGTATGGTTATTTATATGTTCGACAGATTTTTTAATCAGGACACTCCATTCTGGAATGAGATGGGCAATATTTTTGATATTTTTATACTGAACACGCTCTGGCTCATCTGCTGTCTTCCGGTTATTACCATAGGTCCTTCCACCACGGCGTTTTATTACGCTATGATTCAACTGGCACGTGGAGAGAGCGGCTCTGTGTCCAAGGATTTTTTCCGTTCCTTTAAACAGAATTTCAAGCAGGGAATTTCTCTTGGCATCCCCCTTCTTGCCCTTGGTCTTTTCCTTATTATAGACATTCGTATGTGCTATCATGCCGGGACAGGTATATACAGCTTTTTTATGTTCTTTTTCGCCGCAATCTTTTTATTCTGGCTGTTTATCACTCTGTATGCTTTCCCGATTCTGGCCAAATTTGACAAAAAAAACAGGGAAATTCTCCTCTGGGCTTTCGTTCTTTCCATACGGAACCTGTGGCGCACCCTTCTGATGATTGCCGTGCTGGCATTCGGCCTTTGGACCTGTCATATTTTAATCGGACTGATTTTTATTGCCCCCGGCCTTATCGTCTGGTGTAATGCCCACCTGGCAGTTTCCGCACTGAAGTCTTATCTTCCTAACCCATGCGCCGAACAGGAACTGAAACCTCTTAACTTTGGTGAGGAAGATATCCCTGGACAGGAAGAATCCACACTCCCACAGCAGGCCGACGAAGAAAACGGGCACCCGCAAATTTAGAATGCGCAGAAATGAGGAAAATCATGAAAAAAAAGAAAAAGCCCGAATCCGCCTTTCTTAAAGAACTGCGCCGGGACCTTCAAACATTAAAAAGTCTTCCATTCAAAAAGAAACTGGTTTTTTTCTGGGATTATTATAAGTGGCCGGCTATCACAGCCGCCTTTATCCTGATTACCATCTGCACTTTTGCCCATATGTTTTATGAGGGACAAAAGCCCTGCCGCCTGCGGGTATGTGTTGTGCTGAATACGGACGACAATTGTTCTCCCTGGTTTGAGCCCTTTGTGAAAGAACTGCAGGCCGACGGAAAACCCGGCGCAGTGGATATCAACTTAGACCAGCCCTTTGACTATGATAACAAATACTATTACGTCCAGGAAATTGAGGTCATGACCACTATCTCCTCCGGGCGCATGGACATAGCCGTCTGCGGACCGGACATGTACAGCTATGTGCTTGCCTTAAACGCCTGTCTTCCTCTTGACAGTTCCCTTTCCCCGGAGCTTTCTTCTTCCCTGATGGAGAGCGGAAAACTTGTCTATGACACGGCAGGTCTGACCATAGATGAGCACGGAAACACCAATCCGGCGGACGGTATTGACGGCTATTATGCCGTGGATTTGTCCGGAACGGAATTTTATGATTTATATAATAAAGCGAAAGACGGCATAGAGGAGCCCCTTTACGCCGTCATCATTTCCAATACCGAGCATTTGGAAGATTGCGAAGCCCTGCTCAAAGCTCTGACCACTCCTGCATCTTCCTGACACTTTCTCCACGCTCTCTTATCAGGTAGTTTCACGTTCTATCAGACTGACCGGAAGAACGGTTCTCTTGGCCACCAGTTTTCCTGCAACGGAGTCATGCAGAAGATTAATTGCAATCTCAGCCATCTCCTTCACCGGCTGGTGAATGGTAGTGAGCTGAGGCGTGGTAAGACGTGCAATATTCGTATCGTCAAAACCGATTATCTTAAGCTGCTCCGGTACCGCAATATGACGCTTACGGCAGGTCTGCAGAGTCTGGGCCGCAATTACGTCACTGTTTACAAACATTCCATCCGTTTCCGGATATTTTTCCAATATATTCTCCAGCATTTCTTCATATTCCATGTAGTAATACTGGGTATCTTCCGTATAAATTTCCGCAAAAGGAATTTTCTTTCTCTCGCAGACTTCCTTAAACCCTTCGGTGCGCATATCGGCAGGCATGGATATGGTACCGATATTACCCACATGCAAAAGATGCTTACAACCACATTCAATCAGCTTTTCCGCTGCCAATGCCCCTCCCTGCTTGTTATCGCATTCCACCGAAGCGGTTCCATTATCCAGAAAACGCTCTATTGTAATCACCGGGACATCAACCCCATCAAATACCTCCAAAGCTACCGAGCCGCTGCACAAAATAATGCCCGCCACTTTATGATTGATACACATCCGGATAGATTCTTCTTCTCTCTCATGAATACACTGTGAATTGCACAGTAAAATCTTATAACCCTTTTCGTAAGCCCTTGCTTCCAGATTGCTGATAAGCTCCGCAAAATACGGATGGCTCACATGTGGAACAATAAGTCCTATGGTATTGGTACTTTTCATTCGAAGGCTCCTTGCCGCTTCATTTGGCTGATAGTTCAGGTCCTTCATTGCCTCATCTACTTTTTTACGTGTGTTTTCGCTTATATATCCCCGATTATTGATTACCCGGGATACCGTGCTGGTGGTTAACCCCGCCAGTTTTGCAACGTCCTTAAGAGTGGCCATTTTTCATCTTCTCCTTTCCGCCAATCTTATTAACGTAATGTATACGTTCTGCATATTTTCCTTAATATTCAGGTTTGTAAAACCTAACTTAATATTAACACAAAACATCTTTTTTTTCAAGCCAACGGATTGTTCCGTGTTTTACTTCCGGCAGCAAAATGTATGGTCATTTTTGCAGTCAAAAACCGCAGAGCGGCTTGCTCTGCGGTTTTTATTGATGTATAAATATACAATGTATGAACATATATTATTATCTTGTTTTATCCCTTTGTTTTTTCGTGAAATGCAGCCATCGCTTGGGAGATTTTAATCTGCTGAGGGCAGACCTTCTCACAACTGTGGCATCCCACACAGGCGGCAGGTCGTTTGTCCTCCGGTATGGTGCCCAGCACCATGGGCGCAATAAAGCCGCCTCCTGTAAATTCATGTTCATTGTACAGCTCCAACAGCCTTGGAATGTCAAGTCCCTTAGGGCAATGGCTGACGCAGTAGCGGCAGGCGGTACAGGGAAGCAGACCGTTTAACATTCCCTCCGCCACGGAAAGCAGCGTATCCATTTCTTCCTTACCTAAGGGTTCATTTGTCTCATAGGTTTTCATATTTTCTTTCAGCTGATCCATGTTGGACATACCGGAAAGAACCATTTTTACGCTGGGAAGGGCCTGCAAAAACCGAAACGCCCATCCCGGAACCGTCTCCCCGGGGCGCAGCGCATTTAATTTCTCCACATCAGCCTCCGGCAGTTTTGCAAGACGTCCGCCCCGCAGCGGCTCCATTACCCACACAGGTATGTTGTAGGAATCCAGCAGCTCCACCTTGGCCTTTGCATCCTGGAAAGTCCAGTCAAGATAATTGAGCTGAATCTGGCAAAATTCCATGTCAGCCCCATAGGCCTCCAAAAAGCGCTTCATAACATCATAACTTCCATGAGCGGAAAAACCAAGATGTTTAATCCGTCCGTTTTTCTTCTGTTCCATCAAATACGCATAAATACCGTATTTCTCGTCCAGATAGGCGTCAATGTTCATTTCGCACACATTGTGGAACAGATAAAAATCAAAATACTCCACGCCGCATTTTTCAAGCTGCTTTTCGAAAATTTCCTTCACCTTGGGCATATTGGAAAGGTCGTATCCCGGAAATTTGGTAGCAAGATAATAGCTTTCACGTGGATATTTCCCCAAAGCCTTCCCCGTGACAATCTCCGAATTACCGGAATGATATCCCCAGGCAGTGTCAAAGTAATTAATGCCATGCTCCTTTGCATAGTCAATCATCTCCTCTGCCGCCGCAAAATCAATCCTGGCGTCGTCCCCGTCAATTACCGGCAGACGCATGGCGCCGAGCCCTAAAGCTGATAGCTGTAACCCTTGAAATTCCTGATAAATCATAACAAACCTCCTTATATTATTTACATATCAATCCCCGCTTTAAAGCCTTTACACGGCGAGACAATGTAAATCCACGCTCCGGGACAAATGCCGGTTCTGCGTCTGCAGTCACTTGGCTCGTTGCTCGCCGGAATCAAAACAGATGCAAAGCGCGTTAAGCTTTTCAATATCCACAGGGAAATATCGTTTACTGTTAATTACTTTGATTATAACCCTTTCCTGCCTATGACTCAAATACATAAAACATATTGCTGTTCATACCTGAAAGCTATTGAAAAATCCGGAACATGGCTCGCGCAAAGCAGACATGCAGATGGCGGAAATAAATTTCCGGCCACATTTCGGCGCACATATATAAAAGAAATCATCTGTATTTATTTTACAGATGATTTCCAATCGTCATTATTTAATCCCGTTCTCTAACACCACACAATGAGTTTATTATTGTGTGAATATGTTATCGACAAAGATGCTCGACCCGCTTCCTGTCCGGCTTACATATTTCCAAACATTCTCATAACAAGCGAATTGTCATCCTGCATTTTCCTGCGGAGCATTGACATCCGGTAATCTTTCATGAGCTTCTCGCTCTTTTGTTTGGCAACTGCCTTGCCGATATCTAAATCCTCAATTCTGCTTCTGGAGGATAGTGCTTCTTCCGAAGCTCCCTTGTTATAGTTATAAGCATGATACATGGCATTGGTTGAAGCGCCGGTGCTGCTCCTTGCCCTGCTGACCTTTTCCATTGCCGCGTCAATCCTGCCGATATCGAAATCTCCTGTCACATTGTATCCGTCAATCCCAAGGGCTTTCAAGGTCACATTCTCCATCTTAATGGACATGCCCTCGCCTGCCGAAGGGTTGGATGCAATGTACATATCTGCCATACTGCCGTCAAGCAGCTTCTTTTCATTGTACTGGGTTCCAACGGCTGTGCCTTCAATATCCTGGAGGAGCTGATCAATTTCTGTCTGGATCATTTCCCTCTCGTCATTTCCGTACATTCCGTTTGACGCCTTCACACTGAGCTCACGGATTCTCTGCAGGGAATCCTGCATGGTGCCAAGCGCTCCATCCTTAATATTGGCAACGCCGATACCGTCGCTGATATTGCCTGCCGCCACGTCAAGACCGTTGCCGTGTCTCTTTAACTTATTTGCAATCGCAAGCCCTGCCGCATCATCAGCCGCGGTCCGGATTCTTTTACCACTTGCTATCTTTCCATAAATAGAGTTTGTATTGTAATTTGTGTTATAATTATTGCTGACCGGTGATATTCTCATAATATACCTCCCTACTGAACAACATCCGCAAATTTGAACATCAGCTTTCAAGTACTTCTCTCCGTCCAAATCAACATCAGTGCACAACTTCTCCTTTTACAGGTATATTATACTATACGTTTTTTTGAAATACAATATATTCCAAAAAATTTAAGGAAATTTTTAGCTGAAATTCTTACTTAGAAATCACACGGAAACCAAATAACTTTTCTGACAAGCGGCCCTTCTCCAGCCATTTATTCCATTTTTTCCCCGCAGAGCATCCGGACCTGTTCAACCGCTTCCTGTATCAGCTTTCCGGTATTATAGCCGGACACCCCCACAATAATGTTATCGCAGTGGTTAAAAGGAATGAAAACCCTTTTAGCGTCGCTCTGGGCAATCGCCTTTGCCATCACAGGCGTTATCTCCCCAAAGAGCGAATCCGCTATCACAATGCCAATGGGGCCTACTATCACATCCGCCTTCCGGGCTGCAACCACCACCGCATTTTCCCCCGTGGCGCTCTGATCTGCGCCTGCCTTCAGCATAGCGCTTGTGGCCGCCACATTGGTTCCCACCGCCCATATCACCGCCCCTTTTAAGGACTGCTTCATGGATGAAACCAATTGCCTGCCTATTCCTCCGCCCTGGGCGTCTACTACAAGTATATTCATATTTCACCCCATTTCCGCCCTGTTTTTTGCGTATATCAAGTTTGTGTCTGCAAAATATCTTACTATAGGACTTCTATTTTTAGCAAGCTATATTTTTATAGATAAATACCCGTCAAAGCACAATTTCTCCGGTGCAAATATCCAAAAAGCCCGCCCTGATCGTATCTAAAAAGAATCCCGCCATCCCTACCCCCATCTTGCGCAGGATTAGTAATACGCATTTTTCAGAAGACATTCTTCTGACATGCTCCGCAAAATTAATATTTGTAATACGGACAAAATGCTTTAAAAAAAGCGCCGGAATGCCGATATATAAACCAAAGATTACGCTATTGGGGAAAGTGATATTTTTTAGCAGTAAAGCTTTGAACGGTAAAAGGATTTACCGACTGCAGGATTTACGGCCTGCACCATCTATTTCAGATCAAGGAGGATATCAACATGGGTATGCGCATCGGTTCCAACAATTCTAACGTAAGGGTCATAAAATTAAGAAATCCGGACGGCTCCTCGGCGGGCACGGTCCGCATTTCCTCGCCGGGTAAGAAAAAGCTCAAACGGCTGAACTATAATTTCAAGGAAATTTCCTCTCAAATATTAACCACGAAAACCTCCGGCGGCGCCAACCGGATTAAAATAAAGGCCCGTCAAAAAGTAGCGATGCTTCAGGGAAAGCTCACAAACAGCAGCAGCGACTATGATTCAAGAGAACTCCGAATGGCCCTTGTCCATGCTCAGAAAATGGAGCGGATAGCCCGCAAGCGGATGAAGCACTTAAAGCAGGAGGAACAGGCCAAACGAAACAACTCAGCCCTTGATGAAATCATAGACGAGGAAGAAATTCTTGAACTGGAAAACATGGAGGATGAGGACACCTTAGAGCTCACCGAAGAAGAAATGAAAGAACTGATGGAGGAGCTCTCCCAGGAGCTTACCGAACTTATGGAAGAAAGCATGGAAGAATTACAGGAAGAAATGGGGCTTGACGAGTTGTCCCAGGAGCTGGCCGATTTTTCCTGTGACGACATGTCCCCCGAAGACTTAGAGCAAATGAAGAAAAAGCACAGAGCGGATGAGCTTAAAGATATTGTGGAAGCGGATATGAAATATCTCAAAGCCATGATCGATAAACTCCTTCATGACCAGCAGGAAGGCAGCAGCGGCGTTTCCCTGCAGCTCTCCGGTATGGAAGTCCCCGTGGAAGTGTCCCAGGTTCCGGTACCGGTGGAAGGCGGGAATGTGGATGTCAGCCTGTGATCCTATTCTTTAAAATACTCAATAAGGGCGGAGTCGTCGCATTTTGTCTGCGTACAATCCGCCCTAAACCTTACCGATACAAAACATAATCCTGCACATTGCGCATAAACCCGCTTTTCGCAAAAGCCTCTACGGCCTTCTCCGGATATTCTTTCACCACAATCCGTTTCTTCTCCCTGAACATATTCCCTCGCTTATAAGCATCTGTAAACAGCCCCAAAACCTCCGGCAGTTCATTCTCCTCAAAAACCCGAAGGCTCTTGCCCTGCTTTTCAAAAAGGGCAATCGGCATACCGCCCCGAAGGGCAACTGCTGTTCCCGGCAGATTCATAAATTCCCTGCCCGGCTCATGAGAAAACAATTTCCCGAAAGGCTGGGCAGGGTCGGACGCGCACAGCCACACCACATCCCTGCTCGGATGAAGAAGGGCCCCGGTCACACTCCCAAAATCCTTTTTTCTGATAAACTGTGCACCGGAAAGTCCCTTTACGAAATAGCCCCTCCTCACCTGGCCCGTGTACTCCCAAACCCGCAAAACTGCCAATGCTTCCTGCCAGGAAAGGCCGAAAGCAGCTGCCGTCTCCCGGCACAGAATGAAGTATCTGTCAAAGCAGCCCTCCATCTGTTCCTCTATGGACACCTGGCTAAGAGGCCGCACCAAATCCCAGCGCCCTGCCTGTAACGCCTTCACCCGGACCCCCACACGTACCCTCGCCGCCGATTTCCGGGTTTTCTCTCTGTCCAGCCACTGCCGCACCGGCAGAAAGCTGTCCGCGTACACTATCCCCTTTTCCATCAGAGAAAGCAGTGTGTCATAAGGAGACTCCCCGTCAGGCAGCACGCCGTTTAGAGCCTGCATAAAGCTGGCACCCCGTCGTAATAATGCCCTGACCAGAATTTCTTCTTTTTCTGAGAGCGTATCCCAGGGAATTTCAGGTTCCTTATCCCAATCAATCAGTGCTGTCTTGTCAAAACGGACTTTTCCTTTCTCCTCCATATACCAGAAATATTCCCCTCCCGAAAGAAGCCCATCCAGCAAGCTTTCCTTATAATTTTTTACTCTGGAAGGCAGAAGATAGTCCTCCCAGGCCGCCCCGGGAAAGGCCCAGCCCGAAAGTGACAGTATCGCCTGTTCGGTACACTCCTGCGGCGGCAGAGGCCGCTGCAAGCGAAGGGCTAAGAGGGCCGCATATGCCGTCCTCGGACAAGTGTCTATTTCCTCCCGGAGGCTGCGTAAAGTCTGTGTTCTTGCCCTCCTGTAAAGCAGTGCATGGAAATACCGGATTTCCGTATTCTTCTCATCACCGATTCCTGACGCCCCGAAGGTTTCCTCCACACTGGCCGCGTCGCCTCTGCGGCACAGCTCCTCCAATAGTTCCCGGGTCGTTGCTTCCGGCCACCCATATCTTTGCATCACCTGGCGCGCCGTAGCCCCGCCCCGATACCGAAGCATCCGTCTGACGATTCGAAGCCCTTCTTCCCCTGCATTTTCCAGTCCGATCTCATATTCTTCCTGAAACTCCGCTGCAATCCAAAGTCCCTGCTCCAGATAAATCGCCCGGCCCTCCTTTGCCAGCTTCTCCAGCCATTGCACCGGCACATCAATTTCACCTGCCGTCAAATCTCCCTCTGTCATCAAAAGCGAATGAAGCTGCCTCTCATCCTCAGGCAGTTTTTCCCTTCCCACAGCATGATTGCCGTAACTGATGGACGTTAGTTCCTTTCTGCCTGGCTGCAACAATTCCTTTTCTTTCTTTAAGGCCTCCTCCACCGCCCCGTAAATTCCCCGGGGCGTGGGCGTATAATCGTACATAACAGCCGCTTCCTGGGCCCACTGTAAGGGCAGCGACATAGGAGAAGGTGTCCCCGTATAAATTTCGTGAACCACAATCTCGCCGGCCTGAATTTTCCCAAGCAATTCCTCCACTCCGGCCACATCCCATATCTGCTCCATGCACTCTCTGAGGGTTTCCCTGATAAGGGGATGCTCCTTTTCCCTGACCACCTGTTCCAGCATTTCCGCGCTTCTCAGCCGCTGCATCCACAAAGGCTGCCTTCCGTTTTTGCGCACTCCCATCATCAGCGCCCGGCCGCAGTTATAGCGAAAAGCCATGTTAAAAACCGGTGTTTCCGGAAGGAGGGCGGCAAGAATACTCTGGCATGTCTGCGGGCTCACCCGGCCAAGCAGCCCTTCCGGTATGGTCTCGTCCCCATAAGAATAAAGCAGAAAACCGTCGTCCTCGTCAACGCTTCCTATGTTAACGCCCAGTTCTTCCTTGGCAGTCTGGGCCGCAAGCAGTGCTAAAGGCGCATTGATACGGCGTCCAAAAACAGAATGTATCATCAGCTGGCCGTTGCCCGACTGATCTTTGAAGTGTTCCGCCACAATCACTTTATCGCCGGGCAGAATCCCCGCCGCTTTAATCTGGCGTTTTAAATATCCGCAGGCAGGACCGGCTGCTGCCTCGTCCAGTCCAAGCCTTAAGAGGGCATCCAAAAGCTTTCCTTCCTCCCATGCCTCCTGCAGCATACTTAATATTCGGCCAAAAGCCGCCCCGGTTTCTTTGTCCCGTCCCTTTAACTCCCCTTTCCAGAAAGGAAGGCGTGCTCCCTCCACAGGCGCCTTTGTGACCGTTACCGTATCCCTGCCGATATTCACCACTTTCCAGGCAAAGGCCCCTAAAATAAAGCGGTCGCCCCTTTGGGTCTCGTAGACAAATTCCTCATCGGCCTCTCCCACCTTCACCCCGTCTTCGGTCCGCACCGTGTAAAGCCCTTTATCCGGAATCGTACCGCCTGCTGAAAGCGCAAGCATTCTGCCGTAGCCATCTCCCTCCACCCTTTCATGAATTCTGTCATACAAAATCCTGGGGCGGACCGGTACATCTCTCTCATGTTCATAATCTCCCGCCAGCATACCCAGCACGGATTTTACATCCTCCTTTGTAAGCTCCGCAAAGGGCAAGGCTCTCGGCAGTATTCCCATCACTTCATCCACTTCATAGCTTCCGAAAGCCGCCATGGAAACCAGATGCTGGGCCAAAATATCCAAGCAGCCCCTGGGCGGATTCATCCGCTCCACATACCCTTCTCTGGCAAGCTGTGCCGTCATCCCGCACAGAATGCTCTCCACAGGCGTCCTTGGAAACATATACATCAGACTGGTTCGGCAGGGATTGTGCCCTGCCCGGCCCAACCTCTGCATGGTGCCGGAAACTGTCCGCGGACATCCTACCTGCAATACCTGGTCAATCTCTCCCACATCAATGCCAAGCTCCATGGAGGAAGTGGCGCAAAGCAGACGCAGGCTTCCCTGACGCAGCGCCTGTTCCGTCTCCATACGCTGCTCTTTGGAAAGGCTTCCGTGGTGTACCCGGGCAAAATCCTCTCCTCCCAACAGGTTTACATAATATGCCAGTTTCTCCGCATATCTCCTTCCCTCCACAAAGGCAATTACGCTCCTGCTCCCCTGACAGTATTGATACACAAGGCTGGAAAGCTCCTGCCAGACAGGGTCCTTCTTTCTCCTGCCGCTGTCCACATAAGAGCCCAGAACCTGTAGCCGAACCTTCTTTTCCATGGAAGGCGCCGCCACAAAAACCGGCTCCGGTGCCAGATACCGGGCGGCGTCCTCCAGGGGAGATATGGTTGCGGACAGTCCAATCCTCTGTAAATGCCTTTTGCAAAGGGCGTCCAGCCTGGCCAGGGACAACATTAAATGAGCCCCCCGCTTTGTGTCAATCAATGCGTGGAGCTCATCTATAATCACCGCCTGTGCCGTCCCCAAAATTTTCTGTCCCGTTTTACTTGTAAGCATCAGATACAGAGATTCCGGCGTAATAATCAGAATATGCGGCGGCTTTCGTACCATATGGCGCCGCTCCTGACCGGTAGTGTCGCCGGTACGCACGCCCACACAGATTTGACTCTCTCCTCCTATACCGGCAAGAGGTTTTCTTAAATTCTCACGGATATCCGAAGCAAGGGATTTAAGCGGAGAAACATAAATCAGTAACAGTTCCTGCCTAAGCTCCCCTCTTTCCGCCATCTCCTTAAACCTGTCCAGAAATACCAAAAAGGCGGAAAGAGTCTTTCCCGTTCCTGTAGGCGCAGACACCAGCACATGTCCGCCGGATGAGATGGCCGGCCATGCCATGCGCTGTACTGACGTGGGCTCCCCCAAGGTTTCCCGAAACCACTCCGCCGTTTTATTGTCAAACAATTGCAAGCAATCCTTCATATTTATAAGCCTTTTCTTCCGTCTTTACTCTGCCATCTGCAAGGCCATGACAGCATACTTCCCATCCGGCCGCCGGAATTTTCCCTCTACAGATAAGTAACCTGTGCATCCGCATTATAAGTATGGGGCGTCTTTTCCACCGCCTTATGCCCCACTGCAAATGCAATTTCATACTCATAACCGGCAGGGAACTTCAAAGCATTGGAAAAATACTCCCTTTTTTCTCCCCGGAGCGCATCATATATGCAGCCGATGATCAAATTTCCAAGACCCAGTTCCTCGGCCACAAGCGCCATGTTTTCCACCGCAATCCCGGCATCTAAGGGGCTCCACTTGTAATCTTTGTCCGCGCTTAATATAATAACCGTGGGCGCCCCAAAGTAAAAATTCTGAGCCGACTCCGATATTCCCCGCAGCCTGTTCTTTTCATCTTCCAGTTCCTTCAAAATTGGGTTATCACCCTTTAACACCGTAAAGTGAATTTCCTGCTTATTTGCCGCCGTGGGCGCCTGCAGGCCGGCATGAATCAGACTGTCAAGCTCCGCCGCTGTTAAAGGCTCATTCGTGTATCCCCTTGTTGAACTGCGTTTTTTTACCGCATCAATTACATTTCCCATCTTTTTCCTCCATTTCATTTTGGTTGAATATTTTAACACAAATCAAATATCATATCATCCTTACACGCCTGATTTGCATGGCCGGCCTGCTGCCGCAAAAGTCAATCTTTCATAAACGCGCTCAATACGTTAACACCGGAGGCCATTTTTTTCAAGTGCGTAAGCTCTCTCCGCATATAATCCTCCAGCTGTGTAACCTCCTCCTGGGAAAATCCATTGCTTGACATAATCCTGCACTCCGGAATCCTTCCTTCCGCACTCCTTACCCCGTCATCAAAGGTCACAAATGCATATTGCCTTCCATCTTTACTGAATACCGGCGATACCGACATATCAAATGCATCTTTCATACCAACCTCCATATTGCCGCCTCCATTTTGTTTCCATTATAACAGAAGTACTCACCTTGTCAACAATCCTGATGCCGCTGTAATTACAGAGGACTTGACACTTTTTATTTCGGGGGAGGGGTAAAAACTTTTAAAAACTTCGTATATTTTTCTTGAAGGAAATTTTGAACTGTGGTATACTAAGAGTTGTGCAGATGTAGTTCATCGGTAGAATATCAGCTTCCCAAGCTGAGGAGGCGGGTTCGATTCCCGTCATCTGCTTTGGTTAAAGTCGCGGAAATCTTGATTTTTACAGGGTTTCCGCTATTTTTGTGTGTCTATTTTTTTGTAGACAGCTATAGACAGTACGTTTGTTCTACTACAGTGCTTTAGCATTTTTCTGATGCCGTCTGATGGAACGCCGTTGACAATTGAATAGACTTTACACTTTGGCTATAGTATACTTACATTGTAGTAAGACAGGCCACAATATGGAAAGTAGGTGATTATATGCCAAACGGTCTTAAAATTACAAAGGCAGCAATTGACGATTTTGAAGACATTCAGGAATATATGACACTTGCCAAAAAAGAGAATGCCATAGAAACCTATGAAAGATTAAAAAAGAAATATTTATCTTTAAAAGCAATTTTACAGGTTTCCGGCGTAAATCTCACGGATATTGACAGGATCAAAGAATAAACGACAATTATAAAAGTAATCTCACATAACCAAAATACAAAGTTTACAACAAATGGATGCCTCCTCATTTTACTGTGGCGGCATCCATAATATTATACGCCTATGCTATTATAGACAAATACTTTTCTAAAAACGCAATTTCCGATACCTGTTTATACACGCCAAAATCTCCTGGCGGCGCGGTCTTGCCAGTGAGGAAGACACGTCCCCTCTCTCAAACAGGCTCTCCAGCCCGTCTTTGTCAACCTGCTTCTCTAACAGCTCGCTGATTTGCTGCAGGCTCTTTCTTCCGTCCATCATTTTAAGTTCCGCAAATTTTAAAATCCACGCAAGGGCGGCCGTCTGCTCCTGGTCTTTTAACTGTTCCAAGTACCGAAGCTCCACATTTTCCCGGGACAGCATAAGCTCGCTGGTTCCCATGGTTTTTATCTTAATACGGTCGTCTTTTTTTAGCCCCATATCAGGCTGTGGACACCTTTTGTCAAGATAGGCGGGAAATTTATCCTCGTCGCCGTTCATGGGAGGATAGCCCTGAGCCGCCGCTTTGGCTTTCTCAGTGATATCATAGGGAACATACTCTTTCATTTGTATCACCGTGTCCGCCACATGGAAATAGGCCCCCGAACTTCCGGCCACGATAATGGAGGATATGTCCAAATCCCTGTAAAGGCTGTTCACACGGCAGATAAAGGGGGTAATGGGCTCCTCACCCGCTGAAATCACCTCCTGCATCAGCTGGTCACGGATCATAAAGTTGGTGGCTGAGGTATCCTCATCAATCAAAAACAGCTTGCTGCCAGCCTCAATACCCTCCATTAAGTTTGCCGCCTGGGAGGTACTGCCGCTGGCATCTTCCGTGGAAAAATGGGTCGTATCCCTTTTGTTGGGTAGGTCTTTGATGAAAGGGGAAATATCCACATTGGCAATGCTCCTGCCATCCTCGGCCCGAAGCTTTAAGGCAGTGTTATCGGTAATCACAAGCTCCCTGCCATCCCCTGCAATATGATTATACACGCCATTTTGGAGAGCCTGTAAAATAGTGGATTTCCCGTGATAACCGCCGCCTACAAACAGGGTCACTCCCTTGGGGATTCCCATCCCCGTCACCTTGCCTTTGTTGGGAAGTTCCAGGGTAACCTTAAGGGATTCCGGGGTTTTGAAGGCCACCGCTCCTTTCATGGGCTTTTCCGAGACGCCGCTTTCTCTTGGCAGGATGGCACCGTCCGCAACGAAAGCGCACAGAGAAAGCTCCGGAAGCTTTTCTCTGATATACTCCTGGTCTTCGCATAGGCAGATGGCCTGCTTTAGTTTATTCTGGTCAATTTTTGCATAATAAAGGCTTCCTCTGACGCATTCGGGTAAAATGTCAAAGAGCATCTTTTCCAGCTCTCTTGCATTGATGGTTCTGCCGTTTGCCGGAAATCCCGCTTCAAACCGCAGGGTAATATCCCCCCTGCCAGCCGTCCCTGCAGAGCTATTCTGACTCCCCCCGGCAGGGATACTGCGAACACTTCCTGCGCTGCTGCCAGTCTTTACCTTAACCGCCGTCCGCTCAAGCACCTGCTGTCCGCATCTTGAGACGGAAAGCAGTCCGCTTTTCCCTGAGCCCTTGGCCTGGAAGCTTCCGCCCATGATTTCCCGGCCAAAAAGTCTGGTCAGGTGATCCTGAAGCGTCACCCTCTTTGCATGGGTGTCATAAAAGGCCGCCGGAAAACCGGCTTTTTCCCCTTTCACCCACACAGACAGCCTTGAGGGAGCCGCAAAGGGGTCTCCCTGCACATGGTCAATAGAGAGCACATAATCTCTGAAATCATACTGCCCCCGCAGTTCCTTGTAGGCGGGGTAACCCCGATGGTCAATACTTTTCAATTTGTTTCTTAATTCTATGGATGATTGCATAGTTTCACATTCTTTCCGGAGCAGCAAAGCCCAGCACATCAATACAGGTTTCCAGAATGTCTCTTGTCAGCACAAGAAGGGCAACCCAGCCGGACTTCTTCTCCTCATTTTCCTCTGTGACAATTTTCGTTTCATGGTAAAAACGGTTAAAGGCATTGGCAAGACCGTAAATATAAGCGCAGAGCTTATGCGGCGCCGTCTCCTTATAGGCAGTCTCCATTGCCGCCTGAAATCCCGCAAGCTCCAGCATAAGGGCTTTTTCCCCTTCGCTTCCGGCACTGCGTACCGCCGCTTTTTCCTGAAAAGCATTCTCTTTGCCGCCTTGCTCCTTTATCTTATTCAAAATAGATTTGATTCTGACAATGGTATACAAAATATAAGGGCCCGTGTCCCCCTCAAAGGATGTAAACTTATCGATATCGAAAATATAATCCTTTGATGCCTGATTGGACAAATCCCCGTATTTGATTGCAGACAGAGCAACCACCTTTGCCGTCTCCCTGGCTTCTTCCTCGTCCACCTGACGGTTATCCGTAATCTTGCGATACATTTCGTCATTGATTTCCCGAATCAGGTTTTCAAGACGCATGACACCGCCCTCTCTGGTTTTAAAAGGCTTTCCGTCCTTTCCGTTCATGGTGCCGAAGCCAATGTGCAAAAGCTCCGTGTCCTCGTCCACCAGCTTTGTCTTCTTTGCACAGCGGAAAACCTGTTCAAAGTAAAGCTCCTGACGCTTGTCCGTCAGGTAAATCAGCCGGTTTGGATGATGGGTCTTCATCCGATCCATGATGGTTGCCAAATCTGTCGTATTATAAAGGGCGGCTCCGTCCGATTTTAAAATCATGCAGGGGGGGATTTCCTTGGTGTCCGTTTCTTCCTTCACATCCACCACAAGGGCACCGTCACTGATATAGGCATACCCTTCCTTTTTCAGATAATCCACCATGCCCGGTATCAGGTCGTGGACGTCCGATTCCCCTTTCCATAGGTCAAATGAGACGTTCAGGTTTTCATAATTTTTCTTTAAGTCAGTCACGGACACCTTCATAATCTGATCCCACAATGCCCGATAACCCCTGACGCCGCTCTGGAGCTTAAAGGTGGCATCCATGGCCCGCTCCTTGTAGGCCGCATCCTCCTTGGATTTGGCGCTGGCCGTAGGATAAATTTCCTCCAGCTCCGAAATGGTAAAAGGCGCATCTTCCGGGTATTCCCCTTCATAATTCTCGTCAAAGTACACCAGTTCAGGCTGTCTTTCCTTCAGTTCCGTAATAATCAGCCCCATCTGCAGGCCCCAGTCTCCCAGATGGATATCACCCAGCACCTGATGGCCGGCATATCTTGCAATCCGCTTGATGCTCTCCCCGATAACGGCTGAGCGCAGATGCCCCACATGAAGGGGCTTTGCCACATTGGGGCCGCCGTAATCCACAATAATATGATCCGGTTTTTCCGGCACAGGGAAACCAAATTTAGGCTCCGCGCGCATTTCGTTCAGATAATCCGCCGTAAAATCTTCTCTCACCTTCAAATTTAAAAAACCCGGTGCGACTGCATCTACGGTAAGAAACACCTTACTTTCCCCGCACTTTTCCGCCACATCTTTTGCAATCATAATGGGCGCCTTTTTATAAAGTTTGGCGCCTGCCATGGCACCGTTACACTGATATTCGCATAAATCCGGGCGATTGGATAAGCTAACCTTTCCAAGGTTTCTGTCATATCCTGCCGCCTCAAAGGCATTCATCATTTCTTCTGATATTAAATCCAGAAATTTTTTCATCCGCAGTTTCCTCCACTTCTATAGTAAGCTTCAACCATCCTATCATTTCAGCGATATTTTATCAAGTATTACTGTATCTGTCTCTTCTGGAAAAAACACATCCACAATAATCCTGCCTGTACAAATCATATTCCTTCGACAACTCCACGGAGCGCTTGTAACCGTTCTTCTTTTTAAAGTCGGAGGGCAAAAAAGGCACACCGTACTCATCGGCCAGCCTTTCTCCAATTTCATTGATTTTTCCTGCATTTTTAAGGGGGCTTATGGTAAGAGTTGTGGTAAAGTAATCCGCCCCGGCACTTTTCGCCTGCCTGGCTGTCTCCCGCAGCCGCAGCTCGTAACACACAAAGCATCTCTTGCCGCCTTCCTTACACTGTTCCAGACCCTTTACGGCTTCAAAAAACAGCCCCCTGGGATAATCCCCCTCCACCACCCGGATGGGATAACCCGAAGCCTCACCATTTAAGAGCTGACCGTTAAACGCCTCAATCAGCCGCTTCTGCTCCGCCATTCTCTTAAAATATTCTTCTTCCTCGGTGATATTTGGATTATAATAAAACACCGTAATCTGAAAAAAGCCCCGAAGGTACTCAAGCACATAGCTGCTGCAGGGCGCGCAGCAGCTATGAAGAAACAGCTTTTTTCCTTTATTTTCAGTATTGTTTCGTATCTTATCCAACTCAAGCGAATAATTCCTGACCTGATTCCCTGTACCCATAAACCTACCGCTCCTTCTTACTTTCATACTACGTAAAATTCCTTTTAAAGTCAACCATTTCGAGTCTAAAAACTAAGAAGATGCGTGTAACTATTGTTACTTTTCATGTATTGGTCAGCTGTCCGCATTGTGTGGATAAATATTGGAGTGTTACTTTTTCAAAGGGCTTTCTCGATAAATAATATCGTCCCTTCCCGGCCCGTTGGAAACCATGGTAACGGGATAGCCAATTTGTTCCTCTATAAATTCCACATAATTCCTACAGTTTTCCGGCAAATCTTCATACTTTTTGATGCCGCGGATATCACATTTCCATCCGGGAAGTTTCTTTAGCACCGGCTTTGCCTTCTCCAGCTTGCAGGTGACGGGAAAATCCGTCGTCACTTCACCGTCAATTTCATAGCCCACGCACACCGGAATCTCATCCAGGTACCCCAGCACATCCAAAACGGTAAAGGCCACGTCCGTAGCGCCCTGCAGTCTGCATCCATATTTAGAGGCCACACAGTCAAACCAGCCCATCCGTCTGGGACGCCCGGTGGTTGCGCCAAACTCCCCGCCGTCACCGCCACGGCGGCGCAGCTCATCCGCTTCCTCTCCGAATATCTCCGACACAAAAGCCCCTGCCCCCACTGCGGAAGAATATGCCTTGCACACGGTGATGATTTCCTTAATCTCATAAGGCGGGATTCCTGCACCGATTGCACCGTAGGCGGCCAGAGTGGATGAAGATGTTACCATAGGATAAATACCATGATCCGGGTCCTTTAAGGTGCCAAGCTGACCCTCCAGCAAAATGGTTTTGCCCTCCTTCATTGCCCTGTCAAGGTATGCGGATACATCACACACATAAGGCTCTATCATTCTTTTATATTCATGAAGCGTCTCCAAAAGTTCCGCCGGGTCTATCAGCGGCTTGTGGTACATATGCTCTAACATCACATTTTTCTGCTCGCAGATTCTCTCCACTTTTTCCTTCAACAGCTCCTCATCAAAAAGCTCGCTGACCTGGAAGCCAATCTTTGCATATTTATCCGAATAAAAAGGCGCAATCCCGGATTTCGTGGAGCCAAAGGATTTGCCCCCAAGCCTTTCCTCCTCATAGGTGTCCAGCAGGATGTGATAAGGCATCACCATCTGGGCTCTGTCGGATACCAATATTTTGGGCATTGGCACATTTCTGTCCGTAATAGATTTTATTTCGTTAAAAAGCAAAGGGATATTAAGCGCCACACCGTTTCCGATGATGCTGGTAGTATGACTGTAGAAAACCCCTGAGGGCAGTGTGTGCAGTGCAAACTTGCCATAATTGTTAACTATAGTATGTCCTGCGTTGGCTCCCCCCTGAAAACGGATAATAATGTCCGCCTGCTGGGCCAGCATATCCGTTATTTTTCCTTTTCCCTCGTCGCCCCAATTGGCGCCCACTACTGCTTTAACCATTTTTCCCTCATTTCTGCGCTGCTTTTGCATTTTTGCAAGTTTGTGGATGCAGCGCAGACACAAACTTGTGGAGTGAAAGATTTGAAAAATCTTTCACTCCTATCCTCCATTCCGAAGCGCTTTACACCGGCATTTTTATTGCAATATAAAAGCAGGCTGTAAAAACCTGCTTTTATCATCGGCTTTTTACTTTATGATTATACTCCGGCCATAATCATAAGTAAAATCAATATTTTTTATATAAATTATAATTTATGCTTATATTAGTATCCGAACACCTCCACCGCCTTCTTCATTTTCTCAATAATCTCCACCCCAAAAGGACAGTTCCGCTCACACCGGCCGCAGGCCACACACTCCGACGCATGATGGGAAAGCAGTTTATAATGGTCTGCCACCGTCTCAGGCACCTCGCCCTGAGCCAGACACAAGTTCAGATACTTATTGATATCCGCCACATTGATCCCCACACTGCAGGGAGCGCAATGTCCGCAGTACATACAGTTTCCGTGGAACTGAAATTTATCCATCCGGGACAGCACAAGGGAATAGTCCCGTTCCTCTCCGGAAGCATCATAGTAGGAAGCCACCTTCTCGATTTCGCTGATGCTGTGGCACCCGGCCATGATGGACACAACCCCCGGTCTTCTCAGACAGTATTCTATGCACTGATATTCATTGAAAGCCACGCCAAAGGGGGAAAGCTTTTCGTTTAACATATCTCCGCCCCCAAAGACTTTCATCACGTCAATGGCAACCCCTTCCCGCTCACACAGCTCGTACAGAGCCTTCCTGTCCGGGTCCATTCCGATAAAACCATTCTGATAGCTTTCATGCTCGAACAAAACGTTGCAGTCCTCGTTTGCAGGCTGCATATCATAGGCCGCATTCACAGAAAACATCAGCACATCTACAAGCCCGGTTTCAACAGCCTTACGGGCAATCACAGGATTGTGGGAGCTAAGGCCAATGGCATGGATTTTCCCCTGTGCCTTTAATTCTTTGCAATACGCAATAATCGGTCCCTGAAAAACCTCCTCAAAGTCCTTTTCCGCATCTACGTAATGAATCATACCGATATCCAGATAATCCGTGCCAAGCCTTTGCAGCTGATCCTCAAAAGCGGCCCTGGACTTTTCCACATCTCTTGTCCTTAAATACTCGCCGTTTTCCCACACGGAGCAGATATGTCCCTGGAGCACAAGCTTATCCCTTCTGCCCTTCATGGCTGCGCCTAAATTATCTCTGAACACCGGGTTAGGCGTATACATATCAATAAAATTGATTCCAAGGGCAAGGGCCCTGTCCAACATTTCCTTAAATTCCTCCGGCGTCTTATCAATAAATCCCTCGCACCCCAGAGCGATTTCGCTTACCTTTAAATTGTTGCATCTTTTTAATTCTCTGTACTCCATAAGAACCTTCTCCTTTCATTTTTTACCCTATTTCTGCGCTGCTTTTGCAGTTTTGCAAATTTGTGGATGCGGCGCAGACACAAACTTGTGGAGTGAAAGATTTGAAAAATCTTTCACTCTTGTTCCTTATAAAATAATTGTACGTCCATACTTCCTGACCGAAACCCCTCCAAATCCAGCGTAATATAGACATATCCCAGCTCTTTCAAATATCCCGTTATTTCTTTTCTATGCTCTGTCAAAATCCCAAAAGCATCCTCATCCGCTTCTATCCTGGCTATGTCGCCGTGAACCCTCAGTCTCACATTATGTAAACCAAGGCCTTTCAGATAACCTTCCCCTTTTTCCACCTGGGCAAGCTTCTCATAATCCAGCCTTGTCCCGTAAGGAAATCTTGTAGCCAGGCATGGTGTGGATGGTTTTGACGCTGTCTTCAATCCGTACCTGGCCGCCAGTGCCCTTACTTCCTCCTTACAAAGTCCCGCATCAGCAAGAGGACTTATAATTCCCAGCTCTTTAAGGGCCTTGATTCCCGGACGGTATACATGCAGGTCGTCCTCATTCGTCCCTTCCAAAATTGTATGGACGGAAAGCTCCGCCGCCTTTTCTTTTATCCTGAGAAAAATCTGCTTTTTGCAAAGATAGCAGCGGCTTGCCGGGTTGTCCATGATTCCCGCTTCCTCCAGCTCGTCCACATTTAAAATAATGTGCGTTGCCCCCATATCCCTGCAAATTCTTTTTGCTTCTTCCGTCTCCTTCACCGGGTGCAGCCTGGTATGTACGGTTACTGCGTATACCCGTTTTCCTGTTTTTTCAGCTGCGTCACAGGCTATTTTCAGCAAAAGAGCGCTGTCCACACCTCCGGAAAAGGCAACTGCCATATCCTCCCCTGCATATTGCTCCATGGCCTGCAGGAGCCCTTCCTTCTTTATCCCATATGTATTTTCAGCGTCCATTTTTTTCCTCCATTCCGAAGTGTTCTACGCTGAGGAACGCGAGCAGAATCTTCAATTCTGCTCTGCGATAACACGACATCTTCGATGTCGAAAATTTGTGACGCTTCGGCACAAATTCCTGGTTGAATAAATTGCTCATCAGAGAATTTATTCAACCTTACTCACTCCTCGGTAAACGTTCTTTTCAAGGCCCGTTCAGTTGGGAAAATAGCTAATACTAAAGTCAGACATTGCATTGTACATAAAATTGCCGCAACTGTTCCAATCATATTATCTGAACTATGATAAAAAGGAAAATGGATAACAAATGATGGTATCAACATAATCCAACCAATTTTCCACCATAATCGACCGCAATGCTGCTGTGCAAAATTCCATGTGTCTATATTTTTCATAGAACGTGCCGTTCGATAACCAATTACTCCATTGATTTTTTTAGGAGCATGTTTCCACATCATATTACCAGCAATAATCATTGTGATTGGAATCAGTAAATCACAAACAAATATAAACCACCAAAACCACATACATTTCCCTCGCCTTCATAAATCCCAATTATTTATCTGTCTGCCTGAAACTCTCCCTCACCTGCCAAAAGGATTTTCCGCTTTTTTCTGCCAGCTTTGCCAGGCTTTCATATTCCGGGTAACACCGCTCCTGGCCATCCGGCAGCACGCATTTTTTCACCTTAAGCTCCCCCTCCGGAAGTGTCACAATACCCTTTTCCCTGGGAAGAAGGGTTCTCTCCATCCTGATACGCCGTATACCAATGGTAGTAGTTTCCTGGAAAATAATCTGTTCCAGCTCTTTTATCCGTTCCTCATCACAGATAACCACAAGCTCATAGGCCGGCCTGTTTTTCTTCATATAAACAGGTATGAAATGCACATCCCTGGCTCCTGCTTCCATGAGCCTGTCCATTACATATCCAAGGGCTTCCCCTGTGCAGTCATCAATATTGGTTTCCAGCTTATAAATGCAATCCTCTTTCTCCGTGGCGAATGTACGATTAGCATCCTTGCAACACTTACCCTTTTCATTCCTGTCCCCGGCGTCTTTTTGTCCGGCGTCCTGTTCTATGCCGCTTCCCTGAATCAGCATAGCCCGCAAAAGGCTGGGCCTTTCATAATTCCGTTTTCCGGCTCCAATTCCAATCTTGCTTACCTGAAATTCCTCAGGAAGCCTGGATGCGGTTCGGACAGCTGCCACTATCGCCGCACCTGTAGGTGTAACCAGTTCCCCTTCCACTTCCGTAAGCCTTACAGGCAGCTGGTGTGCCTCCACAATGTTAGCCACCGCCGGAACCGGTATTGGCAAAATGCCGTGCTGACATCTTACTGTCCCCCTGCCCTCGCACAAAAAGGGGACGATTACCTCCGTAATATCCAAGTTGTCCAGACATACCGCCACTGCCACAATATCCACAATGGAATCTACCGCTCCCACTTCATGAAAATGCACCTGATCCATGGGAACGCCGTGAGCCTTGGACTCCGCCTTTGCCAGAACATGAAAAATCTTAACGGCTGTCTCCTTTGCTCTGGCACTAAGCTGTCCCTGCTCAATGATTTCCATAATTTCCGGAAGGCCTCTGTGTACATGCTCATGGCTGTGAGAATGTTCATGGCCGTGAGCATGAGTATGTTGATGACCGTGAGAATGAGTATGCTCACAGGCCGCTTCATCATGTTGATGGGCGTGAGAATGGGTGTGCTCACTGGCTGCTTCGTCATGCTGATGGGCATAAGAATGGGTATGCTCATGAGAATGTGTGTGCTCATGCTCACAACTCATGTCCCCATGATGATGCTCATGAGTATGCTCATGGCCGTCCGTATGCTCGTGCCTGTGGTCGTGTCCATGCAGATATTCCATATCATGGTCGTGATTTTCATGCTCTGCATCCAGTTTGACGCAAAAATCGCAGGCATCAAGACCTGCCTTTTTCACCCGGCTTACAGTGGTCTCATATCCATGTATCGGAAGGCTTGCAAGAGCCTTTCTTAATGCCTCCTCATCAGCCCCTAAATCCAGCAGCGCCGCAACTGTCATATCACCGCTGATTCCTGAATAGCATTCCAAATATAATGTATTTCCCATCCTTCGTTTTCTCCTTTCCTGTTGCTTTATGCAGTATAAATCCTGACCCCCTTGTTTAAGACAGATTTCACTTACAGGGCCTTCCGTCTTTTTCCGGCAAGTCCCAACAAAACCCCTGCTTTCAGAGCAGATTTCACTTACAGACTTTTTAACCCTTTTCGGGCATTTGCCTATATGACTTTCTCCTGCTGCCCACAGGCCAGTCTGTTAATCTGGGTTGCAATATATCCCGCCCCGTATCCGTTGTCAATATTCACCACAGCTATCCCATTGGCGCAGGAATTGATCATGGTAAGAAGGGCTGAAAGACCATGCATGCTGGCTCCATAACCCACTGAGGTCGGGACCGCAATTACCGGCCGGCTCACCAGCCCGCCTAGTACACTGGCCAGGGCCCCCTCCATACCGGCAACCGCCACCACGCAGTTTGCCTCCTGTATCACATCCAGCCGGGAAATCAATCTGTGCAGTCCGCTGACCCCCACGTCATAAACCCGTTCTACCTGGGCGCCAAAGTATTCCGCCGTCTGGGCCGCCTCCTCCGCAACAGGAATGTCCGCCGTCCCCGCCGTACAGACTGCAATTTTCCCATATCGCTTTTTATCCGGCTTCTCCGCCTTCAAAATACGAGATACCGAATCATAGGTCACCTGTGGAAGTACATCCTTAACCACCTGATACTGATGCTCGTCCGCCCTAGTTCCAAACACTTCTCCATTTTCCTCAAATAATCTCACATAAATTCCTGCCAGATACTCATCCGGCTTTCCACTGCAATAAACCACCTCCGGAAATCCGGAGCGGATTTCTCTGTGGGTATCCAGCTTCGCATACCCCATTTCTTCAAAGGGCTGCTTTTTAAAATATTTCTCCGCATCCTCTATGGAAATGCTTCCTGCCTTTACCTGTTCTAATACTTCCCTTGCCTCCACAAAATCTCTCCTTTATATTTGAATCAAACACTGTCTCGCTCCATGAGTCAGCTTATTGATTGAAAAAGGCATTCAAACCAACAGCCTGAACGCCTTATATTTTTGATTCTATCTATTTATAATGCAATAAACTCGGGAAATCCACCCATATATACTATGTATTTCGGACTTTTGGAACAAAACATAAAATCCTGATCCAAGCTTTATACTTCCACTACCCATCCCTCAGGCGCCTTGATGGTTCCCATCTGGATACCTGTAAGTGTTTCATATAATTTCTTTGTCACAGGCCCCATCTCTGTCATGCCGCTGGGGAAACAGATTTCTTTGCCGTGGTCTACCACCTTTCCAACCGGGGAAATCACTGCCGCGGTACCACACAGACCACATTCCGCAAAGTCCTTCAGTTCTTCCACGTAAACCTCTCTCTCCTCAGCCTCAAGTCCTAAGTATTCTCTTGCCACCTGCATGAGAGAGCGTCTTGTGATAGAAGGAAGGATGCTGCCTGACTTGGGCGTCACTACCTTGCCGTCCTTTGTGACAAACAGGAAGTTCGCACCGCCGGTCTCCTCCACCTTGGTTCTGGTAGCTGCATCCAGATACATGTTCTCGTCGTACCCTTGTTTGTGGGCGTCCACAATTGCGTGCAGACTCATTGCATAATTAAGGCCCGCCTTGATATGTCCTGTGCCATTTGGCGCCGCACGGTCAAAATCGCTGATGCGGATGGTAAGAGGTTTTACGCCGCCCTTGAAATAAGGTCCTACCGGAGTAGTAAATACACGGAACTGATATTCATCCGCAGGCTTCACCCCAATCACAGAATTGCTTCCAAACATATAAGGACGCACATAAAGTGTTGCGCCGCTGCCATAAGGAGGCACATATGCCTCGTTCGCTCTGACAGTCCTGCGCACCGCCTCCACAAATTTATCCTTAGGAAACGCAGGCATCTCCAGACGCTTTGCGCTCTGTTCCATTCTCTCAGCGTTTAAGTCCGGACGGAAGGTTACGATTCGCCCGTCAGATGTGGTGTAAGCCTTCATCCCTTCAAAAATGGTCTGGGCATACTGCAAAACCCCTGCGCACTCGTTCAGCACCACGTTGGCATCCTGTGTCAGCACGCCTTCATCCCAGGCACCGTTTTTATAATTGGATACAAATCTGTAATCCGTCTGTATGTAGCCAAATCCTATATTGGCCCAGTCAATATTTTTTTTCTCCATATCGCCCACTCCTCTTACACGCTGTAACAATCCAGCTAAAATTTACATTGTTTTAAACTTTTTTTATTATTATACTTTTTGGTGCAAAAGTCAACTCTATTCCTTTATCCTGTCTAATTGTATGAGATTCCAGGAAATTAAACTCCCCTGGATTTTAAATATCTGTCCTCGTCTTCTCTTGCTTCAATAAATGCCTTTTCCAAATCTATTTTGTAAAAATCAGCCAGCCGCATTACCTGTGCAATCACATCGGCCATTTCATTGCCCAGGCGCTCATCAATATCGCTTACCTTGCCCTCTAATGCATAATATTTCTCTTTTGTCATGACCTGCTTCGCCAGCTCGCCCACCTGTTTTGACAACTCAATCATTGCGCCCTGTGCATTCCACTCTCTTAACTCTATTTTGTGAAACCGCTCTACAACCGCTTTGTACATTTCTTCCATTTCTCTAAAAGTTTTGCCCATGAACACCTCCGTTTATAATAGCTGCCTGTGTTTCTTTTGCGGCTATTATATCTTATCCGCAGTGCACGCTCGAAAAACCTTCGGTTTTTCTCGCTCGCGGGCTTCACCCTATGCAATCAAATGCTGTCGCGCTCCGCGTGCCAGCTTATTGACGTAATCTGAAAAATCGTCAGCAAGCTGCCATTTTTTCATCTTCCGTCCGCGCACTGCTCATTACCTTCGCGCACATTATATCAAAAAGCACTAAAAGTGTAAATCGACTGTCAAGGCCAAATTCAAGAAAAACAAGCCGCAAGATTCTCCTCCGTAAGCTCCATCATATCCGTATAGTTTACCTCCTGCCTTGCACCGCCCATTAATTCATCCTCAATTTCGTCATATTCCATCTCCGATATGGGTTTCTTTGTCATTTCATAGAAAACGCCGTGATAGGTGTCGCTGTCCGTCCCGTGATAATACAGCACGCCCCCTGATTCATTCATACCTCCGTCCGACAAAAGGGCATCTGCCACAATCACCGTGAAATCTTCCTGTATTTTCGTGAAAATATGCGTGTAATACCCATGATTACCGTAACTGCTCTCCACCATGTTTTCATAGGGCGCATAATACAGACGTCCAAAGGAGGAAAAAGAATCCACCTTTACCATTTCATCCTTTTGAGAATCATACCCATAAATCACAATCCCATCTATATGGCTGTTTCCCTGGCACAGCAAAAGTTCCGGTATCTCGTCCTCATCAATGTAAGCCAGTTCGAATTTTACCAGGGCAGGGTTATGAAAATCAGCTTCATAGCTCTGCTCTGTGAGGAAATCCCGGATGGCTTTTTTGTCCTCTGACAGGGGGGCTTTCTCATGAATGCCTTTGCCCGGAAGGCAGACTGCCAGTATCAAGAATTCAAGTATTATCTTTCTTATGATATTTTCCACTGCCTTGCCAGCCTCCCTTTCTCACCCTTAACGTCCAAACCAGGCTCTCACACTCTTATACGGAATATTATGTCTTTTACAGTAATCCTCCGCATAAGGATTATTATGAATAATAACCTTAAACTCCCCTTTCTCCAAATCTTCCCCACAGTCCGAAAAGGCGTTTTCCCCGATTTCCGTAACCTGCTCATAAAGCTCGATCCGGCTAAGGCTGGCGCAGCCCTCAAAAGCGCTCCGGCCAATCCTTCTAAGTCCCCGGGGGAGCTTTATCTCAGACAGTTCAAAACAGCCCACAAAGCTGAAATTACCGATTGCCTTCAGTTCCTCGTTCAAAACAACTTCCTGAAGATAGTCTGCAAGACCAAAGGCGGCATGCTCAATAGCCACAGTACCCGCCGCCACCTGATATCTTCTGTCCTTCTTTCCCGGCGGATATTTCAGCAGACATGTTCCATCTTTACTATAAAGAACCCCTCCAACGGTTTTCCCAAAATATCCTCCTTCAGCGGCCTCAATATATTCAAGCGCACCGCCTGCAAAATTGGAAATCTCCACCCATTTTGTACTCTTTGGAATATAAACCTTCTTTACATTTCCCATAATCGTCTGCCTTGGAATACTAACCACACCCTCGGGTATCCGGCAGCATCCCTCCCCGGAATTTGCGTCCAGGCCCCCGTATATCAGGGTCTTCCCTTCTTTTTCCACAAGGCAGCCCTGATAAAAAGCGTATCTGCTATTTCGAGGCAGTTCCACCATACAAAGATCCGGACAGCCCGCAAAAGCGCCGGGCTCTATGATAACATCTGATAAAAAAACAATCTTCCGAAGCCCCGGACAGTCGCTGAAAGCATTTTGCCGGATTACCTTTATATTTGCCGGTATTTTTACAACTCCGTTTTCCCCGGCGGCTCCGGCTGTAAACCCGCCATAAGCTCCCTCTGCTGCTTCACCAAAACTGCCTCTTATCGCTTCCGCGCCGATTCCCAGATAGCCTCTTAAGTTTTCCGTCAGCCTATAGGTTTCCTGAATATCCCCTACCCTGCAGGTGGCTTTGCAGTTTGCTTTGAAGATTCTTCCGCTCCGAATTTCCTTTCTTTTACAATACTCTGCCACGTAACTGTTATTGTCATACAAAATATAAAATTCTGATTTCAGCTCCCCTTTTACCTTACATTTCCTGATATCTCTTTCTTTCATCCCGAAGGTCAGACTGCCTCCAATCCTATTCCCATTCCCTGTTCCGCAATAAGTAAAGGCATCCGCCCCAATCTGATTCACACTGTCGGGCAGTTCCAGGAAATGCAGATTCTGGCATCCGGCAAAGGCCTGCTTTCCAATGCGCCTTACACTCTGAGGAATTGAAACCGACTCTAATTTTTCACAGCCCCAGAAAGCCGTGTCCTCAATCTCCTTCAGTTCTTCCCCCAGATAAACTTTCTTTACATAGCTTTTGGAAAAAGCCCCCTCCCCCACAGACTCGGTCTCGGTTGGAAATGTGTATTCCCACTCGCTATTTTTTCCCAGATAGCGGAGCAGCTTTCTCCCAAAGGCATCAAACAGCACACCTCCTATACTTTGATAGGTTTCATTTCTCTCATCCACCTTCACCCAGGCTCCATATCTGAATCCGGCGTCATGCAATTCTATTTCATTTACCGTCTGCGGGATAAAAATTTCCTCCGCTTCATCATTGATGGAATGAGCCGGAATCCGGGCCACGCCCTCCGGAATGTAAAGCAGAATCGGTTTTCGGTATTCCGTTCTTTCATAGTTTCTTTTGCCCCTCCTCCGCCAGGCTTCCACATAAGTGCCCACCAGCGTTTTCGTCCGCTGGTCAACCAGATAACCATTCTCTGCGCTATACCGACTGCCTTGGGAAAATTCAATATGGCTGGGCCCGCCGTCTGTTCCAAGGGGAATGCAAAAAGCCCCCGGCTCAATCTCCGCTTCCCCCGGAAGTATCGCCTTATCCCCCCGCCATCCGTAAAAGCTGCCGTATCCAATCTGCTTCACATTTGAGGGAATCTCAATCACGGTACATTTGCATCCTCCAAAGGCTCCCCAGCCGGTTGCCGTGTACTTTTTTAAAATCTCATAAAGCTCCGCCGGGTCTTTAATTCCGGCAGGTATATCGCCGCTCTTTAACACCCGCTCGCCGGTTTCGTCAAAGCCCTCTATGCCAAAGGCAAAACAAATACAATTCACCACAAAGACCGCCGCCTCCCGGGTGATGACCAGCTCGTCGCACAGATGCTTTATATATCTTTCCCGGCAGATCACCGCATCCTGTCCCTGAAGGATAATCTCACCATATATCTTTTCCCCGATTCCTTCGTTTAAAACCATCCGAAGGAGCCTGTTTTCCTTCCTTGATTCCGGCCTGAAATCCGCCATAAAGGCTGTGGCCCTTCTTCCCTTATCATTCAGAAGGGTCTCCTGCCCGTATTCCTCCACAACCTTTCTTAAAATCTGTCCGTACTCTGCATCCATGCTCCCCATAACGCTACCTCATAAATATGTAAATGTCTGCCTTCTGCCACATTGCCGCAAAATCCGCACGTAACAGTTCAGCCTTTGGCTTCACTGTTACAGAATCTGCCATTTAAAGTGTCTCCGCTTCGGTCCGCGCCGAAGGTTCAGTACCCTCCGGCAAGGGGCAGATTCTCTCTTGTTTCGATATTCTGCTCTTTTTATTAATACCCGCCGCCGGTAAGCTTGAACTTATCGCTCATCACCGACTTTCCGGAATTACCGCACCATTCACATTGGAAAAACTCCTCCCCGCTGGCCTGGCAGGTCAACTTGCCGCACTGGCCGCATCTCACCCATCCGGTAGCCCCGCAATAGGGACATCCCGGGTAATCTCCGTCTATTTTCACGATACCGTCAATGACTGTGTTTCCATACCCTTCATTTGCCGCGGCCTGCTCGGAAATCCGGAATGCCCAGTTGCAATACCAGGCCATGTCCTCTCTTTGCTCCACTCTAATTCCAAAAGGTTTCTTTTCTTTCGTACATTTTGCCATCACTACACTTGCTTCTCTCATATCCATCCTCCATATCAAACGCCATCACGCCTGGTCAGTCAGCCTGTTGTGTCAAACCTCTCTGCGCTACGCCGGCCCTTTTATTGAACATATCTTCTATACTGAATTTTATTTTAAAAAATATCCTTCGCTGTCCTGAAATTGGGGTTTACCGCCTTAAAATGTAAGGTCACCATTGCATCCCTGTGGGTCAGGGGAATTTTATCCCCCACCACATAGTGGGGTGGATAGGAATCTATCAGATCCTTGGTGGTCATGATAGCCAAGGCTCTGGATAATCCCACGCACTCCACATCCGAGGTCAGGTTCCGAAAGCGCTGTCTGTCAAAATTATATTCGCTTAAAGCGTTGAAAAAATCCCCTTCATATGAAAAATAAATTCCGTCCCGCCTTACCTCATAGGTGAGCTCCGCTTCAATATACTTCACATTGGGGCCGGAATCCGCCTGCCTTATATTTCTTTGAAACATATCCGTCACATAATCTGCCATGGGACGGATGGATGCGCTGTTTTTTAAGGCTTTCTGGCAGTACTGCTTCAGCTGGGCTTCGTAGGCGCCTATTTCCTGTCTGGTCTGTGCTTCCCAGCTGCTGCGCATTTTCTCAATTTCCTCTGCGCTGTTCTTTTTTATCCGTCTGCGCATCACTGTCCGCATCACCAAACACACCACCATCAAAATTCCCGCTATGGCAAAGGCGGCCTGTCCTAATACATTCGCCAGCAAAAATCCCAGGGCGGCACATGCAACCAGCCCCCAGCTCCACACCGAACTGCATCTGGCTAACGCCGTGTTCCGGTCAGATTCCGCTAATTTCACCTGATTTACCATATTTTTCTCGCATCTGACCCGGATTTCTTCTTTGATGGCACTGTTTAAAATCGGCTCCATCTATTCACCTCCCAGCACACTCAACGCCTCAATGTCTTTGGCCATTCGGTTTAGTTTTTGGCACAGCCCGTCCACTGACTCCATACCTTTTTTCTGAGTGGCGGTAACCCTCTTAACCAATGTCAGTATCTGATCCTCGTAACCGCCAAGGTCGTCGCCTACCGCCATCACCGAAGTCTGAAGCTTTTTGCCGCACTCCTCTATTTCCCTGTTAACGGTATTCAGGTTCTTTGCCAGAGCCCGTAAATCTGACGCCCCTTTACTGCTGATATCAAATTTTGCCATATGAATTTTTATCCCCCTTCCCATCAAACGCTGCTACGCTCCGCGAAGCAGCTTATTGAACCAAACGCGAATTAAAAGTTCTTAAAAGAATCTTCTATCTTCCGCTTCGTAACGAGAATCTTCTTCCGCAGTGCTTCCGCCTCCGTCATGGTCTTTGCCAGTTCCTTCGTGCAGCCCTCCAGCTTTTCAATTGCTTTTTGGCTGTAAGCGTCACTGCCCATATTGTCGCTGCAATCCTGAGCTGCTTTTTTCATTTTCAGGATGTTTTCCTGGACTGACTGAATATACACCCCCAGCGCTGCCGCTGCCTGCTCAAGTGCCTCTGTCTTCACTTTTCCTTCTGCCATAATTTCCCTCATTTCTGCGCTGCTTTTGCGTATAAAGCAATGTTTGCGCAAACAGCGCGAGTCACAAACTTGCCGAGTGAAAATATATTTTTCACTCTTATCCTCCATGATTCCGCTTTGCGGAATCCAATCATCTCGGTTTCAATACCTTAGGCGGATCTTCCTCCCCCGCCCCGTAAAGCCTCATATATTCCTCCATTTCGCTGGTCAGATGGGGAATCCGCAAACCCACCAGGGCATCAATCCCATCCTCGCCCTCCCGGGCCTTTTTCACAAGTAAAAGCACCTTCTCCACCGTCAAAATAATTTCCTGGTAATAAACCCCAAGCCCGTCCTCCAAAAGGGTGATGTAACTGTACAAAGCCTCGCAGCTTCTCCCAATATCATCCACAGCCAGCGACAGATTCCCGGCCAAAGTATTTAAATTGTCAATTCCCTCCTGGGATATATCATATACAGCCACAAATTCCTCCTTTCGTGCAAACCGCCATTTCGCTGCTTTAGAGCAGCGTCCTACGATACTCTGATGTTCTGATGATTCATATTTCTGTCGCTTTGCTACAAAGACAGCAATTCAATCACACCACATCTACCTGTCCTAAGACGATATTTTTAACACCTTATAAACACTTCATTTTTTTTGCCCACCGGAAAAACTCCGGCGCCATTTCAAGATACAAAGGCCATAGCCCCCCATCCGTCACCATTCGAAACGCCTGCAAATAACTCTTTAAAATCTCCCGCTGTTCCTCCGTACAGTTTTCTTCAAACAAAAATCCTCTTACCAGCGGAAAGGCCTTCTGATACCTTTCATAAGCTTCCCCGTCATACTGTTCCCAGCTCACGGCAACAATTTCATCCTCCGCTCCCTTTGAAAAAGGCATCTCCCGCCCTCTTTTAATATAAGCGGCCTCCTTCTGCTCGGAATAAACCCCAAAGCTTACAACTGGCCCCGAATAAGACTTCCTCTCACCGTTCTCCCCATAAACAAAATAGTTATCAACGATTCCCCTTCCATCCCAGGTCATAATCGGTTCCGAACAGCACATCCCCTCCCGCACACAATCCCTACACTCCGTCCAAAAAACCGCGTTCTTAACCTGCTTCAAATTCATCCCCACATTCCCCTCCTGCTTCTCCAGCATAACATTCTTCTCTAATTAATCTTCTTTTATCTTATTCTCGGACCCGTCACATTCATGGAATTCCCCGTAAGCACACTCCTCACTTTTTCCGCAGAATAATAGCTGGTACCGCCCCTCGCCGAATCACAGATGTAAAATCCAAGAATATTTCCACTTTTATCCTTCTTCACGCTGGTCACGGTAACCGCATGATACTTTTTCCCATAGGGCTTGTCATCCCAGAGCATATCTGCAAAGACAGATATGATCACTCCTCTCCCCTCGGACACCCCTTTGGCAATCCGTTCAATGTTTTTGAAGGAGGTTTCTCCGTCCTCATCCGTCTCTATGGGAAACACGCTGCTGTCCATCCCAAAATGCTCTAAAATAAGCTGTCTGTCCCTGGCAGTTGTGGAACCGTTATTCCCAATGTTCCAGCTGCCGTTGGTACACAGGAATTCCCCCGTATCCTGATTCGTTGTGGCCGCCGCGTAGGAAAGCACCTTTTTCTCCGTCATGTTCACCCCGGCCAGCCTTAAAATGTTGGCACAGGAGCACAGCCCGCAGGTTCCCTGAAAAAGGGGATTAGCCCATCCCTGATTTTTGCACAGATAATGGTCCATTTCCATAGGAGAATCATACACCAGGTTCCCTGTCTCATCCTCCTGAAAGCCAAACTGTGTATCCGGCAGATTCCTGGGCGTTTTCCTGTCCGGCTTTAAATGGGGAGCAGGCTCATGGCGAAACAGATTTTGTATGCCCCTGTCCTTTCCCTTGCTGTCCATATCCGCCTTTCCTATGTTTCCGTTTTGCCATCTTCCGCTCTCCTGCATACCACTCCCGGTCATTGTACTGACAGTTTCCGTTACGCCGAAATCACTCATCTCAAGCAATTCCAGCATCTCCCTGCCCTTTTTGGAGACCGCATCGGCCAGGCCTACAACCGTATTATAATTTTTCTGCAGCATCACCCTGTTATGTAAAACAATGTCTTTTATTTCCTGTCCGTAAACTCCAAGGTCTCCCTCCAAGGAGCTGGTCCGGCTCTCCAGCACAGAGCCGGCTTCGATTATCTCATCCATCTGATGCACCAGCTCTGCCGCCAGCTTCTGAAACTCCCTGGCCCCTTCTTCGCTGAGATTATATACCGCCATCCCTTATCCTCTCCCACAGCACTCCCATCCTCTATCATGCTGTTCTATCCTCTTTTTACACCTGCCCGGTCATCTTCCTTTTTGCCTCATTCCCCACCTGTCCGGTTATCCTTACCATGCCACGTCTATCCTGTAGGCACATTGCTCCTTTGCACCACATTCCCCGTCTCATCCACCATGAAGCCGTCTCTTGGCACCGCCCGGTACAAATGAGGTTTCATGGTAAAGGTCTCACGGCCATCGCTGTAGACACATACATCCTCCTTCAGCCCCGCTGCCCTGGGATTGCCCAGAATGCCGTAAGAATCCTCCCTTGACATGGAAAACAGGATTTTGTGCAAAAAGGCCTTTTCATCCAGTTTGGCCTCCTCAAAATCCCCGGCTCTCTCGAAATCAAGCAGAAAATGAATTCCGAAATCAGGAGCTCTCTTGAGCACCCAGCCGAAATCTTCCCGGGCGTCATAAATCATTCCTTCTCCTGCATTTTCTTCCTGCTCCTGGGCCTGCCAGGCATTATACTGCGCCGCCTGGGCATTGTATGCGGCTAAAATACGCTTCTTTTCCTCGGGATCGCTGCAGTTTCGTATTTTTTCCATGGTCTCGCTTAAGTCGGGAGCCTTTTCCTTCACAGGCTTCTCCTCGGTCCCCCTGTCAAAGGCCGCATCCTCTCCCAGAATCTCCATATCCCGGACAAGCATCTCATATCCCAGAACCACAATCAGCCGCTCCTCCTGCTCCCTTCTCCGGATGCCTTCCTTCATCTGCCTGATACGGGAACAAATTTCTCCAACCTCCGTCTCCACCTGAAAACGCCCGAACACGCCGGAGCCGTATTTTCTATAGGTCTCATTCCGCTGATGGCTCCAGACCTCCACAGGATGCTTCGTCTTTACGTAGCAGTTGATCACAGATATAATCACACTGGTTCTGCCCGCCCTCTCTCCGCCTGCAATCAGAATGTTTTCCGAAATACCCCTTTCCAGCACAAAGGGCCTTGCCAGCTGAAAACTACAGGGAACTCCTCCGTAAATCGGTATACCCGCCGCATCCCCATCCTCTTCTTTTCTCCTTCGGTCATTTTCCACGTAATAAGGCACCTGGCTTTTGAAGGTCTTGGGATGCCTTCCGTCAATGGCCACAGGCTTTTTGTCAATACAGGAGCTGTCATCCGTATGGCTGCCCGGAGGAACCTTTTTGATAGAGGAATTCAACATGGTAATCAGCATCTCCAGCTGGGCGCCCTCCACATACAGATTCCGGAAACGCCCGGTTCTAAGGACGTCTCTCTCATCCCGCCACCGGAACAATGTCTCATACCTGGGAAGGTTTGACATCCATCCGCTTATCTCCGGCGTGATTTCCTCCGCGGATAAATTTAAGGTCTGCCTGATTTCCTCCCGGACGCCTTTTAAGGCAAAGCGCATCTGAATCTGTTTGCAGGCAGTTTCCGTAAGACCGGTCACCCCTGTGGTGTAGCTCTGGCTGGCAAAAATAAACTTAAAGCCAAGGGCGCCCCCTTTCGCCAGAAGGTTTTCCAGCTTGATGGTGTAATCCCTCTCGTAGCCGCTGCCCGCCGTCTCCCTTATAATCTGGGACATCTGGGCAAACTCATCAACAATGACAAAAATCGCCGGTATATTTTCCTCAGGCGGAACCTCCGAGAGCTTCTCCCATCCCCTGCCGGAAAAAAGATACTCACGCTCCTTCAAAAGCTCCGTCAGACGGTCTAAAATATCGAATACCAAATCCTCTGACTTTTCCAGAAGAATATATTTCACATGGGGCGGCACAAAATTGATAAATCTCCGGAATCCCAGCATCTTGAAATCCATCATCCACAGCTCCACCTCGTCCGGATGGTAATTCATAATCAGGCCGCTTATGATGGTGTTAAGCAAGGTGGATTTCCCTGAGCGGGCGGCTCCCATCATATAGGCTGCAAAATTTTCATTTTCAAAATCACAGCTGATGACCCTATCCTCCTCGTCAATGGCAAAGGGCACCGAAATAGGTCTTCTCTGTCTTTTTGACTTCACGGGCAAATGCATGGAATACCGTTTAAAATAATCTGTCCCAACCTGCGGGGCCTTAAGCATCCCGTCCATTCGCCCGGCAAATCCCGCCGGCATTCTGACCGGGGCCTTCAACCAATGAAATTCCATCCAGCCATCATCAAACAGATAAAAGCGTCCTTTGTCATCACTGATTATGGAAACCCGGTTGGGATTTCCTGTGGCATATCTTTTTTCCCGATCCGTCCCATAAAAGCCCTGTGGGGTTTTCATAAGGCGTACAACGGTAAGGCCAAACTTTCCGGCGTTATTCAGCACATAATCCATCTCCGAATCGCCGAGAAGCCCGTACCCCTGGTCCTGCCGGTTGATGATGACGGTTCTGTAGGGAATCCGCTTTTCCGCCTCACACTGCTGATTGTACTCGTAAACAGTCATGGCCCCTGTCCTTGCTTCCACCTTCCTGTAATACGCTGCAAGAGCCGATATTCCCTTTCTCAGACTGTCCATGTGGCAGGGCACCGGATCCATGATGCCCTTCTTTTCCTTTGCGAGTCCGGTAAGAGAGCCCACAAGCTCCCCATTATAATGGACAAAGTCAAAAAGAGAAATTCTGTATTCCTCCGGACGGAAGGTCCGCATGAAATTTAAAATCAGGGCCTGAAGCCCGCCTTTTAGCTCCGGTTCACCTAAATCCGTATATTCCACAAAAATATCTTCATAGCTGTCTACGGAAAAACCGAAGGGACAGTCCACCAGACGCCTGCTTACGTCAAAATGATTTTGCAGCCTTTTCTTAAAATCCTCCAAAATGCCCTTCGGCACCGCAACCGGATACTGCAAATATCCCAGAAGAAGCTTTTTCCTGCCAGCCTGGGGCAGCCGCCATTTTTCAAAATAATCAGGGGTAATTTCGCTGCTGTCATGGAGCTTATCAAACCCGGAAACCAGCCTGTAAATCTCGTTACCTCCCACAAGCTGTCTGCACCTTGCCGAAATCTGCTTTTTCTTCCGGGCAAGCTCCGCAAGCTCCCGGTTCTTACTTTCCGAAGCCGCCTTCACCTCCGCCTGCTCTCTGCCCTCCATGTCCTGCTTTTCCCTGTCAAGATAAAGGAAATAATCCTCCGCAAGGCCTACCACTTCCCCGGCAATGAAGTCATTTTCCCGCTCAGGATTGATATTCCCGATAAGGGAATTGAGCCGGGCCAGGTCCGGTTTTTTGGGGCTTATTCTGCGGCTCGGCTTCTGCCTGTAGACGTCCCGGGCCACTCTGTCATATTTCAGAATTTCCTCCCGGGTTCTGTCAAGCCCCTCCCGTTCCCGGCGCCATCTGTCATGAATCTGCGCAGCCTGCTCCGCATACTTCCGGTCAAGGCCCCTGCACTCCCACTCCAGAGCCTCATAATCCCTATGCAGTTTTTCAAAGGTCCGATTCAGCCACATCAGCTGCTCCCGAATTGTCATTTTGATAACCATGCTCCTTTCACAGCATGCGAAGATGCAGATATATCACCCCGGGGAGACATATCTGCATCAAATTCACTCACACATTCATTCTTCTCCATCCTTGGCATTTTGCAGCAGTTCAGCCTTCGGCTTCACTATTACGCTTTTTCATCAGGCTCAGATGCGGAAATTTCTCTTTCTTTCTCTAAATCCAAAGCCGGAGTTTCCCTGTTTTCTCCGTCAGCAGGAGTTTCCTCCTCCGCATCCGGCTGTTCCTTCCGCTCATCAGAAGATTCGTCTCCCTTCGCATCCTCTTTTTCCTGATTTACCCTCTCAGCTTCTTTCTTTGCAAGGTCCTGCTCAAAGCTTTTCACCATCTCAAGCTCCGCCACCCTTCCAATATCCAGAATACCTGCCACCGACAAATCATCCCCGCTGCCCATGGCGGAAAGTCTTGGAAGATAGTCTGCAAGCTCCGAAACCGCCTGGTCGAAATCTGTGGTTGACATGGAATAAAGCATTGTCCTGTAAAGCTCATAAAGCTGTTCGTTGTCTTTAAAACAGTCGTCAATACCGTCGGAGCCTATCAATACAGCCGCAGGAAGCTCTCTTGCGTAAAAATGCCTGAAATTCCCTATGGCGTCCGAATCGCATATGGAGGTGACCAGATTCAAAAAGCACTTGGAATCCCATGGAATCGGCTGGGAAAACTCACCCTCAGGGCTCACCGTCACGCATTTCCCGTCGCCGATATGGATGCCGAACCAGTATTCCGGCGTCAGTGCAACCGCAAGGAGCGTGGTTCCGTAGGCTTTCTCCGTCTTTCTTCCCTCTGCATATCTTCTCCGGGCCCGCTCCGAGACCCCGGCCAGTTCCTCCTCCGTAAAAGGATTGGCAGCCACATGGGCATAGACAGCCTCGTTCCAGTCATTGATGATGCATGCTTCCAGCCGCCTTAGGTTTTCATCCGGAGCCTTAAAAAAGCTGTCCGCATCCGTCCCGTCGATAAATTCCCGTATGTTTTTCCGGGCGGCCTCACAGCAGAAAGACGCTCCGAAAGCGCTGCGCATGTAATCGTCTCCCCCGTGGCCGTCGCACACAATCCCAATGACGGCGTTTTCCTCCGAAAAAGAAGCGGATACATCCTGGCATTCCTTACTTTTCTTGATGTGACTGGCTCCCTGTACGGTCAAATGGAAAGATTTCATATTCATCTTGGCAGTCTCCTTTCTTAAAATATATCACCGACATCCTTCATCTTATATTCCGCTCCCTCAAAGTTTTCTCCATACTCGCCATACTCGCCATACGCACCATCTTCTTCCTCTTCCATTCTCTTCTTTTCTTCCTGTATTTTCTCTATCAGCTGCTTCTGCTTGCTCTCTGGCTCCCCATCACTTCGACTCTCCTGATCGTTCTTTCCCGGGTCACCTCCATAACCCACGACAGTACTTTGCGTGCCAATCTGAGAGGATGTAACAGTTAAGAACCTAATCCATCTCTTTAATTCTCCTGTCCTGTTTGCCGTAACCACAGACTCTGATTTCCCGGTAAATTCAGCCAGAACTCCCATATCTGCCTCCTCGCCAATGGCCAAGGCCATCTTGGTTGCCGCCTGAAACCATGTGTTTTTTTTCAATATTTCAAGTCCCTTTTTATAGTCATCCGTAGGATACCCATCGGAAAGCAGGAAAATGACCGGCGCAAAAGAACCCACCACCTCGTTCATATATCCGCCTTCTTTTCTGGACAATTTTTCATTTAACATCTTACACGCCGCCCCTAAGTCTGTCACTCCATGGGCTTCCAGATAGTTCCACCTGAAATTTTCCGCAGCCACAGGTTCGCTTTCCATCCAACTGGCCCCTGTGGAGAAAGCCAGTGTTGCCACCTTAATCTTCGCGTCCGCATTGTCCTCAGATATACTTTTCAGATCCGATTGAATCTCCGCTATGGCTGAGTTCAACGTACCAATCTTAGTACCCTCCATACTGGCTGATGTATCCACCACAAAAAATAAAACCATTGTCTTTACCGGCACTTCCACTGTTTTATCATAAATTCCCATGTTATCATACCTCTCTTTCCATCCCTATCCGGAGATGTTCTTCCGTCTTAATCTTTTAAAATTATCATTTTCCCCATCAAATGGATCATATCCCGCACTACACCCGAATCATCAAGCGTAAACACGGCCTCCTGGTTTCCTGTAAACCCGGCCAGCATCTCCCGGTCCGCATTCTTACTGATACCGGCCGCTAGTTTCACCCCAGCCTGAAACCACTTATTTTCTTTCAGCTTTTCAAGACCGCCTGTATAATCGTCCCCGGAAACGCCATCTGAGACCAATAAAATCACCGGGACATAACAGCCCCACGGTTCATTCATATAGGCTTTTCTTGACAGCTTCTCATTCAGCGCTTCAAATGCCGCCCCCAGATTGGGCCTCCCATCCATTTTGGGTAAATTCCAGTAAAATTCTTCCACATTCACAGACCTGCTCTCCTGCCAGCGGACTTCCTGTGAAAAAGCCATCGCTGCCACTTTGATTTGCATGTCCGGACTTTGCCCGGCTATCTCCCATAAACCATAGTGCAGCTCCTTTACCGCTTCATTTAAAAATTCTATTTTCGCAGCCTCTCCCTGACTGCCTGACGTATCCACCATAAGGAAAAAGACCAGCGTTCTTTTCGGTATATCTCTCGTATTGTCATACGTATTATCATAAATCATCTTAGCTGCCGGACCTTCCCTCTCTAAAGTACCACGCCTTCATTTCCGCCTCCAAAGTCAAACTTGCTGCCCGGACTGAGCATTTCCACGTCTCTTTCTTCACCTTTTCCAAAAATTTTCTGTTCTCCACTGGTTTTGGTTTTTTTCCAGCTGTTGTCTGAAAGATTGCGCAGCCACAGAGTGGAAGGATTCGTTCGTCCTCTGACAACTTCTCCCTGTATTTTCCTGAAATCCCCGTCCTCGCAGTTCACATGACAGTCATAAAGCTTTTTCCCCGGCAGCAATACCACCTGATTTTTTTTCACCTTCAATATCATGGGGCGCTTTAATTCACGGCCGCAGAAGAAACATTTGCTGGTTTCCTTCTCCACATCTATAAAGGTCTCCTCCCCGCAGCTGCATCTGATTTTACAGTCCCGCAGAGCAATAAATGCCTCCTGCCACTGCTTCTCCAGCACTCTGTGGGTTACATCCTGCCCAATCAACGCCTCCCGGCTGAAGGCCTCCGCAAAAAGCTTGTGAATAAATTTAGGATAAGCCGGCCAAATGTGCAGTTCGTTTACATGTACCCCCCGCACCGGCCTATTGCTGTTGTCCTTCGGATCCCACACAAACACCGGGTTAGTCCCGTAGATCTCTCTCTCCTCCTTATCCCTCATACAGGGCCGCAGATAGTTCTGTCCCTCCAGGGGATGATCCATGAAAAGCATCCTGTAGAGCATTACAGCCAGAGAAAACCTGTCCGTATGTTCGCTGGGCTTTGCCTTTCCCATCACAATTTCCGGAGCCATATAGCGGGATTTACCTGCTATGCCAAAGCTCTTGCCATAAGCGGCCACGTTGTCATTGTCGCAGATTAAAACATCGCCGGTCCTGGGATTTATAAAAAAATTGCCGTCATTTATGTCCTGATAACTGAACCCTGCGTTGTGCAGCGCGCGGAAACCACTGCTGATCTGCAGAGCCGCATTGATAACCGCCTCAATACCGGAATATCTCTCTTTTGCCAAAAGGAATAAATGAAAGCCCTTATATTCCGGGGGACACAGCCTCATCAGATAGCCAAAGCTGTTATACGCACGCTCCGTCAGCTCCATGGGCCATAAGAAAGACTCGGTAGGAGATCCCTTAGCGATATTATTTTCAAGATTTTTATAGAATTTGTCAGGATCCTCCAAACTGTGGGGCGTGTACCATTTCAGGGCAAGTTCTTTTCCTCTGTAGCTTACCCTGTAGACGGTCCCCTGACCGCCTCCCCCGATTTTTTCAAGCACCGTAATCTCACCGCCTGATACCGTCTTTAGCTTTTGTCCGCTCTTAAATTCCCTCATTCACATTCACCTCTTTTTCTTCTGTTTTTCCCGGGCTGTGAAACAAAATATCGTAAATTCACTGCCTATATAAACCTTTTCTATTTTACCACCAAAGTATGGGCTATATCAATGAAAACATTGTTTCCAGGTGAAATATTGTCTGAAAATTCCGAAATATATTAAACTCTGTCACATTTTGCGTGACAGAGTTTGTATACTTTTCTTCTCTATTAAAATATCTGTATTTTTCAAATAACATTTTTACGGTATTGCCGCAGCAACACATCTTCGATATGTGGGTATTACCCCCTCGCGGCATTCGTCAAATCAGCTTGCTGATTTTATGCTCGTGCAAGCACGCCACTTGACTCGTTGCTCGCGTCAATAAAAAAGTATCGTACAGGACTTTCTCATGTATAAATAGTTTGCAATAACTAT
>CAJUED010000019.1:0-7445 GCA_910585075.1 uncultured Lachnospiraceae bacterium
AACGGGTTCCCATCTGTACCCCTTCGGCTCCAAGCATCAGTGCAGCCATAAGGCCTCTGCCATCTCCAATTCCTCCGGCCGCAATCACGGGAATCTTTACCGCATCCACTACCTGAGGCACCAGCGTCATGGTGGTAGCATAGCCAATATGCCCTCCGGACTCGGTTCCTTCCGCCACTACCGCGTCGGCTCCCGCCCGCTCCATCATTCTTGCCATAGCCACACTGGCCACTACGGGAATTACCTTAACGCCGGCTTCCTTCCACATAGACATATACTTGGCCGGGTTGCCTGCTCCTGTGGTCACCACTTTGACGCCTTCTTCCACCACCAGCTTTGCAATGGCCTCCGCCTCCGGATTCATCAGCATGATATTCACCCCAAAGGGCTCGCCGCATGCCGCCTTTGCCTTACGAATCTGTTCCTTCACAAAGTCCGCAGGGGCGCCCCCTGCGCCAATAATTCCAAGTCCTCCCGCCTTTGAAACGGCTGACGCCAGATGATATTCCGCCACCCAGGCCATTCCGCCCTGTATGATGGGATACTCTATTCCCAAAAGCTCTGTTATTTTGGTTTTCATTCTTCAACCCCTTTGCTTTGCAGGTATGCAATCACCTCTCCTACAGTTGTAAGCTTCTCCAGCTCCTCTGAGGGAATTTCCACACCATACTCGTCCTCCAATGTCATCACCAGCTCAAATAAATCCAGGGAGTCCGCTTCCAAATCCTTCTCAAAAGATGTGTCCATGGTGATTGCCACACCGTCCGCATTTAACTGTTCTCTGATAATTTCCGCAATTCTCTCTAACATGATTTTTCCTCATTTCTGCGCTGCTTTTTGCGCATAAAGCAATGTTTGTGCAAGCAGCGCGCAGTCACAAACTTGCCGAGTGAAAAATTTATTTTTCACTCTTGCTCCTTTTATCCGGCTTTTTTGTTTTTAGCTCAAATATCAAACATTTTGAAAGGCAAATATTTTGAGAATCAAATACTTTGATTATCAAATTGTTTGATAGGGGAAGTATATAGCAGAACAGGAAGAATGTCAACTACTAATTTTTAAATCTTTTTATTATCAACAAATGTTAAATAATGCCGTTTTCCACAAAGCGGCTTCCCAAATGCCACCTCGTTTCGCAATTTCGGCTTCATAAACAACGGGTGCCAGGCTTTGCCAGTCATCCTTATGTTAAAAAATGAAAAAACGGCCCTTCTCAGAGCCGTTTTGTGTACTATTGATTGTTTTCCGCAAAATATGTCCTTATCTCCATGCCTATATAGTCCGGCATCTAAGGCCCGATCCCTAAGCTTTTCTCTTACGCCCCATTATCACATAATAGGACACCGCCAGAAGCACCGCCGCCCCGGTCCAAGCGAGAATTTCCGCATAGAAAATCCCCTCCTGCCCCAAAAAACGTGGAAAAATAATGGCCGCCGTGGTACGCATGGCAAACTCAGCAAGTCCTGAGAGCATAGGAATCACTGTATTTCCCAGCCCCTGCAGCCCCGAACGGTATACATACAGGGCATAAAGCACAATCAGAAAATAACTCATAATATTCAGATAATGCCGGGCAATTTCCAACACCTGGGCTGTCTCCTGGGGGTCTCCTGACACAAACAAGGACAAAATCGACCTTCCAAAAACCAGCATAAGCAGTGAAATAGCAAGGGCCGTCACAGAGGAAATCACAATTCCGCTGCGAATCCCCTTCCGGATTCTCTCATAATTTCCGGCTCCAAAGTTCTGAGCCACATAAGTGGTGATCGCATAGCCGAAAGAGGTAGCCGCCACCTCCAGCAGTCCATACAGCTTGTTGGTGGCCGTAAAGCCCGCCACAAAAAGGAAACCAAACCCATTCACCACAGACTGCACCACCATACCGCCAACGCTGATGATGGTATTTTGAAACATCACCGGCACGCCTAAAATAAGCAGCCGTTTTAACATATCCCCCTCGGCCACAATATGCTCCCGCCCCACGTGCACGCATGCAATTGGCCTCATGGCCCAAAGACATGCAAAAAGGGCACAGCCCTGGGCAATCAGCGTAGCTATGGCAGCTCCTGCAATTCCCCAATGAAATCCCATTACAAACAAAAGATCCAGGGTAATGTTCACCAAAGCGGCAACCACCATGGCAACCAGCGGCGTTTTACTGTCTCCAAGGGCTCTTAAAAGAGCGGATGCAAAATTATAAGACAAAGTGATGGGAATCCCGCCCCACAAAATTCTCAGATACAGCGCGGCTCCACCGAAAATATTATCCGGCGTTCTCAAAAGCCGGAGGGCCGGCGTAATCATAAACTGTCCCATAAAGATCATCAAAACCACCGCTGCTGCCGAGAGCACCAGCGCATTTCCAATGGTTTTCTTCAAATCATCATATTTCCCGGCTCCATAATACTGGGAGAAAAGAATGGAAAACCCCTGAGTAAGACCTGTCGCCAGGCCAAAAAACAGCCAGCTCAGCCACTCAGCCGCTCCCAAAGAGGCAAGGGCCTCCACACCCACGCCCTGCCCCACAATAATCGTATCCACCAGCGTATACATCTGCTGAAAAAGATTTCCCACCATCAAAGGCAGTGCAAAGAACAAAAGAAGCTTTGCCGGGCTTCCCTCCGTAAAATTTTTTGTTTTTTCCATCATACGTCTCCCTAATTTTAACAACCTGCAGCCATCCTGCATCACTCTTAAGACCTGACGCTTAAATATAAACAGGTACACAGGTTGCACACATCAAATATCTCCACACTCAGCGAACCACTTTTGAATCAAAAAACAATTCAGGCAGGCTACGCGCTGTACGCACAAGCCTGCCTGAAGTATCACCATATGTACAGTGAAGCAACATGAATTTGCCGTGTCCCTAAATGCTCTTATCTGAATTTCACGGCGGTCCCATATGCCATTACTTCTGCAGCTCCCTGCATAACCGCTGCGGAGGCATAGCGCACATTTACCACTGCGTCAGCTCCCATCTTTTCCGCTTCTTCCACCATACGCTTGGTGGCCAGCGCTCTTGCGTCGTTCATCATATCCGTGTAGGCTTTCAGCTCGCCGCCTACCAGAGTCTTGAAGCTCTGGGTAATGTCGTGGCCCACATTTTTGGACTGGATGGTACTTCCCTTAACCAGCCCCATCATTTCAAGTTCTTTTCCGCTGATATAATCAGTATTTACTAAGATCATCTTCTTCTCCTCCCTCAATCTCCTTGATTCTGCTTACCAGTACGCCCACCATCACTGCCCCCAGCAAAACAGGTATCACCAGCATCAGAGCCTTCATCTGCAAAGGAATGCCATCAACCAGAACAAAAAGCGCCGCCATTCCGATATAATACAGCAGCACAAGAATCGTAACAACAATCGGTGCTATCATCTTTTTCCCGTGATTCATATTAACCCCTCATGCCGCCTTCGGATACCTTACATAGCATTTCCCGGACAGCGTAAAATATATATACAATTTAGAAAATGGAACGCTGATATTTCCATTGCTTAGTATAGCAGAAATAAAGTCTGCTATCAATCCCGGAATGAAGAATAGCAGACTTTTTTATAACCTTTTGAAATACTTTTGTAAGATTTGTAATATCAATTTTTAATATTCGTTTAGTAAAATTAGAAATTCAGCGAAACCGTCCGCGCTTCTCCTCCTTCTATCCTTTCCTTCACATACTCCGGATCCATTTTCATTTCATATTCTGCCAGCGTAGCATTCCGACAGCCTCTGAACCTGTTTTCTTCACAGGAAAAATCAACCCGATAACCGCTCCCATCTTCCCTGATGAAATAATATCCCAGATTGTTTCCCCTGACTTTTCCGTCCTCCACCACATAGAAGCAATAAACATTTTTATAAGTATCTGTAATTCCCAGCTGCTCCAAAATACCTTCCGCCTGTCTATAGCATACCTCAATCTGCTCTTTCGCCCGGTCTTCTTCCATTCCCTCCTTGTCCAAATCCACCGCCCAGCTGCTGGTCGCTTCCAGCAGCTTTCCATCCACTGCCGAAATATAAAAGTAATAATAGCACTGACTGCGGACACTGTAATTGACGCAATATTTCCGTATATCCGTATCGTCATCATTCAGGTAGGCATTCATCTCCATTCCATCAATGGACACTCCATACAAAGTTTCCATCCACCCTTCGGCAATTCCTATGGCCTGCTGCTGACTGATTCCCCCTTCCTCCTGTAAAAGGGCCTGCTGCCTTTTCTGTTCTTCTTCCCTTGCCTTTATGTCTGCCTGATTCTCAGTATTTTGCGCCAGAGCATAATCCCTCTTGTAATTAAAATCAATGATTTCCAGAAGTTCCTCGTCCGTCAGCTCCCGGTCAGGGAAATAAAAAAACTCCGTCTCCTCTATATAGCAGAACATGTTTTCTTCCACCTGCCCCCTATCCTTTAACCGCGTAATTTCCCCCTGAGGAAAGGTACCCTTCTGATACGCCCGGTACAGCTCCCCCATTCTCTCTTTTTCACTTTCCGAATAAGGCCTTGAAAAACCGTCTGCAGGAGCCTCCTGTTCCTCCATCATCTCCGCTAAGGATTCCACTTCCTCTTTCGGAAGCTGCTCCATCCGCTCCTGTACCAGATACCGTATGGCCGCCCGGACCGGTACGGCGATTACCAGAACTGCCATGACCATGGCCGCCGCCAGGGTTCCCATCTTCCTGAATGTCCCTGTTTTATTCCATTTCCTTTTATCCGTCCTGGCATCACCATATTTTTCCTTATCTGTCCTCTCTGCTCCGGGCTCCTTTATGCCTGGTTTCCCTTTATCAATCTTCATTTTATTCCGCTTCTCCTCATCTGCCTTCACCTGATTTGCCTCTCCCGCCTGTTCCTTTCGGAGATACCTGATAATATCCTCCTGCATTTTATCCTGTATATGAACCTGCTCCATTGCCTTTTTCAAATCCTGACCATCCATCTCTCATCCCTCCTGATATACCAGCCGCAACTGCTCCCTTCCTCTTTGCAGCCTTTTCTTGACCGCCTGCTGGGTAATGTCCAGCATAGCCGCAATCTCCTTTACCTGATACCCTTCCACATAATGAAGATAAATCACTGTCCTTAACTTAACAGGCAGCTCTAAAAGCTCCGTCAGCGTTTCCCTGTACTGGGGTGTAACAAGACGCTCCGACAGACTTTCTACAGATGCCACAGACGTCATGGACACCTGCGGATGCCTCATCCTAAATCGGAGCATATCCCGGCAGATATTGGTTGCCACATGAATCAGCCATGCCTTCTCATGCTCCTTGCTCTCGAAACCGGAACCCCTTTCCATAAGCCTGCAAAAGGTTTCCTGAATGGCATCCTGCACATCCTGCTCATTACAGAGCATCACAATGCAGATTTTGTAAAGCATGTTGCTGTATTTCTTTACAATCTCCTCTACGTCCATTTTTCACCTCCGCTTTCATAATTCCTGCCATAGATTTTTATTTCTTCTCTCTTTTGCTCCATTATACCCCTAATACGCAAATCCCCCTTAAAAGGTGACATTTCCCTCCAATTTTTTTCCATTCCTAAGCACCAGGTTTCCCGCGTATTTTTTTGTATGCCCTTGTGCAATCGAGCATGGAAGGGCCTTCTCCCTGCGTGCCAGCTTATTGATAAAAAAAGGACGTCTGTAAAACGTCCCTTTCCAAAAATTAAAATCATTTGATTTTCCTTCTCTGTCCTGTCAGCTTCTGCGGGCTTTTCAGATGTTTTGTACATTCATCTTAGAGCAGGATTCTCCTGTCCTCTCCGGCCCCAAACCTCACAAAGTCAATTTTGCACTCCTTGGCATCCACCACCATCACATCCCATAGCTCCTGGGTAACAGTTCCGAACTTTCTGTCATAAGTCACCGCCCCTGCCGGTTTTTTATCCTTAAAATCCTCGCACTTGGCACAGCCTATTGAAACAATCGGGAAACTTTTTTCACAATTCATCTGATCTGCATGGTTATGCCCGTGCATATAAGCAAGGATTTTTCCTCCCTGCTTCACATACGCCTCCAGCACTCCCAACATCTCCCCGCTATTCCTGATTTCCTTGCTCCAGAAATGCATTTCCGCAAGCAAAGGCACATGCGCAAACACCAGCACGCGCCAGGCGCCAGGCGTTTCCGCTAATATATTTTTCACCCACTCTACTTCTTCTACCGGGAACCCATACCGGATGCTTTCCCTGTGGTTGAAAGAATGGAGAAAAAGACATCTCAGGTTTTGTTCTTCAAAGTCCACATAATACCATGGTTCTTTCCTGCCCAGATAAAATTCACTCTGTTCTTCCTCACTCATCCACTCCGGGTTTCCGCGAAAATAATTCGAGTCATGATTCCCCAGCGCGAGGTAAACAGGAACCCGGAGGCTATGCAAATCCTTCAAAACTCCGGAGACATATTCTTTTGTAATGGCAAGAGGAATCATACCGTCTGTCAAATCGCCAAGATGTATCATGGCATCAAACCTGACTCTCTCGTTCACTTCCCGCAAATTTGCAGCACTGTCCTCCCAGCCTCCGTTTATCACATAATGAGAATCCGTCATCAGGCCAAAAACAAGGCTGTTTTTGTTTTCATTTTTCTTTTCCTGAACCGTTTCCACGGTCCGCTCTATTTCCGGCCTGTAATATTCCTTCTTCTGATAATGTCTTTCCCGCCGAAGCAAAAACATTGCCTTTGACGCCCTGCGAACATCCTCACAGGTCAGTTCGGCGCCGTCTCTGCGCCTTACTGCCAGGCGAATCCAACCATCCTCTGAAATCTTATGGGTGCCGCCCTCCGGTGCGTCAGGCCGGAAATCTCCCCGATATCCGGACCAGTTTTCTTCTTCCTGGTAACAATAGGTGTAAATCAGCCTGTCCTCTATTTCTGCCGAATAAGAAGCAATTCCATACTGATATGTATCGTCGGTACATACAATTTTATCCCCTGGGGCTGCCTCATAAAAGTGAAAATCCGCCATCCAAAGCTGAAATGTCCGTCCCTGTTCCACACGTCCCTTTTCAAAAAATCCTGTTTCCGGATGAAAAGACGCGCCTGTTTCAAACGAAAAGAAAATTTGCTCCCTACAAATACCTTTCCGGAACATTTGTAAAAATGTCTGTAACACCGGCTTTCTCCAATTCTTCTAAATTCTGTATCTCAATTTCTCTTGTATCCGGATAAAAAGGCTCAAATTCCATGACGTTCCACGCCCTGACGGGTAAATTCGTCTTACTTCCAAGATTCTCCACATCAAGCTCTTTAATAAAAGGGTGAAGGGCGTCCACCGGGTAGTTTTGCGCAAAATTAAGGCACTCTGATGCCGGCGGCGCCAGAATCCCTGTCTTCACAGAGGCGTCCTTTTCTTTTAACAGGCGTACGGAATCCGGATTAAAGGAAGAATAGACAATATAATCTTCAAGGCCCCATCTGCTTACGGTCTCTAAGATCTTATCT
>CAJUED010000019.1:7455-62268 GCA_910585075.1 uncultured Lachnospiraceae bacterium
CACCTTGCTGTTTTTTAATTCAATATTAATCAGTACACCCTTTTTCAAGCAGTAGGGTTTTACCAGCTCAAAAACTTCTTCAATGGTGGGTATCTGTGTATACCCCGGCTCTCCCTCTCCGGCTGTGGGAATCTCTATTTTCAGTTTCTTTAATTCCTCCAGAGTATAATCACAAACCGCGCCTGTTCCGTCTGTGGTTCTGTCCACCATTTCATCATGGATTACTGCCATCTTCCCATCTTTGGTCAGCTGAATATCCAGCTCAATTCCTGTAATCGGGTATTGGCAGGCTGCCTCAAAAGCCTGTAACGTGTTCTCCGGGAGTGCATAACTGCATCCTCTGTGTGCCCATATTTTCAATCTTATACCTCCTGCATACATCATTGCCTACCTAAAAAATATCAATACAATTATAACCTATTTCCGACAGATGCACAATTCTGAAAAGAGAATTCTTTGTAACAGCTTTTAGAAGCTTTTAGAAAAATGTTTAGGAAAAATGACAAAAATTTTCAAAAAGGTGTTGACAAGTATACCCTAAAAATAGTATACTAGCAAAGCAGTCGAGAATTCGACACAAATAATGGGATCTTAGCTCAGCTGGGAGAGCATCTGCCTTACAAGCAGAGGGTCATAGGTTCGAGCCCTATAGGTCCCATTTTCCGGGAAACCGGATTCATATTTATATGGCGAGATAGCTCAGTTGGCTAGAGCATACGGTTCATACCCGTAGTGTCGAGGGTTCAAATCCCCCTCTCGCTATTATCCATTGAATCCAGTAAAATATATAAGGTTGTTTAAAACCCTTATATTTGCTGGATTTTTTGTATATATGTAAACTATAATTTTATATACTTGTAATCAGTAGGATAAAAGAAAGGAGCTGGCCATCCTTGGAAATCCAATATTCAAAACAGGCAGAAAAATTTTTAAGAAAACAAGATGTTAACACAAGAAACCGCATTCTAAATGCTATCCATAATTTACCCTCTGGTGATGTCAAAAAATTACAGGGCAGGAATGGATACCGCCTGAGAGTCGGCAGCTATAGGGTTATTTTTGATAAAGATGGAAATGTTTTATATATAGAACGTGTTGACAATCGCGGGCAAGTTTATAAGGAGGTTTGATATGACTGCAGTAAAAGAAAAGCTAATGGGTGCTATCACTGTAATGAGCGATACGGATGCAGAGGAATTCTGGAATATAATCCTAAAAAAATACGCTCCTGTCTCTTGGAATGATATAGAAGAAGTTGAACCTGATGAAATTGATTTACAGATGTTAAAGGAAATAGCAGAAAATCTGGAATGTCACGAATTCATCAAAGAAAGTGACATAAATTGGGATTAAAAATAAAACTGCCTCCGTGTAGGAACACCGAAGCAGCACAGAATTATACCGGGGAACTTGATACAATATCATCATGACTCATAAATTGTATCATTTCCCGGGACAGAATCAAGTTACCGAGCATTTTTATACCCACAACCTTCCGTTGTATCCGCTCCTCTATTCTTCACAAATTTGTAAAAAGTATCGGCTGTCAGACTCCTCCCCCGTTCTTTATCCGAAACAATCTGTATGGAGCGTTTCGGTATCTCACAATTAAGCCGTATTTGTACCAGTTTCCCTCTCTCCAGCAAAGGCTTCGCCAGCTTCTTTGGCACAAACCCAATCCCCAGATTGTTTTCAATCATAGGCAGCATAAGGTCAGACGTGGCAACCTCCATGTCCAGCTCCAAATCCACATCCTGCGCTATAAAGAAATTCCTGTAAAAAACATAGGTAGTACTCTCCCTGCCCAGCCCTATCCACGGATAATGCTTAAGTTCATCCGGCCCTAAAGGCGTTTTACATAAACCTGCATACTCTGTTCCGCCCACCAGGATTTCATGAAACTCCATTGCCTTTACGCAGGAAAATGTTTTCGGCACTTCAAAAGGCGTTGTGACTACCGCAAAGTCAAATTTACCATTTATAAGATGCTTAATCGTCTCAGGGGTTGACTGGTTATGTATCCTGATTCTGATTGCAGGATATTCGCGCTTAAAGTCATGCAGCAGGCTCAGCAGAAAAAGGTGTAAAGCCGTTTCCGTTGCTCCTATTTCCACGCTGCCGCACCTTTGTGTGTCCTGCATGCACAGTTCCTCCTGTGCGTTCATAAGATGGCTGTACGCAATTTCCACATGGGAATAAAGGCTCCTGCCTTCTTCCGTCAGACTGATGCCTCTTGCCTCACGGATAAAAAGCCTGCAATTCAGCTGCGATTCCAGCAATCTTATAATCCGCGTTACATTGGGCTGATTGCTTCCCAGCGCGGCAGCGGCCTTCGTTATATTTCCATATTTTGCCGCAAAATAAAAGACTTTGTAGTATTCGAAATTGATATCCATATATAATTTATATCCTTCTTATATATTCTATATATTTTTCGTATCTTATAAAGCGTATTATAATATGTTCCCAAAGAAAAGTAAATCAATACCGGGATCGCTTGTCCGGGCTGTCGGCAGCCGCTTTGCATACCGGTATATATTATTCAGGAAAGGATATGATTTTATGAACAAAGACCTAACCACAGGAAAACCGGAAACCGTATTATGGGCCTTTTGTCTGCCGCTGTTTGGCAGTATTATTTTTCAACAGCTCTATAATATCGCAGACAGTCTGGTGGCAGGCAGATTTATTGGAGAAAACGCATTGGCGGCTGTGGGAAACAGCTACGAAATCACACTTATCTTTATTGCCTTTGCATTCGGATGCAACATGGGCTGTTCCGTTATTGTCTCCCAATTATTCGGTGCAAAAGATTATGGAAAATTAAAAACCGCAGTATCCACAGCCTGTATTTTCAGCGCATTCTTATGTCTTCTGTTAATGCTTGCCGGTATTTTAGGATGCACCTCGTTACTTCACCTGATTAAGACGCCGGAGGAAGTAATCTCCGATTCAAAGCTGTATCTGGATATCTACATTTGGGGGCTGCCCTTTGTATTTTTTTACAATATTGCAACCGGTATTTTCTCCGCGTTAGGGGATTCCAAAACGCCCTTCTGCTTTTTGGCCGTGTCTTCCACATCCAATATTGCGGTGGACATTTTGTTCGTAAAAGCCTTTCATATGGGCGTGGCCGGCGTTGCATGGGCGACCTTTCTGTGTCAGGGAGTCAGCTGCATTTTAGCCGTATGGGCCGTGGGGAGCAGACTCCGTAAAATTCCCGCTGCGGATAACCCCCGGCTGTTTGATTGGAGCCTTTTGAAAAAAATTATGATAATAGCCGTTCCAAGTATTCTGCAGCAAAGTTTTATTTCCATTGGGAACATCCTGATTCAAAGCGTTATCAACGGTTTTGGCCCCTCCGTCATGGCAGGTTACTCTGCGGCGGTCAAGCTGAACAATATGGTTATCACATCCTTCACCACCATCGGCAACGGGATTTCCAATTTTTCGGCGCAGAATCTCGGCGCACGCAAATATACACGGATTAAGGAATGTTTTCGTGCGGGAATTAAGATGGTATGGTGCCTGTGCATTCCATTCTGTATCCTCTACATTTTCTTCGGCAGATATCTTCTTTTGCTGTTTATGAAAGAAAGTTCCGGAGCGGCGCTCATGACCGGAAGACAGTTTTTGTGGATACTCTCCCCTTTTTACTTTATAGTGTCCACAAAATTGGCAGCGGACGGCATCCTGCGGGGTCTCAGCGCCATGGGCCGATTCATGACCGCCACATTTACAGATTTGATTCTGCGGGTGGTTTTGGCTTTCGTCCTTTCGGATTTGACCAAATCCGCAATCGGCATATGGTGTGCATGGCCCATTGGCTGGACAATCGCCATGGTTCTTTCCGTTTCTTTCTACAGAAAAGAGTATCGAAAGCTATCATGCTCTTAGACCCATTCGATTGAATCAAACGCTTGCACATTCACTTTATAAAAATACAATCCTGATTGCCAGCCGTATTATTTTTTAGTATGATTATATCATCAGGAAAGACGCGGAACCGTTTCTGCCATTGCAGGAAAAGAGCAGGCGATTTGGTCAGCGGTTCCGGAAGGTATAACGCCCAAAATGGGAACGGAGGATAGTGTGGAAAATCAGCTCTATAGCTGATTTTTATCCCAACAGCATAAATGCTGTGCAATTTGTGCCGGAGCGTCACAAATTGTTTGATGGCAACGCAAACTTAAGTTTGCGGCAAATCTGAAATTTGCTGTAAAGCGAAGCTTTACATTGCCCCGTCGCGTAAACGCTCCGGAATGGAGATTAAAATGGAAAAATATTTTTTAGCAATTGATATAGGCGCTTCCAGTGGGAGGCATATTTTAGGCAGTCTGCAAAACGGAAAAATCGTTCTGGAAGAAGTTTACCGCTTTGGGAACGGCATGGATGATGTAAACGGAACTCTTTGCTGGGATATGGAGCGTCTCTTTCGGGAAGTCATAAGCGGAATGAAAAAATGTCGTGAAATCGGCAAAATCCCCCAAAGCGTGGGAATTGACACCTGGGCCATAGATTATGTGCTTTTGGACGAAAAAGATGAGATGCTGGGAAACGTAGTGGCTTACAGGGACCACCGCACCGACGGCATGGATACGGAAGTGTACAAAATCATCAGTGAAGAAGACTTATACGCGCGCACCGGCATTCAAAAAGCCATTTTCAACACAATTTACCAGCTGATGGCTGTGAAACAGACCACTCCCGAATATATGGAAAAGGCCCGTACATTTCTCATGGTTCCTGATTATCTTCATTACAGGCTTTGCGGGGCTAAGGTGCAGGAATACACCAATGCAACCTGCACCCAGCTTGTCAATCCAAAGACCAAAGACTGGGACTGGGAGTTAATCGAAATGCTTGGATTTAACAGGGATATGTTTCAGAAGATGGTTATGCCGGGGGCTGTCATCGGCTCCCTGACGGAGGAAATTAAAGAGATGGTGGGATACGACTGCCAGGTGGTTCTCCCCGCCACCCATGACACTGCCTCCGCCGTTATGGCTGTCCCCTCCAACGAAAAGGATATCTGTTATATCAGCTCCGGAACTTGGTCCTTGATGGGAACCGAGATGCTGCAGGCGGACTGCTCGGATATGAGCAGAAAAGCAAATTTTACAAACGAAGGGGGCTATGACGGGACCATTACATACCTGGCCAACATTATGGGACTTTGGATGATTCAGTCTGTGCGGAATCAGCTGGCGCCGGACATGTCCTACGGGGAATTATGTGATTTGGCCTCCAAGGAAACCATAGAGACAGTGGTTGACTGTCAGGACCAGAGCTTTTTATCCCCGGAGGATATGACTGCTGCCGTAAAGGAGTATTGCCAGAAAACCTCCCAGCAGGTTCCAAATACCCTGCCGGAGCTTGCAAACGTGATTTATAAGAGTCTTGCAAAATGCTATGGAGAAAAGCTTCAGGAAATTGAGAAATTAAGAGGCCGGAAATATGACCGGATTCACATTATAGGGGGCGGTTCCAACGCCGTGTATTTAAATGAGCTTACCGCCAGGTACGCAAAGGTGCCTGTCTATGCAGGCCCCACAGAGGCAACCGCCCTGGGCAATATCCTGGTGCAAATGATTCAAAACGGGGATTTTAAGGATTTGGCAGAGGCACGGGCCTGCGTGGCGGAATCCTTTGAAATCCAGGTTTACAAGTAAAATCAGCAACGGAAAATTGGTTCTTCTAACAAAGCAGTCCCCGGAAGCATTACCTCCGGGGACCATTTTTTATCGTTTCACTCTAAGGGTCTTAACCTCGAAAGCTCTGAAAGGCAGCTTCACCTTTCCATCCTTAATTTCCACTTCCTCCGTGACATTTTCCAGCATATCGCACAGGTAAGCCTTGCCGGCACCAAATCCAAGACTGATTTCAGCCTCCACTGCCGCCTTTTTCGCCTCATAGAGACGTAAAATCACATCGCCGCTTCCATCTTCCGCAGGCTTCATGGTATCCAGCATCACGTTTTCGCGGTCAATCTCTACGCTGCTGAAGCTTTCCACTGACCCGGCGCTGACCGGAGGTTTCACGTTCAGCTCATAGCCCTGACGAACCACATCACTGTCCATAAAGCTGCCTTCCCAAGCCGTAAAAGCGTAGGTAAAGGAATGAACACCGTTATCCGCACGCATCTCAGGCGTTGCCGCAGCACGCAGAAGGGTTAATTCCAGAGCGTTGCCGTTCATGCTGATGCCGTATTTACAGTCATTGAGCACTGCCGCTCCGTGGGCGCCGTCGCAGAATGCGCTGTAGCGGTGGTTGCACACCTCAAAGCGGTCTTTATCGTACAGTTTGGAACGGTGGGCAGGGCGCTCCACATAGCCAAACTGCATTTCATTGATACCATTTTCCGTATAAACGTTTACCGGGAAGGAGGTCTTTAAAAGCCTGTGAAGCTCCTTCCAGTCAACCTCGGTCTCAAACACAAGTCTGTTGCTGTCCGCTGCCAGACGGATGTACTGTACATAGGAGGACTCGCTGATTTTACCGCTTACCTTCAGTACGCTCTCCAGCCCTTCGGAAATCACTTCCACCTTGATATCCTTAGCGCCTTCCACTTCCTGCAGGATATAGTTGGAATCAATATCCCAGGCGTCAAACAGACGGGGAACATCCTTATATAAATGGAAACGGTTCATAGGCTCCGCCGCAAATTCCCTTCCTGATTCTTTCAGTACAAAGGAAGTTACCTCACCCTTACCGCTGACCTTTGCAATCACTTTGCCGTTTTCCAAAACAAAGTCTTCTCCGGCCTGCTTTACGGTTGCCGTTTCCAAAGCCGCTCCGCTTAAAGTATTTTCTTTCACAGGGACTACGGAAACAGCGCCGCAGGAAGGAATGCGCACCAACGCTTTTACCTTATCTTCCGCCCACTGTACCGGAATCTCCTTGCCTTCTAAGGTCTTTGCGCCCTCCTTAAAGCTCTCCGGCAATTCCACCAGGGCTTCTCTCTCAAAGCTTAAGGAATTCCACAGGGTCACAGCATCAGCGTTTCCGCCGTCCGTAAGGGTCTCGAGAGCTTTCGCCTGAAGCTCAGCAGCCTTTTCCTGAATCTTTCTGTGATCTTCACTGGATTTCTCATAAACCCGTCCGATACTGGATCCGGGCAGAATATCATGGAACTGATTCAGCAGAAGTTCCTTCCACAGACCGTCCGCAACAGACTGCTCATAGTCAAGACCATGGCCAAGGGCAAGACTGCTCCACATTTCCAGCTCTCTCATTGCCAGCTCGCTGCGGCGGTTATTTTTCTTTACAAGAGCCTGGGAAGTGTAAGTTCCCCGGTGCGCGCTGAAATACAGCTCTCCCACATAGGTATTTACAGGGCCGCCCTGCTCCTCCATATCCTCAAAGAATTCCATAGGGCCTGCCATCTTCACTCTCACGCCGCCCTCAAGGTCTTCCTGACGTTTGGCGTATTCCACGAAATCTCTTGTAGGCCCGCCGCCTCCGTCGCCATAACCGTAAGGCATCAGGAAAGCGTCCAAATCCTGAATCTGGGTACGGTTCTTCCAGACCTGATTTGCCTCCGTGGGGTCCGTGCGGTAGGTGTAGCTGGTGGGCAGGAAGGAAACCACGCTGGTACCGTCCATACCCTGCCAGGTAAAGTAGTGATAAGGGAACTGGTCCCCTTCATTGTATGACCAGAAAATCTTCTGGGTAACTAGGTAATCCACCCCGCAGCCCTTCAAAATCTGAGGCAGAGCCGCCGTATAACCAAAGGTATCCGGAAGCCACAGCACACGGCTGTCTACGTCAAACACTTCTTTATAGTACCGTTTTCCATGAACCAGCTGGCGGATTAATGCCTCGCCGCTTGCCATATTGGTATCCGGTTCCACCCACATAGCGCCGTCCGCAATCCACTGGCCGCCTTTAACGGCTTCCTTAATTCTCTCGAAAAGCTCCGGATAGTATTTTCTGCACATCTCGTAAGAAGCAGGCTGACTCTGGATAAATTTGTACTCAGGATACTCCTCAATGAGCCTCAGCTGAGCCGCAAAGGTTCTCTCTGTCTTGCGGTAGGTTTCTTCCATGGGCCAGAGCCATGCAAGGTCAAGATGGGCATTTCCGATTGCGTAAAATACCGGTGCCGTGGAGCCGTTTTTGGACTCCATCACAGGACGCAGTTCTTCCCGCGCTTTAATATAAGAAGCGATTCTCTGCTCCCTGGGCTGTTCAAAGTCCGCGGTCAGGGTAAACTGCTCCAGGGCTTTGGCAATCTTTGCCGCCCGCAGAGATTTTTCATCCATAGTACCCAGCAGACGCCACAAAGTCTCCACATCCATATAAAGCTGGTAAGCAGCCTCATTCCAGATACCGTAGGTACATACTCCTAAAGTTCTGCGCTCCCCTTCTATTGCCGGGTCAGTATAGGCCCCCGGCAGGACCGGTCCCGTAGCACAGCCGCCGCCGGCTGCATCCGGGAAGTAATGACCTGCATAGGTCTCCATCATAATCTCAAACCGCTCGTTTCCCTCCGCACAGCGTGTCAGGGCATTGTCCGTGATATAATGATGGGGTTCATGCACCCACTCAGCCCTGTAAGTACCGAAGGATTTCCCGTTTACAAACAAAGTGGACTCTCCGCCTGGCTTAAGGTCAAGCACAATCCTCTCTCCCTTTGCCGTCTCAGGCAGAGTAACCGTGCCTTTAAACCAGCAGTACTCCCAGATATTCCCCCAGGTAAAACCGGGCTTTACCGGCTCGAAGTCCTTGCCCATTGCCTCCTCCAAGGAAAAATAATCCATGGTCCGAAAGGCTTCCCAGGAAATTTCTCCCAAGGGCTCGTAGAAATCGTCTTTCAGGGTGCGAATCCAGTGCTTGATTCGTCCCTCCCATTCTGAATGCATTACTTTCATATTTTCCTCATTTCTGCGCTGCTTTTAGATTTATTATATATTGTACATGTTTCGCACATGCAGAGCCTGCACACGCAGCGCCGGCGCAAAGCTCCTTTAAGGGAAATTCCAACAGCTTGTTAAAGCTGTTTTGCTTGCTAAATCTGCCTTGTTTGTAAAAGCAATTTTGCCTGCAAAGCTGTTTTCCCTGTTTTTCCATCTATATACTGCTTTTGCTTACCCAAAAAATTCTTCTTCCATCAAATTATCCAGCAATTCCGCAAACAGCGTATTGGCCCAGGCAAACCATGCCCTTGTGTACTCCTCAGGCTTTGACGGCTCAAAGGATTCATGCATATAATTGCATCCCGCATGGGTTCTTGAAAGCATATCAAGACATGCTAAAATCTCCTCCCGGCTTCCCGAGGTCAGCGCCTGCATGATAATGCCGATATGCCATACATAGCCCTCCGGTGTGTGGGGACTTCCCACTCCCTTAGCAAGGCTTCCCTCATAATAATAAGGGTTGTCCTTAGATAAAATAAATCTGCGGGTATTTTGATAAAGGGCATCCTCCCTGTCGCAGTATCCCAAATAAGGCATAGCCAGAAGGCTTGGAGAATTAGCGTCGTCCATCAGATTATAGTTGCCAAATCCGTCCGTCTCATAGGAATAGATTTTCCCGTATTTGGGATGTTCCACCATACCGTAGGCCTTAATGCCGTCCTCAATCTCCTCTGAAAGAGCTCCGCAGGCATCCGCAAGCTTCTCATCCTGATAGCATTCCCTGCAGATTTCTTCCGCATAATCCATAGCCTTCACAGCCATCATATTGGCAGGAATCAGATAGCCAAATGTGCAGCAGTCGTCGGAGGGGCGGAATCCTGACCAGGTCATTCCCGTCACATTCACCGGGCGGCCTTTTCCTTTACAGGGAAGGGTGTCCGTCTTCACACAGTCATATCGCCGGAAACTGTAATCTGATTTTTTGTGGTCCTGCTCCACCGTAAAAAGCTTCACAATTTCCTCAATCATGGTGTGATAGCTCTCTGTAAAAATCCTGTGGATTCCTGTGGTCTTCCAGTAAAGATATCCCAGATAAAGAGGTGCGCACAGGGAATCCACCTCGTACTTGCGCTCCCACACATGGTCGTTTAAAAGCGTGTCATCCTTTGCCCCCGCTCCGTTTGCGCTCTCATTAAAAGCATTTGCATAAGGATCAATGAGAACCAGCTCCGCCTGCTTTGCAATGACGCCCTCTAACATCTTTTGAAGCTCCGCATCCTCCTTTGCATACTTTACATAAGGCCTTACCTGCGCTGTTGAATCCCTAAGCCACATGGCCGGAATGTCCCCGGTGATGACAAAATATGAGCCATCGGAGAGCTCCTTCACCGTTGTCTCACAGGTATTTACAAAACATTGCGCTGCAAGCGGCGCAAGCGCGCTGTAGTGGGTTTTATAATATTCCTCCAGCATTTGCGCTCTTTTTACCAATATTTCAGGTACTTTCATCTTTTCCTCATTTCTGCGCTGCTTTTGCAATTTTCCAAGCCTGTGGTTGCAGCGCGGACACAAACTTGTGGTCACATCTCTTTGACTTCCATCGTAAGTCTTTTGGTCCGGGCAATCGTCACAAATGATATATCATTTCAACAGATTATCCACAATTCCTCCGGACACTTCTGCCTCCACTTGCCTGACGCTCCTGACAATCTCATAAGGGACATAGTGCTTTCCCGGCACTTCTTTCCCCTTCATCCTGTCTCTTAAGTACTTCACTGCCATGACGCCCATCAGATACTCTCCCTGCACCACATGACTGCAGGTAGGATTGGGGTCAAAGCTCTGGTCGATACCGTCAAAAAACACCACCTCTTTTTCTTTCTCCATCCCAAGTCTGCAGAGGATTCTGTAGACATTCATTCCCATAGCCTGTTCCACCGCAAAAAAACCGGTTATATCAGGATGCTCTCTGATAAAACTCTCTATACGCCTGATGTCCTCGTCTTCCTCATCCTCGTCCTCATCAAGCCTTGGCAAAGTTGCGCCTATATTTCTCAGCCACATATCCTCGCCGGTCTTAAGCCCATGCTCCATAAGGCTGTCCAAATAGCCCGAAAACCTTGCCGCCACCGAGGAAGTCTGGGTAATCGGATGGGAAAGGAAACCGATATTCCTGTGCCCTCTTTCAATCAGAAGACCGACCAAATCCTTCGCTGCCTGAAAATTATCCGTGGTCACGCAGGGAATCGGCAGCCCTGCCAGCTCCCGGTCTACCAATACAACAGGAAAGTTCTCCAAAGAAAGCTTCAATACATTGGCGTTATAATGCTCCGCCTGGACACACATGAGAATAATCCCCTGTACGCCTAGGGCGGTCAATTCCTCCAAAGCTCTCGTCTCCTCCTCCATATTTCCGTAGGTGAGCTTCAGAATCATATGGAAATTCCGTTTTCTGCACTCACGCTCAATTCCGCTGACAACCTCACATCCGAAGGCCGGGCCAAAGCTGTCAAAAATGACGCCAATCAGCCCCTTCCCTTCATTTTCCCTCCGTTCCGCCAAGGGATTCCCGTTGCTTTCATTTTCCATCTCCTCAAAATCCAGCACATAAGAACCTTTCCCAGGCTTACGGGTAATCAAATTCCGCTCGGCCAGCATCTCCAACGCCTTCTTGCTGGTAATACGGCTCACGCCATACTGCCCTGACAGCTCCTTCTCCGAAGGAAGCCTGCTCCCTGCCGGAAACCGATTTTCACGAATTCCTTCTAAAAGGTCATTGTATATTTTCTGGTATAAAAGCTCTCTCTCCATTCCTCTTTTCCTGTCAAATACCTCCACCTTTGCGCGTCAATTTATTGGGTCTAAATGATATATTAAACATATCATTTATATAATGATATGTCAATTGTATTATGATATTTTTCTCCACTTTTTAAGCAGAAAACATTTGAGTTGATAAACTTTTCTATTTAGCCTATACTATAGGGAACAACAAACAAATTTTTTTTACAAGGGAGGTGTAAACTATGCCGCAGATGATGCAGGATTTAATCATGCAATATGTTTCATCCATAAAGGATATTTATGGCAGCCACATAAAGCAAATTATCTTATATGGTTCTTATGCACGTGGAGATTTTCACAAGGATTCGGATATCGATATTATGGTTCTTGTGGATTTATCAGATGTTCAAATAGAAATTTATTCTGACAAACTGTCGGAATTAGATTTTGAATATAATGTTAATCACGATATCTGGTTTATGCCTGTCGTGAAAAACATACACCAGTTTGGTAAATGGCGTACAGCTTATCCTTTTTATTCCAATATAGCAAAGGAGGGGATTGTACTATATGAAACAGCCTGAAACAGGTAATCGCCGTGACCTGCTCGAGCACCGCCTCCGTATTGCCGAAGAAGATTTGGAAACTGCCTATCTTCTTATAGATGCAAATCAATATAGAGGCGCCAACAACAGGGCATACTATTCTATCTATCATACAATTGATGCCGTTCTCTCTATGGATGGTGTTGCTTTCAAGCGCCACAAAGACACTCTGGCATATTTTAACAAACACTATATTGCCACAGAAATTTTCCCCCGGGACATGGGCCGAAAAATTGTAAAAGCGGAAGAAATCAGACATGCCAGTGATTATGACACATTCTACATTGCATCAAAAGACGTTACAAAGCAGCAGGTGGAAACCGCAGCACTACTATTAAAATTAGCAAAAGAATACTGTGAAAAATAAATTTTCACAGCCCCTTCTACCCTCCAAAGCAAAAGGCTAAAACCCCCGCCCCGTCAACCGCATCTTCCCTTCTAAAGTCAAAACACAACCGCTCCGGATGCCACTGCACCCCAAAAACAGGAAGAAATCTGTGCTTTAATCCCTCAACCACCCCATCTTCTGTAAACTGTACATATTCCACTCCCTTCCCGGGACAGTCCACCCCCTGATGGTGTGCACTGTTTACCGCGAAGCATTCCCCATACAGCCTTCCCAAAAAAGAGCCCTTTTTCGCAGTAGACATATGAATCTGGTCCTTCTCCGAATATTCATGGCTTCGACTGGTTTTCAGATGCTGCACCATATCCCCGCCAAAGTAGATATTAATCAGCTGCATCCCTTTGCAGATTCCAAGAACCGGCTTGCGGCTCATGACAAAAGCCTTCAAAATGGCCAGCTGCAGCCTGTCGAGGGCCGGGTCAAAAGACCTTGTTCCTTCCGGAAGCTGTCCGAACAGCTTCGGGTCTATGTCCCCTCCCCCCGGCAGAATCAATCCCTCATAGGATGATATATCCGGTACATGCAGGTTCGTCTCCGGAAAAAATCCCAGGCCTTTCATTGCCCTCTCGTAATTTACCGTCTTTCCCGCTTCACCGGCAATTAAAATTTTTTTCAAATTTTTCCTCAATTCTTGTTTTCGCCTTCCTATGCACAATTACTTTAGTATATGTATCGAAAGGAAAAATTTGCATCTTTTTTAATCCAAAGACAGCATATCAAAAAAATCCTCTTTTTCCATCTTCCGGGACCGATAGCGCATCAGATATCCCTTCATTTCCGGATAATCCTCCCCCATCTGCCCAAGGAGAGCGTCATAATTTTCTTCCGTGACGCAGCCTGCCTCCGTAAAAATCTCATAGTAAGCCTGTTCATTCCCATGCTCACCAAACACAACCTCCCAGGCCGCCTCCGAAGGACTCCCCTTTGTGTGCTCCGCCAGATAACTGCGAAGTTCTCCCGCAAATCCACCGTCCAGTCCCACATCATTGATGAGCCGCAAAAAGCAGAACCTTGCCTTCTCCCGCCGTCTCTCCGCAAGATAATATTCCACATTGGCCACAATATCTTCCTCGCCGCAGTAAACCATCTTAGTAAACCCATCCTCATCCGGTAAAGACAAAAATTCCTTAAGCTTATCGTCAAACTGCTTAAGCCACTGCGCATCCCCGGCCCTTCCCGGCGTAAACAGATAAGCCGCCGAAAGCCGCACCGGCACAGTCCCAAGAAGCCTTCCAATCTGTTCCTCAAAGGGACTGTCCGAATTAAGCCTGCAAATCAGGGAAAGTTCATTGCAGTCCTTAAAAATATCCTTCCCAATAGAAAGCTCCTCTCCGGGCATCCACACCTTCTCAAGACTGCTGCAATAGGCAAAAGCCCAGTCTCCAATCTCTTTAAGCCCCTCCGGGAGCCTGATTTCCCTTAAAAACTTGCTGCTCAAAAAGGCCTTCTTGTGCAGCTTCACCACCGGAAGGCCCTCTATCTCATTTGGCAGTGTAATCCTGCTGCCGCGCACCTTGGCGGACAGTACCGTAATTTCTTTCTCATCCTCCTGATAAAGGAGCTTACCGCCTTCTATTTCCAGTTCCTTTTCCATACATTTCCTCCTGCTCATTCTGTCTTTTTGACAGTCATGTAAGGAAGTTTTTTCCCTGCCTGTCCGGAAGCTTCACATGATAGCTTTCCCGCCGAATCCTTGGAATCCTATGACTTTTGCAAGCCTGAAAAGGCAATTTCTAATGCCGTTTACTTATTTATAAATCCAGCGCCGCAATCTCTTTCTCCAAGCCGCTCTGCCGCTCTGATAGCATCATTTCCTGATTATGCCGCTCATAAGCCTCACAGCCAAACTGGCTGATAAACCGTGCGCTGTCATTGTTCACCGTCAGCTCCGTCACCAGAATCAGCATCTCATTCCCCTCCGCAAAGGCCTCCTCCACGAAGGTGAACAAATTGCTAAGCCGCTCCCTTGTTCTCTTTGCCCTCTCTTTTAGCTTCAAAGTCTCCCCATCAAAAGCAGCCTTCAAAAGGCCAAATTGGGAAAGGGTGACACACTCTCCCTGGGCTTTCTCTGTGCCCACAGCTCCCCCTTCCAATAAAAGCTCTCTTTTACGCTCCTCCAGGAAACGCAGAATCCTCTTTCCCTTCTGCCTTTCCCGGTCGGACAGACTTCCCGCCATTCTTGCGGCTTCCATCTGCTTTTTCTTTCCCTCAATCTGATTTTCCAGCATACAGGATACCGTAATCTTACCTTCCCCTTCACCAGCCGCGCCTTTTTCCACCGCCGCCTTTATGGCCTTAAGATTTTGCAAAAGAGCCACCATATAATCGCTTCGCTCCATCACATCCCTGATTTCGCTGATAACCTTGTCCGTCAACATTCCAAGCAGGGAAAGCCGCTCATCAAAAGCGGCGATTCTGGCCCGTTCTGTCCCCTGGGCCTTTGCAGTTCCATTTAAAATCTCCTCTGTCTGGTACTCCTTTTTATACTTATTAAATAAGTCATAGTAGGCGGCAAACTCTTTGACCACCCGCTCATTTCGGATGTACTGCTCCACAAGGGTTTCATCCACCCTCATGCCCTCCTCCTCGTAAAGGCTGATGATTTCCGACAAATCCTCCCAGCCCCTGGCCGTCACATAAGTTCTGCCGTTCACCGTGGTCTCAATTTTGTAAAAATACTCCTTTTTCAGCTCCAGGAAATTTACAATCGCCGGGTGAAGCCCCTTATACTGGGCATACTCCCGCCACACCTTATAGTCCGCCTCCACCTCAAGGACCTTAAGCCGGTCCATTGTAACCACATCAAACTCCCGCACAGACTTGTTATATTCCGGCGGATTTCCCGCCGTCACAATCACCCATCCGTCAGGTACCCGGTGGCGTCCGAAAACCTTATACTGCAAAAACTGAAGCATGGAAGGGGCCAGCGTCTCCGACACGCAGTTAATCTCATCCAAAAACAGAATCCCCTCTTTTATGCCGCTGCCTTCCATCACCTCGTACACGGATGCAATAATCTCGCTCATAGTATATTCCGACACATCAAATGCCGCCCCTTCATATTCCCTGTGGGCAATAAAAGGAAGCCCAAGCGCCGACTGTCTGGTGTGATGGGTCATGGAGTAGGAAACCAACGCAATATTCAGCTCCTGTGCAATCTGCTCCATCACCGCCGTCTTCCCAATCCCCGGCGCCCCCAGCAAAAACACAGGCCTCTGCCGCACCACCGGAATCCTGTACTCGCCGAATTCATCCTTCTTCAAATACAACCGAACCGTATTTTCTATATAATCCTTCGCCTGTTTAATATTCATTCCAATCCTCCATATTACCAACAACCCGCAAATTTGCGCGCCAGCGTAAATTTGTATGAATGAAAAATCTCTGATTTTTCATTCTATTCACTCCATCTTGCCGACACCTCGCAAATTTACACGTCAGTGTAAATTTGTATGAATGAAAAATCTCTGATTTTTCATTCTATTTCGTCTTCCAGAAGCACCTTCACCGCCCAGGCCGGCACCTGGGGCCCTTCATCCCCGTTATCCAAAAACACAAACATCACATCATAGGGCGGCATTGCCTTGGGGTACACCCCATACCCGTCCGTAAAATACACAAGCCCCTTCAGATTTTCAAACTCTCCCTTTTTCAAAAGCTCATCCACATAGGCAAACACCGGCCTGAAATCCGTGGAGCCAAATCCCGTCAGCTTTTCATGGGAAAGAAAATATTCCAGCTCGTCCTTGTCGGTAATCTTCGTATCCTTCTGCACCTGATAATCGCACTGAATAATATGCACATTCATTTTACGGAAAAAATTATCCTCCCCGCAGAGCAGCCCATAAGTCTTTCGGAGAAATGACTGCACCAGCGGCCCCCGGCAGGAGGCGGAAGTGTCAATGGCTATGACAAACTCCCTGACTTTTCTGTTATCCTTATACTCAAGGGGCTCCACCAGAGGCATATTCCCATAGGTGGAAAGCCCGTAAGTGTAATAAATATAGTCAAACTCCTCGTCGTTCACCTGCATGTCCTCATTCATGACCATGAACTTGGAAAGCAGCGTCTTATAGTCATACCGGTCCTTTACCGCTTCCAGCAAGCTCTTTTCCAGGCTCTCAGATTTGCTCTTTTTGGCGGAAAAGGATTTCAAATCCGCCCGGACCCTCTCGCTCAGCTTCTTCCACTGCTGCTCCGTTATGGTTATCTCCTCAGCCGGCTTCCACAAATGATGCATATCCATAAAAAAGAGCCGTGAAAGTTCTCCCCGCTCCTTTGCACTTACCTGAAAATTTTTCAGATACTTATATATCTTTTCTGCGGTAAGGGCCCCGATATCCTCCCGCATAACCAGCAGCTTTCTTTTTGCCTCCTCGTCCCGGTTAAGCGCTGCGCCCGGTATCTCCAGCTCCAAAACCGCCGCCTCCACCGCAATATCCGCCGACAGGCTCCAGGCATCCTCGTCCAGCTTATCAAAGCGGAAGCTGTGATAAAAAATCATATGGAACAAAATATGCAGATACATGCGCAGTGCAAAGGCCGGTTCCTCCTTATATCTTTTTAAAAGAAAAACCGGGTCATAATAAATTTTAACGCCGTCACAGGCAAAACCGCCAAACTCCTTTTTAGGCTCCGCACTAAGAGCCGACAGCGCCACGTCCAAAAAGCGCATGTTCACTAAAATATTATCCCGGGCAAAGCCCATCACCTTCCGGGCGAGGGGCTCCGCTTTTTCATATAAATCGTTCATTTTTTCCTCTATTCCGAAGCGTTCTACGCTGAGGAACGTGAGCAGAATCTCCAATTCTGCTCTGCGATAACCTTAATCCTCATTCGGCGTATTTACATAACGAGACAATGTGAACCTTCGATTCAATACAAATCTACTGATTTGATACAAATTTACCAATTTGATACAAATTTACCGATTTAATACAAATTTATCAATTTGATACAAATTTGCTGATTTGATACATTTTCACGACAGTCGCAGTCCTCTCTGTTCGTACCTCTGCTCACGGCCTTCCGGAATCCTTGTCCAGAAATACCCTTGAGCCGGTTGCCCCTTTCTGCCTCTGATACTTGCCATTATAAGGATTCAGGGCGTCCTCGTCCAGCTGGGCAAACACCAGCTGCCCGACCCGCCTGCCCGCCTGCAGTTCAATTGCATAGCGGTTTGCATTGTATAATTCCAGAGTGATTTCCCCTTCAAATCCCGGGTCCACCCAGCCTGCGTTCTGGATAAAAAGCCCCAGCCTGCCGAGAGAACTTCTCCCCTCCACAAAAGCAGTCATATTGTTGGGCAAGGCAAAATATTCCATAGTGGTAGCTAACACAAACTGGCCGGGCAGAAGTAAATATCTGTCCGCCTCTATGGTCCTGTAGTGAATCTCATTGTCAAGGGATATGATTCCCACCGCCATATCTTCTATAATACTGAAAGTCCTCCCCAGCCTGATATCCACGCTGGCAGACTGAATCTGTCCTTCCTCAATGGGCGTAACCGTAAGACTGCCCTCCTTGAGCATTTTTGAAATTGTTTTATCTGATAAAACCATATCCGCTCTCCTTCTATCTATCCGCCATATTTTATATCAGCAATAAATATACCACCGCCATGGAAACCACAATCTGTATGATTGCATACCGAAAAACCGTCTGTGTATTGGACCAGCCCAAGGCCTTGCGCACATGGTCGTGGAGGGGCGTCCTCACATTTTTCAGAATATGAATGTGAAACACCCGAATCAGCGACAGCTTCAAAAGCCCCAGGCCGCCGTCAAAGATAAATACAATCGCCGCAGGGATATAAAGCAGCGGACTCCCGCTTTTTAACGCCACAATACTGATAAATACGCCCATGGCCCTGCTCCCCGCATCTCCCATCAACAGCCTGCTGGGCGCGGCGTTATACCAAAGATACCCCAATATGCAAATGATAAACATCAGAATCAAAAAAGTAAATTCATCATGATTTCCCTTTATATGGTCAATCAAATAAAAAGTGCCTAATGTGACAATGGCCAGCGTACCGGAAAGCCCGTCCACTCCGTCGGAGCAGTTTGTCACATTAATGGAGCCCCACACCAGAATGATCGTCAGGATTCCAAACAAAACCTCCGGAATCTCCACACTGATTCCCAACGTGACAATTTCTATGGTGCTGGTATTAAAGTTCAAAAAAGTGAAGGTGAGAATCACCGCCACAACCAAATCCAGCAGTCCCTTTTTCAGCTCACCCCACGGACATTCGGAAGCGTCGTCCATATAGCCGGTCAACATTTCCACCACCGTTAAAATCAGATAAATAACAATTTCCGGATTCAGCGGAGCAAAAAGCAGCGCGGAAATTACAAAAACCAAAATAAAAATAAGCCCGGCTCCCCTTGGCTTTCCTGCAGAGAGTTTCCCGTCATGGGCAAACTCCCTTCCCGCATCCCTGGGCAGTAAATTAATACACTTTGCCGTAAAAAAACAGGTCCCCGCAAATGCCGCAAGCAATCCAAAGGACGCTATCCCCGGCTGGTTCCCTCCTAATAAATAATGAAGCACTTCCCCTTCCTCCTAACGAATGTCCGACAGTCCCCCGGCACTCCATATCTGCGGCATAATTGTCACACGATTTTTATCAGACAATTTTTCCGTTTCTTACCCAAAATCATGCCTGTCGTTTTTTAAAGTATTCCCAAAGCTTCTTTGGCCAATTCATCCGCCATGTCATTATACCTATCTCCCGAATGGCCTGTCACCTTGCAAAACCGTATATCCACCTGTTTCCTTGCACTTTCATAAAATTCCCTGTACGCAATGGTTCCCGCTTTATTCGCCTTCCACTCTCCTAAGGGCCATCTTGCAATTCCCTCATAATCGTGATAAATAGTAATAGCCGGAATCCTGCGCTCTATCGCATACTGCATGGCCGCCTGGGCGCCTTTTATCTCCCCCGCCACATTCCGCATGGCCGCAAGTTCTTCATCCTGAAACTTACCGCTATATTTTTCTTCCTTATCTCCACAAAGCACCACCATGCCATAGGAAAATTCCTTTGTTGCTTTGTTATAACTGCCGTCCACATATATTTTAACACAGGACCCTTCCGGTGAACCAGCCCCCTTTTCCAAAAGACCGCTCTCCTGCCCCTTTTCCACATTTCCCATATAGACAAGGGCCTCCTCCTTGGTCGGAAAGCTCTTATATACCGCTCCTGAATAGCCGTTTACACTGTTTTTGCACTCCTCCCAGGTCCTGAATATCCCGGTTTTGGCGCCAACTTTTACTGCATAATATTTTCCTGCCATGAGATACCTCCTGCCTGTCAATCATACCATATCCTTCCGTTTTTTCCCATAGGATTTTTTAAATCCATAGCATTTTTTAAATCCATAGGATTTTTCATAATTTTGCGCGATAACTGACGCTTTACAGTTATATCCCAATCCGGTATACTATAATTGTAAAAGGGGTTGACGGTGGCGGTCTATATGACTGCTGCCGTTTTCGTTTCTCACTTTTTCTTTCCTGCGCGCTGCAAAACATTCTTTGCAAATCCGTTTATTAATATCAAATGCTCCGGTATTTTATAAATTTGTTTATTGCAGCGGGGCTACCGACCGTAAGCAAAAGGAGGGCAATATACACGCCCTCCCAAAATTTTGTCACCACTCATTCTCACGACTTTGCAGCAAGTGCAAAGTCCGTGGCTGAACTGTTCAAATATTACATCATTTACCCATTCTTAAGGTTTTAACTGGAAACGACTGGTCTGATCCTGTAAAACCCTTACCTGTTCAAACAACTCCGTACTCACCGTTGCCGACTCCTCGCTGCTTGCCGTGTTTGTCTCCACAACAGCCGAAATCTGTCCGAGACCTTCCGTCACCTGGGAAATAGCGATAGCCTCCGCATGCACCGCATCCGTAATCACATTAATCGCATCATTGGACTCCTGTACTAACTCAAGGGTTTTCTGCAATGTCTCGGAAACCCGCTCCACAATCTGATTTCCTCTTTCCGCAGCCCGCACGGAATTTCCAATCAGCTCCCTGGTAGCCTGTGCAGCCTCATTGGAACGGGCGGCCAGATTGCGCACCTCACTGGAAACCACTGTAAATCCCCTTCCTGCCTCACCTGCCCGGGTTGCCTCCACTGCCGCATTCAATGAGAGAATATTGGTCTTAAAGGCGATATCCTCTATGGTGGAAATAATCCTGCCGATTTCTTTGGAAGCGTCGCTGATATCTCCCATAGCGGATACAAGCTGCTCCATCTCCCGGCTGCTTAAGCTGACCTGCTCTCTGGTCATCTGGGCGCTTTCCTTCACATTGGCTGCTGTCTCAATATTCTGCTTTGCGCTGTTGGAGAGTTCATCCAAGGTTGCATAAAGCTCCTCCACTGCCGCCGCCTGGTCTATAGCTCCCTGGGCTAAGAGCTGGGCTCCCCCTGAGAGATGCTCCGCATGACCAAACACATTGTTTTCCGCCCGGTGAATATTGGCAATAGCCTCTGACAGAGAAACCGTAAAGCTTTCCATAGAGCGCTCTATGGAATAAAAATCACCTATAAAAGGCACGGAGCAAACCACATTGAAATCTCCCGTTGACAACTGCTCCATCATCCGGTTAATTTCCTCCACGTACTGACGAATCTGCTCCATGGACTCCTTCAGCGTTTTCGCCAAATCACCAATCTCATCATTCACATCATAATCCAAATCCAGCTTCAAATGCCCTTCCTGCAAAGGACGGGTTTTTTCCGTAATCATAAGAATCGGCTTTACCACCTGTTTTAACACATACAATACAAGGCTTATCAGACAAACCAGCGCCAGGGTAAGCCCTACGGCTGATGTACCGTGCATCACCATGATCGTGGTCTGCACCTTCTTTTCGCCGGCCTCCTTCAGCACGGTCCCCCGCTCTACAACCTCGTCCAAATGCCCAACAAGAACGCTAAGGTTGCTTAGAATCGTCTCCTGATAATAGCTCTGTGCCCCGGCAGCATCCGCTTCAAGCAGTTCAAGTACATAGACTGCCGACTGGTGAAGCTCCTCATGAAGGGGCTGCAGCTTCGCGCGCAGACTTAAAATCTCCTCATCATCCGTTCCCGCCTCACCATAAATCCATTGTCCAAGCACACAGCCTGTGGGATCGGTACTTCCCGTAAATTCCGTACCCGCATATAAGGCATTGCTTAAGTTAGCCGACCATTTGTAGTGAGCTACCTCAGCCATCTGTGCCCTTTCAAGCAAGGCGCTCACTTCGCTGCTGCTCTCCTGGGAACGGTCGATACTGATGACATTTATCGTTATCACTATGCTGAACAACAATACGGAAACAAGCGCCGCCGCCACACGATACCCAACCATTTTGTTTACACTTTTCCTCATAATTACATTCCTTTCTTTTCCGGCCTGTAACGTCATTCCGGCTTTACTTTTTCAGGAAAATACCGTCTCAATTGTGGTTATCCTGACAAAAAGTAAAGCCGGAATGGTTACAAAAGTTTTCTGTTCGTTTCTTATTCAACAGGTCGGTTCGCAATATGTAACAGCACCTGATTTTATTGTCAAAAAGCAGAACCGCAATACTGTGATATATGAGGGAATTGTAACATACCCCGAATATCTTTGCAACTACATTGTGAATCCAAAATTTGCAAATAAGAGGATGCCAGTAACAGTTCAGACAGGTCTGCACATTTACTGTGCTTGAGCGTACCAAAGAATAGCGGTCTGAAATATCCGGCTCATCGCGAAGTGGTTCAGGATGGCCGGATACACGTAACGGTGAAGCAAGGCTGAACTGTTACGGATGCCGTGAAGGACAGCGGAAAGGTAATTGATTATGAATCATTCATCCTCAAAAATCGTTTCATTCATTTCAGGAAAATTTAATAAGTCTGATACTGTCATGTCCAATCCAATTGCCAATTTATGCAGCGTTTTCAACTTGGGATTTTTTGTTTTTCCTTTCATAAGATTTTCAACCGTAGATTGTGTTATACCTGATAGTGTGGCAAGCTTATTTATCGTAATATTTTGTTCAGCACATAAATCAGTTAAACGTTTGATGATTGCATCGGAATAAGTCATAAAATTTCTCCTTTTACCACTTTACAAGTAATAAAAGTATAAGAAATTTAGGAGATTCATATTAACGGTACACGGTTGACAAAGGGCTTGTTATATGCTAGCTTAACGGTAGATGGCTATTGTGTTGTAATAAATTTTTCCCCGACGGAAAAGTTATTAGAAGAAAAAACAATGCTATATCAGATTTAGATGCTTTTTATAAAACATGTATATAAAGAGGGTAAATAACAATGGATGAAAATATTTTAAATGAATTACGCCCCGGTATTGTTGAACGCATAGGAAAAATTTGTAGTCATAACAATGAATATCAAAAGTCGATTGAAAAAGAAGCAAAATTATTTAATCAATTACAGGAAAACCTTACGGATGAACAAATGAATATAGTTGAAGATTATCAAAAAGCTGTGTATGCAACCATGAATACATGTGAGCTTATAGCCTACAGACAGGGAATGAAAGACCTAGCAGCTATTTTAGGTATCGGAAAATAGTTTTTAAAAATGTAACTTAAAATCCAAGCACTCTTTTCAGGATGCACCATTCACTCATTATAAATCATCATACCTAATAAGACCCCATATTTAAAAATATGAGGTCTTACGCTTTTGAATAAAATAGGTGGGGTGACAGTTCCCACATCTCCAACTAGGGCGACGGCTGCCCGTTCCGTCCTCTAATTTTATTCAATATATTTTATGTCTTTACAATTTCATTATACATTATCGTGATAATCTGTCAAGTTTTATCAAAGTTCCCTTGGATATAAAATTCTTCACACGGTGTGGGTTTAACACATACATAGATCTTGCATAATAAATATTTTGTAAACTTACGCGAACCGCAACTTTTACAAACTCTCCATCCTTAATATATTCTTTTGTAAATTCTATAGAATCATCTTTAGCGTTTTTACCCACATAATCAGGGCTCGCTATAATAGATTTTATATCGGTTCCATATTTTTTGAAATCCTGAGGATGTGAAGATTTCATATGTTCTATATTGGAATCAGCGATATAGATAGGTGTCCCTATAGGGACATCAAGTTCAAGCGTCCTGATTATTTCAGCTGAAAACTCACCAATTTTTTCCCGTGCCATGAATGATTAAGTTAAGCCTCTCTGGTATATTTTTGCTTTTCTTAGTTCTTCCAAATTCCAACGGAATATTGCTATTCTCCCGGGTTTCTATAAATCATCTTTTTTTCTTCTATTACATCTCCAACATAACGTTTGCAGATTATCAGCCTCTGTTTTTCCATCTTCTGAGATTGGGATAATGTGGTCACCTCCAAAAAGAATCAGGTTCGTTAAATCACTATTACCACATAAACAAGAAATGTAATTATCTCTTTTCTTGATAGCTTCTCTTAAATCATTTGTCATAGCATTCGGCTGTTTCTTACGGCCGGACTAACATATGAAAAAAGAAAGACTGTTTTTTTATTAGGGTCCGATTAAAACCTAAACTGCAAATGAAACTTCATGTAATTGGTGCAAAAGTTGAGCTGTTGTAAACATTACAAGTTGTTTTCTATACTAGAATATTTGATTAAATATTTTATAATATTATTGATGTGCTTGATACAACCGAACTTAAACAGTCATACCATTGAATAATCTTTCCTTATTTTTATTTACATAATTATCGGAATAACAATGCAAATATTTTTAGCTGAGAATTGGTAAAGCTAATTATAGATTATACTGATATGTTTAAAAAAGTTTTTAATGCGCTTTAAATATGGGAAAAGATTATGACAAGTAATAATCATGCTTTTTATTTTAATAAATTGTAGAAAAATAAGGAAATCTCGATATCTTCAAGATTTCCTCACCCTTTAACTGCTGCGGAAGATGGGACTTGAACCCACACGAGCGCAATGCTCACAAGATCCTTAGTCTTGCTCGTCTGCCAGTTCCGACACTTCCGCTTGGCTCACACCACGAATTATATAATATCATTTACCTTAAAATAAGTCAACACTTTTTTTCTTTTTTTTACAACAATTTACGGTTAATGTTTTATCAATATTTCATCTTCCATTTTAATCTGTTTCACCCACAGCATAAATATCCGGACAGACCAGACTATTTCAGGGCCGGAGCCCTCCGGCCTGTCCGGACCATTACTGCTCTTTATGAAGGGAAGTAAATTGTCATCCCGTTAATGGTCATGCCGCTTACCATATCTCCATACCCGGCAAACCCACCCATTCCATCGGCGAATCCTTTTTGGCCGTCCATTGTGAGAACGCACCACTGATGAGAATTCTTATTCTCATTGGTATGTTCCCAGGAATAACCCATATAGTCAAGCACTCTCCCCAGCGCCCTTGTGGAGCCAGCGCAGGTATAAACGCCGCCCACGAACACGCCATAGGGGGAACGATACCATTTTGCACTGTCAGAGCCATAAGGAATCGCGTTGCAATATGCCGCAACCGTTGCAGCGGCGGCGTTGACACGCTGGAGGTCTGTTGTGTATGCCGCATTCCCCATAATGGAATCCGCAATTTGTTTTGCCACTGCGTCAGCTGCCGCAGCCTGCTCCGCAGTCAGATTTTTGTAGTATTTATGCTTCGTATTGGCAGCGTCTATTGTATCCTGGCTTACATAGTTGTCCGCATGGGGCTTTCTCCCTTCCGCCTTTCCGAATGAAACATAATGCTGGTAAAGAGCCGCTTCGCCCGTGCCAAGGGCCTCCGCCACATCCGGATAAGTTGCCGCATAGTATTCGGCGTCAAAAACCGTGCCGTCTGACATTGTCTTAGGCGCAGCCAAAGCCGTAGTGGAAGTCCCAAGTACGGCTGTAACCATTAAGGCCGTTAGTAAGAATTTCTTCATGTTCTCCCTCATTTCTGCGCTGCTTTTTATAGTATGACAAAGTTTGAGCATGCAGCGCCGACACAAACCCTGCTTTATAAAATATACCCTACTAAACTATATCATATAAACACATTCACCTCAATGAAAATAAAGCAAAAGGCAAAAGGAGTTTTACAGCACACCCTTTTGCCTGTTATTTCTAATCATTCGCGTGATAAATTTCACTGATACGGTCTTCCACTCCGAAAAAGCAATCCAGCAGATGGGGATTAAACACCCCGCACTCTCCTGCCCAGATCATTTCAAGCACTTTACCTCTGGAAAAAGCTTCTTTATAAACGCGGTTGCAGCTCAGCGCATCATACACATCCGCCAGGGATACAATCTGTGTCCAGGGCGATATCTGTTCCCCGGAAAGATGCTCCGGGTAGCCCCTTCCATCCCAACGCTCATGATGATGGAGGGCAATATCACATGCATACTTATAAATTCCGTTTTCCTTCAGCTGGGCAATCCTTTCAAGCAAAACCACCCCCTGGGTGGTATGCGTCTTCATAATTTCATATTCATCCGATGTAAATTTCCCCGGTTTCAACAAAATAGAATCAGGAATTGCAATTTTTCCTACGTCATGCATGATGGACGCAAGGGAAATATTGTTAATTTCCTCCTTGCTTAAGCCTTCGCCAAACTCCGTATTTTCCAGCATGAATTTTGTGATGGAAAAAATACGGTTTACATGTTCTCCTGATTCCGCGCTCCTGAACTCGATTGCAGTGGCCAGCGCCTCTATCATTCCCCTGTTTAACTGCATAATCCGCTCTGCCTGAATCATCAGTTCCGACTTCTGGGTTTCCACCACATTGTGCAGACTCTTTCGGGTTGCAAACAGCTCGATGACAGACTGAACCCGCCTGCGCACCACATAGGATATCACCGGCTTTATGATAACATCCATTACCCCAAGGCGGTAAGCTTCCCGCTCCATCTCATCCCCGCCTTCCGCAGTAATCAAAAACACGGGAATCTTCTCCGGGATTTTCATCTCCGCCAGGTGCTGTAAAACTTCTATGCCGCTCATTCCCGGCATCACTACATCCAAAAAATAGCGCAGAAATTTTGACGTCTTGTCAGGATTTCCGACAGGCCGGCGCTTCCGTTTGGCGCCTCCCTGATTGCATATGTATCCGAAAAAATCTTTGCCAATATTTTACGATTCACTACATCGTCATCAATAATTAAAATTGTGTCGAAATAGCCCGTATTTCGCTCTCCCATTATTTATCTCCATATTAGAGCGTTTTTCACACAGACACACAGGCCAAAATCACTCTGCCTGCAATTCAAATTTGCGACGCCCCGGCACAAATCTGTAAATCAAGCGCTCCCGCGCTTTGCATATTGATAATCTGTCTACTCCCTGGTACCGCCCGACAAATAATAACTGAAAATCATCGGTTCACACTCCTCTAACAAATCGCATACTTCTTTACCTGCCACGCCCATATCGTCATCCACCAGACGTTGGATAATGAATTTAATCGGTTTCGCTTTATCCCCATAAAATTTCGAACGCTTTTCTTCCAGTTCATCCAGTACTCTGCAAATCTGGTTGTAAAAGGAATTATTCTTACCCTTTATTCCGTAAGGATATCCTTTTCCATCAAAACGCTCATGATGGTGCAAGCACATGCTTGCACATACTTCCACGAAATATTCACAGGCCTTCGAACGGTTCAATCTGATAAGATTGGAGCCCAAAATCGCATGCTTATCTTCCATCTCCCGGTTCCTTGTGATGCTGGCCACCTGCTGCTCCACAGAAGGGCTTTCCGGGATCAGCATTTCACCAATATCGCAGAAATACGCTGCCTTACTGATAAGCTGAATGTTATCCGGGTCCATTCTCTCTCCTCTTGGAGACCTGCTGTAGGTATTGAGCATGATACGCATTAAATCCGAGCGTGCCTTATAATTTGCATCGCTTTTCCCAAAATTCGTCAGATAACTTTTATAAAGCTTCTCCAAGTCGGAAATATATTTTATTGTCTCAAGCAAATCCTCTTTTGACAGATTAAACCTGGGAACAATTCCAAGTCTTGAGCGCAGACGCGACATAATATCCTCTCTGTCAAAGGGCTTTCCAATAAAATCACACACCTTGTATTGAAACGCCTTCTCCACATTATCCCTTGTGGGCTCGGCCGTAACCACAAATACGGGAATATCCCTTATTTCCTTTTCCTGCATAAACTGCAGCACGTCAAACCCATTGATATACGGCATAGACAAATCCAGCAAAATTGCATCAAGCTCCTCACCTCTTGTGGTGATGAGTTCAAATGCGCGATTTCCGCTGTCCGCCTCCAAAACCGTAAAGTCCACTTCCAGAATGCTTTTTAAAACAATCCTGTCCACCATGGTGTCATCCACAACCAATATCCGTTTCTTTTCCTGTGCCATCTTCCTTTTCTCCCCTGCCTTTTACATAAGCCAAAGATTCGCTTTGCAAAACCTCCATCAATCAACCGACGTACTACGCATCCCAGCCTTTGATGTCTTATTCAGGCTTTGTTTTTTTCAATGCATTCCACTATTTTCGCCTGAATGGGCAGAATCTTTTCCACTACTGCCTTCGCCTCCCCAGGCTTATGCTCCCGCAACAGGCCCAAAGCCTGCATATAGCCGTCAAAGAGCGGTGTAAGCGACAGATTACCGGTCATCCCTTTCAGTATATGTACCCGTCTTGTCAGATCCTCACTGTCACCCTTGTCAAAATCTTCCAGAGAAATGTGATTTTCGTTCACCGTATCCACAAACATTCCCAGCATCATTTCGTACAAAGGCTCATCCCCCATTACACGGTCTACGCCCTCTGCAACATTCACACCCAATTTTTCCAGTTCTTCCCTGTATTCCATATAACCAAATCCTTTCTCACCATACCTATGGTTCTTTTTATTGAACATAAGAATGTCATGCACAGCAGGACATCCACTGTTGTTTTACTGTTTCTTCTTACTGTCCAGCACCTGTTTGATTGTCTTTTCAAGCTGATCCAGAATAATGGGCTTTGCCACATGAGCATCCATTCCCGAATCCAGGGCATCTTTAATGTCATCCGCAAAAGCATTCGCCGTCATCGCAATAATGGGAACTGCCATCGCCTGAGGATGTTTGCTTTCTCTTATAAATCTGGTTGCCTGATAGCCATCCATTATCGGCATCTGCACATCCATAAGAATCATGTCATATTTTCCCGGTTCGGAGCCCTCAAATGCATTCACAGCCTGCATTCCGTCCTCCGCCACATCCCAGGTTGCCCCGAGAGAAGTTAACATCTTTCCAAGTATCAGCCTGTTCACCTCAATATCTTCTACCATAAGAATATGCTTATTCTTTACAACACTTTCCTGTGGATCGGATGTGGCATAAGCATCCGCCGATTTTTTGTACATCACCCTCTTGATGGCTTCTTTAAATTTGGATATAAAGAAGGGTTTCGGCATAAAGTGGTCTATCCCCACTTCCAGAGCCTCTTTTTCAATATCAGCCCAGTCATAAGCGGTAAAAAGAAGAATCGGGATCTTGTGCGGGTAATTCTTCCGGAGCAGACGCGCCACCTCCAAACCGCTTAAATTCGGCATCTGCCAGTCAAGCAAAATCAGATCATACGGTTTTCCTCTCTCTCTTGCTTTTTGTATTGTTTCAATTACTTTTTCTCCGTCTGTAACGTAATCCACTATGACGCCGGTCTCCGCCATGGTTCTGGCCACAATCTTACAGATTTCCTCGTCATCATCTGCCACAATTATCTGCCTTACGCCATATTCCTTCCAGAATTCCGAGTCGTCTTCCTGTTCCTGGATTCTCAGTTCGATTTCCACGACAAATGTAGAGCCCTCGCCCACACTGCTTTCCACAGAAATAGTACCGCCCATTAAATCCACCAGATTTTTGGTAATTGCCATACCAAGACCGGTACCCTGGATTTTATTGATGGTTGTGTTCTGTTCACGGGTAAAGGGGTCAAAAATCACCTTCTGGTAATCCTCGCTCATTCCCTGTCCGTTATCCTTTATCTTGAACTCTACACGGCTGAATCCTTCCATCACCTGAGGCAGTTCCTTTACCGCCATCTCAATTCTGCCGCCTTTAGGCGTATATTTTACCGCATTCGATAAAATATTAATCAGTATTTGATTGATGCGCATCTTATCACCAATCAGATGCTCATACCGAAAACCGGATGTATAAATATCCATGGTCTGGTTTTTAGCCCTTGCCTGAGGTCTGATGATGCTGTTGAGCCCTTCAATCAATTCCGCCAGGTTCAATTCTTCAGCGTTCAGCATTACCTTTCCGCTCTCAATTTTGTTCATATCAAGGACATCATTAATAAGCCCCAGCAGATGTTGGCTGGCAGCTTCCATTCTTTTTGCATATTCCAGCACCGTGGCAGGGTCGTTCGCTTCCTGCTGAAGCAGTGTAACAAGTCCGATAATTGCATTCATCGGTGTACGTATATCATGACTGACACTGCTTAAGAACGCACTCTTAGCCTGACTTGCCACCTGCGCCGTATCCAGCGCGGTTTTCAGATTGTTCTCCACTCCGCGTTCTTTCGTTCTATCGGAAATGTAAACAATATATTTTCTCTCGCCCTGTATGTATGCACAGTAAATGGTCTCCAGCAGCCATTTACGCTCTCCCGTCTTCGGATCCATCCGCTCTATTTCTATGGAGTCAAGCGCATCATTTTCCTTAAGTCTATCCAGTTCATCATCCGAACAGTTTAAAACTGTCAAATCCAGCGGTGCATTCTCAATAGGAATTCCCAGCACCCGCTCAAAATTCGGGCTGGCATACTCTACGCTGTATTTGTCATCTTTCAGCATGATGTACGCATCATCCGTGTTATTGGCCAGATAATTTGCCAGCACATGAAACTGCTGCTCTTTATACTCCTTTTCCTGCTCCTTTTGCAAAAGGTCTCTCCGTGCCCGCCACATAAAAAAGATGAATATGGTGAGAATTGCCATCATTGCAATTGCAATCACAATGACAATCTGTGAATTGCTGATCACATGATTGGCCTCGTCCATGATTGCATCCCTTGACACAATGGAAATCAGATACCATCCGTCCACACTTTCAATTGGAACATAGGCATACACATAATTCGCCTGTTCATCCTCGGTGGACATGGAGACCGTTGAAACCCTCGGCACCCTTGTCATCGCCGCACCGGTTTCCTGGCTGTTTAAGGCTTTTTCCAGCGCTATACGCTGTGCTTCGCTATATTCATCATCGGCAAACATATCAAATATATTTTCACCGATATTATCATTTTCATTGACAAAGGGACGCAGTAAAACATCTCCTTCCCGATTTATAACATACGCAAATCCCTGGTCGTTATAAAAGGAAAGAGTAAATTCTCCTGAAACCCGGTCTGATTCATAACCCTTTTGAAACAGCCCCCTTACGCCATCGGCAAAGGTAAAACATTCATAATACCCAAACATCTTCGAATCCGTATAAAGACCTATATACGGCTCTCTGACGCCGCTGCCCGAAAAATCGTAAAATCCTTCCAATTCCTCCTGGCTCATATGGTAGGTCTCCTGGGTCTTACTGTTATAATAATCTCCTGTCTCAAGATTAACCACCGAATAAATTGCATCTACTCCCTGGAAAACATCCAGTTTACTTTGAATATTTTTCACGTCGGTGGAGTCATGTTTTGCAAAATCCTCCGCATAACTGTGAATCCGTTCCCGGTCTCTGGCAATAAAATTGTCAAACGCCTGCTGTTGCTGCTGAGTCACAGTCTGAACATTGGAAATTGTCTGAAGCATCAGACTTTTATGTATGTAATTTACATAATAGCACGCTCCTGCCAATACACATATTACAGCAACTATTCCCAGGAAATACATAAATTTCTTATGTTGTCCCCGAGCTTCCCCTTTTTCCTCCTTAAACAATTGCTCACCTTCCTATCCATATAACCCCAGATAGATTTCAGATGCAGCCGACCCCTTTTACACAACGACTGTACCTCAGGCCCATGGAGAGACTTTTACCCCCCCCCCCTGACTATCCGGCCCTTTATTGAAAATAGCGTCAAAAATTTCTTATCTCCTTTATTTACTATGTCAGAATTATACATCTCTAACCAAAAAATTTCAACATTTTACGCCTAAAAAACTTGAATGTTTGACAATTAGTACGGAAACATCCTGAAAATACTGATATATACTTCATTTCTCTTATTCAATTACGGAAAAATTATAGTTTGATGCATATATGGAATATTCCCCGATTTTCTGAACAAAATCCACCTCATTCTTATGTTCTTTGAGAAACACTTTAAAGTTCTCTAATTCTGATTCCGGGATAATATAGGCGGTCCGCTCCTCAAAAGGCATATTGGGAACGTACCACAGCGTACTGGTCATCCATTTACAAATATCCATCTTCTCTACCGAAGCTACTGCTGCCGCCTGAACCCCTCCATTGGTCAAAACCGTAATGCGGTTTGCATTTTCAAAAGTCGTATAAGCAACATGATAATTATTTTCTTCCAAATATTCTCCCACGGCCCGGATATTTGTTGCCGGTGGCTCCGGTGAATTCATGATTGGCCGATAAACTGTACAAACATTTATTATTAAAAAAAACAATATCAATACTTCTCCCACCACTTTCCATTTATTGCTGATTTTCTTCCGCATTAAAACTACTGCTAACGCCATAGTATAAATCAATAAAAAATAATACCTTTCGCTATCTGCAAATGTAGTAAAGGAAATGATAAGAGCTGTCACCACCGGCGACGCGCACAGCAAAAGAAATGCCCAATATACTTCATCTATCGATTCTTTTTTCCACATACAATATATAATATTAACCAACATGCACAATAAGATAACCAGCAGGCTCACTATAAAAATATTTCTCAAAGTACTACCTGCACTAAGTCCAATTGCCTTCTTTGCATCAGGTAATACTTCTGTGAACAATTTCAAGAACCCTTTTCTGATATTTCTTGAGAACTCCTGTCCCTCCGAGAAAGGGAAGCAGGTTCCAACAAAACTTATAATCAACAGCCCCGTTACCCATATACTGGTTATCCAATCCATTTTCCTACTCTCTGCCCTGCAGTACATACGGTAGACAGTCCTTATTATTTCTATACCGAACAGCGGCCCATATAAAATTAATATTCCCCTCACTCCCTGCATACCAAGGCATAATGCAAACACTATACTTATACCTGCCGGCACCGGTTTTATTTTTCCTTTGATTCCTTCCGTATAGACGCCCAATGTAAAAAACAAAATAGCTACATGAATAGCATAATAGCTGGCAAACAAATATAAAAGTTCCAGAATAATCATATTAACCGGAATTGATAATCCCAAAAGAACGAGCAAATCTATTTCCGTCCTGCTAAGCTCTGCTTTTTTTCCAAAATATACAATGCCCGCCATTATAAACAGCGTCATTAAGCAACATGCCATGCCTTCAGATAATGCCATATTTCCTGTCAGTCCATAAAATAATGCGGCAAAGTCAGGCGTGCCAATGATTCTTGTTTCTGCCGCTATATACCATGTGTGGGGGATAATTTCTTTACTTGTCCAAATCAATTTTGCCAGTACGGCGTCTGAAGCCGTATCTGCATTCATTCCATAATTAAAATGAAAAAGATTTGTCATAAAAATGAAAAACAGAAATATCAATATCATTGTTTCCAATAATATATGCATAATTTTAGAAGCTTTTCCCTGACTCATTTTGTATATCCTCCATGATTTTATCCATTTATTTTTATTGAAAACTTACATTTTACAAATTACAAAAAACACTGAATTTATTATACTGTATTTATTTTGTAAGTCAAATACTCCATAGCAAGCTGACAAGATATCATATTGCACAGCACATCTTTAATTATGATGGTATCCGCTCAGTGCTGCAATCACCAAAGCCTAAGTATCACTTTGACTGGCTGCCCGTAGAAATAAAAGCTCTTTTATACTGCATAATAAATCAGAAATATAATTCTTTAAAAACATCTTGCCAATCCAATATTTAAATGGTATCTTCATAATGAATTATTATAGCTAATGTTCCATTTCAGCAGTTCTGCATAAAATATTTTACTTTATAAATTCTGCAAATGACCGATATAATTGTGCGGACATATTCCCCTTATTAACGATAAACCGATAAGCCAATGGCAACAGAAAGGAGCTATATACATGATAAACTACAGAACTTTACATACGGATGAAATTTCCATGGAATTGTTCCAGAATTTTATTAGACATCAGACAGTCAACAAATGCCTGCGCAGGGAAAACGGAGAGTGGGTCGTTCGGGAGGACCCGTTTATTGATGACTGGAGCAAAGAGGATTATGAATTGTTAGTTTCCTGCCTGAAAAACACCCTTCGCACCGGCGGTTTTGTTTACGGCGCTTTCCAAGATGAAAAATTAAAAGGGTTTGTCTCTGTTGAGCCCGAAATCTTTGGCGGCACACAACAATACCTTGATTTGTCAAGCATCCACGTGTCCGAAGATATGAGAAAAACGGGTATTGGCAGAAATCTTTTCCTTGCGGCAAAAAAATGGGCTCGGGAAAAAGGTGCAAAAAAACTGTACATCTCCGCCCACTCAGCTGTTGAGAGCCAGGCTTTTTATACGGCAATGGGCTGCAGGGAAGCCGCAGTATATCATCAGGGGCATGTGGAAAAAGAACCCTACGATTGTCAGCTGGAATGCAGTCTGTAAGTAAAGTGGCAGCTCAGATTCACTTAGATTCAAAGTCCTTTCCAGCCTATACAAAAACGCATTCATCCGGCGCATTACTTACATGAATAAACATACAGCGTATAAGGCGAGTTTTCCTCCCTGTAGGTCCCTGTCAGGTCAAGGCCCACAGCTTCCCCATTGGAAAGTTCAATCCGGGAAAAAATGTATTCCCCTCCAAGCGCCTTAAAGGCCTCCACATCCACATAAATGTCATGGTCTGCAACCTGATAATCCCGCACTGCCGCTACAATGGAAAGCTCTGACCCGGAATAAAGATAAGCCCTTGCCCCCCAAGTGTCAAAATATTCTCTTGACTCCGGAACTCTCAAAAGGGCCGGTGCAATTATCTTTCGAAAGTCTTCCTTATAGTCCTGTCCGTAGAATCCCAGATATCCGTCCAGAGTAGCAATGCCATTGTATTCCAGGACCGCCGGGTGGAATCCGTAGGCAGCCGACCACTGCCCCTCATATCCAAGTTCTTCCTTTGCCTGCTTAAAAAGGCTGACCGAATAGAATTCTTCGTAGCTCAAATCATTGGACTGCTTTCCCTTTAAAAGTTCATATGCCTTCGCCCTGCAGGTGTAATACAAATCATTATATCTGGTACCGGAAAGGAGAATCACAAATACCGCCGCCACCGCCAGCACATTGGCCAGATACCGCCACAGCGTTCCTTCCCCGGCCGATACCTTCTTGAATGCCGCAAAAAAGAATGCGCTTTTTCCTTCTCTATCGTATAGCCTTTTTAATACCAGGAAAAAAGCCCCATACCAGGCAAATGGGCTGAAAAACACAGTACGGTTAAACTGCCAGCCTGTAAGCGGCGGACAGATTGTCTCCACTATTTTCCGGAAAGGCTCCCAGTAATAGATGCCATAAACAATGCTGTTGAAGATAAGAACCAGCATCAGTAGATTAAAGGTATCATGAAAAATACCCTTAAAATTTTTATTTTTCAGATAGGAAATATTCAGGAAAAGAAAGTATAGAAGGCACACCGGTAAAACCAAGCGGGTATGTACGCTTTCCGCGTGGAACATTCCTCTGGTAAATACCTCTGTGATAGTCTTTACAATTTCCCCGGCCCCGAAGCTTCCTGCTTCCATGGTAGAGCGTATTGTCTCCTCCTCCCCAAGCAGCATGACCCCAAAAAGTCTGTACTCGAAAACAATACATCCTGCGGCAAGAGTCATGATTCCAAACAAAATGCCCAAAGGACATTTTTTATCCCTCACCCACAGCCACAAAAGAGAAATAACCATATAACCAAGAATAAAAAGGCCAAAATAAGAAAAATAAGAAAGCAGCGGATAAAAAAACACCGCCGCATACCATTTAAAGGATGGTTTCCTGTATAATCTCCGCACCAGATACACAATCAGAGGGATAGATGCGAAAGGAATACCAAAGGCCGGAAATACATTTAAAATCCCATAGGCCAGGCCCGTCATCCACGCAAGAGGACGGTACTTCTGATAACCCTCCCCACAAAAATCTTTTGCTAAAAGAAGGGCGGAACCAAGGCCAATTACAATCTTGAACAGATACCCCGTCACATACGCATAATAAGAGGGCATCAAAAAAAACAACATTGTATAGAGTGAAAATTCCGAGGGCAGATTATCCCTGCTGATCCCCCCCAAAAAAGGCACGTCCACGCCGTGGGCAAAAAAGGAATCCGTATTTTTCAACATTTGGAACTGGGCAATAAACAAATCCAGATTATCATGTACAGAGATAATACTGCTCTCCCCGGCGCCCAAAAGCACCAGTGCTGCAAAAAGAAAAATGCCCGCCGCAACAATCAGATACCAGTTTTTAATCAGTTTTTTCATTCTCACTCCACGCCAATGCGCCATAAAACGCACAGCTTAACCTTTTTTTCTCTTTTCAGCCGCCGCCTTTTTTAACTCCTCCAGGGCTTCCTCAAAACGCTTTGAGTACATGGTAGGATTTCCTTTAAGCTGTGACCGCTGGTAATATCCTCTCAATCTTCTAAACTGCAGCCTGTGCTCTTTTTCCACCGAATATTTGCTGCGCAGCTCCATGATTTCTTCTCTGACTTCCTCCACAAATTCAGAAGGATTCAGCTTAATCCGCTCTTTCAGCGTGCTAAATTTATCTTCGATACTGTCCATCAGCTCATCCGCACGCATACTTCTCTCCTGCTTGCGGGCTGCCCTGTCATCATTGGCAACGGCAATCAAAACATCCAGCCTCTTTTGGATACGCTCCATCTCCTCCTTAGCTTTCTCAAGCCCAATCAGCACATCTCTCAAATCCATTGCCGCCTTGAAGGAAAGCGTAAAATCAACAACGATATACTCCGTGAGGACTATTGTAACAACTGTTATTATAATGGAAGGAACAGCAAATACCACCTTTTCAACGCCTTTATGTACAAATTCTGTCATCAGAATGGTCAAAAAGCCCCAGGCAATTGTGGAAGACAGGCAGATATGCCCCTTGTAATTAAAGCGCTGGTTAGAATAATCCCAATACCGCACCTTAAATAGCGCTTCCATAGTCATTCCCGTCACCAGCTCAAGCGCAGTAGCTCCAAGGCATCCTGCTATGTAGGTCAGGAAAATATTTTTCTGAAAAGGCATGGAAACCACCAGCATCATGATGGCCCCGCTTCCATAGATAGGAAGAAAAGGGCCTCGCATGAAACCTCTGTTCACAAATTTCCTGCTCTTTAAAGAGACATATGTGGATTCAAAAACCCAGCCAAAAAAACAGTAAAAATAAAAGAAAAACAACCATTGAATCGCCGAATAATGATACATATATCTTTTCTCTCCTAATACTTTTACATAAAAATCCCCATTCTTACCAACAACCCGCAAATTGAATGTGTACGAAGTACATTATGCGCAAGCACGAATTGTGGTTGACAAATCTTTGTTTTTCACCCCAGGCCACTTTACATAAAGCTGATAATTTCCTCTTTGGGCGCCTTTGCCTGTTCCACGCTGACAGCCTTTAAAACCGGCCCCTCGCCGCCATAATCTGCAAAATATTCTTTCGCCACTTTAGCCGTCACCTTCACCCACTGCTTATCGCGAAGCTTATCCGCTTTGTCGTAGGCGCATGCAAATCCAAGAAACGCCATATCCTCCGCGCAGCAGGTCATAGCCATACGCCCCGGCACAAAATACCCTTTGGGAAATTCCTGGGGCTTTAACACCATGGCCGTAAACTGCACCATCTTGTCAATGTAACGCTCTAAATTATCAAGGCTGTCCAGATACCAAATTCCATAACCCTCGTTATCCAGTTCAATAACAGGTGCATCCAAACTATAAGGAAGGTCCTCCTCAAAAATCTGATTCACTTCACCTTCCGCATCCTCAAATACAATATCCGCCTGCTGGTTAATCGCCTTCACGTTTCTCTTATACAGGCTCAAATCCTCCACGTCGTCGCAGCGGTTGAAGATAATCAGCTCCGACTTACGGAGCATTTCCGCCAGAAGCGACTTCATATTGGTAAAATACATTGGAAAAGTGGAAGCGTCAATGGTTGTAATCTGCTGCTCCACCCGCCAGTGAAAAGGCAGCTTCATATTCTTAAAATTCCACATCCCATTGTATTCAATGATAATGCGTTCAGGCTTGTATTTCTTTTCCAACTCTATCAGATGGGAGGTGTTAAAATCCGCCTCGTCCTCAATCATTACCATGTCTGTGCGGCTTTGTTTCAAAAGTTCTTCCTCGTACTCTATTTCCCCTTCCTCACAGACAATCAAAAGAGTCCTTCCCTTTATTTGAAAGTAAGGCTGCTCTAACGTATAACAGATAAATTCCGTCTTCCCACTTTCCAGGAAGCCGTTAATCATGTAAACCGGTTTCATTACCTTTCCTCCCTGCTGCCACTCCTTCACAAGCTTAAGCCTATCTAAAATTATATATCTTGCAGAATATTTTATTTTGCAAAAAGAGCCTTTAATCTATCCTCTTTCAGTTTTGAACCGATCACGCAGAATTTTCCGGTCACATCCGGCCTGCCGTCGCGGACATTGCTCTCTCCGGGCACATAATCAAAATATACCCAGCCCCCGGCTTCCCCGGGCACCATACCTTTGGCCCTGAGCACAAAACCATATTCGCCTTCATCCTCAAGAGCCTCTAAGATGCGCTCAATCTCCTCCTTGCTGTAAGCTGAGGGCGTTTCCATTCCCCAGCTGGTAAATACCTCGTCCGCATGATGATGGTGGTGTTCCTCCCCATCTTCATGGTGATGATGGTGTCCACAGCACTCCCCGTCTTCATGGTGATGATGTTCACAGCATTCCCCGTCTCCATGATGATGGTGCCCCTCACATTCCTCATCTCCATGATGGTGATGATGTCCGCAACATTCCTCATCTCCGTGATGATGATGTCCCTCACATTCCTCATCCCCATGATGGTGATGATGTCCGTGGGCTTTTTCATGATTTGCCTTGAGCTCCGCCATCAGTTCCGCTTCTAAATCCTTAGCGCCTTCTATGGTTGCCAGTATATCTTTACCGTCCAAATCCTCCCATGGGGTTGTAACGATAGTCGCCTGTTTGTTATGCTCTCTTATCAGTTCAATACATTTGTCCAGCTTCTCTTTGGAAATATTACCTGTCCTGCTCAAAATAATGGTGCCTGCATGGGCAATCTGATTGACAAAAAATTCCCCAAAATTCTTGATGTACATTTTGCACTTGGAGGCATCCACCACCGCAACGGCACTGTTTAACGTAACCGTATTTACATCAATCACATCCTGTACCGCACGCATAACATCCGAAAGCTTACCTACCCCTGAGGGCTCAATCAATATTCTCTCCGGTTCATAGGTTTTCATCACTTCTTTCAGAGAAGTTCCGAAATCGCCTACCAGAGAACAACAGATACAGCCTGAGTTCATTTCCTTAATCTCAATGCCTGCCTCCTTCAGAAAACCTCCGTCAATTCCAATCTCACCAAACTCATTTTCAATCAGAACTACTTTCGTATCCCCAAGCGCTTCCGCCAGCAGCTTTTTAATCAACGTAGTCTTCCCTGCTCCCAAAAAGCCGGACACAATATCAATTTTAGTCATTTCAATTCCTTCTTTCCAAATCTCAGCGCATCTGCGCAATCACTTATAGTTACTTTTAGTTACTTATAGTACTTATAGTTACATTCATTATCGTACATTATAATAACTTCATTCAAAGAAGTCAAATCCATGGAGCCGGTCTTTTTTACATGTACCTTTACCCTCCGCGTTACGTGAATAAATATTTATTCGTCTCCGGCTGACCTCTGAAAATAGCAACAACTCAGTTTCCATCCAAACTCTTACTTCAAAAGCGCCGCTTTCCACTCCGCCTCTTTAAAACCGGGACATACACAATCCTCCGTGATAAGCAATGGCCGCTTTACCAGCATACCCTCTGACGCCAAAAGCTGAATCTGCTCCTGCTCGGACATCTCCCCGAGCTTATCCTTTAACTGTAACTCTTTATATAGAAGTCCGCTGGTATTAAAAAAACGCTTTAACGGCAGAGCGCTTTTCCGATACCATCTTTCAAGCTCCTCTGCCGTGGGATTTTTCTCAATAATTGGTCTTTCCTCATATACAACGTTATTTTCCTCAAGCCACTTCATGGCCTTTTTACAAGTACTGCACTTCGCGTATACTAAAACTAAGGGTTTCATTTGCTCTCATCCTTCCTCACCTGTTACTTTATGCATCCGCCGCATTTTCTAATACATACTAAAAAATGCTCCGGCACATTCCCTTTTCATTAACCCCATAGTAGTATATATACCAGATAAAAGCAAGCCATACTTTTATAGACTTCTTCTATAAATAGATGTTACTTTCAGCAGTTAGCCCGAAAAATAGCTTCTTCGCAAAAAAATATTCATTAGTTCTTTATTTGTCTCCCCTCATAATTCAAATGATAATTGTCTCTGTAGATAAGCTCCGAAATCGGCCCCACCTCATATCCCTGGTTCTCCAATATGGTAAGCAGCTCGTCCAGGGCCTCCGCCGTATATTCGGCTCCATTATGGCACAGCACAATACTCCCACTTCCAAGATTTTTATGCTCTGTCACCGTCTTAAGAATATCCTCCACCCCTTTGTTCTGCCAGTCCAGGCTGTCCACGTCCCATTGAATGGGGTAATACCCGCAGTCCTTCACCACGCCAATCACGGCATTATCGTAATCCCCGTAAGGAGGCCTGAATAAAAACATATCATATCCCGTTAGTTCCTTTACCTTTCTATGTACCTGCATCAGCTCCTCCCGCTTTTCCTCGTCAGAGAGCTGGCTCATATTTTTGTGATTTTCACTGTGATTTCCCAGGTCATGCCCTGCTGCCAGAATGGTTTTCACATCATCCGGATAATTTTCCACCCAATCCCCTGTCATGAAAAAGGTCACATGCACATCATGTTTTTTCAGTATCTCCAAAATATCCTCCGTGTCGTCATTTCCCCATGCGGCATCAAAGGAAAGCCCTATCCTTTTTTCCCCGTTATTTTTCTCGCCGGTGTTTGTATCCACACAGTAAATAGGCAATTCCCGCTCCCCTACGATGTGGTCCGCCGTTGACCAGTCTACCGGTTCTTCCTCAGGTATCTCGGCTCCTTCCAGCAATTTCTCTCCTGCCTCCTTCACTGCCCGGGTAAATGGCGAGGCTCCATTTGTCTGCTTTCCTTCCACAACAAGCGAACGTGATGCAAGAAAGATAGAAAGGGCAATCATCAAAGCCCATAAAATAATACCGCCGGCCCTTAGCAGCCGTTCTCTTTCCGTTCTCTTTTCTCCGTCAACATAGATTTCCATACGCATACCTTTCCTTCCTTTCCTCACACAATCGCTCCTGTTTGCCGCAGCCCGGCAGGATACCAGCCCCGCCTTGTCAATTGGCGGCAATTATCTCTTTTCCACCGGTGCCGTTACCACCTTTGTTCTATATAATTTCACATTTCCATCCTTCTTATTCCCATCGCCATAAGCGGAAAGCTCTATATACTGCTCCTGCCGGTATTTTTCATAAAGCCGCACCTGAAACAAAAGTGCATCTTCTTCAGCCCCGTCGCTTTCTCCGGCGCAAGCTTTCTTCTCTCCTTCTTCCTCAACACTTACACCCTCCAAAATCACATTTCCCCAGTTGATACCCCGGCTTTCCAAAATATTCCATATGATACCGCAGGTTTTCTCATCCATAAGCGCTTTTCTCACAGCGTCCGTCTCTCCGTCTAATCCAATCTCCTTTAACAGCTCCCGACTCATTTTTCTTTTGCCGTTTTGATACAAGGCTTTCTCGTCTATTGGCCAAAATTCACTCCATATTCTCTTAATCTTATCCTCCTCAAATCCATTCTCTATCAGTTCTTCCCGCTTAAAGTCTTCCCGCATACGGACTGCCTGCGCAAAGCACGCCGGCGGATTCTCCATTCCCAGGTATATGGTATATAAATCTTTATCCAAAAATGCTGTATAATACAGCGCCTGCATTTCATCAAGCGGCAACAGCTCCCCATGGGAATAAGTATCCCATCTTACATCCTCCCTGGTGAAGCAGCATTCTTCTCCCCGGTTGGCTATGGTATAAAAATAATCGCTTCCCTTATAAATATTCTCCCAGGTGAAATTGTAGCAATTCACAATCCTGCCGCCGTTTGAAACACTGATTCCCGCTTTGGTTCTGTTATTGGAGTACCGCAGCTCCTTCATAGCTCCCTTGTATCCACATCGCTCAATCAGCCCTCTGTTTTCCTTGCTGATACCGGCCATCCAGCTGTAGGCCTCGGGCTCCTGGGTAAGACTTTTCAGCTTTCCGCTAAATTCACAGCCTCTGATCGTCCCTTCATTGTACAGGCAGATACCCCCTAAATCCATTTCTCCAACGACCAGAGAACTTTTTATATAAAAATCGTGAATCGTCCCTTCGTTCTTTTCCGTAAGTCCATACCCATTTTCGCTGTAAAGCCCATAAATAGTATGCCCATTTCCGTCAAAATCTCCTGTGAAAAGTGGAACTTCCCGGCTTTTTCTTACAGGCGCCGTATCCTCCCAGCTTCCAAAATTTTCCAAATCATTTAAATAAATGTCCTCCATCAGCCTGCCGTTACTAAAGGGCATGTTATGGGTTACCTTCTGCCAGAATCTTTCATAATCATAAGCGGTATAAATCTCATAATATCCATCCGCTGACTCGGTAATGTCGGGAGGCTCCGAGGCTTTATAGGCAAGATATGCCCCTGCTGCAAGCACTGCCGTAATGCCCGCCATCCATAATCCGTTATATAAAATGTCTTTTACTATTTTTTCTTTTATTTCGATTTTCCTTATTCTATATTCCATCTTTCATACATTTCTATTGCGGTTCATTTTATAATCCAATTTGCAGCACATTTTTCTATATATTAAAACTTGTTATATTCCTCATGCTTTGCAGCTGCAGAGCATACAACCTGTTGATCCATCCATCTCTTTCCATCCTCTCGCCAAATGCATCTTCCTCCGTAAAAGAGATTTTTCCATTCTCCGCATCCACTTCTGTTCTCAACCGCCAAAGGCATTCATCTGACGCCCTTTTCCAGTTTTCCCGGCTTTCCTGCCATATTCCCGCAAGCTCCCGGCCTCTCTCATCCAAACCCTCATAAAGCTCCATGGTAAGCTGGCACAGCTGATTGCACCAGTCTATGTCAAAATTCTCCTGCTTTTCCTGAAATTCCGCCTCATTCCTTTCCCGGCGCGCCATGACAAGCTCCAAAAGCGTCTCTCCCCGGAACTCTCCGTACAGCTCATAGACTCTGCCCGGTATTTCCCTGACAGCCTGTTCCTTCTTATTTAAAGTCATTATATTGATATCCTCATTCGCACCTTTTATATCTTTTACAAAGGCGCAGCGGTAAATCTGTATGCTGTACCAGGAAATTTTTTCCTCCTCCACACCCATATATTCCATCAGGCTTCTTTGGGCCCAGACAGCCTCCAAAACCGCTTTCTCATATTCCCGGACCGCCTCCCCAGCCTCTATGCTCCCACACCTTGCCTCATAACCTTCCACATAATTGCAAAACTGCTCCTGCCACGCGGTTTCATAAGACCTTAATGTTTTACCCTTATCCGCCTCATCCTCATAAAAAAGCATGGACAGATACATATCGTCAATGGGATTATCAAAACCGCCTGCTTCCCTTAGCGCCGCCCGGTACCGGACGTCTTCTTCCGCAGCCTCTGTCTCAAAACTGTTTTCCGTCAAAAGCTCCTTTCGAGCGGCATTCTTTTCTATTCCAAGTCCTGCTGCATATGTCAGGAGAAGTAAATCTACGGACAACAAAATGAGACAGGAGATTGATATCAAAAATCTTTTTCCTGTCTCTTTTCTTTTTTCACGCTTTATTTCCCTACACATAAAATGACGCCCCTTTCTTTTGTACAGCTATAGTTTACACGCACGCTGCATCAAATCAGCATCATTTTTGCATCAAAGTTGCATCATTTTTATAGCAGGCGGGCCATGCCTTTTATAAGTTGTGGTTTTAAAACCGTCACTTATTTTCCTTCTTCTTCAATAATGCAAAGCATATGATAAAAAACAGAATTCCATACACGGTTGTAATAGGCGTCGCCAGACCTATCAGCGTAAGGGAGGCTGACGGCAGTCTTGAGAAGTAAATGGACAGCGGTATTCTGATACAGAAGGCCGAGGAGATTCCCTGAATCATTACAGGAATGCTTTTTCCCCTTCCATTAAAATAACCGATGCTGCTAAAAAGCACACAGGTCAAAATACAATCCGCTGACAATCCCCGCAGATAATCTGCGCTTTGGACGATAACCTCAGGGTCTGACGTAAATGCCGCTGACAAGATACCTCCTCCGAAAAAGCCCGTAAGGAAAAGCAATGTTCCAACCCCCATACCTGTTCCCATGGCTGTGAGCAGTCCCCTGAAGGCCCGCTCCTTCTTCCCGGCCCCAATATTCTGAGCTACCCCGTACCCGGCCGACTCCATAAGCCCCATATGATTTACAATAGAATTGACTACCAGAAAAGAAATCTGAACCATTGTCTCCTGCAGAGCTATGGGCACGCCTACGTTTAAAATCCTTTTCAGCTCATCCCCATATATTTTGCATTGGGAAAAGGAAAAAGAAATTGGCAGCTTCTGTCTCCTTAAAACCGCCAGCGATATGACTACCGATACCAGCTGGGCAAAAATAGTTGCCAGGGCAGCTCCCGCCACATCCAATTTAAACGCCCCTACCAGGAGCAAATCACCTACAATATTCACCACACAGGCAATTCCCACAAAAAGAAAAGGCAGATTTGCATTTCCGATTCCACGCAGAATACTGCTGATTACGTTGTATGCAATAATCACCAGCACGCCCGCCGAACAGATGCGGATATAAAGGATTGCCTTATCCACGGATTCCGCTGGTACCTGCAGCATAGATACAATATTTCCTGCCAGCAGCTCCAACAAAACCGTTATGACAACCCCGATTATCGCAAAAAGCAGAATCGTGGTTCCTACGGCATCTCCCGCCTTTTCCGGCTTCCGCTCTCCAATATGCTGACCGATTACCACCGTAGAGCCCATGGCAAGGCTGGTTATCACAAATGTCACCATCTGCATGAACGAGCTGCCTGTTCCAACCGCCGAAATACTTGTGGCGTCCCCGAACTGCCCTACCACCAGCAAATCTACCGCACCATAAGCCGCCTGTAAAATAAGGGCTCCCAGCACCGGAACGGCGAATCGGATAAGCGACTTAAAAATCGAGCCCTCCACAAATGAAATTTCCTTTTTCGCTTCTTTTTCCATATTCACTCCTCCCATCAAACACTACCATTTTCTGACTTATTCGAGCTGGAAAGGGGATTCCCCTGCCCGCCGCGCAGAGTGCCTGTCAGCTCTACTGACAATCTTCCTTCGGCATAAAAAGGGTGTAATAGTCGAACATCCCAGACCATTACACCCCTCCTGCAGCTTGTAAAGCCGCCTTCATTCCGTATTACTTTTTTACATTTTAATCCATTTTGGAGCATTTTGCAACCAGATATATAACTAAGATCTGGAAGTCAGTTCCCCGTCTACGTATGTATCCGTACGCTGCAACACACTCTCCTGCTTGTCATCATCCCATTTATATACATTTTCCGTATAGGAGTTTGTGCTGCTGTCATAATCGGTGACATCCGAATACTCGTACAGCTTATTGTTTTCATCATAATATTCCACACGCCATAATGTCTCTCCATCATCCTTATAAACAGAGGTTGTATGGTCCGGCGTGCTCACGTTGATGTTTGAATTGGATGCCGTATTGCTGCTTTGTGCATTACCGGCACTTGCAGCCCCGCCGCCCGCATTATTATCGACGTTTGCCGTCGTGTTATTTGCCGAGCTTACAACATTGTTATTGGCGGTGTTCGCGGCACTGCTGTTATTTACGGCGCCTGCCGCCTGATTAGACGCATTTCCATTTGCCGCTGCATTACCGCTATTATCAACGTTTACTGTGCCTGCCGCATTATTTACTGCGTTATTTGCCGCAACCGCATTATTCGCCGTATTGTTTGCCGCAACTGCATTGCCTGCGTTTACTGCGCCCGCCTGTCCCGCGCCATTTAAGGTATTTCCCTCAATGCCATTTACATTGACTCCATTTACAGCAGCGCCGTCATTTACAGTACTTTCCGGCGCCGGGCTGACTGCTCTTGGTGCGCTTACCACTGCCCCTGCCTTCTGGGCTGCCGCAATGTCCTCGTAGCCGTTAGCGGTTCCAAATGTACGGTTTTCCGTAACACCTACCGTCACATAATGGTTTGCAATTGCAAGAATGTTATCGCCATAGGCTTCCCTGATATCACCATATGCCGCCGCATAGGTAATCGGGTCAAAAAGAACGCCTTCCATCCTGCCTTCGTACACACCAAACGTTAAATAATGCTCCAAATAAGCATCTCTGTCATCTCCAAAAGCTGCTCCCAAGTCACTGTAAGCCGCCTTATATGCTTCAACATCAATAATAAGGCTCTCCTTACCGCTTGCTTTCAGGGCATTCATATAATCCTTTGCTGTCATTTCCGCTGCAGATACGCTCATTACCGAACCTACAAATGCCGCCGCTACTGTTCCTGCCACAATTGCTTTCTTAAACTTCATACCTTCATCCTTTCGCATAATTATTTTGAAAACATATGGTTGCTCTCATTATATGGGGCAGGATTTTCTTTGTCAATCAAATTGCCCTGAATAATGATAAATTAAAGAGCTTTTCCATCACTTTCCATACCCAGACCAGCCATCTGCGCTTCGTGTGGCAAATCGCTCTTGACTAATATAAAATAGTATGTTACTCTATATTTAACGTTACACATTATGTATCGTTTTGTTTAAAAAAACATACTCTGCCCGGCTCTATGCAACTGCATACCCATAGTCAAATACCCCGTAACAGACTGACGGAGCCTCAAACCTGTTACGCAGCAGAACGCAACATATCTTTGATGTGTGGGTATTGCACCCTCGGGCCCTTGCAAAAACCATATATGCCAGCTTTTGCAAGCCTGAAAAGATAATTTTAATATCGTTGACTATAATGATTTAAGAAAGGAAAACAGCTCATGGATACATACCTGGAAATTAATATAACCACCAGAAAAGAATTGGAAATTTACATGAACGCCCAAAGACAGCGTTTGTTAAAGACAATGGAGGTTTGCAATACGCCCATGACACCGAAGCAGCTCTCGGACCGATTGGAAATCTCTCCCTCCTCCGTAACCTATCATTTGAAGAAGCTAGAGTCGCTGGGGCTGGTGGCCCTTGACCACACGGAAATCATACATGGAATCCAGGCCAAATTCTATAAAAAAATTCCGGCCATTGTCAATTTGAAAGCGGACATGAAGGACGATTTATACGCAGAAAAAATGGTGCTTGCCGAGTATTCCATAAACGATACCTGGTCGGAATTCAAAAAGTACGTTTCAAACCTCCCGGCCTGCCCGGATGAAGAAGGCAGCTGTCAGACCCCAGGCGATTTTATGAATGGAATCGTTTATCTATCTGATGAGGAAGCAAAACAACTCAAAGACCTGATTACACAGTTCCACAAAAACCATACCGCGCCTGCTGAAAATACCACTCCCTGGGAAATGGCTTTGGTTGCATTTCCCAGAAATAATTCCTGAACGGAGGCTTAAGAACTATATGCCAGTTTCACATAAAATACTGTTAACGATAAACGCATTTTCAATAGGAGTTTTGGTACCCGTCATGACGCTCATGTTTTGCCGCCACGGCGCGTCCCTGGAAACCTTATGGGTGATCATGGGCACATTTTCCATAACCGTAATTGTTCTGGAAATTCCAAGCGGTATCACCGCTGATTTGATAGGCCGGAAAAAGGTTTTTATCCTGTCGCACATCTTATTGTTGATAAGCTTTCTTCTCATCCTTATCAGCAACAGCCTTCCGCTGCTTGCATGCGCCGCTGTGTTTTTAGGCACAGGAAGGGCCTTTTCCTCCGGTTCCATAGAGGCCTTTGAGGTTGAACGGTTTATTGAAAAGAATGGCTCTGATAATCTCAGCACGATCAACAACATCCTCACCATCATCGAATCCGCAGGAACATCTTTGGGCGCTCTTGCGGGTGGATATCTGGGATATGCAGATCACACTTACCGGGCCACATTGCTTTTGCTGATTTTATTGGAGGCAGTTTTCATCTGCCTTACCACATTTGTCGTTCATGAAATCCATACAAAGATAAATCCTGCGCTTGAACATTCGAACCTCCTGCCATCCGGCGCACACCAACTTGGCACCAAACCCCGTAGTGCTCAGGGAAACAATCTGCTAATTAAAATTTACAATGCTCTGCGTACACGCTTATGGAGCCCAAATGCCCTCACGTCAGTGGCGACAGAAATGAAAAATTCTCCCTGTGTGCTCATGATTATGTTTATGACCCTTGCTCTGGGTATATCCTTATCCACAGTTGAAGCCTACTGGCAGCCCACGTTGACCCAATATCTCCCCTCAAAAACAAACTGGATTTTAGGTCTTGTCAGCTGCCTGGCCTATCTGGGGGTCGGCCTTGGAAGCGCAATCGCCAAATACTGCTTCCGTCTTTTAAAAGGTGAAGCAAAAAATATCCGGAAATTTTATTATCTGTCCAGAATCCTGATGCCAGTCAGCCTGATGCCGATTTTTATTTGCAGGGACTGGAAAATATTCATCCTCATTTATACGGCCATCTATATCATTTTAGGAATGGGAAATTTGATTGAAAATACGCTTTTACATTCCTCCATTCAAAATACCCACCGTGCCTCCATCCTTTCATGCATTTCTCTTTTTATGAAAGCCGGTGCAATCGTTACATCCCTTTTAGGAATTTTGCTTTTGAAGGGAATGAAAGCTGATATGATGTGGGTTCTTCCGCCCTTTATTGCTTTGGTTTTTGTTACAATTATTATCGTCAGAATGAAAAAACAAGCGGAAGTCTGACCTTTAACGTGCTAACATTTTACAAAAGTACTGTCTACCAAATTATAGATATACAAAAATACGGAAACGCCGTATCAACGTTTCCGCACCTTTTCAAAGAGTGCAAGACGGAACTCAAACTATATCGCTGTCCTGAAACTCGCATAAAATCAAGGAAAGGAGAGGCACGTTGCACACTGCGATTCAACTTTGATTCAAAATGCGATTCAAGTGACTAAATCAGGACTATCTTTTTAAATATTTATATAAAACCAACACTGCTGAGTATTTATTTACTGTCCGGTAGTCTTTTGAATGAATATTTTTAAGGCAATCCATGCTAACCTATACCCTTACTATAACACCAGCATCTTCATTAGATTCTCTGCTGACATAAAATCATAAGCTTCTACTAATAGCTTTCTAAAAGTATCATATATCAAAATTATTTTGTCCAACTTCTTTGTAGTTTGGACGATTACCGTTTTAGATTCTATCATTCTGCAATATCTTTACAAATTCATCAGGTTCAATTACCTTTATCCTTGATTTTTTATAATCATCCGGATTCCTTGTCACAATATAATCTGCTACTGCTTCTACGGCACACTCCTCCTGTAGACAGTCCTCAAAATCAGAAAACCCTTCATTGTCAACTGCCGATATAATCTTTTCTGCGTTAAGGTCCGAAATACGAAAGATATCACATAGATTCTTTATCAGTCCTCGCCTCTCTTTTGGGGTATATCTTTTTCTCAAAATATAAAACAGGTTTGGAATACTGTGCGCTGCTAAATAACCAATAACATCTCTTTTAGCACATTTTGTTATGATTACCCGCGCTGCATCTGTATACGGTTCCCTTTCCAGAAAAAGATCCAGGATAATATTTGTATCAACTAAGATAGTCATATTTCTCTGCCCTCGCTTCCTCCAGTTCCTTCCGGGGATCAAAATCTTCCGGCAGTCTCTTTTCCATGTTTAGGATAGCAGCAAGCGCTTCCCCGGCTCTTTGCTTATCTTTTTCTTTATCTATAGTCATTGCCTCCAGGCTCTGCAAGATATTGACCACATACAGCATATTATCTTCCGGCATACGACGAATCATTTCAACCGCTTTTTCCTTTATCAGCGTCATATAATGTATCCTTTCTATTTACAAAATTTTATACCCATTTATTTTTACAATACCATTGCCAATTCTTTTTTGCAATTATTGTAACTATTCAGCCTTTGGCTTCATAGTTACGAAATCCGGCCATTTAAAGTTTGCCTTCGGCAAAGGGGCCGGATTTTTCCGACCGATACGCTTTCTTACGGACTTTGCAACAAGTGCAAAGTCCTGGGCTGAACTGTTACCAATTATTCACTTTATATTTATATTAGTCGCCCTAAAGCCAGAAGATATTACTGGCAACCAGTTACATGTCGTCAGGAAGGAAATGCGCAATCAAGAACCCAATATGACCTATGTTGTCGACCATACTAAGACCAACTGCGACAGTTTTGTTGTTTTAGTACCCCAGGCGAAGAAATTGTTGGAAAAGCTGGATATGAAAGGCACTTATTTATTCGAACGGAATGGAGAACGGATAACAGCCCGGCAGACAACTTATGACAAGGTGTGATTCAAAATGATTCAAAAATCATATAATATGAAAATAGTGGAAATGCCGTATTTATCAGCATTTCCACACTTTTCTAAAGAGCGCGAGACGGGACTCGAACCCGCGGCCTCGACCTTGGCAAGGTCGCGCTCCACCAACTGAGCCACTCGCGCATTTATTTATCCGTTCGCACCGGACAAATAATACTATACATTATGTTTCTTAATTTGTCAACTAAAATTTAAAAAATTTTTTACATTTTTTGCAAATCGTTTTTTTGATATTTCTATTACAATTTATCAATTATTTTTCCAAAATATTCCCCGTAGCAAAAAGCAATCCTTCGGCCCATTTTTCAGCGCCTTAGAATTGCTCTGTTTTCTACTGCTCAACTCTGTCCCTGTATTTCACCCGGAAAATTCTCCTTAAAGACTCGTTAATCCGCTCCTCTGACAAAGTTCCATTATTTACTGCATCCAGTACTCCCTGATAGGCCGTCTCATAATCCTCCGGCATCAAAATCATGTCCGCTCCGGCCTGCAGCGCCATCACTGCCGCCTGATCCGGCGTAAAGTAATCCGTGATAGCAGTCATATTCATGGCATCTGTGATGACAATCCCCTCATAGCCCAGCTGTCCCCGCAGCAGTTCTGTTATCATCTTCTCCGAAAGGGAAGCAGGCGTTTTATCGCCTGTAACCTGTTCCGCAGAAAGATGGCTTACCATCACAAAATCTGCTCCGGCACCTATACCTGCCTGATACACAGGAAAATCCACCTGATTAAAATCCTCTAATGTCTTATCGGTACTGGCCATTCCATCATGGGTATCCTGACTGGTATCCCCCAACCCCGGAAAGTGCTTCATGCAGGCGCTTACATTCTGGCTCTGAAGTCCTTCCACCACAGAGGACACCATGGAGGCCACAGCAGCCGTATCTGTTCCAAAAGAACGATTCCCAATAGTTGTATTTCCCTCTGTAATTACATCCGCCACAGGTGCAAAATCCACATTAAAACCATACTCCGCAAGATATCCTCCAATCGCTGCCCCGGCATCCCGGGCTGCCGCCGTATCGCCGCTATTTCCGATATCCGCCATATTTCCCACATTATCCGCCAAACCCTTTTCAGCAACGCGGCTCACCGTGCCGCCCTCCTCATCAACTCCAAGGAATATAGGATAAGTGCTCCAGTTTTTGGTGTTTGACAACATTTCCTTCAACTGGTCCGCACTCTGAATATTCTTGGAAAAATAAATAAGCCCGCCTACAGGCCGCTCCTCTAACTTTCCTCTGGTGGTATCTCCCGCTTTCAAAACGGTATCCATATCCGTCAGGGCCTCAGGCGTAATCATAAAAAGCCCCGCTATCTTATGCTCAAGTGGCATTGCCGCAATGCAGTTTTCAACTGTTTCACTTAAATAATCCGTATCAGACTCGGGCTCCGCATATTCCTCGGGTGCCTCCACCATAGGCTGAGTCTCCTCCTGTGACAAATCCTCTATTTGTTCTTCTTCCTTAGCCTGCTTCTTATCCTGAATCACCGCAATCAATTTCTTTATCCCCAAAAAACCTCCTGTGATCAATCCAATCAGAAAAATCCCGAGAACCACATAAGAAATAATCTGATTCCTGACCCTTCTTTTATGCCTGAATATTTTTCTTTCCATTTCATCATCTAACATTTCGTTCCTCGCCATTTTTACCCCCTGCATTTACCGCAAGCCAATACTTCCATAAATCATATTCCACTGCTACGGTCATCAAGGCCATGTAAGTATGACTTTGACTCTCTGACCGCAATATAAATTTTCATCAAAAAAACATCTCACATGCTCAAACAGGTCGTCCTCTGTGCTGTTCGTTCCGCTTCCCCCTGACTGTTCACGCTTTAATTATAATAACCCATTTATCCTTTAATTTCCACCATAACTTATATTATTTTACTTAATCTATAAGTACATTCATAACAGTTCAGACAGGTCTGCGCATTTGCTGCGCTGACCGTACCAAAGAGCAGCACCCCGAAGTATCCGGCCCATCGCGAAGCGATTCAGGATGGCCGGATATACGTAACCGTGAAGCAAGGCCGAACTGCTACGGACATTCTGCAAATGGCAACGGACCAACTGCCACTTTTTTGCACGGAAAATGAAAGCGGGCATCAATTCTTTTGAGAATCAACACCCGCCTCTAAACTATGCTATCCAATGGCCTTTACCTCCTTTACTTTTTAGATAAATACCAATATTCAGTTTTACTTTTTTCTCTTTCGTATTTTTACTTTTTTTCTTTTGTACAAATGTACTGTAACGTTTATTTCTTTCTTCATTTGTAATTCGTTACTTTGTCTTCTGTTCGAAATACGAAATTGAAATTCGCTTTCTTTGGTACTTAACTCTTTTGTACTTTAAAAGCTTACTTTTCACATTTTGTTATCTGAGAATCAGATAACGAATCTTATGTTTTTGGCGGTCCGTACCTCCTTTGCTTAAGATTTATCTATGTGAATTTGTTTTATGAGTTTATTATAGCACGTAATATTTATTTGTCAACACATTTTTTCAAATTTTTATTTGTTTTTTTATTTTTCTTCTTTTAATGCTATTTTATCTGATTTATTTACATATTTTGCCAAATATTCTCATTTTTCTCCTTTTTCCCAAACCGATAAACGTCCCTCTCGAGTTCCTTTACCCTCATCGTACGGAAAAGTGTTTCCTGGCCAGCCGCCCAAAGTACCTGCCAGCCCCACCGCCATACTTCACGAGCAAGCCTATCAACAAGTATGCTTATCAGCAAACTCCGTCACGCTTCGCAAATAGGCTATCCGAAAATTCCGCCAAGTTTCGCAAATAAGCTTATCAACAAATTCCATCTTGCTTTACAAGCAGGCTCATCCGAAAACTCCTCTGTGCTTCGCGAGCAGGCTTATTAAAAACACAGCCGATTCCAGATAATTGGAACCGGCTGTATTTCCCACCTGATAAATGCGGCTGGCTTTGAGCCCGCCTTTTAGTTTAAAGGATATTTATCCGTCAGCTCCCGGACAATTGCCCTTGCCTCAGGAATCTTTTCCTCGCCGCCTTTTACAATCATGGCGATTGCTTCCGCGATCTTATCCATATCCTCCGTATTCATACCGCGGGAGGTAACGGCCGGTGTGCCGAGACGGATACCGCTGGTTACAAAGGGAGACTTAGGGTCATTGGGAATCGTGTTTTTGTTAGCTGTAATATGGGCCTCGTCAAGCATCTTCTCAACCGCTTTTCCCGTAAGGCCATAGGTGGTAAGATCCATCAGCATCAGATGGTTATCCGTTCCACCGGAAACAATCTTGATTCCTCTGCTCATCAAACCGCTACAGAGAGCCTGGGCGTTGTCGATAATATTTTTCTGATAAGTCTTAAACTCGTCCGTAAGGGCCTCCTTGAAGCAGACAGCCTTGGCCGCAATCACGTGCATCAGAGGGCCGCCCTGAATGCCCGGGAAAATCGCCTTATTAAAATTATACTTGTCCGCCGCTTCCTGATTTGCAAGAATCAGGCCGCCTCTAGGCCCTCTTAGGGTTTTATGGGTTGTTGTGGTTACAACATCCGCATAAGGAATCGGGCTGGGATGAAGGCCTGCTGCCACAAGGCCTGCGATATGGGCCATATCAACCATCAATACTGCCCCTACGGCGTCAGCTGTTTCTCTGAATTTCTTAAAATCAATGGTGCGCGCGTAAGCGGAAGCCCCCGCAATGATCATTTTAGGCTTACACTCCAGTGCAATCTCCATCAGCTTGTCATAATCAATAAATCCGTCGTCATTTACACCATAAGGCACAATATTAAAATATTTACCGGAAATATTTACCGGGCTCCCATGGGTCAAATGTCCGCCATGATCCAGGTTCATTCCCATGATGGTATCCCCTGGGTTACAGATTGCAAACTGCACTGCCAGATTGGCCTGAGCCCCTGAATGAGGCTGCACATTGGCATAATCACAGCCAAAAAGCTCTTTCGCTCTTTCAATTGCAAGATTTTCCACCTCATCAACACACTGACAGCCGCCATAGTAGCGCTTGCCCGGATACCCTTCCGCATACTTATTCGTAAGCGGGCTTCCCATTGCCGCCATTACCGCTTTGCTCACCCAGTTTTCAGATGCAATCAGCTCAATATGGCTGTTCTGGCGCTCCTGCTCGTCCACAATAGCCTGGGCGATTTCCGGATCAACTTTTTTTACTTCATCAAGTGAATACATAATTTTTCCTCTCTATACTTTCTTATATATTTTGCACAAAAAAGCCTTTATTTCAGCCA
>CAJUED010000020.1:0-54089 GCA_910585075.1 uncultured Lachnospiraceae bacterium
ATATACCGCGATACTGCGGATTTGAACGGTGTTCGACCGTTTTGATTTTGGTGGAATAGGCGGGAGTCGAACCCGCGTCCAAAGACCCATTCCCTGTCCTTCTACTATCATAGTCGATTATTTCGGGAAACCCTCATTCCCTCCCGAACCAGGAAACCGACACCCCGGTCCGTTTAGTAGCTTCATAATACGCCCACAGGTGCAAAGCTTAGCCTATGTCGTTTCCTACATAGTCGATGCCCGGTTCCTTATGTGTAGGTGCAAAAGGTCGGACAGCTGCCCTTAGGCAGCGTATGCTAAATTATCTTCAGCGTTTATATTTATTTTTGCGATTTGACGCATCGCCTGCGGATAGCTTCTCCAGCTGCAAGGCCCCTGTCGAAACCTTTACTATCCCCTGGTAATTTTATTATAAAGGAGGAATGCCAAAAATGCAACCTCCCTATGCCCGTAATTTCATTTTAAACTCTTTTTCCGTTTCCCGCTTCTGGTCTTTTTTGGCGATATCCTGACGCTTGTCGTAGAGCTTTTTGCCTTTGGCCAGCCCAATCTCAATTTTGGCCCTGCCATCGCTGAAATAAACCTGGAGGGGAACCACGGTGTAACCCTTTTCCGAGCTGTTTCCAATGAGCTTCCTGATTTGCTGCTTGTGCAGAAGGAGCTTTCTTACCCTTAAAGGGTCTTTATTAAAAATATTCCCCTTTTCGTAGGGACTTATGTGCATACCATAGATAAAAGCCTCCCCGTTTTCCAGGCGGATGAACGCCTCCTTGATGCTGCACTTTCCCATCCGCAGGGACTTTACTTCCGTCCCATGCAAAACCAGCCCGGCCTCATATTTTTCTTCTATGAAAAAATCATGATATGCTTTTTTATTGTTCGCAACCAGTTTTTTATCTTCCTTTGCCATCTTTACCTCCATATTGCCAACAGACTGAAAATTGGGGCGTAAATCCAAATAATGAGCACCCACCCTGAGGGACCTGTTTAAGGTGCTAACACAAACTCTATGCTTCTTTGCATATAATCCACGCCGTCCACCATAATATTTATCTTCTGCCCCAGTTTAAAGCTTTTGCCGCTGTCTCTCCCCACCATCTCATAGGCTTCTTCATTATAATAGTAATAATCCCCTGCAAGGCGGGATACATGGATCATTCCCTCCACAGTATTGGGCAGTTCCACATAAATCCCCCATGAGGTGATTCCCGAGATAACACCTTCGTAGGTTCTTCCGATTCTCTGCTCCATGAACTGAACTTTTTTCAGCTTATCCGTCTCACGCTCCGCCTCGTCGGCCCTCCGCTCCATCTCCGAGGAATGCTTTGCCGTCTCCGGCAGGATTTCCCGGTAATGAGCCATCCGTTCTTCTCCCATTCTGCCCCGGAGCTGGTCCTTGATAATCCGGTGAATCTGCAGGTCAGGGTATCTTCTGATTGGCGAGGTAAAATGACAGTAAAACTGACAGGCCAGACCAAAATGTCCTGTGCAGTCCACCCCATACCGGGCCCGCTTCATACTGCGCAGCGTAAGTCTGCTGATAAGGGCCTCCTCGGGGGTTCCCTCAATCTTTCCAAGAAGCTTTTGTATTTCTTTAGGATGCACTTCATTGTCGCCGCTTTTTACCTTCACATGATATCCGAAATTGTTGATAAAGGTTCCCAGCTTTAAAATCTTTTCCGGGTCAGGATAATCATGACTCCTGTACACAAAGGGCACTTCCATCCAGTAGAAATGCTGGGCCACCGTTTCGTTGGCAATGAGCATAAAATCCTCTATGATTTTCGTGGCTGCATTCCTTTCATAGGGCTCAATGGAAACCGGCTCCCCATTTTGATTCAGAATAATCTTGCTCTCCGGAAAATCAAAATCAATGGAGCCTCGCTTTTTCCGTCTTTCTCTTATTTTATCCGCCAGCTCCTTCATCAAAAGGAACATGGGTGTTAAATCCTCAAATTTTTTTTTGGCTTCCGTGTCATTTTCCAGAATCTTATTGACGTCCGTGTAAGACATTCTTCTGTCCACACAAATCACCGTTTCCGCAATCTCGTAATCAATAACCTCTCCCTTATGGTTAAGGGTCATAAGACAGCTCAGGGCAAGCCTGTTCTCCCCCATGTTCAGGGAACATATGCCATTAGACAAAGCATGAGGCAGCATGGGAATCACCCGGTCTACCAGATAAACGCTGGTTCCCCGGTTGTACGCCTCATGATCCAGGGCGGAATTTTCCTGTACATAGTTGGCAACATCTGCGATATGCACACCCAGAAAGTATTTATCTTCCTCCTTAGTAAGGCTGACAGCGTCATCCAAATCCTTGGCATCCTCGCCGTCTATGGTCACCATCTGCACCTTCCGCAAGTCCTTACGGCCTTCCATATCTTCAGGGCTTACGGCCTTTGCAACCCGCACAGCCTGATTTAACACCTTCTCCGAAAATTCCATGGGAAGGTCATAACCCTTTACGATTGAAAGGATATCTACGCCGGGGTCATTGGCATGTCCTAAGATTTCAACCACTTTTCCTTCCGGCTTATGCTTTTCATCCCCGTAATCTGTCAGCTCCACTACCACCTTATGCCCCGAGACCGCCCCTTTAGAACGCTCTCCCGGCACAAAAATATCGCAGGTGATTTTATCATTGTCAGGAATCACAAAGCCAAAGCTGCCGGCTCTGTCAAAGGTGCCCACTATCTGGGTAAGGCCGTGGGAAATGATGGCCGCAACCTTCGCCTCCTGCCGCTTTCCGTGCTGCTCCTTTAAAAGCTCCACCTTTACCTTATCCAAATGGAAAGCGCCGTTCACACCCTCCTCCGGTATGAAAAGATCCTGCTCCCGGCCCTCGATTTCCACAAAGCCAAAGCCCCGGGCATTGCTGATAAATGTGCCGATGAGTCCTGCGGACACACCCTCACCCTTAACGTACTTTCCCCGTTTGGTAAGCTGCAGCTTTCCTTCTTCCAGAAGCTCTTTCAGTATATCTCTAAGCTCCTGACGCTCCTCGGCCTTTACCTGCATGAAAAGAGCCAGTTCCTTTTCTTTCATGGGAACATAAAAATCCCCTTCCACCAGTTCGCATATTAATTTTTTCCGGTTCTCCCGAATTTCATTTACGCTGTTTTTCTTCACTTATTACCTCTATCAGTCCAAACCAAACTCCGCCGCCCTTCTTCGTGAGGCAGCTTATTACCAAACGCCATCTCCCTTCGTGAGTTGGCTTATTGAATAAATAAGGCATTCTTTTTACAAGAATGCCTTAAAGTCCTAAAATACATTAAGATTTAAAATAACAGTCAGTACCATAAAGCCAATGGCCAGATACTTAGTAATCTTTACAAGTTTTCCTTCCATGGAACGCCCCTTGTTCTTACCCCAGTATGTTTCCGCCGCGCCGCTTATGGCTCCTAATCCTGCCGACTTGCCTTCCTGCATCAATACCAGTACCGTCAATGCGATACATATAAGAATAAAAATAACCTGAAGTACAATTCTGAATGCACCCATAACAATCCTCCATACTACCAGCTGCCCACGAATGAATGTATAATTAAATATACAATAAATGAGCATAAATTTGTTGCGTGAAAATAGTTTCACACAGCTGCTTTTATCTTTATCTGATGTCAAACAAAAATAGTTTAGCATATCAAGCGGAACATTTCAAGTATTTTTTAACAGCTAGTAACAAATCGCGTAACAGTTCAGCCCACGCCATTCGCAAAACGCGCTTATAGCGCTTCTCGCTGCTTCGCAGCTGTTTTTGCTCATAAACGGGCGTTCCCTCAGACCAGCATCTGTCTGTCAAATTCATGCAAGCATGATTTGCCAGCCTAATGCCGGTCTGGCTGAACTGTTACACAAATCGCTACTGCTGTGCGGGAGCTGCGGTTTCAGCACCCTGCGCTGACGTATTACCGCCTTCCACCCCTGTTCCCGCTTCAGCAGCAGGCGTCTCAACCACTACTTCGGTCAGCACGCCGTCAGGTGTGGTGACATAAGCTGTTCCGTTTATGGTGACAGGCTGGTTCCTTACCAGCGCACCTGCTTCGTCAAAGTAGTAAGGCTGTTTGTCTATCTCATAAACGCCTGTGACGATGTGGCCGTTTGCATCCGCATAGTAGGTCTTGTCCGCTGCTGCAAACCATCCGGTAACCATCTGGCCGCTTGCCGGGTCATAGTAATAGCTGCCGTCCTCTCTCGCCACCATTCCCGTTGCCATGATGCCTTCCGGTGTAAAGAAATAGTTCTGTTTGTCAATCACTACGGCGCCTGTAACCATATGTCCGTCATCAGGAGACAGGTAATGACGTCCCTTTGCATCATCCAAAAAGCCTTTTACTTTGGCTCCTGTAGAAGGGTCGTAATAGAAGGTTCCGTTTTCAAGGCTTACCCAGCCGTGCTGACGGATGCCTTCCGGGCTGAAAAGAAACTCTGCGCCGTCAATGACCTGACCGCCGGTTAACATATGGCCGTCCGCCCGGTCAAAGAAATAGAAATTGCCCTTCTCATCGCTGAGCCACTCCCGTTTCATGGTGCCGTTGCTTGTGGGATCGTAATAATATCTCGCCTCGCCTACGTTAACCCAGCCTGCTGTCTTAACGCCGTCAGCCGTAAAATAGTAATCTCCTCCATCTACCTGGCACTGGCCTCTTGCAATGCTGCCATCCAGAGGGGACAGATAATAGGTTGTTCCGGCCTCATCCGTAAGCCACCCTCTCACCAAATTACCGGCGCCGTCCAGATAATATCTGGTATCGTTGTAGGCCACCCAGCCCTTTTGCATTCTCCAATTGCTGTAAAACCGCACATTACCGTTATGCTCTATAAATCCTTCCGGAATAATCAACTGGCTATAATCTTTGTATTGATAATTCATATCCACACGGCCGTTTACGCCGCCAATGTTGCCGTGGCTGGAGTACTGCCAGAAACATACATTGTTATTGTAATCGCAGCTGGAATTGTACTGTGCAACCCATTTGTCCCAGCCCGCGTTGCCCATCTTGTCCACAAACATATTTCTGTTGGAATAAACCATGGGGTAATACCCTGCCCCGTCTATCACCGTGCAGAAAGCATTGACAATATCAATGAGCTGCTGGTTGGAAAGTCCCTTATGGCATTTGTCCTCTATATCAAAAACAATGGGAAAGTTTACGGTATATGGCGCTATCCACTGCAAAACCAGATTAGCCTCATTAGCCGCCTGCTCCGGTGTTGTTGCATAGGAATAAAGATAAACTCCGGTCTTAAGGCCTGCTGCCTGAGCACCCGTAATGTTAGCTGCGAATTGAGGATCCACTCCGCTGTTGGTACTTCCCACCTTGATAAAGGTAAACTTCATCCCGGCAGCCGCCACCTGTCCCCAGTTTACGGAACCGTTATGCTTGGATACGTCGATTCCCTGAGCAATGGCCCCGCTTGAAGTTACCGCCTGTGCCTCCTTCGCCGGCGCCATGCCCAGCATTGCCACTGTCAGCAGCCCGGCGCACACTCTGCCAAGGGTTCTTTTCCATTTTTTTGTCATTTGTCCTTCTCCTTATTTTTCTTATGTTTGTTCATCATGCTTTTTTCACATGTGTTCCTAACGTGTCTGCCAAATATAATTCATGCTTTAAAAATCATTAAATCTTGTTAAAAGGCTCCTTATAGGCCGCAACCGTCCCAAGCTCCTCCTCTATGCGCAGAAGCTGATTGTATTTGGCCACCCGGTCGCTTCTACAGGGCGCACCAGTCTTAATCTGGCCTGCATTTACTGCCACGGCCAAATCCGCGATAAAGGTGTCCTCCGTCTCCCCTGACCTGTGGGAAATCACCGCCTTATATCCGTTTTTCTGTGCCATCTCAATTGCTTCCATGGCCTCTGAAACCGTACCGATTTGGTTGACTTTTACCAGAATTGCATTTGCCACATGAAGTTTGATTCCTGCATCCAGCCGCTTGGTGTTGGTCACAAACAAATCGTCCCCAACTAACTGAATCTTGTCCCCAAGCCGCTCCGTAAGAGCTTTCCAGCCATCCCAGTCGTCTTCCGCCAGACCATCTTCAATGGAAAGAATGGGATATTTGGAAATCAAATCTTCATAGTAAGCAATCATCTCAGACGTATCACGCACCACATCACTTCCCTTTAAGGAGCTCTCTCCGGGGAAATGATACATGCCTGTTTTTTCATTGTATAATTCGCTGGATGCCACGTCAAGTGCAATTTTAATATCCTGGCCTGGAAAATAATTGCTTTTTTCAATTGCCGCTACGATTAAATCCAGCACCGCCTCGGCGTTGGGAAGGTCCGGGGCAAATCCGCCTTCGTCTCCCACGCTTGTGGCAAGGCCCTTTTCCTCCAAAATCTTTTTCAGGAAATGGTAAATCTCCGCACAGATGCGCAGTCCGTCCGCAAAGGTCTCAGCCTGCACCGGCATAATCATAAATTCCTGAAAATCAACCGTATTGGCCGCATGTCTTCCCCCATTTAAAATATTCATCATTGGAACCGGCATTAACCTGGTATAGGCGCCGCCCAGATACTGATAAAGAGGAACGCTTAATGACTTTGCCGCTGCCCTTGCAACTGCCATTGACACTGCCAGGGTGGCGTTTGCCCCCAGGTTTCCTTTGTTGTCAGTGCCATCGGTTTCAATCAGGATACGGTCTATCTCCACCTGATTTAAACCATTCCTGCCTGTAACGGCCTCTTTTATCTTTGTGTTAATGTTATTGACCGCTTTTTTCACCCCAAGGCCAAAATATCTCGTCTCCGCATCCCGCAGCTCTACGGCTTCAAACCGTCCCGTGCTGGCTCCTGAAGGTACGCAGGCTCTCCCGGCGTATCTTTTGCCGGTTACGGTATCGGTCAGCGTCACCTCCGCCTCAACCGTTGGATTTCCCCGTGAATCTAAAATCTCCCTTCCATGAACATTGGTAATCTGCATATATGTTTTCATCACAAAAGCCTCCTAAACAAAAATTTTATAAGTATTGTATCCGCTTTTGTAACTTGATATACTATCCTTGGTTCTGATATATGGCATTTATAAATCAGTTTCAAACTGCTTTTGCAGTATATTTTTCTTTGCGGAGGTTTTTACCCATGAATCATATATTGGCTTTCAAGCAATATTGGCTGCGCCTTGCAAATCATTTTACTACCAAGGAAGAAGGCATTTCCCAAAAGGATTACCTGTGTATGTTTCTGCTCATTTATCTTTTTACCGTACTGGCATTTTACAGGCTGGGAAACAGTTATGCGCCTTCCACCGGCTACACTGCCGATACGGACAACCGGGATATTGTCCTTGATTTTGGGGACTATCTGGACATTGGCAGTATTTCCATCTTTTTGGGGAATCAAAATACAAGGCATTTTTCCATTTCCGCCTTCAATGAAGTGACCGGGGCCTGGGAAATCTGCAACGGGGATACCATTGCGGAATCCGTATTTGCCTGGAATAAAATAGACGTGAATTATCGGCTGCGTTATCTGGGCATTGTGGCAACGGATGATGAGGCGGTTTTAAATGAAATGGTGGTTCAAGGTACCGACGGCACCGTTTTAACCCCTGTCAATACGGAGGAATACCCCGCCCTGTTTGATGAGCAGTACATGTTTCCTAATGTGAAAACTTACATGAATTCCACCATGTTCGACGAGGTTTATCATGGGCGCACCGCCTACGAATTTATTCATGGCCTCATCGCCTACGAGACCACCCACCCCCATCTTGGGAAAATCTTAATTGCACTTGGCATCCTGGTTTTTGGCATGAATCCCTTTGGCTGGCGATTTATGTCCGTGGTCTTTGGCATTCTTCTGGTTCCTCTTATGTATCTTTTTACAAAGAGGCTTTTTAAGAGCACCTTTATTGCCACCGCCGCCACCTGCCTGCTGGTCTTTGACTGTATGCATTTTACCCTATCCAGAATCGCCACCATTGATATCTTTGCAGCGTTTTTCATTCTGCTCATGTATTATTTTATGTACCGGTATTTTGAGGCGGACTCCGCTTACCGGGGTATAGCTCCGGAAAATTCCCTGGCGGACAAATTTCCGCCAAAAAATGTGGCTCTGCCTCTCGCCCTTGCCGGTGTCAGCATGGGCCTTGGCATTGCCACCAAATGGACAGGGGTTTACGCCGGTCTGGGCCTGGCCGTACTCTTTTTCTGGTACACCATCACCCATTTTCCAAAGAAACAGGTACTGCGGCTTTTTGGCTTTTGCTGCCTGTTCTTTGTGCTCATTCCTCTTGCCATGTACATACTCTGTTTTATTCCTGTTGTGGGCTATGAGCAGTATAACAACCTTTTTGACAAGGCCCTTAAGGGAACCATCAGCATGTTTGACTATCATTCCAATCTGGAAGCGGAGCATTATTACAGCTCGCCTTTTTATGAATGGCCCATTATTTGGATGCCGCTTTTGGATGCAAATGACGCCATAGATGAGGTTCGTGTAAGCGCTGTGAGCTGTATGGGCAACCCGGTTATCTGGTGGGCCGGGATTCCCTGTGTGTTTTATGTATTTTACCGCTGGATTCTTAAAAAAGATAAAAAAGCCGGGTTTTTGTGCATTGCCTACCTGGCCCAGTATGTTCCCTGGATGCCTATCAGCCGCATCACCTTTATTTATCACTACTTTCCGGCAATTTTGTTTGTGATTTTGATTATGGGATACACCATGCTCCACATAAAAGAACATTTTCCATGGGGAAAAAAAGCCATCACCGCTTATCTGGTTCTAGCCATAGCTTGCTTTTTCCTGTTTTATCCGGTAGTTTCCGGCCTGCCCGTAGACAAGGAATATGGGCTCAGGCTCCGGTGGTTGAAGGAGTGGATTCTGGTGCTTTAAACGTGGCTTTTGTCTGAAATCTGCCCGCTTGGGAGCTGGCTGCCGCTACAGCGCTGCTCTCCGTACCTGCCCGTACAAATCATACCCTACATAGACAATGAGTCCAAACAGGGCAATGGCCACGTATTGTATGGGTACAATATGCACTGCAATCAAAAAAGGCATAAAGGTCAGCACGGATATGAGCATAAAGCCAAAGGCCAAAGGCAGCTTTTTGACATTCAGGCTCCCATAGATAATGGCGAGCAAATCAATCAGAAATCCATATCTGTCATGCATATGGGGCAGAAAATATACCGTCACAGCCACTGTAAAAAGGGCAAGGCCTATCATCAGCTCTCCGGTAAGCCTTATCCTTTTTTTATAAAAGAAATAAGCGATACATCCTAACAGCATAATGGTCATAAAGGTTCCCGCACCGCTTACTTCCCCGGCATAGTGCATATCAGGCGCGACTTCGCCAAGCAGCGCATATATATTGGGATACTCCAGCGTCCCCCAGGGATAGGTATCCGCTTGGTCAAAGTAAATCATCATCAGCTCCTTAAAGTCCCGCCCAAACCGCCAGGCAGGCAGCGCACTTATTATATACATAACCGGTATCCACAGAAAATCCCTGAAATAAATTGTCTTTTCCTTTAACCACATTATCACCAAAAAGGGCACGATAAAAACGGCCTGCAGTTTAAACGAAAAGGATACCCCTATCAAAAACAGGCACCCACAGCTGTCATCTTTGAAAAAACAGTACAACCCATATAAAATAAATGTGGTGTAAATAATGTCGCATTGGCACCAGTATGCGCTGTCCAGAATGACCGTAGGTGATAGAAGAATCAGAGCCATTCCAAGAATTGCCCTTTCCTTACTATAGGTCAGCCTGTACACAATCAAAAACACACCAAAAGACGCCAGATAGTCAAACACCACCGAAACAATCTTAAGCCCGTATAAATCATTATCTGTTATGTAGGACACCAGGCACATAAGATACATATAAGGCGAGGTATAGTTAGAAATCTGCTTCCCAAGGGAAGGAAATCCCCCCGCTTCCCGAATCTGCCGCATCCAGTCCTTCAAGCACCCCCAGTAATCCGCCGATTCAATGGGCATCAGCTTCCACCTTATCATAAATGCGAAAAAGAACAGACAGCCTATAAACGCCAAATCTACAGTTTGAAACACGATACCGCATATTTTTATCTTTTTAGTCATTACTCTGTCTATGATACGTTCATCCATATTTTATTTTCAAACTTCCTCTCTCCAAAGCTTTACCGACAGACGACACAAAAGTCCGTAATCCTCATCACAGTAATTGGTAACGCCCGGTAATTATCACATAAAAATCAACTTATTAAAAATCCAATACCATTTTAACAGAGACATATTCCTTCGGCAACCCAAAAACAGCTTTTGCGAGATTTAATATTCAAAGAATTGCCCTTATAAAAGCGCTATGCTTTTAAGCGTATGTGCTTAGTAAGGTTTTTTCGAGCTTAGCATCTGCTGCGTTTTTAAAAGGAGCCTATACAAAAGGCTCCTTTCAAAAATCTCCTATATCTTTTTTACTGTAAAATCTTTATTCTTTGTAAGCAGTATCCTCCCTCACAAACTCCGGTACCTGCCCCTCAGAAAATCCATAGGTTGCACTGGCTCCATAAGTTTTCGTTATCTCGCTGTCCGCCTTAAAGTAAATGGTAACTCTATAATCCACCTCAAGTCCTGTTCCCATATCCCAGTCCTGTGTCACCAATTCCTGAGGGCAGATGCAGTCCACGATTTTCTTAATATCCTCTTCCTCGCTGTAGTCTGCGAAAACCCGGGTGCTCATTCCTGAGTCATATTCACTTGACGCCCAGGCAGATTTGGTATTTACTGCAGCCGGCGCATCCACCGACGCATCCGCCTGCTCACCCTGCTGCTTTTCTATCAGCTTCCTTGCCGCTTCGGAATTATCATTTGCCACCTGAATACTTGCAATATCCTCAAGCTTAATCTGGCTGTCCATGTAATAACCGTGTTCCTTCAGGTAGGAAACACTTTCCTCATAGAAGGGATAAATGTTAAGACTCACATCCCATCCTCTTGTAGACCTTGCAATCCCGGATGCTCCCATATATACGGACCAGGGAAGCTCCTGGGTAATGCCCAGATTAATGATACCTACGGGAACACTGTTTTTCACATTAGTGAAATTAGCCAGCTTCAAATCCCTCTGATAAATATCCAGAAATTCTCTTGTCTCCGCATCGCTCATTTTTTCCATATATACGGTATTTCCGTATGTGGCCGCCACCTTATAATCCTCATTGGTAAGCACCCTGTTTAAGTTATCGGAAGTGCCAATCATATAACCCCGTTTAAATTCCTCGGAGCCCATAATCTCATCAAGAAGCTCTCCTGTTCTTTCGTCCTCCACGTCAACCCAAAGGGCCCGGTTCACCTGGCGGCCGCTCTTTAAACGGTACATCACCGTCACATAAGACCATCTGCTTCCACTCTCATCCACAATTTCCGGGTTTTCCTCCCACCACTGCCTCATAGCATTATAGGAATCCATGGAGGTTTCTATCAACTCGCAGAGTGCATCTGTGTTTGTCAGATACATATTTTTTTCCGCATACCCGTTAACGGACAGGAACCTGCCGTCCTCATCAAAATACACACTGCTGTTTCCCTGTTCATAATTCTCCGGAGAGAAAACAATGCTTTCAATCTTATCCGGCGCAGGAATATAATCGTCATAGCCAAACAAGTCCTGTTTGAAGGCCATAAAAATAAGTGCCGTAAGCGCGCCGCTTATCAGGATATGCCGTTTCTTGTGCAGGGCCCCTTTGATATCAAACTCGTAAATCACTTGAATTAGGGCGCTTCCCAAAACCACAGCAAGCACAATAAAAAAGACTACCCACCCCAATCCTTCCTGGGCGCCGTTAAAATCCATATTCACTCTGTCAAAAGCAATCAGTCCTGCCACCAGAGCTACCGGCACCGTAATCAATATTTTGATAAAAGGCTTGGTTATCTCAAAGGTCATTGCCTTCCCCGCCGCTTCCGCCGGACGCTTTAAATAGCAGAAATAGGAAAGCCCGCCCACCACCAGCACAAACAGTAAAAGAAACAGCAAATATTTTATATCAATTGTATTTTTCAGTTCAAAGGCCGTAGCCAACTCGCCGTACAGGCCAAAGGGGGAAAGCTTCGCGGTTATATCCGAGCTTCCAAAATAAGGGAAATAATCAAAGAATTCCTGCTCATATCCCACCACCATATACCGCACAATTGTTTCATACAGGCAGAAAACCAGAAATCCAAAGCCGGTGACCACAATGTTACCCGTCATCATAAGCGCTAAAATTGCCAGATGGTAGATTCCAAGATAAACACAAAAATGCACCACAAAAGACATAAACGCAGTGTACACCACGCCTTTATCCACCGCTCCGTTTCCGGCGCCAATCAGCAGACAGATTACAATTCCTGCCACATATGGAATCACATAGAGCAGAATCCCGTTTAACCAGACAACCAGGAATCTTTTCTTCCTTTTCACCGGCATTCCCATGTAGAAATCTATCTTTTTCCGGCTGTACAGATAGGAAAAGCCCTGGATGCCGCTTACCACCGCAACCACACTGCTGAAGAAAAAAATGATACCGGAAAACCCCAGCACGCTGGTCATTGCATCCGCCAGCTTGTTATGAATCAGTTCCTGGGCCGTGGCCGCATCTACAGCCTCCCATATCCATTTGTTGCTGCCGGAAACACTGTTAAGGCCAAAGGCTGTTATTACAGGAAGCGCCAGCACAAATGCAAGAACCGCTATCACCCACACCCAAAGGCGCCTTTTATTATTCTCTTTCATACTAGCCAAGAATGAGTTTTTTGACGTCATAGCCTACTACCTCCGTTTCGCTGATAAATATTTCCTCAAGAGAAAGAGGCAGGGCCTCAAAGAAAATGGTATTGACCGTGGCAAAAACAGCCAATATCTCAGCCTTGTTCCCTCTCACCGTAAGAACATTTAAAGAACCCCTCTTTTCATTTTTCATGATGTCAAGAGCCTTGATGGCCTTGGCTTCATCATCCGTTGTCTTAAATACGCACTGTATTTTCTGGATATTGCACTTCATGTCCTCCAAATCCTTGGATAAAAGCACACCGCCTTTGTGAAGGAGCCCCACATGGTCGCAGATGTCCTCAAGCTCCCGCAGATTGTGGGATGCTATCACCGGCGTCAGTCCCCGCCGCTCTATCTCACTGGCAAAAATACTTTTAATCCCCTGGCGCATTACCGGGTCAAGGCCGTCAAAGGTCTCGTCACAAAGCAGATACTTGGCGTTACTGCACACACCGCATATCAGCGCCAGCTGTTTTTTCATTCCCTTAGAATAGGTATTTATTTTTCTTTTTTTATCCAGGCCGAAGTTAACAAGATAATTGTAAAAATCCTCCACCGCAAATTCCGGGTAAATGCTGGTAAGATATTTCTGCATATCACAGGCGTTGCTGTTTGCAAAAAAGTAGGGCTCGTCTGCAATAAAGTAGATTTTCTTCTTGGCCTCCATATTGTCAAATACAGGAAGGCCGTCAATGGCAATCTCCCCAAGCTCCGGTTCCAAAACACCTGCAACCATTCGAAGCACCGTGCTCTTTCCCGCTCCGTTGGTGCCAATCAAGCCGAACACCGTGTTTTCCTTTATGGACACACTGACATCATCAACGGCTTTTATTTTGTCAAAAGATTTCGTTACATTTCTAATCTCAATCATAAGTCTTTCCCCCTCTTATTGTTTGAATCAGCTCCTCCTCCGTAATGCCTACCTCGAAGGCCGCCTTACAGACAGCAAGAATCTCTGCAAATATTTCTTCTTTATATTTAAGAAGCAGCTGGCCGCTGTCCGAAACAAAATTTCCTTTTCCCTTCACAGTGTAAATATAACCCTGCCGCTCCAGTTCCGCATATGCCCGCTGGATTGTGTTGGGGTTAATGGATAATTCCACTGCCAGATTCCGGACAGAGGGGATTTTATCATCCGCAGCCAGTACGCCGCGCAGAATCAGCATTTTAAATCTCTCCACTACCTGTTCATAGATGGGTCTTGTGTCTCTGTAATCTATGAGTATCATGCACACTCCTTCCTGTTGTACCCTATAGACTGCTTTTTAGTTGTACGAAGCCGTTCTCTGCAAAACATCTGCACACGCATGAGTATTTTATATTGCAGTCCTTAGTGTACTAACATTATTAATACACTTATCATATAGTGACTGACGGGTGTCGTCAAGAGGGATGGAGTGGGATTAATAAAATCTTAGTAAAAAGTATGTACGGCCCTGTGCATAAATACAGGCGGAAAGCCTAATAAGCTCTCCGCCCGTAAATCACTTTCACACGTCGTATATCATATTTTTGTGTAAATATTATGGCTTCAATTATTTTTTAATCAACAGAGATTTTCCTGTCATTTCCTCCGGCTGCTCCATTCCCATCAGCTCAATCAACGTAGGAACAATATCTGCCAGGCAGCCGCCTTCTCTCAAGGTATAAGCAGGGTCTGCGTTTACAATGATAAAGGGGACAGGATTTGTGGTATGAGCCGTAAAAGGTGCGCCGGTCTCGTAGTCAACTAACTGCTCCGCATTGCCGTGGTCTGCACAGATAAACATCTGGCCGTCCACTTCTTTGATAGCGTCAACTGCTTTTCCAACACATTCATCCACTGCTTCCACTGCCTTGATGGCCGCTGCTTCCACACCTGTGTGTCCAACCATATCCGGATTGGCAAAGTTGATGATGATAACGTCATACTCCTTAGATTTAATTGCCTCCACCAGCTTATCGCAGACCTCATAAGCGCTCATCTGGGGCTTTAAGTCATAGGTAGCCACATCCTTAGGAGAATTTACCAGAATTCTGGTCTCCCCTTCGTTGGGTTCTTCCACGCCGCCGTTAAAGAAGAAGGTTACATGGGCATATTTCTCTGTCTCCGCAATTCTTGCCTGCTTCATATTGTGGGCTGCCAGCCATTCACCAAAGGTGTTGGTAACGGAAATCTTGTGGAACGCAATCTCCTTATTGGGGATGGTAGGGTCATAATCGGAGAAGCACACATAGGTGAGGTCAAGTCTCTTTCCTCTCTCAAAGCCCTTGAAATCATCGTCACAGAAGCTTCTGGTGATCTCTCTTGCACGGTCCGGTCTGAAATTGAAAAAGATAACGGAATCTCCGTCCTTTATGGTTGCTACCGGGCTGCCGTCCTTCATGACAACGGTGGGTTTTACAAATTCATCTGTTTCCTCTCTGTCATAGGATGCCTGAATTCCTTCCGGGCCGCTTACAGCCTGCAAGCCTTCCCCTTTGGTAAGGGCGTCGTATGCCAGCTTCACTCTGTCATAGTTGTTATCTCTGTCCATTGCATAGTAACGGCCTGTAACGGATGCAATTTCGCCCACGCCGATTTTCTTCATTTCAGCTTCCAGCGCCTCAGCGTAGCTCTTGCCGCTTGCAGGAGGGGTGTCACGTCCGTCTAAAAAGCAGTGTACATACACCTTGGAAAGACCGTTTCTCTTAGCCAGCTCAAGGAGTCCGTACAGATGGGTGTTATGGCTGTGAACGCCGCCGTCTGAAAGAAGACCAAACATATGAAGGGAAGAATCGTTTTTCTTACAATTCTCCACTGCCTTTAACAGTGCGGGGTTCTCAAAAAATGTTCCATCCTGAATCTCTTTGGTAATTCTTGTAAGCTCCTGATACACAATGCGGCCTGCGCCCATGTTCAAATGGCCTACCTCGGAATTTCCCATCTGTCCCTCGGGAAGCCCTACGGCCATACCGCTTGCATTTCCCTTTACAAAAGGACATTCCGCCATCAGCTTATCCATCACAGGGGTCTTTGCCTCCGCTACCGCATTGCCGTCCTTGCGGTCATTTAAGCCGTATCCGTCCAAAATCATTAACACTGTAGGTTTTTTCATCGCTGTTCTCCTTCTCCTTTTTTAATCTAATCCTCCATGCTTCCAATAGCCTGCAAATTTGGGCATCAGCACAAATTTGTGGTTGAAAAATCTTCGATTTTTTAACCTATTTTAATCTCTTAATTATGTGATAAAGAATTCCACTAGAAATTATACACATAATCTAAGTCTCTTGCAAGAATTTCCATATATTTTTCTTTGCAGCTAATTTATATCTGCAAGACTCTATCTTGAATATAACTTCACTGAGCAAATTCCAGGCAATTCCGTATTTTTTTACTTTATCTATAATTTACCTCTCTTTCTCTCTGGGATCCGGACGGTCTTTATGTAGAGAACCATGCACATATATATCCTGGCATCCCTCCAAGGGCGCCCAAAACATAACTGTACCATCCTCGGCAAAATAAAATTTCCCCCGATTTTCCTTCAATGCCTGATTGGCCTTACAATTTCTATGCCCCTCTATTGGCGGCTGGTCAACACACCTTACCCCTGCTTCAAGCCCTTCTGCCTCTGCAATTTTATTCACCGCAAGCACTTCCCTGTTCTTCCTGATAAGCCTCACCCTCGTTGGAAAATTATCATACATCATATGAAACATTTCAATTACTTTCTGCTCGTCCATTCCTTACTCTCCTCCATATTTTCTATTTTTGTTTTACCACTGCAGCCCAGCACTTCCCTGACAGTTTTTCCATCCGGCAAAAGGCCGCCACCTGCACCGTGGTTCCGCCCACATCTATCCCAAATGTATAGCTTTTCATGATGCCTCCTACATCCCCTGCCCAATTAATCTGCTCACGATTGGGTCTTTAAAATCTATTCCCTTTGCTTTCAGGCGGTTGATTGTTTTGGCAAACCGAGGAATATATTTTTCATGGGCAACCAGCAATTCTTCCATCATCCTCCACGATTCTTCCCCGTTTTCAATCAGCGGATTCAGACAAAAAGCTTCTTCCAACAGTCCAATATCACCTGTCATTGCCGCTTCGATCACACATTCTTCCATTGCTTTCATCATCTGCAGCCATCCCCTGGCTGATGGCCTGAAATCTCCCCACACCAAAGGCTGTGCACCTGAAGCAGAAATTATGGAAGTCACCTCCACAACCGCATCTTTTTCCATGCATGTGATTGCCCCCTGGTTCTGTGTGCTCACTACCATCCGGATATTCTTGTCGTTTGCAATTGCATTGATACATTCGCACGCCGCATCACTGTAAAAAGCACCCCCACGCCTTGAGAGTTGTTCCGGCTTATGGTTCAATGCCGGGTCCTTATATAGTTCGAACAATTCCTTTTCCGTCTCCAACATTTGCTCCGCACGGGTCCCCCCTTTCCGAAATTCCCGCAGACTGTGCTCACGCATTTCCCGTTCGGCAAAATAATACCTGTGATATCCGCATGGAATCATTCCCATAGAATCCAACAGTTCCATATAAAACGGGGCATGGTAGATATTTACCGGCGTTCCCCCGTTTTCCTCGTTAATATGTTTTAGGATATCTCTTGTCACTTCATTTCCGTTCCTGTCAAATACCCTATGCCAATGAAAATGATTCAATCCCGCAAAACGGTAATGCAGTTCTTCTCCGGCAGATTGGATTAATGCAGGCTCGTTCATCATCGAAATCACGGGAACATTGCAGAGCCCGATGCACCGTTTCCACCCCATTCTCCTTATAACAGCTTCGGTGATCATGCCACTGGGATTTGTGAAATTAATCAGCCACGCATCCGGGCAAAGTTCCCTCATATCTGACACAATCTCCTCCATCACGGGAATTGTCCGCAATGCCTTGAAAATACCTCCTGCTCCGTTGGTTTCCTGCCCAAGCATCCCGTGGAGCAACGGGATCCTCTCATCCTTGATCCTCGCATTCAATAACCCTACGCGAAACTGTGTCGTTACAAAATCAGCATTTGTAAGAGCCTCCCGCCTGTCCAGCGTGGTATGAATCTCCACCTTATGACCTGCCGCCTCCCACATCCTCTGCGACATCTTTCCTATGATCTCGAGTTTTTCTTTTCCATCTTCAATATCGACCAGCCATATCTCCTTTATTGGCAGCTCCTGATATCTCTTTATAAATCCTTCCATTAATTCCGGTGTATAGCTGCTCCCTCCACCGATAGTCACTATTTTGATTCCCTGCTCCATTCTTACCTCCTCCTGATATAGTTTCATCCATTATATCTCCGCTCCCCCTTCTCCACAATGCCATTGCCTCTGTCCGGAAAAAGGTTTCATTATTTTTATATATAGATAAACCCAATCTGACACATTTTGATACTTTTGATTACTTGCAAACCTTATCCGGCTTCTTTATAATATTCATTATAAAATAACTTTTTTGTCTTCAAAAAAGTAACCGGATTGACACTTTTCCGAATCTTTTATTTTCAGGAAATGCAATATCAAGTTGCAGAACAACAGGAGAAATTTACATGACATTAGCAAAACGTATCCAAACCTGCACGGAACTCACACCCGCAGAACAGCAATTGGCATCCTACATCCTATCCCATAAAGAAACGGTACTGCAGCTCTCCATCTCAGAGCTTGCAAAAGAAACATTCCTATCTCCCTCCAGCATTCACCGCTTCACCCACAAATTGGGATTAACAGGTTTTAAGGAATTAAAGATTGAACTCGCACAGCTTCTTTTGGAACCCCCTGCATCAGATATCAATGTGAATTTTCCATTTACAAAAGAAGACTCCCTCCAACATATGTCGAAACAGCTGCTGGAACTTTATGAAATTACCCTGTCAGATACTCTGTCCTATGTAAACCACTCCCACTGCCAGAAAGTCGCCATGCTTCTGTCAAAAGCTGATACGATTGATATATATACCCATGCACACAATGCTTATCCGGCCGGAGTTTTCTCCGACCGGATGCTGGCGATTGGTAAAAAAGTACGCTGCCCCCATAGTTTCTACGAACAGCGCGCTGTTGCTTTATCTTCTAATCCTTCCCATGCCGCTATCGTCATTTCCTATTCCGGTAAAGCCTCCTTTATTCCGGCGGTTCTAAAAATATTACGGAAAAAAAGAATTCCTGTTGTACTGATCTCAAAACCTGACGCTCGAAAGGACTTTCCTCAAATCAGATATCACCTTTCCATCAGTAATCAGGAACATCTGCAAAACCGCATTTCACAGTTTTCCTCTCACATCTCTCTCCAGTATCTCCTGGATCTGCTCTACTGTTTTATTTTCAAATTAAATTATGACGATAATCTGCGTATATTGAATGAATCCATTTATCTTCTGGATGATCGGCAATTGGATTCCGACAATAAATAATTTAAATTCTATCATCGGATATAATATATCATTATTATGCCAAGGTGTCTTTGCGGTAATTTACACATTTTATATTATGCTTTCATACCTCTTACAACACCTTGCTTTTCTTCCACAGACAGCGTAAAATATATCAATATAAGGCATTTCCCGGCCTGTATGTGAAACGGAATAACATAAAAATACAAACATAAAAGGAGGTAAAAGTTATGGCAGAAACTATCAGATTAAACCCTGATGCATTAACACCCTTACGTGAAGTGAACCCGCGGCTGATGTCCTACAATGTGGAATTTGCGGAGGTCACCGGAGGAACCTTCTGGAAGGCCTATACGCCGGAGCAGGTTGCCGGCAGAGAAGAATTCCATGTGGAGCCTTCTTCCGAAGGAATTGCCGCTATGTACAAAGATTTGATGCAGGTTTATCCACCGATTGATTTGTACAATGAAAAGCTGCGCAGCCTTGCAAAGGAATTGGGGCCTGTCTGGGTCCGGGTTTCAGGCACATGGGCCACAAAGACCTATTATGATTTCGACGGCTCCACAAACGGAAAGGTTCCGGAAGGGTATTTAAATGTCCTCACGAAAGAACAGTGGATTGGCGTTCTTGATTTTGTAAAGGCAATCGGCGCTAAGCTCATTGTTTCGGTGGCCAACTGTCCGGGCCTGCACTCTGCGGAGGAGCCCTGGCATCCCGGGGAAGCGGAAAAGCTCTTTTCCCTGAGCAAAGAATACGGCGTGCCCATTGATGCCGCAGAATTTACAAATGAGCCCAATATGATGGAAGATACCGGATTTCCAAAAGGCTATACTCCGGCACATTACCGCCGGGATCAGGATTTATTCTTCAAATGGCTCCGTGAAAATTATCCGGACTGCATCTGCGTAGGGCCCAGCACCACCGGAGGAGACAATATTTCATTTGGAAAAGGCGGCTCTGATGCAAAGGGCGGCGGCATTGAACAGATTGCCTCCAACGTCTGCGACTGTGCGGATCTTTTAGATGGAACCACAGAGCCTTTGGATGTGTTCAGTTACCATTACTATAACGGCGTGTCCGAACGACTCGCATCCGTAATGCCAAACGCTCACTGGCTTGCAAAAGACGCCGTAACGGAAGCTTATCTGGATACGGCCATGAAATTCACACGCACTTATCTGCCTCTGCGGGATAAATATTGTCCCGGCGCAGAGATTTGGGTGACTGAATCCGGAGACGCCGGGGGCGGCGGAGATACCTGGGCTTCCACCTATCTGGATGTATTTCGGACCTTAAACGAGCTGGGCGGATTTGCGGCCCTTACAAATGGCGTAATCTTCCACAACACTCTGGCATCCTCCGATTATGGTTTCCTTGCAAGAGAGGTGTTTGACCCTCGTCCCAACTATTTTGCGGTACTTTTGTGGAACCGCCTGATGGGCAGCCTGGTATATGACGCCAAAGAGCCTGTCCGGGAAGGCGCCCATGTATATGTACATTCCAGAAAGGATGGAAAAGAAGGAGCCGTTTACCTTATCATCAACAATTCCCTGACGGAAAGCACAAAGGTTGAGCTGCCAAAAGATGCCCAGCGCTACACCCTGGCCGGAGAAAAGGGGAATGTCCGGGCCACTGTCATGACCTTAAATGATAAGCCCCTTGTTTTAGGTGAAAATAACGTACTGCCGGAAATGACGCCTGTTGCTCAGGGGGCCGGTACCCTGGAGCTGGCTCCGGGAACCTGCACTTTCCTGGTGGTATAACATGACTCCCTTTGGGGTGTCTTAAACAGATGTGGGGCCGCTGCAAGCAGATAAATTATCTGTAGCAGCAGCCCCACATTTTGTCATTCCATTATCCGCCAGTCAAAACATTGATAATCTGTATTCCATCATATATTAAATCAATTACTTGTTCCCATTTCGGAACATTTCTGTGTTTTTTGGCTTTTTGTTCCCAAATCGCCCCTTTACTGTAAGCATGACCTTGACTATCACTCGTGGGAATTAATCCAAAATCTCACATAATCTGTTTCCAGCTGTAATATCCCGTCATATAAATCATCATCACCATGGCGGACGCTATCAAAACAGGAGTCTTCCACCTATCTCTCCTGGCAAGAACCTCTCCTCCCAACATAAACAAAGGCAGGGCGCTTAAGGTATACCGCCCGGCACTGATCAGCCATGTGGAGGAATAGGTCAGCAGGAAAAAGGCAATCAGGTAAACCAGATACATGGGGCGTATTTTTCTGCACACCCCATACACAATTTCAATCAGATACACTGCAAACAGCAAAAGCTCCGGCACCCATAAGCTCATGCCTGTGGAGGTATACCATCCTCCCACTGCGTTATCTCTGACATATCCGATTGTTTCCCATATGGGGCAAAGCCCGTTTCCCCAATGGTTCTTCTGGTAGTACATAAACCTGAGTAAATCCCCTTCCACCACGTAATTGATCAGCAGATAAACCCAGAATCCAAAAAGCATCAATGCACAGATACATCCCGGTCCGATTACCCTTCCGAAAAACTCCTTCCATTTTCCTTTTCTGATAAGGGAAATTCCTCTTTCCGCATAGAAGATTTCCACCAAAACCGCAAAGGCCAGCAAAAGCCCCTGCACCTTTGTCATGCAGGCCAAAAACCCTAAAAACGCCACCATTCCCCAGCGATGCTCCCGCAGATAATAGAAGAAGGCCGCCCCAACTGCAAAAAACAAAGACTCTGTTGCAATGGCGCCAAAGAAGAAGGAAAAGGGAAAAACGCTGAGCAGCGCCACCGCATTTTCCGCCGCCTTTTCTCCAAATTCCATCTTTACAATCCGGTAGAAAAAGACACAGCCAATGGCAAAGCACAGAACAGACAGGAAAATACCGCACAGCCTGATATCTGAAATCACCAGAGATACCGTCCGCATCAGCCATGGATACAGGGGATAAAACACAAGGAAAATGTGTTCCCCGTTTTCAATGGCACCCCCATATCCATTTTCCGCAATGTTGATGTAATGGGCGGAATCCCATCTTTTCCAGGCTTCCAGAAAGTCGGAAAAAGTGATACCGCCGGAAAAGTCGCCCAAAATCGCCATCATACAAACGGAGAGCACATACACAAAAACCCGGAATAAAATTGCCGTTATAAAAATTTTAATTTCTTTCCCGTATTTTTCCATAACTTTCCATCCTTTTTTCTCCCATTCTCTCTGCCGCGCTATGACTGCCAGGACTTTCGCTCCACCTGCCGCTAAAAGTATAAGTATGGGCACATAGTTGGTAATATATCTGGGGCTTACCTCCCAGTTCATGAGAAAAAGAATCAGTCCGCACAGAGCCATGGGCAGTGCGCAGGCGCGGTCTATCCAAAACTTTCCGCCTGTCTCAATGTTTGTTTCTGTATCTGCTTCTGTGTCTGCTTCTGTTTCCGATATCTGCCCCCTCTCCGCAAATGTCCCTGTTTTACCCTCCGTCACCGGCTTAGTTCTTATCTCTGTGTCTTCCCACCTTCCCTGCGCAGCGCTCACGTTTCCTCCTGTCATGCAGCCGCCAGCACACACATAAACCGCTGTCAGCAACAGAACACCGTAAAGCATCAGGCAGCAAAAGCCATGATATAATGCATACTGATTCCCTTCGTACAAAAGAAAATCATGGAGCACTGTCCTGTTTTCAGGAGAGTCATCCAAAAAGTCGGAAAGCCCAAGGGTTCCATCCCCAAAGCATTTGGACAGCTTTACGGCATAAAGCTCCGCCATTCCCATAGCGCCTCTTTGGGAAATCCTTTTCCGAATCTCCTCCTTAATTGCCTGGTCCCTCTCCTCCGGTTCCGGAAAAGAACGGGTAAACTCATAGTCCCCCGGATTATACCCGCCTTCCCCTGCAAGCCCCATCATCACCCAATGGCTGTAAGGTGTATTTTTTATCCTGGCAAGCTCCGAGTCAAGGTGATATGTATAAAAATACCAGTGAGACAAAAAGGAGGCGGCGGCACAGATTACTGCCACCCAGACAAAGTATGCGGCGGCTTTCTTCCACTTTTTTTGAAACAGAAAGGAAAAAAATATTGCAAGTGCCATGATAAAAACCGTTGATTTCACGAAGCCGCCAAAGGCAACGGCAATTCCAGAAAGGATACACCAGCCCCAGAGCCTTCCGCCCCGCGCCTCCCCTATCTTCAGTGAAAGATAAAACAACAGCACAGGAAACACAATGGAAAGAGAATCTGTATAAAAGGCGTCCGTCATAAAAAGCAGCGGCGCCATACTCCCGGCCATCACAAGGGCAATTACCCCGCAGCTGCTTCCCCACAGCTTTCGCGCCGACAAACTGATAAACAGATAAGTCAGCAAAAGCAATATTTCGTTTCCAACAGCCGCAATCATAAAATAATCGGATGTGAAAAGAGAACCTGCCCTCAAAAACAGATGCAGTAAAGACAGGCCCCCCAGATTGTTGGGAAACCAGTCATAATAATCATAGTATCCCGCAAAGGTTCCTGTTTCCAGCCATTCTATGGCCCCTCCATAAATCCCATCCAGGTCAAAAGCCGGTATAAACCGCAACTCCTGTATTTTTGACAGTTGAAAAGCCCCGACTACAACCAGAAAAGCAATCACAATATACGGATAATTTGCATCAAAAAAATACTCCCGCCTCTCCCCTGCATACATAAGCCGGATAAAAAGCATGCCAAAAAGCACAGCCGCTCCCCAAATGAGAGGCTGCTGCGAATGCATGACCACGCTGCCCAGCATAAACAGAACCGGAATCATACATAAAATATGGCAAAATCTGACCAAATTTGTCCGAACTATCTTCATTGCATTCTTCCAACCGAAGCTTCATACATTTTTGTAAATCTAAACGCCACTGCTCCTCTTTGCCGCAGTATAATCCGGGGCATATTCGAAAATTCATTCCCGCCATCCTGCTTCCCCCCTATTCCCAGCGCCAGCCACAGAGGATAGGTCAAAAGCAGCGGCTCCACATACCGGAAACTGCTGACCGGCCCCAGCAAATAGGTCAGCCAAAGCAAAACACTCAGCGTAACAACCGCCAAAGCTTCTTTCCTTTTCCTGATTCCAAACCAAAGCCCAAAAAAGAGTAACACCCAGATTGGCACGCCGATTGCATACAATTGCCTGAATAACGGCAGATGCATCCATGCCGCCTGGTTTTCAGAAACCCTCTCATACCACCGGTACACCCCGGGCAGCCATCCTTTCCTCTCCACCGGATAGTCCTGGCTATAATTATCCGTCTCAATATACTCTCGTACAGACTCCATCTCAGGATACCAGTAGGGCAAATTTAAGGCCAGAAATGCTTCTATGTAAATATCAGGATATTTAAGAAACAGCTGCCCCCACAGACGTATAAATTCCCCCGGATTTTCCCGGAATGCATTTTCATTAAAATCCGACTTGACAGGGTCCGCAAAGAATCTGTCATACTGTTCTATGCTGGGTATGTATTTTATCAGCAACTCCTTTTCCCTGGCATCTAACTCCTTTTCCTTAATTTTTCCTGTCCTGGTTTCCTTTATTTCAAATTTTTTAATCTCAATTTTTCCCGATTCAGTTCCCGCTTCCCCAATATCTTCTTCGTTGTTTCCATTAATACGCTTCCTATTTTCTTCCGCCTCTGTCTTGTCGCTGTGATAAACCGCCGCCATCTGACTTAATGGCACGGGGAGCATTTCCTTCACACTGCCCTTTGCCACGCCCACTCCCGGATACACCACCTTCGTGATGACAAAAAACAAGAAAACAGCAGCAAGCAAACCTTTACAACGGAATACGGATACCCGGAAGCACAGACACAGCAAACATATAAAGACAATTGCCACATAAATCATGTTGTTGCGAAACAGACAACACAGGAGCAGCAAAACGGCTGTCTTAATTTCCAACCCTATCGAAATCGAAGGCTCTGTTCTTTTACCACAGACAGTCTCCAGAAAATCAACCAGCGATATGCACAGCAATAAAAACAGCCCGGAAAACAACACATCCTTCGTCAAAATTAGTGAAAAAATATGAAACACAGGATTAAGCCCGTAGTAAATCCATGCAATCTTTCCCATAACTCCCGGCAGATTTCTTCTTGAAATCCATACACAGACATAGGCATAAACCGCAACCATAATAAGAAGCTGGCCGGAAGTGTACAGTGTAATGCCAATCTGTCTCACGCCCAGCCATTCGTCCATATGGGCGAAGATACTCCATATAAATGTATGTAGAAAAGGATGATGATTATCAAAGCCAATGATTCCCAAAGCCTCCAGCGTTATGTACCAAGAATCATAACTCATACAACCGGGAAAATAGGTGATAAAACAGGGCAGATAGCATATCAGCATCCCTGCGTACGCCACAGGAAAACGTAGCTTTTTACGCCCTGACGTCTTATATTTTCCGCCCATCCATCCTAAAAACGCAAATGCAAGGGCTGCCATACCTCCTGCTCCCAGAAAAGCCGTCAGAAAACTGATACCATATCCTCCACCCCATATTTCCGTTCCTTCAAAAACCTCCTGCCCGCCGCTTTCCAAAATCCTTCTGCCTAAAATCTTAAAAGTTCCAAAAAGCAGCCCATAAAGAATACCCGCCCTTCGATATTTTCCCCGCACACATATCATTGCAACTATAAAGCATATCAAAAAAAGACCATCTTTCCCAAGCCCATTTTTCCATTCCTGTCATTTATATTGTCCAAACTGTCATCCAGGTTCAAACTGTTATTATTCTATGTCATTCCCTTGAAAAAGACAATACTTGAAACAACCAATCGTCCTCCGTTACTTCTGCTGCCTTACCCTTCTGCAATTGATACACTATAATCAGGATACTCCTTTCTCCATTCCTGCAAATCCATAATTTCAAACCCGGTAATTACTTCTCTTTTAATCTCTCCCTCCTGCTTATACTTAAACGGCAGCAAAGACATCATTTTTTCTTTCAAACGCTTCTTTAATACACTATCAATTAAAGGTGTCGTTTCTATCAGAAGAACATATTTAACTTTCTTGTCGCTTACATTTCTGCCTGCAGCCCACACAAGAAACATTGTCCCATAGAATTTTTTTGCAATTATCTTCCAAAATTTCTCATTATTACTTTGAACCTTTTGATATAATGCTTCGGGATTTTCCGTTCCCGGAACACACGCATTTTTATATTCCATAAGAACAATTTGATTATCTTCTTCAATTACAAAGTCGACATCCGAAAGAAATTCCCCATACATATTTGCCAGTACATGAGGTTCAAATACACTTTGTGCTTTCGTAAAATCGAATTGCGATTTTCCATTTTCATCTATATAAATTTTTCTTTTGTCCAAATTGTTACCTCTCTATTCTCCAACACTTTTTCGCATAGCTTCGTCAAGAAGCCGTTCATCAGCATCCATCATTTTATTTTGTGACAATTCACTCAAGTACATTGCCGAATGATTACAAATTCCCATCGCCGCATCATCTTTCCCCATCCACTCAACTCCATCTGATATCTCCGCCCCAGCTTTAAACAGGTTGTGATACAAAACCTGCCGTTCATCATTTCTCCTGATCTCAAAATACTTTGCTAAATTATAACTGTGTGTTGCTATAAATATCTGAACACCTGCTTTTTGAAGTTCAAACAGAATATCTACAACCAATGGAAATAACTCCGGATTCAAATTTGCCTCCGGTTCATCCCAAAGCAAAATTGTTCCTTTTTCCAAAAGGCCGTTACGAATCAGTTTCCATAATAAACCAAGCTTTCGTAGTCCTTCCGCTTCCAGTGAAAAATTAATCTTTGCTCCGTTCCTTTTTCGTACGAAAAATTTCCCATCCTCCATTATGACCGTCCCACCAATCGCATTACTGATGCGTTCTAATATGGCTTCCATATAATCCGGTATCTTTTTGGCCTCCGGCAAAGAGGCATTTACAACGATATCCACCTGTGTACCGTCAAATGGCAAATGATATTTTTCATTCAATGCAAGAAATCCGTCCGAGTGGGATAACATCTCTGTTGTCGGTATGAATATGGAAGAAATATCTAATCCCAGCCATTCATCAAAATTCAATATACCTGCAGGGCATAAACCATATCTAACCTTATGTGCCCCATCGCTTACTTCAAAATAGGATTGTGCGTCTGATTTTTCCCTGTTTTTCAGCAAATCCATATCTACCAGCGAATCCGCAAAGAAATCTGCAAATCTCTTGGTTTTTCCCGAATGTGTCCGCTTAATGGACCATTGCGTCGCTGCATAAATCATCTTCAACAAGGAGGTTTTTCCCATGCCGTTTTCACCCATTATAATATTTATTCCATCACAAAAGTCCAGATGAAATGTTTCCCATAATGCTCCCACTTTTCTTAATTTTTCTCCTCGCATATTTGAATGATTAGCTTTCCATTGTGCTTGAAATGCCATCACATTCATAACCTCTATTGATTGAATTGCCATATTTCATCAGCCTCCTTATTTCATTTTTGTTAACAAATCCACCCTGTTCGTTTTCCTGCCTTCACCATACCTATATAAACATATTATACTTTGTCTGTGCTTTTTGTGTAAATAAGCAATTACACATACGCTTTATCTACCTCAATCACCGCAAAATATTTCTCATCCATCTCCCTGATTTTATTTTGCAGATATTCCATCACCTGGCCATCCGACATAACATAGTCAAAGGGAACCTCCACATCAAAAATCAATTTTATCTGGGCTGCCCCGGGTACCACTCGGAAATCATGAAAGGTCACATTTCCTTCCATTTCTTCTATTATCTCCGCCACCTTTCCCTTAAGCCGGTTAGTCCGCTCATCATTTACACATACAGGATCCATATGTATAACCGCACTGCAGTTAAGTTCACTGGCAAGCCTGTGCTCAATCAAATCAATCAGCTCATGCAAAACAAGAATATCTCCATCAGAGGGAACCTCAACATGCACTGAGAGCATCACCCGCCCCGGCCCGTAATTGTGCACCACAAGATCATGAATGCCAAGCACCCCCTGCCCTCCATACTCTGTGATAATCTCCTCCACCTTCTTCACAAACCCCGGCTCCGGAGGCTGGCCAAGGAGGGGGCTTACGGTGTCCTTCATGGCCCCCACCCCTGTCCAGATTACAAAAAGGGCTACCAGAATACCACACCAGCCGTCTATCTGAATATCCGTTAAAAATGCCAGTAAAGTGGTCACCAAAACCACCAGCGTGGACAGGCTGTCGCTGATGCTGTCCTTGGCAGTTGCCATCATTGCAGCGCTGTCAATCCTTTTACTTATCTGACTGTTGTATAAAAACATATACCATTTCACACAAATGGAAACCGCCAGAATCATCAGCACCAGCGGACTTGCATCAATTGCCGCCGGATTCAGAATTTTATGTAGGGAGGACTGAAAGAGCTCCGCTCCCATAAGCAAAATAACCACCGACACCAACAACCCCGCTATATACTCTATTCTCCCATGGCCGAAGGGATGGTCATGGTCCGGCTTCTGCCCGGCCATCCGAAAACCCACCAGGGTAATAATGGAAGACCCAGCGTCAGAGAGGTTGTTAAAGGCATCCGCAGTAATCGCAATGGAGCCTGAAAGCTGCCCTGCGATAAATTTCATCAAAAACAGGAAAACATTCAGCACAATCCCCACTGCTCCGCACAACATGCCGTAGGCCTGCCGCACCTTCACATCCGCCATATTTCTATAATCTTTTATCCAAAATTTCGCCAAAATCGAAACCATCTCTGTCTCCATTTCATTTTCATTCTATCTAAATACAGATTGTTACTATTCTATGTTATTTACCCGGAAAAAACAATCATTTTAGAAGGAATTATAAATTTCTAAAAATGTAGTTGACGAACCTCCCATAAAGGCGTATCATATGCAATTAGCAAGTATAACCATCAAACACTGCTACGCTTTGCGAGTCAGTTTAATGATTAACAGCAATCACAGAAAGGAGGTAATTTAGATGTTGAATATGTTTAACAAAACCAGAACCGTTTCATTTAACACAATGATGTCATCCAATTTAACTGCGAAATTACCTGCCAGTCTGTGTCTTTATCTTTTTGGTCCGGATTCCTCTCACACTTAGCCTGCCTTTTCAAAAAGGCCGGGTAAGCCCCTCCACTTGACCATACATAAAAGAGAACAGCCAACAGTCATGGTAATTTCCATGGCTGTTTTTTTGTACGGCTCCCACTGCAGGCACAGCACCTGTCTCATTGTTCACGGAAGGTAAATACCCTACAGCAAGCTGGTGGAGCATCAAACTTGCTACGCAGCAGAGCCCCGGGGTACTTCAACCCTCCCAGGAATCAAACCGTGAAGCATGACATCATTTAATGCCGAAAGATATGTATATGTAAAGGAGAATTATGAAAAAGATAACAACCTACATCTGGGAATACAAGTTTCCCTTCCTGTTTGCCGTCATTTCCATGGTTATCAGCGTATCACTTGATATGCTCTCACCTCAGCTCACAAGGCGCATTGTGGACGATGTGATTTTGGACGGCCAGATAAACAAGCTGACTCCCATGCTTCTGGGCATTCTCTGTGTGGGCGTAGGCAGATTTATTTTTCAGTATACAAAGGAATTTACCTTTGACGTTACGGGTTCTAAAATCGCCGCCAAAATACGGCAGGATTTGTTCAATCATATTCAGTCCCTGAGTCCGGAATTTTTTGACAGAACCGGTACTGGGGAGTTGATGAGCCGGGTGAAGGATGATGTGGACCGCATCTGGGACGGCCTGACCTATGTGGGCATGCTGATTCTGGAGGTGGTTATCCATGCCTCCATTATCCTGTTCTGCATGTTCAACTTAAGCCCAAAGCTTGCCATCCTGCCTGCCATCTGCATGGTGATCACCGCCGCCATTGCCATTTTCATGGAGAAAAAGCTGGATGAAGTCTATGAAGCCATCAGTGAAGAAAACGCTTCCCTGAACACAGTTGCGGAAGAAAACCTGGCAGGGGTGCGGACCGTAAAGGCCTTTGCCCGGGAAAAACATGAGATTTCCAAATTTCTGTCTCATAATCAGAAATATTATGACCTGAATATGCAGCAGTCAAAATTGTTTGTAAAATACCACCCTTATCTATCCCTGATCACCAAGCTTCTGCCTATTGTCATCCTGCTTCTTGGCGGGCGCCTGGTTATGGGGGATGAGATGACCCTTGGGGATTTGAGCGCTTTTATTCAATATTCTATGAACATTGTATGGCCCATGGAAATGCTGGGCTGGCTCACCAACTCCCTTTCCTCGGCCATAGCCTCCAACCGCCGGATTCAGAAAATCTATCGGGAAAAGCCTGTGATTACCGACCCGGAAAATCCCCGCATACTGCCGGAGGTAAAGGGAAAGATTACCTTTTCCCATGTTTCCTTCCACAAGGCGGACAACTATGAGATTCTTCACGATATCTCTTTTACCGTGGAGCCCGGCAAAACCATCGGCATTATGGGCGCTACAGGGGCGGGGAAAAGCTCTTTGGTTTATCTGATGCAACGCCTTTACGACGCTACGGACGGTCACATCCTTTTGGATGATGTGGACGTAAAAGACCTGACCTTAAAGCAGCTGCGCAGTTCCATCTCACTGGTAATGCAGGATGTTTTCCTGTTCTCGGACACCATTCTGGAAAATGTAAAGCTTGGACAGAAAAACCGGCTTTCCCATTCCGCAGTCCGTGAAGCGGCCACCCGGGCTAAGGCCAACAGCTTTATCGAAAAAATGGATAAACAATATGACACCGTTATTGGGGAGCGGGGGGTGGGACTTTCCGGAGGACAGAAGCAGCGTATCACCATTGCAAGGGCCCTGGCTAAGAAAAAGCCCATATTGGTTCTCGACGACTCCACCTCCGCCCTCGACATGGAGACGGAGCAGTCCATACATGAAACCCTGCGCGCTCTCCCTGACACTACGAAAATTATCATTGGACACCGTATCAGCGCCGTCTGTCACGCAGACGAAATCATTATCCTGGAAAACGGAAGGATTGCAGAGCGCGGAGACCACAGGAGCCTTCTGGCAAAGAAGGGCCTTTACTATCAGACCTATGTGGCACAATATGATGAGCCGAAGGAGGAAATCACAGCATGAGCATAAATTCCTATAAAGAAGACGAAGAACTGATAAAAACAGGCAAAATGCGTACACTGCTGCGCATGCTCTCCTATCTTCTTGCTTACAGAAAGGAGCTGGTACTAGTACTGCTTATCATAACCTTCAGTATCTTTGTCTCCGTATTAAATCCCCTCCTTATAGAGGAGGCAATTGACAACTATATTGCAAAGGGCAACATGCCCGGCCTTCTTCGTCTGGCGCTCTTTGCAATTATTTTAAATCTTCTGATGGTTGGCGGCATCAAACTGCGTATGTATGTAATGGCAAAGGTGTGCAACAGCATCCTTCTGACCATACGGCAGGAGCTTTACTCCCATATCCAGACTCTGGATCTGCAGTTTTTTGACAGCCGCCCTACGGGAAAAGTCCTTGCCCGTATTATCGGAGATATCAATTCCCTTAAGGAAGTGCTGAACAATTTTGTCACCACCCTGATACCGGACTTTGCAACTGTGGTTGCTGTGGCGGCTATCATGTTTGTGAAAAGTCCGGTGCTGGCCGCAGCCTCCCTGTGCTCTCTGCCGGTGATGGCTGTGTGCGTGTGGCTGGTTCAGTTTTACTCGCATAAAAGATGGCAGGATTTTCGAAAAAAATCTTCCAACTTAAATGCCTTCATCCATGAGGACATGTCCGGTATGCGCATCATCCAGAGCTTTACCGCCGAGGAAGAAACCAGGCAGACCTTTGGAGAGCTCCTGGAAGCCCATCGCAAATCCTTTGTGAGCGCGGTGCGTCTGGTGGATGGTATGGGCTCCATCATTGATTTATCTTGGGGCGTGGGCATTGCGGCCCTTTATTTTACAGGGATACGGATTCTTGGAGCAGCGAATGTCTCCATAGGTACCTTCCTTGCTTTTGGCAGCTACATAGGAATGTTCTGGAATCCTATTATGAACCTGAGTAATTTTTACAACCAGATCATCACCAACATTGCCGCCGCGGAGCGTGTTTTTGAAATTATGGATACGCCCGCTGATATTACGGACGCGCCGGGCGTGATCCGGATTCCGCCCATCCGGGGACAGGTTTCTTTTTCCCATGTGAGCTTTTCTTACGACCGGAATACGAAAGTGTTAAACGATGTGAGCTTTCAGATAACCCCCGGGGAGACCATTGCATTGGTGGGCCCTACCGGTGCCGGGAAAACCACGATTGTCAATTTAATCAGCCGTTTTTATGACGTGCAGGATGGAATTGTGGCCATAGACGGCTATGACGTGAAAGATGTTTCCATAGAAAGCCTGCGCAGTCAGATGGGTATCATGACCCAGGATAATTTTCTCTTTACCGGCACCATCAAAGAGAACATCCGCTATGGAAAGCTTGATGCTACCGACGAAGAAATCATTGCCGCCGCCAAAGCAGTCCATGCCCATGATTTTATCTGCAATTTGAAGCAGGGATACGACACTCTTTTAACAGAGCGGGGCGGGGGACTTTCCGCAGGCCAGAAGCAGCTCCTTGCTTTTGCCAGGACCATGGTTTCAAAACCCAACATTTTGATACTGGATGAAGCCACCTCCAGCATTGACACACAGACGGAGCTTCTGATCCAGGAAGGCATTGACGCCCTGCTAAAGGGGCGCACCTCCTTTGTCATTGCCCACCGGCTCTCCACCATACAAAAGGCCGACCGGATTTTTGTGATCGATAAGGGCGGCATTGTGGAGGAAGGTACCGCTTCCCAGCTGATTGCCAAAAAGGGCGCCTACTATAAGCTTCATACGGCTCAAACTGCCGTATAATCCGGTGCTCTCGTTGCTCGCGGGAATAAAAAATGCCAGCCTCCTTCTGAAAGGAGATACTGGCATTTTATTTTGCATTAATATTCCAATGGAGTTAATACTCCATTGTCCACTCGTGTTCCCCGCCCCAGTCACCGATTACCTCTGACACGGTTCCTTCCTCAGTAGTAATTCTGGTCTCAAAGCGGTAATTCATCTGCGGCACTTCCACACCTTTTATTTTTACATTGCTGTATAAGTAAAAGAACTCATAAACATAATGTGGATATGCCTCCGGGTTTTCAGGTGATGGTTCATAAGAGATACAGATTCTCTGAACGCCCGCATCCTCCTGCTTGGCTCCCCAGATTTCGATAACCCCCTCCGCATCCGGATTGGTATCAAAGTCTGCAAAAGAAAATTTCCACTGCCCGTCAGCCTGTGTCAATTTCACTTTTTCTTTGCTCACAGGTATATAGGTTTTTCCCTCCCAGTACTCCATGGTTCCCGCTATGAACTGGTCGCGGATGGAAATATATGTTTCCGACTGCATAAAATCCTTAATCGGGGCGAACTCTCCGCTCTCAAAGATTTGGAAAGCCTCTGCAAAGGTATCCTGGGCCCACACTGCCTTTTCCAGACAGGCGGTAAGCTCGCTTAAACTTCCGTCATCGCAGGCGGCCGCCACCTGGCCCAGCAGATTTAAGTAGTCCTGCATCCGTCCCACCTCAAACCATATTGTGGCACTTTCAGGAACTGCAAACCGGAGAATCTCCGTCTTAAGCTCCTCCATGGGATTTGTCTGGTAAACCGCAAGCATTCTGTTCATCAATTCCACATATTTGTCAAAGCTATTATTGCCATCTTCCATGACGCTGCAGAAAAGCTGTGTTTCTTCGCCGTCAAACAGCCGCTCATAGCAGGCGGTCAACAGATTGTACACATCCGGATTAGCCTGATCCTGCTCTAAGGCCGTAACACATTTCTCCAGAGTTCCCAAGGTGCAGTTCTGCCCGTTGATATCTGCCACAGCATCATTTAAAAGGTGTACGCAATACTCCTGTAAAAGGCTTTCATCCTGTGTAGTCTCCCAGCCCCGGTACAGAACCTGCTCCGCAGCTTCCCTGTCCTCCTTGGTCAGATAGACGCCCGCCATGGCTCTGTAGGCTTTCACGGAATTAGAATCAATCTGCAAAGCCTCCTCGCAGGAAGCAATTGCCTCCTCATAGGCCGCAGTCTCCACATATTCATCCGCTGCAGACAGCCGTCTTGCAATCTTCATTTCGGGCGTAAAATGATACACTCCGTAAGCTCCTCCGCCCAGCAGGGCAATGAGCAGGATGGCGGCGGCAATACGGCCTGCCAGCACAGCTCTTTTTCTGCGCCTTTTCCTGCGGGCCCTTGCCGCTTTCGCCATCCGCCTTCTTCTTATTTCCTTTTCATCCATATAAACCTCCAAACATATGTGGGATACAGCCCACAGCCCATCCTTCAGGCTGCGGTGCAAGCCTCCCAAAACTCTTTTCCAATTCTCTCCATCGACTTATATGTCTTATAGGCTCGGCCAAATGCCCAGGGGATTATTTTTTCTTCCCCAAAAATCCTCTGCCGATTCTTTCCCTGGCTGACTTTCCGCCTTTTTCTCCTTTGCCGCTTCCTGCAGACCTGTCTCCTCTTTCGTTTTTACCGGACTTTCCGAATTTTCCCGAGGATTTCTCTGACCACTCTCCTCTGCCAAATCTGTCCCCTCTTTCGCTTTTTCGAGTTCTTCCTGACCGCTCGTTTCTGCCCTCACGGCCTCCACGCTCGTTTCTTCCGTATCTGCTTCTTCCGCCTTTTTCTTTCCTGCCGAGCTTTCTTTCAAGATAAGGTTTTTCATCCTCAATATCCTGGGGCGCATCTCCCAAATGCATATACATAAATGCCGCCGCTATATCAAGAATCCGGAAGTTTTGCTCCTCTGCTTCCCGTTCAATGGAAAGCTTTAACTCTGAAAGGTCCTTTTCTTCCATACATTCTCTGGCCTGCGCAAACAGCCTGTCGCATTTCACCCTGGTAAGATCCGCTGCCGTAGGAAGGCTCCGTTCTCTGATTGTGGTGTGGCAGATTCTCTCAATGTCCCTGATTTTGAAAATTTCTCTGCCCGAAATCAGGGTAAAAGAACGTCCTTTTCTTCCCGCCCGTCCGGTTCTTCCAATCCGGTGGACATAATACTCAATATCCTCAGGAACATCAAAATTAAACACAGCGTCCACACCGCTGACATCAATGCCCCTTGCCGCCACATCTGTGGCAATCAGAATCGCGCATCTACCTTTTCTGAAAAGGTTCATCACCGTATCTCTCTGATACTGTGTCAAATCCCCATGAAGCCCTTCCGCTTCGTAGCCCTTTCCTTTCAAAGTTCCCGTAATCTCGTCCACCATTTTCTTAGTGTTACAGAAGATCAGGCTCCGGGAAGGATTATAGTAATCCATCAACCTGCATAAGGCCTCCACCTTATCTTTTTTAGCCACCCGGTAGTAAGCCTGTTTGATGGAAGCCACTGTAATTTCCTTAGGGGTTACTCTCACGTACACCGCATTTTTCTGGTAGGTTCCTGTAATATCTAAAATAGCCTGCGGCATGGTAGCGGAGAACAAAGCCATCTGGTGTTCCTCCGGCATATCCGCCAGAATCGTTTCAATATCCTCCCGGAATCCCATATCCAGCATTTCATCCGCTTCATCTAACACAATCATTTTAACATAGGTTGTTTTGATGGTGTGACGCCTTAAATGGTCCATGACCCGCCCCGGCGTCCCCACGATAATCTGGGCTCCCTGGCTTAAAGCTCTTATCTGCTTTCCAATCTCCTGGCCTCCATAAACCGGGAGCACCTTAATTCCGTGCATGTATTTGGAAAGCTTTCTGATTTCCTCCGCCGCCTGCATGGCAAGTTCTCTTGTGGGACAGAGGATAATGCCCTGGGGCTTTTTCAGCTGTGGCTCGATTCCCTGAATCATGGGAATCGCAAAGGCGGCCGTCTTGCCCGTTCCGGTCTGGGCCTGCCCAATGATATCTTTTCCCTCCAACAGAATCGGTATGGCCTGCTCCTGGATGGGCGTCATGATTTCAAATCCCATCTCCTCAACAGCCCGCAAAATATCAGGACAAATCCCCGATTCCATGTACTTAAGTCCGCTTCCTGTTACTTCATTTCTTTCTTCCACTCTTTAACATCCATTCCTTTCAATCTTCGTCGTTTAAAAACTGTTCAATAATATATCTGGGCCGTGCCTTGGTTTCCAGATATATTTTCCCTATATACTCCCCAACCACTCCAAGGGAAAGCAAAATCAATCCGCCGATTGCCCACACAGAAACCATAAGCGTTGTCCATCCCACAATCGTCGCGCCTGTAAAATGCCGAATCAGGCTGTAAATCAACATACCGATACTGACAATAAAAATGAAAAAACCAAGGGCAGTTATCATCCGGATTGGCTTCGTGCTAAGAGAGGTGATTCCCTCCACGGCAAAGGAAAGCATTTTCCCGATAGGATATTTGCTCTCTCCCGCAAAGCGCTCTCCCCTTTCATAGTAAACCACATCAGTGGGGTATCCAATCATAGGGACAATCCCTCTCAAAAACAGATTCACCTCACCGTACTGGGAGAGCCCCTCAAGAGCCCGTCTGCTCATCAGCCGGTAATCCGCATGATTGAACACAGTATTTGCTCCCATCATATTCATAGCCTTGTAGAATCCTTCGGCAGTAGCTTTTTTGAAAAAAGTATCTTTTTTTCTGCTGCTGCGCACACCGTACACAATATCGGCACCCTTCGCATACCTGTCAACCATCTCGTCAACGGCGTTAATATCGTCCTGCAAATCCGCGTCCATGGAAATCACCATATCCGCATACTCCTTTACCGTCATAAGACCGGCAAGCAGGGCATTCTGATGCCCTCTGTTTATACTCAGATTAATGCCTCCAAAAAGCTCGTTCTTCTGATGAAGCCCTGCGATAATCTCCCATGTCCTGTCTTTGGAGCCGTCGTTCACAAAAATCACACGGCTTTTCTCATCAATCTTTTTTTCACCGATTAGACTATGCATTTTATTTTCGAGACGCTCTGCCGTTTCAGGCAGTACTTCTTCCTCATTGTAACAGGGAATCACCAGGTACAAAATGTTTCCCATAAGGCTCCTCCTCTTAACTCACATTCTTTGCAGCCACACCCCAGACCAGCAAGCGCTGCAACGCTTCGCGAGACAGCTTATTGCTCAAACGCTACAACGCTTCCCAAGACAGCTTATCGTCCAAATGCTGCTACGCTTCCCAAGGCGGCTTATTGCCCAAACGCTGCAACAACTTCGCGTGCCGGCTTGCTGCTTCACACGCCGGTACAAAAAAACGCACGAAATCAGCAGCGGTAAAATACCACTGCTGACAGACTTCTCTCCTACATTGCATTAATCCAAAACAAATTTCACAAGCACACTCTTTCCCGTTTTTGTCCGTTATCCGGACGTTTCTGTTCACTAACTGCCGTAAAATAAATACCGGCTTAGCCGTCTCTTTTTTCACACGGCTATTCTATATTATACTATTTGGTTAAAAGTTACAACATTTTTTCAAAAATATTTCAATCTTATTTCAATCGGGCCCTTTTCCTGTCGCTTTTATCCTGATAGAGTTCCACATTCTCAATTCCCTGCACAAACTTGGAAAACTGGCTGTAGCCGAAATCCTTTACATTAAAGTTGGCGTACTTATTATATACATGATTGCTGAGCTCGCTGATGCCGATTCCCTTTTTGCCCGACTTTTCCACAATCTCTTTTACATAGTTTCTGATTTCTTCCTGAGACTGCTTATTATCCTTTAAATATATGGTAATCACATTCTGACGTTTTTCCAGAAGGAATAACCCTGCATCCTCCACAAACTTGGAAAGCAGGCTGTAACCATAGTTTCTTACATCAAAATCAGGGTACATATTCACCAGACGGTTGCCCACCGAAGCAAGCTCCACACTCTTACCCTTATTCTCATTTTCATTGATGATGTTGGTGATGGCATTGTAAATGACCTCCCGGCTGATGGTGTTATCCTTGCTCTCCTTCCCATCCTTATCCTCGTCCTGATTGCCAAGATTTTCCAGATTCACAAATCTGGTGCAGGCCACTCTGAAAGAACGGGGCGTCTTTTCCTCCCTTAGCCGGCTGGCCAGACGGGTAAAATCGCTGTCACTGGAAACAATACAAAAACCGTCCACGTTTCCTGTATAAAGAATATCCATGGCGTCTATGATAAGGGTGGAGTCCGTGGCATTTTTCCCCACCGTGTTGCTGAACTGCTGCACCGGAATAACGGAATTTTCCAGAAGCTCCCCCTTCCACTTGGTAGCCTGGGTGCTGGTCCAGTCTCCGTATATTCTCTTGTATGTGGTGATACCGTAGGTGGAAAGCTCCTCCAAAATATCTCCTATATATTTCGCTGAAATATTATCCGCGTCAATGAGCAGTGCAAAATGTTTATTCTCCATAATCCTATCCTTTATATAGCTGAAAGCCAGCAAGCAAATTCGCATCCTTTATTCCCGCTGGCAACAAATCAAGTTTCTATCAGGTTCCTGTTTCTCACAAGATGATTTTTATTATACACTTTCGGTAAAGTAAAAGTCAATAACAGGACACACAGGCTATAAGCCTGTGTGCCAAGTTATTGACAGAAACTTTTTCAAATTTCATTCTTCGGAATTATTATCGGGAACATTGCATAAAGTCACCTATTTTTTTTCTTAAACTTTCCAATTCCTTTTTCTTTAACTCACATTCCCAAATAATCAAAAAACTCCACCCCTTTTGTGTCAATTCCGAGTAATTTTTTTCATCTCTTTCTATATTTGTCCGTATCTTTCTTTCCCAAAATTCATAATTCGTTTCCGGTAAATGTCCTTTATTGCAACAATGTCCATGCCAAAAGCATCCATTGACAAATATAGCCTTTTGGGCACTCACAAAAATGAAATCCGGCTTACATTCCAATTTTACCGTTTTTCTTCTATAATTTTTATATCCCAATTCACATAATAACTTTGATACGAACTGTTCCGGAGTGGTATTTTTATTTCTTACCTTTTTCATTATTTCTTTTCGTTTTTCATTACTATAAATATCAGACATTGGAACTCGTTACCTCTCTGGCCAATATCCCAGGAAAAATGATATTATTCTTTGCAAAAATTTCTTCTACACCTACCTTCGAATAAAATGCATTAAATTTTCCCATAATTTGCCTTACATAATCATCATCAAGCCTATATTCCCTATATAAGTTATCATATGTTTCTTTTTTTATATATTCTAAATCTATGGAACAGACATTGTAAAACTGCCAAGTTACAAATAATGTTTGATTTTCCATTCTCGGATTTGGCAAAAGTGTCAAGTGCTCATTTTCACGTAAAATCCTATTTGATTTTTTCTCACTCACCATACCTTTTATTAACTGTAACTTCCCATCAATTTTATCCGGTCGCAATACATGGCATTTCGGCATAATACATAAATAACATTCGTCTACCTGCGTTCTCTTATTTTGATTATATCTAAAGAACACATCCCCCTGCTTCACCTTATTATAAATCAGCTTCCAATTTCTTTCATTTTTACCAAGCTTTTTTAATTCTCTATTCCCATCTTCATCTTCCAAATAGCAATCTTTAAAAATATCTTTCATTTCTATTTGAGTATTATTATATTTACATATTTTCAACATAAAAATCAATTTACGTAAAGTCTGATTCCATTCTTTTTCCGGCTCCAAAATCATAATCAGAAAAATAGGAATTGCATCTATAATGATTTTCTTTGTTTCTTTTAATTTAAATTTCTTATATTCTTTCCATAGTTTTTCTTTTTCCGTATCATTCAATTTCCCTAATTGAGCAGCGCTATCCTCAAATTCAATTTCAAGATATCTTTCGGCAAATTCCGCTCCGGTTTTTTGAATACTTGAATATAGCTGCGTTTCATTAGATATTGACTTCAAAATGAATTCTTTATATTCCCGCAATTTTATTTTTCCCAAAGCATTCTTCGCTTTCGAGCATCCTCTAATACTCGCGCATATTCTATCTATACTTACTCGTATTCTATCTTCTAAATTCGCACTATTATCCACCAATAACTTAATGTCTTCAACTTTTTGACCGCAAATTTTCTCCAACACATTTCCGTTCAGATGAATATCATCTTTTAAAGTACTTATAACCATATTATCCAACTCATAATTTAAATCCACCAATGGCATATTATCGGAAATAGCCTGCAATAGAAGCAAAGAGTCAAATGGCTCTTTGAAATCATTTAGATAACGAGGAATCTCTTTTTCCAGACGCGAAAACATCTCTATAAAAGAAATAGAAAAATACCCAATTTCATTTAAAAATAACTTCGTAAATTCGCGTATTATGTCATTAAAGGTAAACTGACTTTTTTCACATAACATAAATAAATTTGCATTATCTCTTACATAAATATATCTTTTCCTTCCCTCACCGCCTGTTTTTATTCGTTCCTCCTTATATCCCATATTTTTATAAAAATCGTCCAGTGCCGGCTCTAAGTTAGAGGTATATATAACGCATAATTTAAAAAGATTTTTAAAATTTGATTTTTTAATGACATCAATTGCCGTTTTAGTAGCATCAGCTCCCAATTCCCAATCTATCACTAATAATTTTGCGGAATCAATATATTTTTGTAATGCATTTTCCGTTATCCCCTTATAATAAGGCACGGGAATCAGAGAAATGTCAGGATATTTTTTCTGCATGAAAATACAAAAGTCCCAAAGAGAATCTTTTTCTGTTACTTCTTCCGTTTTTCCTTCATTATTTTCCTTTTGCACATAGGTTCCCGAACGTCTTGGCCTTTTTAATGCCTTATCTTCTTCCTCATCTTCTTCCCATGCAATTTTAAACTCATCATCAATATATGTAATATGATTAAGATATTCTTTTAGTATGGCTTCCATTTCACTCATATGTGTTGTAATCATCCCTCATCCTCCGTATTAAATATAATTCTGAAGCAAGCGCCACTTAACAATTTATTTTCCGATTTTAATACCACCTCTATATCATGTCCCTGTGCATTCAATACATTTTTAGAAATTGACAGCCCTAATCCTCTCCCATTCTTTTTTAAAGAAAAAAACGGTTCAAAAACTCTCTCCTTATTTCTTGTCGATATTCCGGAACCGGAATCCTCAACATATAATGCATTTTCTTCCTTTACAAAATGAAAGAGTATTTTTTTCTCTTCCTGATCCGCAATCCAATATAAAGAATTATAAATAAGGTTGGACAATATAGGATATATTTTGGACAATGATATAACCAATTCCGTATCGGAATCAACATGATTAATCAATTTGACACTCTGCTTTTCCAGCTTTGTTGCAAAAAATTCTTTTATATCATCTATCATCTTCCTTATATTTACTCGTTGTCTTCTCAGGCTTTTGCTTCGATACATTGGTGATAACTGATTTTGTCTGTCCGATATTGCACGAAATCCTACTTCTATTTGCCTTAAATAGTATTTCACATCACCAGGTAAGACATACAATTTCACATGGTTTATGGCGTCATATACATTGGTAAACAATTGATTAAACTCATGATTGACAATCTCCGCAGCCAAACCCAAATTAGCCAAATCAGCATAAATATCAAGCTGTTCTTTCAATTGATAATTGCTTATCGCCAGTTGATCAATAACTTCTTCGTCATTGGAATTAAGCCTTTCCAATAAAACGGATACTTTTTTGTCCGCTTTATCATATTCCCTTTTACTAATGTCCTTTAGTTTTTCCATCAGCTCATATATATCACGTTCATACACATTTAATTTTTCATCTATTTTATGCATCTGTGCAATTACGGAATCTACATCATCATGTTCTAACTTCTCTATATCTTTTGCCACTCCGTCCAACTCGGTACTTATCTCCAAGATTGCCTCTTGTCCTACCGACTTTACTTTCATTTCATAATCGGATATAAAGTCAATATTCTTTTTTAACTCATTTACTTTTTCGTGTAACGCTTTTTGCAGCCTGCTGCAGTCAGCATAGTATTCATCACGAAATTCTAATTGCAATTTATTCAGTCTGCCAACCGCTTCCTGAAGGTTTCTTTTCGCACTTTCAAAATCAATGCTTGTCCCCTTTTCAAATTGCGTCATCCATTCCTGAATTCTGTCCTGAACATCGCCTTTTAATTCCTCACATTCATATATGCATTGTGTTCGAATATGATTTGTCGTTTCCAGCAGCTTTCCGTTAAAGATATCCATGTCCTCCAACATTTCCGGATCATATCTATGCTCAAACTTTTCATTAATAACAATGCGAAGTTTTCCCTGCACCTCCTCCACCATACCAATTAGAAAATACTGCTCTTTGTTTATCATACCAATCATTTCATTTAGTTCCCGATAACCGGTTTGTAAACTCATTTTACAGTTTCTTTTTAAATCATATATCTTATCGGTGATATTCTTTTCCAGCAAGGGCAATTTATCATAGCCGTCTCTTAATTTAATTACATTCTGTTCCTGCTCCATTTTGAATTGTTCCTGTAGCTCTTTTTCATATTGTTTCGCCCTTTCCTTTTTTTTAACTTCACCAATATTATAATCCAAATAAGTCTGTCGTAATTTAAATGAGTTTGGCTTTCCATCTCCCAAAAAATCGGTTGCTATTTGTATCAACAAATTTTGCAGAGTCTGAATAAAATAATAAAAATACCTATTTTCCAACAGTCCCTCCCTGCTGGACTTATCTTCCAGATTTGGATTATCTTTTGTGGTAATGTCAATACGACCAAACATATTTCTATGGCTGAACAAATAATAACCGGCTCCTTTGGATCTTCTTGTTTCCAATTCCAAAAAATCGTTTTCCGGCTCGCCATATGGCAAAACACGCACATTATCCCGAAACACGCTAACTCCACCTGCGATTTCCATCCGTGCCTGTATCTGCTTAAGTTCCCCATCTGTCAAACCACTATAAGCCTTCCTCATTTCAAAATGACAAAGTTTTATCGTATATTTACCACAATCCGAATCCTGCCAATTATTAATTCCAGCCGTTACAGGTATTCCGTCCTGCAAAACTCTATTACATTCTTTCAAAATATTTTCATCGGCATTCCGAGCATTTAGCTCTCCGACAAAAATGCCCTTTTCAACCGTTCCCTCGATTTTTAAATCATAAATCTCGTAATCATCATCATTGAAGTTCGCCGAAAGCTCTATCGGCTCATTGTTTAAATAAATTTCCGCTTTAAAGTTCTTTTCATTCACACCAAAGTTAGAAAGAAAGCTATTTAATCTAATTCTGTTTTTTTGAGCTATTATATCTTCTTTAACGTCTACCTTCGAATCCAGATATTGTTCCCAGTCATCTTCCAAATTAAACACAAAAAGAACCGTTCCCTGATTCTTGGTTTTGCTTATAATATCACAAAAATCATAGACAAGTTCCAAATCCATATCCACATCTTCAATTTGCTTTTTTATGGTTTTTCTTTGATCAATATATTTGCTCGTTTTCCATAATTTAATCTCTAAATTCTTCTTTTGTGTGTATATCAATTTTTTAATTGCTTCGGCAAAATTATTTTCATCAATACCATATAGTACGGGGACCTCCACATCTTGAATAAACAAATCAGGGTTCTCAAAAATATTCCAATTTATATATAAAATATTCCATAATGTATCTGTTTTTTTAGTAAACATCCACATTTGCTGTCCCAATCTGGAGACAGCCAACCTGCCAATACCCTTTTCTCCCATCAAGGTACGACCACCCGGACTTTTCTTATCTTTTATTTTCCTTTTGGAGTCGGTTCCTAATACCAACCACTTATCTTCAATATCGCTTTGATTCATTCCGCAACCATTATCGCAAATTACCACACATGGAACATTAATATCCTTAGTTATAAATTCCACACGCAGTATTTCCGCATCTGCATCATAGGAATTTTTCATCAATTCTGCCAAAGCCGTACTACTATCTCTTATTTGTTTCTTACCTAACAATTCTATTGCCCTGGCCTTCGTTTTAAAAGCTCCCATATGTATATTCTCCCTTTTATTGCATAAAATAGTAATACATTACAAAGAGGTATTCTAATATGACAAGATCCGTCTATACTTTTTATTGTTATGACTGTCATCATTGGCAGAAGAGCGTTTCCCCTATACCTTATATTCAAAATAATAACAGGATGATTTCCATTTTTTGTCCCACCTGCCAAAAGCAACTCCCACTGGACAGAACGAATCTGATTTCAAAAAGATACAAAATAGAATTTGAAAGGCAATGGTACATTATTGATCAAGATTCCAAAATTCCTCATAAAGTGTTTCTATCCGATAGCAAGGCTACCATAACAGATATTTGCAATCAGCTTAATAACGGTATACCTATTTCTGTCTTTCAAAATGATCTGTTATCAATCAACGACATTTTAAGAAATATTCCTTGAAAACTTTATGACTAAGAATTTAACGCCTCAAACAAGGACACAAAGTATTCTCCACTTGCCTTCGCTAACTCTACCGGCACCGCATTTCCGATTTGCAATGCGACTTCCGCATTATTTCCATAAAAAAAATATTTATCATCAAAGGATTGCAACCGAGCCGCTTCTCTTGCACTAAGCGCCCTATCTTGATTTGGGTGACCATACCTTCCTTTCGAATAATGCATACAACCGCCGGTAATTGTCGGTGCCGGCTTATTCATATCCATAATTCCATATACATCCGTATGTCCACTTTTCTCCTTATGACATGAAAGTGCCAATGAATCCGGTAAACATCTTCTGTCACCACCATGTTCTCTTATATATCTGATTCTCTCAATATTTGTCTCTGACATTCCATTACTGGTGTGATTATATATCCCGTCCGCATTACATGTATCTCCCGCTTCAAGCGGAGGTAATCCTAAAATAACCGAGGCTGTTTTCCACTTAGGAAGATTTCCCGTTTTTCTTGGATCCATATATGTTTTTTCAGGCAATGATAGTTCTAAGCCTTTTTCTTTTATAGTTGATACCAAATCTTTTCTAATTCCATGTAAAACCAATCTTTTTCTGGTTTGTGGAACCCCATAATCCGCAGCGTTCAATACATCGGATATACACTCATAATCTTCCTCCATCAATCCAAGTGCTTCCGAAAAGACCGTTCTACCCTTTCCCTTAGACATACCGGCTACATTCTCCATCAAAATAAAATCCGGTTTCAACTCCTTAATCAGTCTTACAAACTCAAAAACCAGCTGATTCCTCTTATCATCCTCGCCGCCTTTTCTAATAGCCGAAAAGCCCTGACATGGCGGACAAGCAACCAATAATAGCCTATCATTTTTTGTTACACCGGAATTTTCCCTTAGCATTTTTCCTGAGACATTCCTTATGTCATCAGTTATTACCGATATTCCTTTATTATTCTCCGTATATGTCTTTACCGCAACAGGATTGATTTCCACTGCTGCTTTGACCTCAATATTAGCCTTCCCTAATCCACAGGTAGTTCCACCACACCCACAAAACAAATCAATTGCGTACAATTTCTTTTGCTGCATTTTATCCTTTTTCCTATCCTTCAAAAAGTGTAAAACTTCACATTGATTATAACACCGGTATTTTCTCATTGCAATTAATACAATATATATTCAACTCATAATAAACACTTTATTCAACATCATTATAACAAAGAAAGATATGAGAAAAATACCAATACAGGCCCATTCGTTGCCTTCCTTTTTCTATGGAAGGCAACGAATGAGCCTGCATGAAGCACTTCTATTTCAAATTACTTTTTCAAAAACCACACATTCATCTCCATAACGCCCCTATTCGCCCAGGCAAAATAAGGGATTAACTTCAGGGTTACCGTTTCCATATCGCCTTCCGAAAACCTGTACAATTCCCCGAAATCTTTTCTGCTTTCCGCCTGTCCATACAAAACCGGCAGGCTTCTGCCGCAGAGCGTCTCCCTGGCAACACGGAAGGAATCTCCTGCCCCCACTCTTACATCCCGCAGGGCCAGTCCCTGATTATCAACTTCTTCACCACAAAATACTATAGGCCCACGCATCACGGCAACCCGCCCGCACAGATTTGTCACTCTTGGATTTGCCTCTATCCTGTGAATTGCCATTTCCAGTTCCAGGGATACCTGGTCTCCCTTTGACCAGGTGCGCCTCAGATAAGCATATCCTTTGTTAGCGGAATATTCTGCTTTCTCACCATTCACCGTAAGGTGATAAGCGCTGCACCATCCGGGAATACGCAAAGCAAGCGTATAATCACCATCTGTTTCTGTCTCTATATTAACACTACCGTCATAAGGATAATCCGTTCTTTGTTCCAGAATTACCTCCTGCTCCTCCAATTGAATGCAGGCCTTGCCGCTCATATAGCAATGTGCATATATGGTATTCTCCGATACGGAATACATATAATTGCCAATTGCGCCTGTAATTCGCACCAGATTAGGCGGGCAGCAGGAACAGTCAAAAATCTTAACTCTCTCCAAAATGGGTAAATGCTCGCGCAGATATTCTGCTCTGGCCCCATTAAAGTCGTTCCGTCTCGGGTCCGCCGCCAACGGATTTTCATAGAAAAATCTGTCACCGGACAAAGACATACCGCTAAGTACCGTATTATAAAGCGCTAACTCCGCGTAATCTGCATATTTGCTATCCGCATCAATAAGCCACATCCGCCTGCAGAACATAGCCAGTGCAATTGAAGCGCAGGTTTCATTATAAGTCGTATATTCCGGCAAATCATAATCAAAGGTAAAAGCCTCTCCCAGATAGGTGGAGCCTACCCCTCCTGTGATATGCATCCGCTTTTGCACCACATTTTCAAATAGTGTCTCACAGGCCCTCGTCAGCTCCTCCTCTCTGTTCAGCAAGGCAAGATCCGCCATAGCGCAGTACTGATAGAGAGCCCGAACGGAATGGCCATCCGCTGTTTTCTGTTCTCTGACCGGTAAATGAGATTGTATGTTCGTCAAATCCGTATCGTTGTTTTCCCGATCCTTCCGGCTGCATCCCCTGTGATCGATAAAGAATTCCGCCAATTCTTTATAACGGACTTCTCCGGTAAGCGTATAAAGCTTTACCAGCGCAAGCTCAATTTCCTGATGCCCCGGGGTATCGAAGGACGCAGATTGCTCCAGCCTGAAGGTCTGATCAATGAGGTTTATGAAACGAATTGCAATATCCAGCATTTTTCGCTTTCCCGTTGCCTTATAATAGGCAATTGCGCCTTCCACCAAATGACCTGCGCAGTACAGCTCATGATCAGGCCGCCTGGTAAATCGTGCCTCCGGCTCCACCACAATAAAATAGGTATCCAGATAGCCATCTTCCAGCTGAAGCTTTTCCATGCGCTCAATCAGCTCGTCCATCCGCTTCTCCATCTCAGGGTCCCGATTTTTCTGTAAATAGAATGCAACGCCTTCCATCCATTTGGTTATATCCGAATCCCAGAAAATATGCGGCTTGAGGGGCATTCCCTCCTTCCAGTCTCCCTTTAAAGCTCCAAAACGGCCGGTTTCCTCAAAACGGTCGTAGACGGCATTAATGGTTACTTCCTTCACCAGCCTCTGCTGTTCCTGCCAAAAACCATGGGTAAGCTCTATCTGTTCAAAACTCACAGGCTTTCCTTCATATTTTTTCATTCTAATCCTCCATGCTGCCGACAGCCCGCAAATTCAGGTGCCAACATAAATTATTGATAATATTATTAATAATAATATGGAAATTGAGAAATCCTCAATTACGTACATCCAAAGGGAATCAAAGAGACTGTCTCACTCTCCCCCTCTCCGGATACCGGGCTCTCGGGAAGTTCCTTCGTATTTCCACCCTGCATAGTCCATTCTTCCAATCTCTTAGCCGTCACCTTCAGGCGAATTGGCGGACACTCTTTTGAAAAGGGCACTGACGAAATTTCCTGTTCCTCCACCTGGTAAGGAAGCGACTGATTCAGTGCATAATTCCATGGGCTTTCCGGATAGACAAAATAATCCCTGATGCCCACAATTTCCTTTACGGCTTCCCAGCGCTCTTTTATCTCCAGCCCATATACCAATGGACCTCTTTCTACAGCCAGGGAATTCCGGTACCAATAGGACGCCTTCGGCTCCATCTTCAGCTGTACCCGGATTTCATCATCCTGTTGAAATTTCTTTTCCACAATCGCAAATCCTATATTGTCCTCCAAAGAAACAGTCGCTCCCTCACACTGTAACTGTGGCTTTTCACACCAGGCCGGAATGCGGATTTTAAGCTTCATCGGCCTGTCCGGCGCTTCTTTGATTTGATAAACCAGCTGGTCACGGAATGGATATTCTGTTTCCAGCCGGACGGAAAACCGTTCTTCCCCAAACTGAGTATCTACACAGGAAGGAGCAAATACCATGCTGACCAATGTGCCATCCCCTTCTTTGTACCAAAGGGAATTCACAAACTTCGGCCATCCCTGATGCATATTAGCCGTACAACAGCCAAAATTAGGTTCCAGCCCAAAAACGTTAGAATCATTGTCATTATTAAACCAGGGCCTCGGAGTATCATCCACCAAAATTTGATTTGCCTGCTGTAAGTATTGGTGTCCCATAAAATCCTCTGTAATCGTAGCCGGTAATGCGTTGTAGGCAAGCCGCTCCATCAAATCCCCATACCAGGGGTCTCCAAAAACCTCTATCAAAGATTGAAGGCTGAACATATACTCCACCACGGAACACAACTCGGAACCCTGTGTGGGGTTATTTCCTGCCAAATGCTCATCTCCATTAATACAGCCTGAAACTACACCATGCCTGCGAATGATATCTTTCAACCCTTCTTTAGCTAATTTCGCATAGTCTTTATCCTCACAGAACAGAGAACGAATTGCAGGATGCTTGAATCCCATAGTTACATTCACAATATGGGTTTCATGGTATGGAATCATATCCTCCATTTCTTCGTGCTCAAAGATCCTTGCCTTTTCCCAGTTTATGTATCTTGAAGCAGGGCGGGGAAAAGGCAGATTGTTCATGAAATCACACCAATCATTGCTGTGCCCGTCAATTTCTCTCATATATTCCAAGATTTTTTCTTCTCCGGTTTTTTCATGCAGCCACTTCGCCACATAGAGAAGCTCCGGCACCCTGGCCTTTGACCAGCCTCTGATTTTCTTTTTCTGCAACAGCCTGGTCATATATGCCAGATAATTCCTGACAAACGGAATCACCCTTGCATCACCTGTGATTTCTTCATACTGGATCAAAACCTTCAGCATCGCATATCGGGACCATTGCTCGTTCCATGTGTTCTTCGGACCAAAATTACCGGTTTCATCCTGGCTGTTCAATGTCCATTCTATAAATCTCATACAAAGTTTCCAATGCTCCTCATCATCCAGGTAATAGGAAAGTGGTAACAGTCCATCCAGATAATAAGGTACTCTCTCCCAACTGTCTCCGGTTCCACCCAGCCAGCCGGAATAACTGCCCACGCTGTCCCAAATATAATACAGTTTTCCACTCAGGCCTTTCATTTGAATCCGCAGTTGATCTAAAAGCCATCCCTCCGGCTGAATCTTTGTTAATGGCAATCTGTCAAATTTCTTCATTTCATCTCCCTTCTCCCCCTTGCTTTTTACAGGGAAATTGTCTCAATGTATTATATTGTTTACCATAGTTATTTCACCGCACCACTCATCATACCTTTCACAAAATATTTCTGTAAGAACAGGAAAAGAATCAGAATCGGCACCATCCCTACAATTGCCCCACAGGTCAATGTCCCCCAATTGACAGAATTGTCATTTGAAAGCATATCAACCAATCCTACATTGAAAGTTTTCATCGTATTTCCTCCAAATGTCAGGCCAATTGTATAATCATTCCAGGTGTTGTAAGCCGAATACACCAGCACGGTTATTGCTCCAGGAATGGCCAGCGGCGTATAAATCTTCCAAAAAATATCAAAATTGCTGGCGCCATCCATCAGCGCTGCCTCCTGCAGGGCATTCGGTACCATGTCAAAAGAGCTTTTCATCATCAACACGCAAAATGGCGTCTGAAATGTTGCATAAATAAATACCATCCCCCATACCGTACCCAAAAGCTTCAAATCCGATAAAGTATTATAAAGCGGAACCATCAAAGCCTGGGCAGGAACCATAATGGTAAAAAGAATCAGGCTAATCCATAATTTCGATCCCCATAGTTTCAGCTTGGAAAATGCAAAGCCTGCCAGAACCGCAATAACTGTCACCAAAATCATTGTAAGAACACTAATCTGAATTGAATTTCTCAGATAAGTAAAGAAAATCCCTTCTTTATACTGAAACAAAGCGGAATAATTTTCCAAGGTCGCCAGACGTGGAAAGAACGTGATTCCACCGTATAATTCCTTCTGCGTTTTAACGGAAGTGACAAATGCCCAGTAAAGAGGGAGGAGCCAAATGGTACTGAGAACAACATTCAACAATACGACTATCGTCAAATTACCTTTATTTTTTTTCATCTACTTCCCTCCTACTCTGTGGCATCTTTCATTACGGCAAACTGAAAATAACTCAAAATCGCAAGTATCACCAAAAGAACCATGGACATTGCCGCTCCATAACCAAATTTATAATTTCCGAAAGATGTCTGATAAATATAATAAACTGCTGTCTGGGTTTTGGAAGACGGGCCTCCTGCCGTCATAATCTTAAACTGCTCAAAGGCAAGCACCGATCCAATTACTGAAATTACCATTGATAAACCAATGGTGGGACGAATCAGCGGCAATGTAATGCGGAAAAACTGTTGTATCTTGTTCGCCCCGTCAATGCTAGCCGACTGGTAGATTTCCTCATCCACAGCCTGAAACGCTCCCAAAAGCATCAGCATACTGAATCCCGCCATTTTCCATGTGACCATTGCGCACACCGCAGGCAAAGACGTTTTGGGCAAATGCATCCATGCAACAGGAGAATCAATAATCCCAATCCCCTGCAATATATGATTCAGTACTCCATAGAGCTCATTGTATATCCATAACCATATATCCGCACTGGCCGTCATGGAAATGACCACCGGCATAAAATAAATCGTACGGAAGATCCCGACGCCCTTAAACCTATGATTCACCAGAATTGCCATAATAAATGCTACAATAAACAACATTGGCGTCACGATAATTGCATATTCCGCCGTAAAAAGAAGGGAATGCAGAAACTTTTTATCCTGAAAAGCACGGACAAAATTCTGAATCCCTATAAAGGCCTTTTCTCCCAGTAAAGACCAGTCAAAAAAAGACATATAAAAAGCTTTGACAAAGGGTATCGCAAAAAATGTAATATTGATAGCCAACAGAGGGAGAATAAACAATATGTTGGTTATATTTTTCTTTGAAAATTTCCGGCGTTTTATTTTCGTCATAATCCTTACCTCTTTAATTTGTCAGATGCTGTCACCACATCTATAACCGAACACGGACAAACTTATCAAGTTTTACCACACTTTATGAGTCTGCGTTTGACAAAAAGGCCGCGGCATTCTGCGCCTTTTGCAGAATGCCGCAAACCCTATTCCACATCGCTATTCATCCGGTTTTATTCTGAAAGTATTGCATCGATTTCCGTCTTGGCATCGGCAAAAGCTTCTTCCGGAGTTTTCTCCTGATTCAGAGCAAATTGTACCGCATCAATCCAAGGCGTATACATTTCGTTATATTTCAGGCTGTAAGGCGCTTCGCCTACTTCCAAGGCCTGACGTAATACGTCATACTCAGGGTGGGAAGCAAAGAGTTCATTGTCAAACATATCGGAACGGGAAGGGATATTTCCTGATGCAGCCAGCTGATCTACCTGTACCTCTTTGCTCAGGCAATAGTCAACAAACTGCCATGCCGCATCCGGCATATCCGTATCAGCCAGAATAGCCATACTGTCACCACCTGAGAAAGAAGCATACTTTTCTCCATCCGGGGAAGGAATTAAGGTACATCCGGCATTAAAGTCATAAACATCATTCACGATATTGCCCACTGCGGAGCTTCCCAAAACGATCATCGCCGCTTTCTGGGCCTTGAATGCGTCTTCTGCTGATGTCCAGTCATAAGAGGTAATACTCTCAGGGCTCACTTTGTGCTCATATACCATATCCGTGATTAACTGCAGAGCCGCTACTGCTTCCGGCGTATTTAATACGGATTCCGAACCGTCTTCACTGGTAAATTCTCCGCCGTTACACCAGATATAAGGACAGAAAGTAAACATCATTCCACCTGCATCTGCCGCTGAGAAAATGTATCCATATACATCATCACTGGTACATGCCTTAGCCGCTTCTATCAGCTCATCCCATGTCTTGGGAGCTTTCTCCGGATCCAGTCCACTTGCCTCAAAAATATCCTTATTGTAAATCAGAACGCTTACATCCGGTGCGAAAGGCACTGCATACTGTTTGCCTTCATAACTGGATAACTCCAATAATCCACCTGAAAAGGTATCTTTATAATCAAGTGCGGAAAATTCTTCTGTGATATCTTTCAAGGCTCCAATTGATGAATAATAGGGAACCAATACACAGTCAATAGAAACCACATCAGGTGTATCGCCTGAGGACAGGGCAAGCGCCAGGTCATCCGACATAGAAGATGGTTCAGTCACATTCACCTTAATCCCGGTCTCCTCCGTAAAGGTTTTGGCCGCCTCCGTTACTTCATCAAAATAGGTATTCCGCACCCAAACTTCCAAGGCCTCGCCATCATCCGTGCTCTGAGAGCTATCCTCAGAACCGGCGTCCGTCTGGGTTTCCGCTTCCTGTGATGTACCTGGATCACTTCCACTCTCTCCGTCCTTACCGGAACCGCCGCAGGCCGTCAGCCCGAAAACCATGGAAGTTGCAAGCAAAGTAATTAATAATTTCTTTTTCATTTTTTCTCCTTTCCTTTTGAAATTGCATGATTCCTATAACCATTGGTCACCATGGCCATTAGTAACTATAACCAATGCTCTCTCAAAAAGTAAACCATACATTTGTCAACTTGCTTGTCATTATATGCTTTTCTTTGGCAAAATTATATAGTATTTTTAGTCAAAACATGCAACACAATGAACATTATAAACAACAAAAAATTAGCATCAAATTAAATTATTATTGAACAAATTATTAAGTTCTGCTATAATTAATATCACAAAATTAGCATTTGGAGGAAATTATGTCTTTTATAAATATCAATATACCGCCTTTTCCCTGGTTCTCCCACTCCGGTAATGCTATTTACCGGCCCGGCGACAAACATAATATTCGAAAGGGACTTGTCTTTTATGATTTGATTATGGTAGAGACAGGCACGCTCTATATGTTCATAGATGATAAAGAATTTGTAGTCTCAAGGAATGATATTTTAATTATACCGCCCTATTCCCGCCATGGCGGCAGCCGGATTTGCACGGAAAAAACGATTTTCCACTGGCTGCATTTTAATTCGGAGGAATCCTTTGAAATTTCTGAGATTTCCCATCGCTCTCCCTGGGAACCTAACACCAATTTCAAAGACAAAAAATACACTCTGTCCTTCCTTCAACAACAGAGGCTTCCCGACGCAATTGCCCAAAATGTGCTTGCAATCATGAAGCATCTTGAGCGAAGCTCCATCAACTTTTTTACGGACTCACGCACCAAACTCGACTCTGAGAACAATCTTTTTCATCAGCAGGAATATCTTATGCGGCTTTTCAATATTCTCACTGTCTCCCTGGATGTTGCAGCTAACAATAGCATTGCTTATTCTGCCATGCAGTATTTTAATGCCCATTATTCGGAGCGGGTCACATTAGATGAGCTGGCTAAGCTTTTGAACTGCCACCCTTCCCATTTGATTCGATGTGTGAAGAAGCAATATGGCATTACGCCAAACCAGATGCTAAACAAAATTCGTTTGGAAAAATCCTGTGAACTTTTAAGGAATCCCGCTCTTTCTATTACAACGGTGGC
>CAJUED010000020.1:54099-61435 GCA_910585075.1 uncultured Lachnospiraceae bacterium
CGCCTCATACTTTTGCAAGCAGTTTAAGGAGATTTACTTTTGTTCTCCAAAAGAGTTCCGTGAACGAATTCTGCCCGGTCACGGATAGTTTAACACAATATACGTTTTTCTATCCTTACGGAAAAAGAAGCAAATGCTGACTCCTTCTCAAATCAGCTTATTAAATTCAAAGAAGGGGCTGTCGGTTAATGCTGATTTTTAAAGCCCTTACACCAAAATAGACATATCCCGCAGATTTCCCTGCTTTTCAGCAAAGGACGTTCTGTGGGATATGCCTGTTTTTCTTTACTCTCCCTGTTTCAGGGCGCAAAATCCCCTTTTTCCATGTTTCCAGCCCCGCTCTGACAGCTAAGCCGTCTTTTGGTCACCTTTTCCTTCAAATTTTTCAATTTCATGATGAAGGAAGCGGTGGTATTTATTGATGTTCCGGCCGATTGCATACAGCATGAATTCTTTATACACTTTTTCTGAACTGCGGTAATTGAAGCGCCGGAAATTCTCATTTTCCTTGATGTCTCCAAAATGCCCTTCGGTCTGGATGGAACGGATCTGACGGTTCAGGATTCCCTTCTCACTCCGGATGTTGGCATTGGATGCCTCTTTCAAAGCTTCCCACTGCTCATTGATCTTCATCACTTTATTACGGTCGCTGTCTTTCTCTGCATTATATTTATACAGGCAGCGGGCTTTATGCTCACAGCCGCTGCAGTCTGCACATCCATAGACTTCCCACGTCTGGGTATATCCGTCCTGTTCTTTCGTCTCTGTCCGGATATGGCGCAGCTCCCTCCCGTCATGGCAGATGTAGTAAAATTCATCCTCAAAGATCCGGACTGTCATGTTGTAATACCTGCTGATATCTTCTTTATAAGCACGGGTTTTCCGTTTCTCATGATCCTTAAGTTTGATGTAACTGGCAATTCCGTTCTGTTTCAGATACAGGAGATTTTTCTCACTGCAGTATCCGCTGTCTGCTGTCACTTCATCCAGTATCCTGCCAAAGGCTTTCTGATGCTTCTCCAGAACCGGAATCAGGGTGTTATAATCCGTACGGTCACTGCTCACGTATCCGTGAACGATGAAATAGTTCTCCACCGCGATCTGAACGTTGTAAGCCGGTTTTAACTGACCGTTCAGCATGTGGTCTTCCTTCATCCGCATAAACGTTGCTTCCAGATCCGTTTTGGAATAACTGTTGCGGTCTTTCCCCATGTTCTCATAACATTCTTTATATCCCATCAGGCGGTTTCCGCATTCCTCCAGTTCCTCATACAGTTTTTGGATCCCGGACTTCGTTTTCCCCTTACCATGGAGGAATGAAATCCCCTCACCTTCTGCAATCCGCATCAGATTTTTCTGGAGCTTTAAAATTTCAAGCGGAGAACAGTTATCTATTTCGATGATGGTATTGTTTGAGAGTTTCTTATGCTTTGTCAGTTTCCGTTTCCGGTTTTCATCAATCACACGCCTGACCTTTTCCATGCCTTCAATGATAAACATCTGTGCATCCCCAAGGTCGTATTTCGCTGCATACTCATTTTCGTGCAGAAGGGTATTATACTTTTCATAAACCGAGTCTATCCTATCCAAAAGACCTGCAAGGTGATAATTGATGCTCCCCCTCCAGACAAAAGTATAACGGTTTGCATTGGCCTCCAGCTTCGTACCATCAATAAAGAGTTCTTTGAGCGTGATCAGGCCCTCTTTTTTTAAACGATGCATGAATTGGTAATTCAGCTCATCCAGAATATCGCCGGTCAGTTTTTTATTCTTGAATTCATAAAAAGCGTCCCGCTTCGGTTTCTGTCCTTTGGTCAGCCAGATAAAAGCAAGATCCCTTTCGCATAATTCAACAATACGGTCAACAGCACGCACTCCGCGCATGTTTGCGTAGGTAACGACAGCATACATCATGATTGGATTGTACCCGGTTCTTCCCTTATCTGAACAACAGGCCAGCAGGCCTGAAAAATCTAATTCCTCCATCACTTTTTTCAGGGTATAGACTGGATCGTCATCGGGGAAATGCAATTCGAAGAAACTGAAGTTAATTTTCTGTTGCCCTAAATCAAAAAATTCGTTATAATAATCTTGTTTTGGCATAGTTCCATTATAACATGGAACGGAGAAAAGATGGTTGTCGTTAGCCATCTTTTTTCATTTTTAGGATATAGTTAAGGGGAGGATGTGACCAGCATTAGTCACATCCTCCCCTGTTTTGGGCTATCTATTTCCCGACAGCCCCTTCTTATTTATCAAATATCCGGAGGTACCAAGTACACTCTTATGCTTTTTATCTTATACGCATAGCTAATTTCTTGTTACCATTGTAAATTAATCGTCTTCCAAACTAATCGTTTGATTTATACAATACCCTGTGCCGTCATAGCGTCAGCAACCTTCAAAAAGCCTGCGATATTAGCACCTGCAACATAGTTGCCTTCCATACCATACTTCTTTGCAGCCTCATCCATGCTATGGAAAATGTTAACCATGATTCCCTTTAACTTACTGTCAACTTCCTCAAAAGTCCAGCTCAGTCTCTCGGAGTTCTGGCTCATTTCCAGTGCTGAAGTAGCAACGCCGCCTGCGTTAGAAGCCTTACCAGGTGCAAATAAAACGCCGTTTGCCTGTAAGTACTCTGTCGCTTCAATAGTAGTAGGCATGTTTGCGCCCTCTGCAACAGCAAAGCATCCGTTTGCTACCAGCGCTTTTGCATCATCCAGATTCAGCTCATTCTGGGTAGCGCAGGGAAGTGCAATGTCAACCTTCACGCTCCATACGCCCTTGCCCTCATGATATTCTGCGCTTGGACGTGCTGCGGCATACTCTGTCAGCCTTGCACGCTTCACTTCCTTAACCTCTTTTAAAAGTGCAACATCAATTCCTTCAGGGTCATAAATCCAGCCTGTGGAATCGGAGCAGGTAACCGGCTTAGCGCCTAACTGCTGTGCCTTCTGGATTGCGTAGATTGCCACATTTCCAGCACCGGAAACTGCGATTGTCTTTCCTGCAATATCCTTGCCGTTGCATTTTAACATTTCCTCTGTCAGGTAAAGCAGGCCGTAACCGGTAGCTTCCGTTCTTGCAAGGGAACCGCCGTAGGATAATCCCTTTCCGGTAAGAACTCCTTCGTATACGCCTCTGATTCTCTTATACTGTCCGAACATATAACCGATCTCTCTTGCACCTGTACCGATATCGCCGGCAGGAACATCTGTATCAGCTCCTATGTATTTATTCAATTCTGTCATAAAGCTCTGGCAGAAGGCCATAACCTCTCTGTCTGATTTTCCCTTAGGGTCGAAATCGGAACCACCCTTGCCGCCTCCAATAGGAAGACCTGTCAGGGAATTCTTGAAAATCTGCTCGAATCCAAGGAATTTAATGATACCAAGATTTACACTGGGATGAAGTCGCAGGCCGCCCTTGTAAGGTCCGATTGCACTGTTGAACTGTACACGGAAGGCATTGTTCACCTGAACCTGTCCCTTGTCATCCACCCAGGGAACCCTAAACAGAAGCTGACGCTCCGGTGTTACCAGTCTTTCCAGGAGGGCATCTTTTCTGTAAGCCTCCTCGTTTGCTTCAATTACTACCCTTAAGGATTCAAGAACCTCTTTTACCGCCTGGTGGAACTCAGGCTGCGCAGGGTTTTTCTCAATTACCATTTGCAACACTTCATCAACATATGACATACAATATGTCCTCCTTTAATTTAGTATAATTGTAGTACGGTATTCTTGTATACAATAATGATTAAACTACACCACTATCTCAATTACCATACAAAAATACACAGCGATTTACTTCCGTGCATTTATTTTCTTCTCCACGTGTTATTATATAACGCATCAAAAAAAATCTCAATATGCTTTAAGCAATTAAATTGTAAAAGTTTCGGAGAAAGATTAGGAAATATTTTATATAATTTGTATAAAAATCATTATGGACTTTATCATTTCAAAGATATTGTTTCAACCGTTCAATGTTTTTCTCCTCGAAATCCATCAGCTCTTTCGCTATCTCCATGGAGACATTTCCCGCATTTTCATGGTGGTTTAGTGCCCTCCACATACTGGTAAGTCCTCTGTTAGAGCCCTGTATCAGCAGTTCCGCCATGTGGCTTGTGCTGGTGTTTAACATGGTGTTTGCACGCACGCCCCCTCTCACCATCATATCCTGAAATCCCGTTTCCCTGTAAAAGGCAGCTTTTCCATCTAAAAGGCGGTCTGTTGCCTTATTATAAATATCCGCATACCGCATGGACTCCCTGGCGGCATCCATTGACAGGTTATCGTCATAAATTTTTTCGCTGATTGCGTCGATTGCTTTCATAGCCATTTTTGTGCTGCGCTGTACTTCCTGTAAAATTCTCACATCATCATTTTTCATCTTTTCCTCCATTCCGAAACGTTCTACGCTGAGGAACGCCAGCAGAAATCTCCAATTCCGCTCTACGATAACTTTTCCTCATTTTCGCGCCGCCTTTGCGCATCAAACGCTGCCACGCCTCGCGCACCAGCTTATTATTCAAAAAGCAGGATGGACAAATGCCACCCTGCTTTATTCTTTCCGGATATTTACTTTTTATTCCTAATTTTCTTCTTTTTGTTCTGCCGCTTCCGTTTTCTCAAAAGGATATACAATCCCCCACTCATTTCTAAAACTGTCCATGAGCTTCATCACGCGCAGGGTTTCGCCGTGAGGCATTTGCACACATTCGGTCCTGTTATCCATAATCGCCTTTATGCATGCTTCCACTTCATATTCATATCCGGTAATCTGCTTAGGCCGCTTGTACTGGGCAGCCTTTTTGCCGGAAGGCTCATAGACCTCTATGGTTTCACAATTGTGGATGTCTTCCACAATTATAAAGCCCTTTGTCCCGTAAACAACACCCTTATTTCCACCCCATGACACCATGGAGCTGGCTATATGGGCTACCTTTCCATCCGCATATTGGAGTGTGATACTGTTCTGCTCATCCAAACCAACTTCCGAATATGTGCAGTTTGAATGTATCTTCGAAATGCCATGGCCGAAAAGCATAAGTGCAAAGTTCAGCGGATAGACACCGATATCCAAAAGAGCTCCCCCTGCCAGGGCCGGATTTTTCAACCTTTCCACATTTTCAATTGCCGCCCCCAAGCTTGCCTCAATCGTTCTGGGCTCTCCTATCACACCGCTCTCAATCACTTCTTTCAAAGTGGTCAGCATGGGCAGATAGCGTGTCCACATTGCCTCCGCCAGAAGAACGCCTTTTTCCTCCGACAAGCGAATCAGTTCCTCCGCCTGACAGGCATTTGCGGTAAATGACTTTTCACATAAGACAGGCTTTCCATGTTCCAGACACATTTTTGCATTTGCGTAATGCTCCGAATTAGGGGTTGCAATATAGATCAGATCCACTTTTTTGTCCAAAGCCAGTTCTTCATAAGAGCCGTAAGCTTTTTTACATCCGTGCTTCCCTGCAAAAACATCCGCCCTCACCTTGTCCCTGGACGCCACCGCATAAAGCTTAGCATTTTTCATCCGGTTTAAAGTACCTGCCATAGTGGATGCAATATTCCCCGTGCCAATGATACCCACATTCATTTTCCCAAACATATCCCTTCTCTCCTTTCAAACTCCGCCCATTTTTACCCTGCTTACAGATACCCCGCCCTACCTTTCTTTTTGGAGGAATACCGGCTCTGCTTCCACCCTCCACAGGATACCTTGTTGTCACAAACGCCGCCACGCTTTGCGGGACGCTTACTATAATGAATACCCCGCAGAAAACTACGGGGTATCAAAAATCACCGGTAAATCACATTTTGGCTGGTTGCACTGCAATAATTTATTCAACATAATCAGATTTCACGAAAGCTGTCTGTCCATTGTATTTCACTTTTGTCCAGCCGTCTGCCTGCTTCATCACAAGCTCCAGCTCATCGCCTGTATAGGCTGTGCCGAGGGCCTCCGCACTTGTACTTGCGCTTTTGCGGATTTTAACGCTTTCCTTCACTCTGACTTTACCTGCTGACGCACCGGTATCCGTTGCCGCCGGGGCCGGTTCCGGTTCTTCGTCAGATGTCTGCGCGTCTGCAACCAGAGTATCCACAGCTTCTTCCGAAACTACTTCCAGATAATCACTTTTAATGTACGCACTGCCGCCGTTGTATTCAACCTGGCTCCAGCCGTTACCTCTTTCTTCTAACAGCTTAAACTCCTGTCCTACCTGCGCCTTGTCAATCTTATCGGCTTCTTCACTGTCAGACTTTCTGATATTGACAACATCCGTTGCCCGCACCGTTTTGATCACGGTCTGAGAAGTTTCCTCCTGAGTTTCTTCCTCGGGCTCAGGCTCAGCCGTATCCGTTGCTTCTTCCTCCGGTACTTCCGCGGCTGCCAGAATTTCTCCTACATCCTCATTAATCTTTTCTTTCAGGTAGGCTATAAACTCATTGAGTTCCTCGTCTTCCGCCAGCAGTTCATTGTATTCCACCACAATCTTGTTATTCAAGTCCACCACATCGTCCTGTAAAGTGGCTTCTTTGATATAATTCCATATAATGTCATCATAAGTACCGTCATTTATAAAATATTCCTCATCTCCGTTTTTACCTATATAATAGGTCTGCATTCCTGGAAGGGCCTTATCTGCATCCGTAAACTTTACCTCCGAACAGACATAAGCAACATAAGTGTTTTCCTCCATGCCCGGTTTGGTATAAACATCTTTTACAGTATACGAATCAATGTATTTACTTAATTCCTGCACACGTATCGTTTCAATTTCATTTAAATAGGTGTTCAGGGAGGTAATCGTCTCAATATCCCCTGAGGCCTGTGCATCATAATAGGAACGAATCAGCTCATTTAGCTCAGGATATGCATTTTTCTCCAGCACCAGGGTGGGAATTTCCTCCCCTTCTGCAGAAGCTCCTTCTTCCTCGGAAGCCACCACCATAGCCGCCTGCTGGGCCTCTTTCTCAAGAGCTTTTTTGCGATTGGCGTTCACCGCCACCACAATTGTAAGCAAGACACAAAAAACAAGAACAAGAGGCATTACAATCTTACTGTGGTCCATAATCCAGTTTACCGCTGCCATGAACTTTTCTTTCATTCCATGCGTTTTGTTCTGATCTGAATGACTCATAAATTTCCTTTCCGAATAATAATTGGTACGGCTCAGACCGGTCCTAACCGATATTCCATGCCGTTTTTGGGTTTCGGGACAAAAAAATAACAGCTGTCCCTATAAAAGGCGATGTAAATGCACCCGACAGGAATCGAACCTGCATTAAAGGCGTCGGAGGCCTTCGTTCTATCCGTTAGACTACGGGTGCAT
>CAJUED010000021.1 GCA_910585075.1 uncultured Lachnospiraceae bacterium
ACCTGCATTAAAGGCGTCGGAGGCCTTCGTTCTATCCGTTAGACTACGGGTGCATATCAAACGCTGTCCTGTTTTACAGGTCAGCTTATTAAATTGTAAATATTACAAATTTGTTACATCACCGTAAACATAATAACATAACTTTCGCCCGTTGTCCAGTATATCATTTATAAAAAATATGTAAAGTAAAAATATGGATAACGGTTCAACCTTCGGCTTCATCTTTACACCCGGCGCCATACATAAGGCGCCGGGCCGATTTTCATATACCGGCAGGAGACTTTAAGAAATCCAGAGAATTCTGTCTTCTCCTCTGCTGTAGTAATAAACAGAGTCCGCCAGGACTTCATCCTCCGCTACCTGGGTTTGATTGATTTCTTTGACAATCTTCTGCAGTGCACCATGTTCCGCACCAGTCTCTCCCGGCACTAAGATCACCTCATGGACGGAACTTGGAAGTATGTAAAAATCCTGTCCCAACTGCCTGCCAAATTCTTTTAACACGCCCGGATATAACATGCACGCGGCTCCATAGAGCTTTTGTCGATTGGTAAGCACATACATGGGCATCTTGACTTCTTCCAAGTCCTCCATCATCTGCCCCACCACTTCCTGTATCCAACCCTCGCCGAACAGCTCGCCTTCCTCCGATTTCCCTGAAAAAGCCAACTCCTCCTGCAGGCCGTCCTTCAAAATACCGCGCATAACCTCCTCCATTCTGTCAATTGTACCTGGGAACAAAACAGGCGTATTCTTCGCTGCAATCTGATACAGTTCTTCTAAATTTGTTCCCCACTGACGCATATGGCTGTTATAAATCAGGATGGCCGCCTTCCCGTTAAAAGGCGCTTCACAGACAGTGTAATAAAATACCATGGCAAGATTGTAAAAGGGCTTATTAGGAATCATTTGCAACAATTCCCTATTCCGTTCCGCATGAATCAGCTTAAAAGCAATCTTCTCCTTTGCCCTATCAAAGCGGATAAAATCCGACAAGTCCACATTGTCTTCAAACTCCGCCTCCTGAAAACTTTCATACAGCAGATCCGCGATTTTCTTAATCTCCTCCTTCGTCATGCCCTCATGATAAAATTCATTGATGTAAATTGTGGGAGACGCGTTGCATCCTTCCCTCTTTGCGATAACACCGGTCAGTTCGATGCCGTTATTTTTTTTCACATTGTGAGAAAAAACGGAGTAATTTTCTCCCAGTGCCTCCTGGAGATGTTTGAGAATTGACCGGGTAAATGATGTGAAATTTACAGATGTGTTAGATGTGTTGTTCATAAATACCTCTTTTTTCTTTAGAATTTTTGTGAATAGAATAGAAATAGCTCAGGGAAGGTTCTTCCCCTGCCCGCCGCGCGACCCGTGCGCCGCCTCAGCGGCTTATTTTCCCAGCACGGGTACGCATCAAACACTGGCTGCGCTTCGCAAGACAGCTTATTGAATCAACCTCTGCCACGCTTCGTAAGTCAGTTTATTGAACAAAAAAAGACAATGAATTCTCATTGTCTTTCAAGCTTTTATTGACAGAACGTTTTACAGACTTATACTCTGGAAAGATATTCGCCTGTTCTGGTATCAATCTTAATCACGTCATGCGTCTCAACGAACAACGGTACATTTACATTTGCTCCTGTTTCCACTGTAGCAGGCTTGGTAGCTCCGGTAGCCGTATCTCCTTTAAAGCCCGGCTCGGTCTCTATAATCTCAAGCTCCACAAACAGAGGCGGTTCCACAGAAAATACGCTTCCGTTATGGGAACAAATCTTAACCATTTCGTTTTCTTTTACAAATTTGAGCGCATCCCCAACGGCTTCGCCGTTAAGTGCAATCTGATCATATGTTTCAACGTCCATGAAGTTATACAGTTCTCCGTCTGAATATAAGTACTGCATATCTTTTCTATCAATACGTGCCTGTGGACACTTTTCAGTAGGTCTGAAAGTTTTTTCCACTACGCCGCCGTTCTTGATGTTTTTCAGTTTAGTCCTGACAAATGCTGCGCCCTTACCGGGTTTCACATGCTGGAACTCAATAATCTGGTAAACATTATTATCTAACTCAATCGTAATACCATTCCTGAAATCACCTGCAGAAATCATAAAATATTCCTCCTAAAATTTTCACGTTATAATTCTTTACCAGTGTAATATAAAAAATGATATTTTTCAACCACTTTCTTGGGGAACCATAAAAAAATTTTCCAAAATAAAATCGATTGCCTCCAAATATCCTGCAAGGCCGTGTCCGTAAATTTGTTTGTCGCAAACCGGCGCTGTCACGGACACTTTACGGAATTCTTCGCGCTTTGTAATGTCCGATATGTGAATTTCCACTTTAGGCACCTCAATGCTTGCAAGAGCGTCCCTTATGGCATAGCTGTAATGGGTGTATGCTCCGGGATTAATGACTATCCCTTCCGTTCCGTCAAAGTAAGCCTCCTGAATCCTGTCAATAATGGCTCCCTCGTGATTGCTCTGGAAAACAGTAATGACTGCATTGCAGGCTTTTCCTTTTTCCTCAATCATTTTTAACAGATAATCGTAATCCTGGGTTCCATAAACGCTTTTTTCTCTGATGCCAAGAAAATTAATGTTCGGCCCGTTAATTACTAATAGCTTCATAGTTTACCTCCATCCTGCCGCCCTGGGGCAGCGCTGTCCATACACTCTCATGTCCTGCAATTTCATTATTTCTCAACTTACACAGCCCTTCACCTTATAGGCAATCTCCTTCAAAATTTCCTCAAAGTTCTTCCCTGAAACCTCCACCACAATATCCGCGCATGCCTCATACACAGGCGCACGCTCCTTAAGCAGAATCTCAATTCTCTCCTTAGGATTTTCCACCTGCAAAAGAGGCCTTGTGGTATCTGACTTAAGCCGCTCATAAACCGCTTCCGGAGTTATCTTAAGGTAAACCACCTTACCCAGCTTTTTCAGCAGTGCATGATTTTCCTCCCGCATGGGAAGTCCTCCGCCCACCGAAATAATTTGATGGTCCGCGCTGCCAATCAGTTCCCGCAGACAGTCCGTCTCCATGGCCCGAAAGGCTTCTTCCCCTTTGTCAGCAAATATTTGGGATACTGTCATTTTCTGTCTTTTTTCTATCCACTTGTCCGTATCAAGCATAGTTTGCTTCAGATAATAGGACAGTCTGATACCCACGCTGGTCTTGCCGCTGCCCATAAAACCAATCAGTATAATGTTATTTTTCATTCTGTTATTTCCATTTTTTCTTTTAAGACTTCGTACACTTCCAGCGCCGTTTCCTCTGAAACCTTCAGTTCATTCCAGAGCTCATAAGCAATAATTCCCTGATACAAAAGCATCTTAAGCCCATGAAAGGCCCTGCCGCCCTGCTTTTTGACCAGTCTCATAAACTTCGTCTCCGCCGGTTTGTAGATTAGATCATATCCTGTATGTATCTTTCGGTAAAATGCTTCATCCTCAATAACCGCCTTATCCGTATCGGGATACAGCCCAACACTGGTAGCCTGAATAGCCAGGAACTTTTTATCCGGTAAAGCCTCATAATCAGAAAGCGCCATAGGACAAATGCACTCTTTCCCTGCTTTTTCATTGACCTCCCTGGCAACCTCCCTGGCCTTGTCAAGAGAACGGTTTAGAAGGTAAACTCCGGAAACATTTTTAGAAGCGCATAAAAAAGCAACCGCTCTAGCCGCGCCGCCGGCCCCCAGCAATATTACATCCTGCCCCTCCAGCTGTATTCCTTCACTGCACATGGCGCGATACAGCCCCGGCATATCTGTGTTGTATCCTTTGAATCCGCCTTCGGTGCGCACCAGCGTGTTGACCGCCCCAATCTTTTCCGCCAGTTCGTCTGTTTCGGCGAGTCCTTCCATCACCTGACTTTTATAGGGTACCGTAACGTTAAGGCCCAAAAGGTTCAGACCGTAAGCGCCTTTCAGGGCGGAAATCACCTCCCCCTGTTCCACATGGAAGGGCACATACACAAGATTATGAGAAAGCTTTTTTGCCAGAGTATTGTGAATAAGGGGCGACATGGTATGCTCCACGGGATTGCCCATCAGCCCGCAGGTTCTCGTATATCCATTAATTTCCATCTGTTTTATCCTCCGGATACCACTTTCCTTCTTTTTTACATTTGCGTTTGTAAAAGGCAAGCACTATTTTTTCCAGATATCGTTTTAATACAATCTGAATTTCTTCTTTTTTGTCAATGGGACGGACCAGAATGGAAAAAATCCCTGTATTTGCAGCTCCCCACACGTCCGTAAACAGCTGGTCCCCCACGAAAAGCGTGTTGCTTTTATCCGTTCCCAGCATTTCCATTCCCCGCAGATATCCTTTTTTCCCAGGTTTCCCAGCTTTGAAAATGTACTGCCCTCCCACTGCGTCACAGAACATTTTTACTCGGGGTTCCTTATTGTTGGATAAAAATAAAATTTTAAAACCCATATTCTGCAGTTTTTTAAGCAGTTTTCTGCTCCTTTCGTCAGCCGGGGCTCCATGGGGAACCAGTGTATTATCAATGTCGAAAATAATCCCCCGATACCCCTTCTCATAATATTTGTCAAAATCTATTTTATAAGTGGAACTTACATAGATATCCGGGTAAAATTTACCAAACATACATCCCTCCAACCATTTCCTTACCCAAATCCCTGCACTGCTGTTTTCTCTTTTTTAGGCGTCACACAGCTTACAAGGAAAACTTCGGCCGATCACATCAAACGCCTCCACGCTTCGCGAGTCGGCTTATTGTATCAAACGCTGTCACGCTCCGCGAGCCAGCTTATTGCATCAAACGCCACCGCGTTTCGCGAGTCGGCTTATTGTATCAAACGCTGTCACGCTTCGCGAGCCAGCTTATTGAGTACAAAACTTCTACTGACATCCCGGGTCCTCAAGGTCGTAGAGTTTTCCGGTGGAATAGGGACTTCCCACATCGCATCTGCCGTGATGATAGGTTTTCTTCGCTTGTCCGTCTTTTATTTCTCCGGAGGTTTCCACCTTGATGCGGCTCACTTCGTTGGCCGTAAGGGTGTCCAGCATCCTGATCACTTCATCAATATTATCGGTTACTTCCATATCAATGCATTTCCTTTCCAGTCTATTCTCCATAGCGCGTGTGCTTTACGCCGCTTCTTTCCTGTCCTTAACGGTTCGGTGCTCTCCGCAAAGGGGCCGGATTTTTCCGGCACATATTTGAAAGGTTATTCCAACAATTTTAAAATATACCTCAATCTCCCCATATAATGATACAATTGCCGGGGGCCGTCAGCGGTTCTTCCTCAATGGTATGCGCACCCGGAATGATTTTCAACAGTTCTTCCACACTGTACCCATCCAGCTTATCATGGGACATTGCATTCCATGTAATATACCCTCTCCTGGCCTTTTTAATTACCTGATTCAAATAAACATCCTGCACATCTCTTATAAGCTCAGAAAAAGCATAGTTGCTGATAACCAAATCATAGTTTTGGCTGCTTTCTTTGATATCCGTTCCGTCTACAAAAGCAAATCTGCTTTTTACATCTTCATATTTCCCCAGATACTTTTGGGCAAGCTCCAATACCTCCGGCAAATCAAAGAGAAAATACTTTTTAATGTTCAGATGGCTTGTCAAAATTCGTCCTTCCCCGCCATATCCCACGCCGATTTCCGCCACAGAGGAGATTTCCTTTGTGTCAAATATTGCCATGATGTCCTGCAACACCTTGGCATAGCGAACTGTGGTTGGACTTAATTTCATTTGCTTACCATTGACAGTGTAAACAAATCTTTCCGGTCTTCCGTACAAATCATTAGATGCAAAATTATGCCATTCTTCAGGGCCGAATCCGCCTCTTTTATTGATAATCTCCAAATATTTGTCTCCATCCTCTTTCGAGACATGCTCCAATATCTGATTGTAGATTTCATTTCTTCTGAATTTGCGAAAATATTTATCCTCCCTTGCCGCCTGCAGGCATACTGCCGGGTAAAGTCCGTTATCCGAAAGGCTTGTCTGTTCCCTTTCAACAAAATCCGGCCGGATATCTTCCTTATCAAACTTTTCAAACAGCTTTTCGATTATATTCATCAATTGCACTCTCCTTTTTGTCCGTTTCGCTTCTCACAGACAGCAGAAAAAGCTTTCGCCCATTTACTCAAGACAAAAGCATTTAAAACTATCTTTTTATAATCTCCATATTGCCAACAGCCAGCAAATTTGAACGCCAGCACAAATTTGCCTGTGAAAAATTCATTTTTCACAGTATTTACTTCATTCCAATACTTTTTTCAACTCATCCATAAAAGTATTGACGTCTTTAAATTCTCTGTATACGGAAGCAAAGCGCACATAAGCAACCGCCTCCAAATCTTTTAACTTGTTCATCACAAGCTCACCGATTACCCGGCTTGGTATTTCCTTTTCTTCTTTGCTGAATATTTCGGTTTCCACCTCATCTATCAGCTGTTTAATCTGACTGACGCTAATCGGCCGCTTATAACAGGCGCGGAGCACTCCCGCCTCTATTTTAGACCGGTCGTAGGTCTCTCTGGTGTCATCCTTTTTGATAACAATAAGAGGAATGGTCTCCACCTTTTCGTAAGTGGTGAATCGTTTACTGCACTCATCACAAACCCGGCGCCGTCTGATGGAATTATTGTCTTCCGCCGGTCTTGAATCAATCACCCTGGTATTTTCATGGCCGCAAAACGGACATTTCATAGGAATCCTCCATGCTGCCAGCCGACAAGCGGCTGGGGCTTTTACGCAAACCTGTTGTGGTTTTTATTTTATACATTATCCTGATAATAATGCCATTATATTCCGCTTTTTGAATTATGTCAACTTAATTTGCCGCAGGTTACTTTAAACAGGCAGGTTTTGCAGCATGTAGGCCCGGCGCACAATATCCTCAATCCGTTCCTCCTGTACATAGAGGTTGATAGGATCATATTTCCCAATAAGTTCAATCATGGCCTCTTTGGATGTGATATCCTTTTTGGGCTTGAGAATCCAGTGATGCTCCGTTTTCTCCAGCAGTTCATAGTCTCCTTCCTCCTGCCACACCGGAAAACATCCGTCAAACTCCAGTTTCAACATAAAACCGTCATTATATTTCAGGCGGAAATCCTCCAATGACCCGTCAAAAAGCTTTTGCCCCTGGTCGATCATAATAAGGCGCTGACATACCGCCTCAATATCATCCATATCATGGGTGGTAAGTACGATTGTCGTTTTCCGCTCATGGTTTATACTTTTCAGTGCATCCCGCAGAACCTTTTTACTGGTGACGTCCAGCCCAATGGTGGGCTCGTCCAGATACAGCACTTCCGGGTCATGAAGCAGGGCAATGGCAATATTGGCTTTCATTTTCTGTCCAAGACTCAGCTGACGAACCGGTTGATTCAGGAAATCTTTCATCCCAAGAAGTTCCGTGAAAAAATCGCAGTTTTGACGGAATCGTTCTCTGGGAATACCATACAGGCTCTCATACAACTCAAACGTATCGGAAATGGGCAAATCCCAATAGAGCTGGGACCTCTGGCCGAATACAACGCCGATGCGCTTTGCATTTTCTTTCCTGTTCTCGTAGGGGATGATGTTACCGATTTTCACTTCTCCTTTTGTAGGAAGAAGCACCCCGGAAAGTATTTTTATGGTGGTTGATTTACCCGCCCCATTCGGACCAATATAGCCCACTACTTCGCCCTTATCCAGAGAAAAAGAAACATTCTTTACAGCCTCTTTTACTATGTATTCCCGGTGAAAAAGGGATTTTACCGCGCCTCCTATTCCCTTTTCCGACCTGACGATACGATATTCCTTACAGAGATTCTTCACTTCAATAAAACTCATATTCACCTCATTTCCCCACTGCTGTGACCTTTGCCTGTGGCGGTTTTACATTCTTCGGGAGCTGTACATGCGGCGTTAATACAGCTTTGCACAAGTCAATCCCCCTGCTGCAGGCAGCGAAACATGAAAAGTCAATGATTTATCTTTTGGCCCCGTCCTGCCTTTATGAACCTGTACTCTTGTAATGAGCAAGTCCCCAATTCCACAATACAATACTTAAAAAAAATACCGCCACTCCTACCACCGGGCTTAAATACGGCAAAATTGCCGGATACCCCTGCGGTATATCTTTCTTAAGCAGTACCGAGGCAGGATAGAAATTCATAAATGCAAAGGGCAGGATAAAGGTCAAAATAAATTGAATGCCCCTTGGAAATATGGTAATCGGATAATTGGTAAATTCTTTCATGTCCCACACAAGGAAATCCGCCACCGGATTACTGCCTACCGTGAAAAAACTTATCACAGAGGATGCAATCAAAACCGCCGCCTGAATCAGCGAAGCACCAAGTACCGCAGAAATTAAAAACAAAACATTCCACAGGGTAGGCCTGAAAGAAATGCCCCACAGGGAAACCGTCATGATACAAAGCGAAATCGTAAAATGGCTGATATAGCCTATATTGTATCCCGCCGAAAACACTTCATGAATAAAAGGATGAACGGGTTTGGTCAAAGATCCGTCAAACTCCCCACTGCGGATACGACGTGAAAGTCCTTTGGAGAAGTTAAAGAAAAAGGACGCACCTACGGCATAGGACATAACGGAAAGGCCATACAGCATCAAAACCTCCGCGCCATTCCATCCATCCAAAACATCGAAATTGGACACAACAATATAAATAGATAAAAAGGCGGCTCCATAACTAATCCACTGGCCTATAATCCCTGCCAGAAATGTACCGCGATAAGCCATCTCCCGGCGGAGCGCTACCCGGAAAAAACTGGAAAATAACCTCCAAAAATTTTTCATTCCGCTCTCCTTTCAGCCGCCATTGACAGTCAGCTTCCTTATAGCCGCCCTCCATACGAGCCGGTCAAGCAGGCTAAGCCCCGCCAGCCATAAAAATGCCGCCAGTATCGAAACCAGGGCTTGATCCAGGGGAACCTTCATAAGGAACAAATTGATTGGCTCGAATGTCATATACCGGAACGGAAGCAGATAACTGAGCGCTTTCAAAAATCCGGGGTAAAACCAGATAGGTACCGTTGTACCGCCGAAAATCGAGCGCAGACCATTCAAATAAAACCGGATAAACCAGCAGCGTTGAAGCCAAAAGGCCAAAAGTCCGGCCAGATATGTAGTCTCAAACATCAGAAGAATCCCTAACAAAGCCGATGGCACAAACAACAGCCCATAACAGAGAGTCGGTATTCCGGCGCCGGAGATGAAAAACAGGCTCAAAAGCAAAATCGGCAGGGTGGATATCAGGGTGCCGTAAATATTTTTGCCCAGGGTTTGGGACAGCATATAGCCCTTGTAGGAAATGGGGCGCAGCAGCTCCATGGATATGGTACCGTCAATCATGGCGTTTTCAATGGATTCCGCCACATTGGTACGGGTCAGTTCCAGCATAAACCCGCTGATAACCACATAAAGCAGCATATCTGAAAAACCGATATCCTGCCCGGCGCCGGTTCCCAACAGCGCCTTCCACAGAAACACCTGAATAAAAAAACGGAGCGCCGCGCTGACAACACCCGCCAGCGCGGCAGAACGATATGTCATTTCTGATTTTAATGATTTTTTAAAAACAATCCGGTACTTTTTCAACGCCGCCCCTCGCAATCGAACAAATGTTTTTATCAGTATACCTTGAAACACAACTGCATGTCAACTGCTTTCGAACACAAATTCTCATCTGTCTTTGAGCACAAACTCCCTTTAGCAATTTCTAAATTATAAGAGCTGTCAGGCCGTCAGATAATTTTTCATGATTTTTAACGCATTTTTTTCCAGCCTTGATACCTGGGCCTGGGAGATGCCAATCATATCTGCAACTTCCATCTGGGTTTTCCCTTCAAAGAAGCGGAGACTTATAATTTCATGCTCCCTCTCCCCCAGCCGTTTCATGGCCTCACTTAAGGACAAATGCTCCACCCAGTTTTCCTCTTTATTTTTTTTATCGCTTATCTGATCCATCACATACAGCGTGTCACCCCCGTCCGTAAAAATCGGCTCGTACAGGCTCATGGGATTCTGTATGGCGTCCAGGGCATAAACGATATCCTCCTTGGAGATGCCGATTTCCGATGCAATTTCGTTGATGGTGGGCTCTTTCATATTCTGTTTGATTAAATTTTCTTTTGCGTAGATTGCCTTGTAAGCCGTATCCTTAAGGGATCTGCTCACCCGGATGGTATTATTGTCCCGGAGGAACCGGCGTATCTCACCGATGATCATAGGTACTGCATAAGTACTGAATTTCACATTCAGCGTGGAATCAAAATTGTCAATGGCTTTGATCAATCCGATACATCCTATCTGAAACAGGTCGTCCACATTTTCATTGCTGGCCGAAAAACGTTTGATCACGCTCAGCACAAGACGCAGATTCCCTTCAATATACTTTTTCCTTGCCTCCATGTCTCCCGATTCTATCTGCTCAAATAATTTTTCCTTTTCATCTGATTTTAAAAGGGGCAGCTTTGCCGTGTTCACGCCGCATATTTCAACCTTTCCCTGGGCCATCTTTGATTTTCCTCCTGTTTCATCACTAATAAAATCATTCACAAAACAGGCGGAAAATATTCATGCTTTTGAACCCTTTTCTCCTTCATGCATAAAATATGGTAAATGGTATTATATACAAAACATACCGTGAAAGGAAATTACCCATATGCTTTTTTCCGAATTAAAAAGTAAAGATGTGATCAATATGCGGGACTGTAAAAAACTTGGGCGAATTTCCGATTTGGAATTTGACAAGTGCAGCGGACAAATCTGTAAGGTTTTTATCCCCAGCGGAAATAAATTCTTCAATCTGCTCTGTACGGAACCGGATATCTGTATCCCGTACAAGGACATCAAACAGATTGGGCCCGACATTATTATCGTGGATATCCGATGCTGATCAAATGCTGTTATATTGAAAGCCGGATTATTGGATTAAAAGACGCCGTCCCCTATAAACCGTCCTGTTGTATCAAACCTCGTTGTACTTTGTATGTCAGTTGTTATATCAAACGTTTTCTATCTGTGTCAGATGGCTTATTACAACAGGAAACATTATGGGCCGGTCCGAAATGTATTTGCAAATACTCCGGACCGGCCCGCATCTTTCAATAGCTTTCTCTGATCAATTCTTTCTTCAGTCTTTTCATAATCTTTTTTTCCAGCCTGGAAATATAGGACTGGGAAATTCCCAGAAGCTCCGCCACCTCCTTTTGGGTCATTTCTTTTCCGTCCGGGGTTCCAAGGCCAAACCTTAATTTGACAATGGTCTTTTCCCTCTCCGTCAGCTTATCGATGGCCTTTAAAAGCAGTTTGCGCTCCACCTCATTTTCAATATCTTTGTATATGACATCCTCATCCGTTCCAAGAATGTCCGAAAGGAGCAGCTCGTTTCCATCCCAGTCCACATTTAGGGGTTCGTCAATGGACACCTCCATCCTGGTCTTGTTGTTTCTGCGCAGATACATCAGAATTTCGTTCTCTATACATCTTGACGCATAGGTTGCAAGCTTAATATTTTTTTCCGGATTGAAGGTATTGATGGATTTAATGAGCCCGATTGTTCCTATGGAAATCAAATCTTCCACCCCTACCCCGGTGTTGTCAAACTTTTTTGCAATGTAAACCACCAGCCGCAGATTATGCTCAATCAGGATGGATTTCGCCTCATCCTCATATTCTGTCCCCAAATCGCTGATAACCGCATTTTCCTTTTCCACTTCAAGAGGCGGTGGAAGCACCTCGCTACCGCCTATGTAATGTACGTCTCCCTGCTTTGTCAGTAAGAAGCCCGGTTCACGCCTGTATAATTTAAATTGCAGTCTGCCGGGAATTGCCACCTTAAACACCATTGATATATTCCTCCTGTTTTTAATTTTCCATATGTTTTATACTCATATATGCTTTATGCTGATAATTCCGGAGGTACCACCATCTGATAGCTGCCCTTTCCGGAAACCTTTCCCCTAAATATTGCCACAATTACTTTTTCATACCGTTTTTCACCCATGCTCCCCTTCACATCCATGGCATCTATCTCGTATCCTTCCAGCAGCCCCTTATCTTTGCCTATACTGTGATAGGGAATGACTTTATATTTTTCCGGTCTCATCCACAGCTTTAGATTTTCCCATTCCTCCGCCTCCAATATGGCCACCGGCTTTTGGCTCACAGGTTCCACCAACCCGTTACCGGTGTCAATCAGGGCCGAAATTGTCAACAATCCTCTGTCTCCCAGGATACTGACTTTGCAGAAGTGCTCTCCCCTCTTTTTCCGATACGCCCCGATTGCTTTGGAGCAAACTGCAAAGCCGGCAAATCCCAGCCCCGCAAGGGCGGCAATGGAATCTCCATGCCCGGCAAATATACCCCCTTTTCCCTTGAGAAAGATTATAAACCCGCCAAGACAAAAGGAAGAAAAATAGAGATAGCCCACGCCCCTTAGCAGTTCCCTGATTTTTTCGGTTTTACAGGTGATTTTTATCATCAATATACCGATAGGTAACATACCGAAAAGTACCTTAAGCATATATGGTACCCGGGGCAGGCACAGTACCATGCAGTAGCCTGCGGCACCTACGGCACTGCCAGCAAAAATTCTTGGATAAGCGACAGTTTTTCCAAGCAGCTTTGCGGTTAGTGCAAGCAGGTATAAATCCATAACCAAATTTAATAAAAAAATGCTGTCAATGTAAACGGTACCCTGTAATTGCACCTTGCAATCCTTCACCTCCATTTCTCATATACCTGTTCATTATAAACATTAACCTGTTCATAATTTGTCAAAACATTGTCCCAGCTTTTTTCATTCGTCGCGGTAATCCGCGAAAATACTCTCTTAAAAATCGAGTAGGGAAGGTTACTTCCCCTGCTCGCCGCGCGGGCCACCTGTCAGCTCTGCTGACAAGCTTCCCACGCATTTTTGCGTGTGGGCGGCCCTGTGCACAAAAAAAAGCTGTACACCCTCTGGTATACAGCCTATATATTTTCTCTTTCTATTAATGTGTAACCACCCTGCCGGTACATTCGGAACTTTTCTTCCATTATGCCGGGCAGTTGGACGGTCAGTATACAACTTTTACTTTTTCTGTAAGAAAGCCGGGATATTAAGCGGCTTGTCCGCCACATTACTCCGGATCTCGCCCGGATTGGTGATGCCCTGAACCGGTCTGTGGGGTACCGGCGTCTGGTTCTGCCCGGCAAGAGGGCTCTGCATATTCCCTGCTCCCGCAGGCACCCCTGTACCCTGATTCCTGATGGTAATATTGGGCGTCACAGGCTTCATGTATTTACCGGCAAAAGCACTGTGAGGGGATATAGGCTTGTTGGTGGGCAGAGTTGCATCCTCAAGGCCTGTAGCAATTACGGTAATACGGCAGCTGTCACCCTGCGATTCATCATACATGGCACCGAAGATAATATTTACCTCGTCTCCCGCCAGCTCTTGTACGTAGCTTGCCGCATCCGACGCATCCGCTAAGGTAATGTCACCGGATACATTGATGATCACATGGGTTGCCCCTGAAATGGTTGTCTCAAGCAGCGGGCTCTCCACCGCCATCTTGACAGCCTCGCTCGCCTTATCATCTCCCTTACCGGTACCAATACCGATATGGGCGATTCCTTTATCCTTCATAACTGTCTGTACGTCCGCAAAGTCAAGATTGATGACCGCGGGAACGTTAATCAGATCGGTGATTCCCTGTACCGCCTGTTGCAGCACTTCATCCGCTTTCTTAAGGGCATCGGGCATGGTTGTCCTTCTGTCCACGATTTCAAGCAGTTTATCATTGGGAATTACGATTAAGGTGTCAACATTATCCTTAATCCTCTCAATTCCGCTTAATGCATTCACCATACGGGCTTTCGCCTCAAAGCGGAAGGGTTTGGTCACAACACCTACCGTCAAAATTCCCATATCCTTCGCCAGCTTGGCAACCACCGGAGCAGCTCCTGTTCCGGTTCCGCCTCCCATACCACAGGTCACGAACACCATGTCAGCGCCTCTTAGAACAGCCGCAATTTCCTCGCTGCTCTCCTCTGCCGCTTTCTCTCCGATTTCAGGCTTGGCTCCTGCGCCAAGTCCTTTGGTCAGTTTTTCTCCTATCTGTAAAAGCTTGGGGGCCCTGCACAGCTGCAATGCCTGTTTATCCGTATTGATCCCGACAAATTCAACGCCGGTTATGCTCTCATCCACCATTCTGTTTACAGCGTTATTACCCGCGCCACCTACGCCAATTACGATTATTTTAGCAGCGGATTCAGCATCGTTTGTCTTTATTTCCAGCAAGGTATTTCCTCCTTCAACATTCCACTCTCAAAACTATATAATTGTTCGGGCAAACCAAACTATTACACGCAAAAGTCATTTAAATATTTCCATACGCATACCAGTTTAATAAATCATATAGACTATCATATAATCTTTTCTTTGAATTAGCAACCACAAATTTCAAAAATTTTTCTGAAAATTTTTTGAATCAGGACATGCCCCATTGTAAACCTGTCTTTGCTTTTACCCTTCCGCATCCTCCTCAGGCTCAAAGGAAGTATTTTTTGTCCCTTCCGTATAGCTCTCCATCCGCAGGGTTCCTCTCCTGCCCTCCAGCTTCGGCAGCATATACTGAAGACCCATGATTTTTTCATCCAGATTTCCTTCCGTTCCCAGGGAGGCCTTGACGTCCCCGAAGTACAGCGTAAGGGCGCCGTCGGAGCCAAAATAAATTCTATCCGCTACCAGGTTATATTTATTTACCAGCTGCGTAATATTTAATATGGACTGAAAAACCCCCGCGTCCTCCACCGGCAGCGGCTCATACAAAACCACATGGTCAAAGGAAAGCCCTGTGACCAGGGGCACCCCCGGCGTCTTTTCAAAGGAGCTCTCCACCACGATACCGTCTTTGTCAAAATACATATACCTTTCCAGGTATTCCACATACCCGGCCAGCGCCTTCTCATAAACCTCTATTTTAATCGTGTGGGGGTCTATCACGGAAACGTCCATTTTTTCCACAAAAGGAACCCCTGTAATACTCTTGTCCTTATATTTCAAAGATAAAAGAAGGGAATTATTCCCATAATACCCTTCCATTACCATGTTCATAATCTCATCATTGGTATAATGGACACTTCCCTCCACATACACCGTGGTCACCGTATAGTTTGTAATGATATAAGAATAACCCCAGGCCAGTGCAGTCGCAAGGGCCAAAAGCATCCCTCCGATTATAAACAGGCTTTTATGGTTCCTGAAATACATCCCAGGGCCATCTGCCCTGCTATCCGCCCTGTAGTCTTTTGCCGGCGCCATACTGAAGCTGTCGGTCTGTTTTTTTCTTTTCCGCGTTACCTTTGCCAAAATATATTTACTCCCAGATTCTGATAATCCCTGCAGATATCCTCGTATCCGCGTTCAATAAAATGGCAGTTTTTCACCACTGTTTCTCCCAAAGCCATACTGCCTGCCGCCACCAGTGCGGCTCCTCCACGCAGTTCTTCGGCGGCCACCTCGCATCCCAAAAGACTGTCAACCCCGGTGATCACCGCCTGACGTTTTCCCTTAAGTTCAACCCGCGCTCCCATTTTCCGAAGCTGCGAAGCGATACGGAATCTATCCTCAAAAATGGTTTCCTCAATAACGCTTTCCCCCGGACAGGTAGAGAGGACCGCCATGAGCACAGACTGCATATCCGTGGGAAAACCAGGATAAATTTCCGTTTTGATATAGGGAATCGGATTCTTATAGTCTTTTGCAATAATGTTCAGCCCATCCCGGGTCACATGAATCTCCGCACCAATTTTTTCCGCGGTCCGGATCATGCTCCGCATCTGGGCCACAGGCGCATCCTCCAAAAAGATATGCCCCCCTGTGCCAAGCACGCTCATCAGATAAGTTCCAGCCACGATTCTGTCCGCCGGAACCCGGAATCTAATACCGTGGAGTGTGTGTCCGCCCTGAATCATAAGCACGGAACCGCCAATCCCCTCTATCACCGCCCCGGCTTCCCGCAAAAATTCGCATAAGGTGGTTATCTCCGGCTCCATGGCGGCGTTTTGAATCACCGTCACTCCTTTTGCCGTCACAGCCGCCAGAATGATGTTTTCCGTGGCGCCCACGCTGGAAACGGGAAGCCTTATAACCGCCCCCTCAAGGGTTTTCGCCCTTGCGGTGAAACGGCCTTCTTCCTCATAGATTGCCACCCCCATCCTGCGCAGGGCATTTAAATGCAGGTCAATGGGCCGCTCCCCAATCACACAGCCGCCGGGATAGGCCATGGTCACCTCACCCGTTCTGCCAAGCATGGCCCCTAGCAGTGTGATAGACGACCGCATCCCCGTAACATGGTCCCCGGCCATGGTATCCTCTGAAATATTTCTGGCATCAATGGTCAGCGTCTCCCCGGACCTTACCACCTTACACCCGGTGCTCCCAAGGAGCTGCTGCATATGGTACACGTCTGAGATATGAGGACAGTTTTCTATCACACAGACGTCTTTTATCAAAAGGGCTGCTGCCATTACCGGCAGTACCGCATTTTTAGAGCCCTGTATCTTTGTTTCTCCAAAAAGAGCATTTCCTCCCAGAACATGAATAGCATCCAAATTCTCACCTTCCGCCTTCGGTTTTAAAAGTTAGACCTATTCTACTATATGTATCATGGAAAAAAATGCATCTTGTACACATCCTGACTTTTACCGGCAGGAGAAGTTTTCCTCCCCCGCCCCCTATAAGTCTTTAAACCGTATTCCTTTTCCCACGCTTAAGACAATTCCAACTTCCACCAGAAGGAAAAGAACCGAAGTGCCTCCGTAGCTGATAAAGGGAAGGGAAATTCCCGTATTTGGGATGGTGTTGGTCACAACCGCCACATTTAAGATAACCTGTATGGCGATATGCCCCATTACCCCCACCACCAGGAGGGCGCCGAACAGATCCGGGGCATTGTTGGCAATCACCATAAACCGCCAGATAAGCAGCATGAACATCAGCAAAATGGAAATCGCGCCAAACAATCCCAGTTCCTCACAGATAATGGAAAAAATCATATCATTCTGGGCCTCCGGGATGAAACCAAGCTTCTGCATGCTCTGTCCAAGCCCTTTCCCAAGTATGCCTCCCGAGCCTATGGCATAGAGAGCCTGCAGGGTCTGGAACCCTTTACCGCTGGCATATGCCTCCGGGTCCAGCCAGGCAAGGATACGGGTCCCGCGAACGCCTAAGGTATCCGAGTCCCCCGCGTTTGCTATCAGGAAAACGGCCAGGGCACAGACTGCCACTCCCAAAAGTCCAAGCACAACAAAACGTTTGTAATCCGGACTGGATACGAACAGCATCAGCACGGCAATTCCCAGAATAATAATAGCGGAACTCATGTTCTCCGTAATTTTCCACACCAGAAAGCACACTGGCATGGGAATCATCAGTACCATGAAAAAGCCCTTCCCGCTTCTGATCTTGCGGCCCATCTTGCAAATCAGACTGGACAGGAACAAAATCATGCCCACCTTTGCAATCTCTGCGGGCTGAACGGATATACCCATTATGTTAAGCCATCTTTTCGCACCGTTTGCCTCCACACCGAATGGGATGATCAGCAAAATCAGCACAATGGAAACAATATACCCCATGGCTGCGAACCGCTCCCAGAAATGATAGGGGATATTGGCAACCACAATCATGGCCGCAAGCCCCACTACCGTGGAGGCTGCCTGTCTTTTCAGGAAAAATGCCGGGTCCGGATTTTTCAGAAGGCTTCCCTCGTAAGAACTGGAGGAGTAGAGCATAACCAGCCCAAAGGCAAGCAAAAATAAAACGATGAACAACAGTGTATAATCAAAAAAAGATTCTTCCTGCTTCTTTACCCGCCCTCTGTGATTGTTTTGGTATCTTCGTTCTGCCACAATCATTTAAACTCCAATCTCTTTCACCAACTCTTTAAACACATTCCCCCGTACCTCATAGTTGGGAAACATCCCCCAGCTTGCACAGGCCGGGGACAAAAGCACCGCATCCCCCGGTTCTGCCTGACTTACACACCGGGCAAAGGCCTCCTCAAAGGTGTCGGCCATGATAATATTGGAAAGGCCGTGGGCCAAAGCGCACTCTGCAATTTTTTCCTTTGTGGCCCCCACCAGCACAAGGGCTTTCACCTTTCCCTCAAAGGATGCAATCCATTCGTCATAGCTGCTTTGCTTGTCATAACCTCCGGCAAGGAGCACCGTTGGCTTTGTCATGGCGCGTATGCCCTGGATTGCCGCATCCGGATTGGTCCCTTTGGAATCATTATAATAATCCACTCCGCCTTTCGTGTCAACAAATTCTATCCTGTGCTCCACCGGCGCAAACACCCGTATGGTATCAAGGATAATATCCATGGGTACCTTAAGGGCGTCGCAGATGGCTATTGCCGCCATCACATTCTCCACATTGCACATTCCCACCAGCTTCATATCGTGAATGTTCATAAGCCTGCAAACTTCCTTTTCCCCGCCGGGCCCTTTCTTTGCCAGATAAATCTCCTCTCCCCCAAGGTAGATACCCTCCTCAAGCTCTCTTTTGGAGGAAAAATATACCACCCTGGCCGGGCACCTGTCTCCGAAATTCCTGGTGTAAGCATCTTCGTAATTTAAAACGCACATATCTTCCCCGGTCTGGTTCTCCGCTATCCTTTCCTTGGTCCGCACATAGCATTCCATGGTATGATGGCGGTTTAAATGGTCCGGTGTGATGTTTAAAATCGCGGACACAAAGGGCCTGAACGTGTGAATGGTTTCCAGCTGAAAGCTGCTGATCTCCGCAACCGTCACGCTCTCCTTTTCCGTATCAAGGGCAACCTCCGTATAGGGATTTCCGATATTTCCAACCACATACACTGAAGCATAATAAGCCGACAGGATCTGCCCTGTCAAAGTGGTGGTTGTGGTCTTTCCGTTGGTTCCGGTAATCGCCGCCACCCTGCCTTTTGCAAATGCAAAAGCCAGCTCAATTTCTCCCCAGATGAGGATACCGGCCGCCCTGTACTCCTCAAGAAAAGGAGCGTCCACAGGCACGCCTGGGCTTATCACCACCAGGACAATCTCTTTTTTTATATTTTCCGGCAAATGACCAATCTGTACATCTAATCCGGGTATTTCGCCGTTTTTTTCCATCAGTTCTTTCCGGTCCAGCTTTTCATTGCTGTCAAACAGCACAGGAAAGGCTCCGATTTTTCCAAGCAGATACGCTGCTCCTATTCCGCTTTTCCCGCTTCCCACCACCAGAACCTTTTTGCCTTTCAGTTCCATGTAAATCCTCCATTCTATAAAAGCGTTTGTGGACACTTGCTTTATATACCAAAAAGGGCAATCAGACACAGGATTGCGGTCACAATGGAAAACACCGCCACCACCTTTGTCTCCGCCCACCCGCACAGCTCAAAATGATGGTGCAGGGGCGCCATCTTAAAGATTCTTTTTCCGCCGCTTGCCTTAAAATAAACCACCTGTATGATAACCGATAAAACCTCGGCCATATAAACAAATCCCACAATGGGTAAAAACAGGGGCATCTGCATCATATACGCACACCCCGCCACAAATCCGCCAAGGGCAAGTGAACCTGTATCCCCCATAAACACGCTGGCAGGATGCACATTAAATAAAAGAAATCCCAGCAGCGCTCCCGTAACCGCACAGGTTATAGGGGCTATCCCAATCCCAAGCCCTAAAGCCGCAACCGTAAAAAAGGTCGCAACCATAACTGTCACACTGCCTGCAAGCCCATCCAGTCCGTCCGTAAAGTTTGTACCGTTTACCGTTCCGATCACCACAAGAAACAAAAGGGGAATGTTAAAACGGCCAAAGTCCACATAATATCCCTTTACAAAAGGAATGCGCATGACCAGAAGGTTTCCCGGCGCCTTAAGCAGATAATGGGCAAAAAGCCCTGTCACCAGAATCTGCAAAAACATTTTCTGCCACGCCCGCAGTCCCATAGAGCGGCGCAGCACTACTTTAATGTAATCATCCAGAAAGCCAATCATGCCAAAGCCCAGTGTCAGGAACAGGACAGGGACGATTTTAGGGTAATCCTTCACATACAGTACGGAGGTGACTGCCATACCTGTCATAATCAATATGCCGCCCATAGTGGGCGTCCCTGTCTTCTTCAAATGGCTGCCGGGGCCGTCATCCCTGACCGTCTGACCCACCTTCAGTCTTCGAAGCAGTGGGATTATCAGGGGGCCCAGGGCCGCACTAAGGCCAAAAGATATCAAGACAGGCGTCATAATTTCACTGCCGTTCATTGCCTGCACCTCTCAATTATAATCCATTTTTCCTAAATAAGGAAGAATATTTTCAAAAAGCTCTCTCACCACCGGGGCGGCCACCTGTCCCCCATAGTACACCCCCTGGGGATTATGTATAATGGCAAGGGCAAGCACCTGGGGATCATCCGCAGGGGCAAACCCCAAAAAGGAGGCTATATACCTTCCGCTGCCTCTTGGGAGGGTCTGGCTGGTTGCCGTTTTCCCCCCTACCCTGGCTCCTTCCACATATCCGTTTTTTCCGGAGCCGTTTTCCACCACCTGTTCCAGGATCATACGCATGGTGGCGGAGGTTTCCTCTGATACAATATGCCCGCTCACCGGATATGAGAACCTTTCAATCTCATTTCCTTCCCTGTCGGAAGTCTTAACGGCGAAGTGGGGCGTCACCCTGTTTCCACCGTTTATGATTGAGGATGCCGTGGTGGCAAGCTGTATTGGGGTAATCTGAAAAGACTGGCCGAAGGACACGGTCGCCAGTTCCACCGCCTTCATATCTTCCATTTTATGCATGATGGTCCCCGCCTCCCCGGGAAGGTCCACACCCGTTTTGCTCAGCAGGCCGAACTGCTCAAAATAATGGTAATAATTTTCCACTCCCAGCCGCAGGCCCACCGTAATAAACACCGGGTTACAGGTATTTATAAAACTGTTAAAATCCTGCTGAAAATGCACCGGCAGGCTGCGTATTATCAGACCTGTGAAGAATTGAATTGAAAGTTGGTTTTTCTATTTTACCCGACCGGTCTGGTGATGGAGAGCCCTCCGTCCTTATGTACCTCTATAGCGCTGATTTTCTTAAGACTTACTTTTAATACTGCCTTCCCTATCAGGTTTTCTCCACACACCGCCTCCTTTATTTTCTTAAGACGCATCTCATAATTATTATATGGTTCATCCTCCTTCTTTATGCCTTCCAGTTTATCCGTCAGGCGGCTGAGCTTTTCCGTCAGATTTCTGTCATGCCTTTCATAGTCCTTATCGGAGATTACGCCCTTTAACAATTTTTCCATCAGAACATCCTTTTTGTGCAGAAGCTTTCTTTGCTCTTTCTCCAGCAGCTCCCGCCCGCCCCTTCCGTCCCCGGCCTTTAAAGTCTTTCCCACCGCATCCATAAGGATTCTTTCAAGACGCTCCTTTTTCTCCTCTGAGATTTCGTACTGTTTTTCAAGCTCCCCTTCCATATACCTGTAAAGCTCATCCTCAGGCAGATGTCTGTTATTACAGCCTGCGCCGCCTTCCCCCTCCTTCTTTCTGCCGCTCTCTAAAAAACCGGCACATTTCCAGACCACCCTTTTTCCCCCTTTCACCCGATAGCTGGTGCGGTAATAATATCTTCCGCACTCTCCGCACACAAGTTTCCGTGTGAAATCATATTTTCCTCTCCGTGTATTTTCCCCGAAAGCCGCCATGTCTTTCCCATCCATCTTCCGAATGCCGCTCTCCTGAATGATTCCTTCTTGCATGTTTCCCTCCCGGAATTTCCGGCCGTCTCCCTGGCTCCTTCCTCGTGCCCGCCTTTGCATGATTTCTATCACTTCCTCCTGATATTCTTTTGAGACAATTGGAGGCAGAGCGTGCTCCATGAAAATCCAGTCCTTTTCTGTCACCTTTTCATACCGCTTTGTGTCAAAATTATACGTCCGGGTATTTAAGATCATTGTACCGTGGGCCCTTGGGGCGTAGAGCATTTTTCTCCACTGAGTCTCCGATATCCTCTGCCCGTTCCTTCCTCTGGCCCCCAGCTCATAGAGTACATTGCTTATGGTATAAAAGCCCTTTCCTTCTTTTGCCAGCAGAAAAGCCTTCCTGTAGTATGCGGCTTCCTCCTCATTGACCTCATACACATCCTTAGCCACCTTATTCCAGCCGAACATATCACAGGTGATATTAAAACCGCTCTTTTTTTCCTGCCGCCTTCTGTGGGCATTTTTGATTTTTTTGGAAAGCTCCCTGCTGAAATCCTCCGCAAGGATTGCCTTAATCCCGGAAATCAGATTATCCTCCGGTGTGTAAAATTTTCCTTCTATATAAATGTACAGTCTCAGCCGGTTCTCCGTAAGCCTGCTTAAGAAAAAGTACCAGTCCCGGGCCGAACGCATCAGTCTGTCTATGGATTTGATCATCACAATGTCGAACCTGTCTTTTCCCATATCCCCAAGCAGCCTTTGATACTCACTTCTCCTGTACGCCACCGTCCCCGTCTCCGACTCAATATACTGCTCCGCAATCTCCCAGCCCATCTTCTCCGCAATCTCCCTGCTCTCCGCCGCCTGGGCTGTGAGGGCATTCCTCTGGCTCTCCTCCTCCGTACTGCACCTGTTATAAATACCGACCCGCTCAGACAAAATTACCGCCTCCCCTCTCCCATCCTGCAAAACCCTTAGCGCCGCAAAGTCCCTCAATCATGCTTTTCATCCCGACAGCCTCCGGCCGGTCAATAAGCCCCTTCTCCTCAAGCACCTCCACCGCTGCCGCTAAAATCTGCCATTTTGCAGGCAGCTCCGCTTCTTTCATTCCTCTGGTTTCCATCTATCTTATAAATTCCCCGAAATTTTTATTTAAATATATGACCTGATTGAATAAAAATACATAAAATTACATTGACTTTAGCGCGTTAAACTTGTATAATCTGATACGCAGTGTTCATTATAGACAAAACACACACTGTAATCATTCATAAAAGGAGGAAACCATTATGAAAAAATTGTTAGCGTTACTGTTAACCGTAGCCATGATTGCCACGCTCACAGCCTGTGGCGGTTCAGGCACCCAGGAAGCATCCTCTGATGCGGAAAGCAGCTCTGATGCCGCTGGGGAAACCGAGGATACCGAAAGCGAACCTGCACAGGCTGAGACAGAGGCAGAGCCCGAAGCGGAAGCCGATGCCCAGGAGTCTGAAGGGGACACTTACACCGTAGGTATCTGCCAGCTGGTACAGCATGAGGCTCTTGACGCCGCAACTGAAGGTTTTAAAGATGCCCTGACCGAAGAATTGGGCGACCGGGTTACCTTTGATGAGCAGAATGCGCAGGGCGATACCAACACCTGCTCCACCATCATCAACAGCTTTGTATCCGATAATGTAAACCTTATCCTTGCAAACGCTACCCCTGCCCTTCAGGCGGCAGTTGCCGGAACCAATGAGATTCCCATCCTTGGCACATCCGTAACAGAGTACGGCGTGGCTCTTGAAATTGAGAATTTTAACGGCACGGTAGGTGGAAACATCTCCGGTACATCCGACCTTGCTCCTCTTGATGGTCAGGCAGATATGCTTGCGGAATTATTCCCTGATGCCAAAAACGTGGGCCTGTTATACTGCTCCGCAGAGGCAAATTCCCAGTATCAGGTGGACACCATCAAAACATTCCTTGAGGAAAAAGGTTACAGCTGTGAATATTATGCATTCTCAGACTCCAACGACCTTTCATCCGTGGTTACAAACGCTGTGAGCGCCGTAGATGTAATTTATGTTCCCACTGACAATACGGCAGCTTCCAATGCGGAAATCATCAACAACATCTGTCTGCCGGCCAGCATTCCCGTAATTGCCGGGGAGGAAGGCATCTGCGCAGGCTGTGGTGTTGCAACACTGTCTATCAGCTACTACGAAATCGGCGTTGCAACCGGAAAGATGGCTGCAAAAATTCTGACCGGAGAGTCTGATATTTCTACAATGCCAATTGAATACGCACCGACCTTCACAAAGAAATACAATGCAGCAAACTGTGAGGCATTAAACATTACAGTTCCTGATGATTATGTAGCCATTGAAGAATAAACTGACCTGCCCGCAGTGACCGTCAATTCCTGTAAACACAGTTTGCGGCTCAATGCCGGCGGGATTAAATCATCAGATACAATACCGGCAGCGGGGGATCATTCTCTCGCTGCCTTCATTCATAACTATTCGGTTTTTGGAGGAAATCAATGAATATCTTAAACCTGTTCAATGCATTGCCCGGAGCTGTGGCGCAGGGACTCATTTGGGGAATCACCGCCATCGGCATTTACATAACCTATCGAATCCTTGACATTGCCGACCTTACCGTGGACGGCTCTCTATGTACCGGCGGAGCCGTTTGTATCATGATGCTTCTTTCCGGTCAAAATGTATATATTTCCATGCTGGCGGCAACCTTAGCCGGTATGGCAACCGGATTTATCACCGGTGTTTTTCATACCTTCATGGGCATTCCCCCTATCCTTGCAGGTATTTTAAGCCAGCTTTCCCTATATTCCATTAATCTGAAAATCATGGGAAAAGCAAATCAGGCTATCAATGTGGACAAATATGGCCTTTTGGTCTCTTTACGATATATCAAGGGCGTGCCCTTTTACCGAAACCCTATTTTTATTGTCACCGTCTCTATCATTCTGCTGGTGGTTCTCCTTTACTGGTTCTTTGGAACCGAGCTCGGATGCGCCCTGCGCGCCACCGGCTGTAACAGCAATATGGCAAGGGCCCAGGGTATCAACACCAATTTATCCAAAGTGCTGGGCCTTATGATTTCCAATGGTCTGGTGGGTCTTTCCGGAGCCCTCCTCTCCCAGTATCAGGGCTTTTCCGATATCAATATGGGACGCGGCGCCATTGTAATCGGTCTGGCCGCAGTTATCATTGGCGAGGCTGCTTTTAAACGCATTTTCCATAACTTTGGTTTTAAGCTTATTGGGGTTGCCCTTGGTTCCATTCTGTACTACCTTGTTCTACAGGTGGTTATCTGGCTGGGCGTTGACACGGATTTGTTAAAGCTTTTATCCGCTCTGGTGGTTGCTTTCTTCCTGGGTATTCCTTACTGGAAGAACAAACTGTTTAGCAGAAATCCGGCTTTAAAGAAGGGAGGAAACATCCATGCTTGAAATGAAAAACGTTACCAAGGTCTTTAATCCCGGTACAGTCAATGAAAAGCTGGCATTAGACAATTTTTCACTGACCCTTAATGACGGTGATTTCGTCACTGTCATCGGTGGAAACGGCGCCGGGAAATCCACCATGATGAATGCCATCGCAGGGGTCTGGCCCATAGACGCAGGGCAAATCATTATTGACGGCACAGATGTTACCAGACTTTCCGAACACAAACGTGCACGCTTTCTTGGAAGGGTTTTTCAGGATCCTATGACAGGCACTGCCGCTTCCATGGGAATCGAAGAAAATCTGGCGCTGGCCAAACGCCGGGGCAAAAGCCGTTTCTTAAAAACGGGAATTTCCAAAAAGGAGCGGGACGAATACAGGGAAAAGCTGAAAATACTAGATTTGGGGTTAGAAGACCGTCTGACCACCAAGGTAGGGCTCTTATCCGGTGGACAGCGTCAGGCCCTTACACTGCTTATGGCAACCCTGCAGAAGCCAAAACTGCTGCTTTTAGACGAGCATACCGCAGCCCTTGACCCGAAAACGGCTGCCAAGGTTCTGGACACCACCGAGTATATTGTCACCCGGGATAACCTGACCACTCTTATGATCACTCATAACATGAAGGACGCCATCTCTCACGGCAACCGGCTGATCATGCTGATGGACGGTAAGATCATTCTGGATATCAGAGGGGAAGAAAAGAGAAAACTGACCGTGGAAGATCTGCTTCATAAGTTTGAAGCGGCCAGCGGCGAAGAATTCGCCAATGATAAGGTGATTCTGGGATGATTTTTTGCAATAGAATAACACGTGATTTTACGCGCCTGCTTGCCAATATAAGCAGGCGTTTTCTTTTCCGCCAAACTGTGGATAGAGCAATTTCACTTGTTTTATTTCTTTTCGTCAAGTAACCTTTGGAGGTCCAATTTTCTATTGGATCCGGCAGAACTGTGGGATAAAATTTACAGTTTCATAACTACCGGGTTACAGCTGTTCATGGTGGCCTGCACAAAGTTCTCCGCTCCGTGTCCCGCCGTTTTATGGCAGCGGATTCGTCTGTCCTCCACCATGATGTACCCCGGGCAGCTGAACTGATCCTGGGGAGTCACCACGCCGCCCTCAAGGCCGGCAGCCGCCGTGATAATCTTAAAGGTGGAGCCGGGTTCATAAGTATCATTGATGCATCCGTTTCTCCACATGGCATTTAATAACTCCTGCTTTTTTTCTTCCGTTATTCCTTCCTGTTCCGTCCCTTCCGGTAAATCATAGGGGTTATTTAAATCAAATTCCGGTACATCCACCATAGCCATAATTTCCCCATTCTGGGGATTCATGACCAGTATGGATACCCGCTCCGCCTCCTTGGTTTCCATCACCTGTTTGGCCAGCTGGGTGGCGTAGCTTTGGATATTCATGTCCAGGCTGATATACAGGTCATTGCCTGCTATCGGGTCCACCCTCTCCTCGCCTGCCGCATCCAGCTCAACTCCTCTGGCGTCCGTCACCGTGAGAATGGTTCCCTCCTGCCCTTTCAGATATTCTTCGTATTTCACCTCAAGTCCTATAATCCCCTGGTTGTCTCCTCCGGTAAATCCCAGCACCTTGGATGCAAGGGAGCCGTAGGGATAATAACGCTTGTAATCTTCGTCCACCTTGACGCCCTCTAAGTTATAAGCCCTTATGGCATCCCCTTTTTCTTTATCCACATTGCTTTTGATTCTCTCTATGGCGGAGTATTTCTCCACCCGCTTCCTCACATATTCCTCCGAAAGGTCCAGCTCCTTGCTTAAAACCTCCACAATCTTTTCCGGCTCTTTAATCTGATTGTGGATGACCGAGATGGTGCAGACGGTTTTATTGTCCGCAATCACCGTGCCGTTGGCATCCAGTATTCTTCCTCTGGCGGCCTTGATGCTCCTTTCCCTCTCGTGGAGCTCTTTTGCCTTTTCCGTATAATAATCCGATTGAAACACCATCAGATAGACAAGCCTTCCTCCTAGAACCGCAAATATCAGGAGACAGGCAAAAAATATGGTGACAATCTTTTTTCTGTTATAAGTCTTATTTTTCAGCAATCATCCTCCTTTCCTCCCGCCCTTTCAGGCCGGGACAGGCAAACGGACCGTATGTCCTGCGAACCATCCTTATACCAAACAAAATAACCTCGCAAGACAGGTATATATTATTACAATTTATTACCTGTATTGCGAGGTTATTCTTTTCCTGTGAAAAAACACTATTTTCAGCCTGTCAGACCTGCAGTATGTTTACATTTTACTTTGCGCTCTGCCTATTTCCCAATTTGCAGAATATATGCCGCACAAGATGAATATTAAATATGCTTATAACAGTATTATTTCTATGTCTCAGGCTCCCCTTCGGCCGCCGGTGATACCTCTGGTGATGGTGAAATCTGGGACTGCGCACCCTCCTCATAGCTTCCCCCAAGGGACGCGCCGGTTTCCGGGTCTACATACTCTCCTGTCTCCGGGTCGATGGCATAGCCGGTCTCCGGGTCAATGGGAAATGTGAGCCATATCTTCTGGGGTTCATTTTCTGCCCCTTCGCCTTCTCCGTTTCCGTCTTCGCCGCCCGGAGAGCCTTCCGGCGTGTTTTCTCCTTCCGTTCCGGTCTCTCCTTCCGCGCCCTCCGGCGTATCTCCTCCTTCGCCTTCCTCACCTTCCTCCGGGCTTCCTTCCGTAATGGGAGGGGTCATGATTTCAATCTGCAGCTCCTCTAATTCCTCCCGCTCCTTGTCCGTGAGCTCTTCCGTCATAAAGATGCCTTTATAAGGAAGGACTTCGGTGAGAATGCCTTTTACAATCCTTGTGGCAAATTTTGCATCGTCCATGATGCGGCCGGGCACGTTGGGTCTGTCCACCACCACATAAATGGCTATCTCCGGGTCGTCTATGGGTGCATAACCCAAAAAGGACACCACATACTCCAAATTTCCACGGGGCAGCGTCTCCGCCGTTCCCGTCTTGCCCCCAATCATATATCCGGCAGGCCTTGCGGTCTTCCCCGTTCCATTTTCCCCGGATACCACCGTATTGCACATTTCACGCACCTTTGCGGATGTGGTTTCCGATATGGTCTGCTTTAATAATCTGGGCTCTATGTTCTGTACCGTAGCCCCGGAAGGGCTGATAATTTTACTCACCACATGAGGCTCATAGTAATATCCCCCGTTAATCAGGGAACAGAACCCGGCCATCATCTCAATCATGGTGGCGTTGTATCCCTGTCCGAAGCTGTTGGTTGCAAGCTCCGTTGGGCCTATGGTATCTTTGGTATAAACCAGACTTGCGGTTCTGGCCTCCCCTGCAAGGTCAATGTTGGTTTTCAGTCCAATGTTAAAAATGTGTTGAAAATCAATAAATGTCTCTTTTCCTGTTTTCTGGGCTATGTACATCATGTTCACGTTACAGGAGCGCTCTATGGCCTGTGTAACGGTCAGGTAACCGTCTCCGTATCTGTTATGACATCTGATCTTTTCCCCGCCTATCTCAAGCCGCCCTTCGCAGTTGAAGCTTTCGTTACCGGTGATACTGCCGCTCTCTATTCCCGCCGCCACCGTAAAAGGTTTTGACACGGAACCCGGCTCGTAAGTATCGTTGATGCAGAAGTTCTTCCACAATGCATTTAAATGCCTGTAAAAAACATCCGGGTCGCTGGTGATGGTGTCTATATTTTCCTCGGTGATATACTCCCCGGTTACCTTGTCGTTCTCATCCAGAATCGGCATGCCAATCAGAGCTTCCTCATTTCTGGTGTCATTCAGGTTAAAAACCGGATATCCCGCCATGGCCAGAACCTCTCCGCTGTTCACATCCATAATGATGCAGCCTGTATTGCGGGAGCCGTTTCCATCGTGGGCATTATTCTTATATTCATCATCGTGTTTCTTTAAATACTTTTCCACAATTCTCTGCATATTTGAATCGATGGTTGTCACAATGCTGTTGCCGTCCTCGGCGGGTATGGTTGTCCGCTCCAAGTTGGAGTCATCGTTCAGATAGCCATATTCTCTGCCCGGAGTGCCGGATAAAACATCATTGTAATATTCTTCCAGCCCGTAGGAACCCACATTGTCGCTGGTAGTAAATCCAATCACATCGCAGGCAAGAGTGTTGCCTGGGTAAACTCTCTTATACTCCTCCTCAAACCAGATACCGTTTATCTTGGAATCCTCCGCATTCTGTAGTTCCAGAAAGCCTTCGATTTCCTCGTATTCTAACCGCCTTGCCAGCACCCGGTAGCGGGAAGTCTCGCTGTTTGCTTCTATATAAGAACGCACACTGTTTATATCAATTCCAAACTCACTGCGCAGCGCATTTAAAGTGGGCTCTAAATACTCGCCTTTCTTGTCCGTGATTGCCACAGCGTCCAGAATCACATTGTAAACCTTCTCGCTGGATGCCAGCACGCTGCCGTTGGCGTCATATATCGTGCCCCGCTTAAAGGGCAGGGTTTTGCTGTCATATCTCTGCTGGGAAAGTACCTGCTTTTTGTAGCGCTCTCCATTATCCCTTGTAATCGTAAACAGACGATAGGTCAATCCGACAAAAGCCAGCAGTATGAATAGAAACAATACCACCAGCTTTTTCTGCATTTTTATTGTAAGTTTATTATATTTCTTCCTGCTCATTCCTACCTCTCAAATTCGGCCTGGGCGCACATCCAAAATGTGTTCGGCATACCCGCTTATGATGCTGATATCAGCGATTCGTCGGCCTTGATGCTAATCTGCTTTATCCGGAAATGTTACCGGCCGGAATGCCAATCTGCCTTATCCGGAAATGTTACCGGCCGGAATGTTTATCTGCTTTAATTGGGAAGGCTGCCCGTCTGCCTGATATAATCGCTTCCCTCTCCATTGAATGTGATAATCTGTCCTTCCTGGGCATAAATCATACCGAGCTCCTGTATGGCAACCCGCTTTACTTCCTCCAAATCCACATTATTGGTTATTCTGCTGTAATTCTCATCATTATCCAGTCTAAGCTCATTTAAACGGCTCTCCAATGCCGCAATATGCTCAATGCTGTTGGTAATATCCGACTGCAGCGTCAGATACCAGGTGAGAATCAGCCCCGCCGCCACCATAGCCGTAGCCATAAAAAGCACGGAACCTATACTCATGTGCCGGAGCCTCTCCCTGTTCTTGCGTGTTCTGGCGCTTACTTTTTTCTCAGGCTCTCTCTGATAATCAGGGACTACCTGCAGTTTTCTGGCAGTATTTCCCTGCACATAAACGTTGTTTCCGTGCGTAGTATATGCAGTTCTTCTTCTGTTAGCCTCGTTGTTTACTGCCATTATAACCTCCACACTGCCAGTCGTTTCAAAGACAGATATCGATGCACAAATTATAATTGTCTGCGATATCAGACGAAACATCAGCAGTCATTTTCACTTTTTTCAAAAATCCGCAGTTTCGCGCTCCCAGCTCTGGGATTTTCCGTCAATTCTTTCTCCCCCGGCAAGATGGGTTTGCCGGTTATCACCTTCCCCTTACTTACCTTTCCGCATACACATACCGGAAAACTCGGAGGGCATGTGCACGGATTTGCAGCCTGTTTGAAGGCCGTTTTTACAATTCGATCTTCCAGAGAATGGAAAGTTATAATACACAGCCTTCCCCCTGGTTTCAGCAGCTCTATCAGCTCCTCCAGAGACTCTTTCAGCACCTCTAACTCTCTGTTACACTCTATCCGCAGAGCCTGAAAGGTACGCTTGGAGGGATGTCCTCCCTCCGCCCGGCATTTGGCCGGAATCGCCGCCTTTATAATTTCATTTAATTCCTCTGTAGTTTCTATGGGCTTTTGCTGTCTTGCCCTTACAATATGCTTTGCAATGTTCTTTGCAAACCGTTCTTCCCCGTAATCCCGGATAACCCGGTACAGCTCTCCCTCTCCATAGCCGTTAACGATATCTCCGGCCGTCAGGGACTGGCGGGTATCCATTCTCATATCAAGAGGCGTATTAAAGCGATATGAAAATCCTCTCTCCTTTGTGTCTAACTGATAGGAGGACACTCCCAAATCCAGCATCATTCCATCTATACCGGATATTCCAAGGCCCGCCAGTATCTCCTTTGTACTGCGGTAATTTCCTCTTACAATCGTAACCTTGTCCCCAAACCGGGAAAGCCGCTCTCCTGCCGCTTCTATAGCCGCACCGTCCTGGTCGATTCCGATGAGCCTCCCGCCTTCCGTAAGTCTTCCTGCAATCTCAAAGGAATGGCCGCCGCCTCCTAAGGTGCCGTCTACATAAAGCCCTGTCGGATGAATCTTAAGTCCTTCAATTGTTTCTTCCAGTAAAACCGACGTGTGTTCAAACGTCATTTCCATACCTCCGGGCTTGCATTTAAATTCCAATTCCAAGTTCAATCATGTGCTTTGAAATTTCTTCCATATCCTGATAGGTTACGGTGCCTTCCCATCTGTCTCTGCTCCAGATTTCCACCCTGTTTCCCACACCTACTAATACGGCGTCTTTGGTAATTCCTGCAAAATCCCGAAGCACAGCAGGCAGAAGAATCCTTCCCTGCTTGTCCACCTCCACGCTGGCGGCCCCGGCTAAGAAAAAGCGGGTAAACTGCCTTGCTTCCTTATCAATCATGGGAAGCCCACGCAGCTTTTCTTCAAAGACCTTCCATTCAGGTTCATCAAACACAAACAAACATCCATCCATTCCCTTGGTCACGACAAATTCATCGCCCAATACTTCCCGGAATTTGGATGGAATGATAAGTCTGCCCTTGGCATCTATTGTATGGTTGTATTCGCCCATAAACATATGCAATCACCTGTCCGGCCTCACTGCCTTTCCACCTGCGCCCTCACCCTGAAAACACTTTTCCTTCTGAGCGGCCCGGAACGTGTTTAAAATGCTTTCTACCAGATGTGCGGGAATGATTTCCAAACCCACTCCGGCGTAAAAAAATCTCCTTGTCTCCACTTTCTACCACATTTCAAACACTATCTACCACTTTCAACCACTCATGGGTCTATTCTACCTCAATTCAGAACCCAGCGCAAGAAAAAAAATGCGCCCGGCAGACCCCTGCCGGACGCGTTTTTCACTCAATTTTCTGTTTTTTCACCACATATGGTGTCCTACTTTGAACCACTTTACCAGATATTGTGATGATAATTATAATATTTTTTCAAAAATTTTTCCAAGGCAAGTGTATCTCCTTTCCTTGGCACAAACCTTCCCTGTACATCCCTATTCCCGTCTGGTCCTCATTTCTGCTGCCTGCTAAGGCGCATTCTCACCACCACATCACAGATCACAGAACCCACAAACAGCACTATCGCCAGCACCTGAGAAACAGGCACCGTCGTGCCGGGAATAAACAGCTGGTCCGTCCTGATTCCCTCTATCCAGGCTCTCCCCAGCCCATAACCTCCTAAGTATAAAAGGGCAATCTCACCCTCGAATTTCTTGTGCTTCCAGTACAATAAAATAAGAGCCAGCACCCCCAGATTCCACAGGCTTTCATACAAAAAGGTGGGATGAACCTGAATGTAATTTATCCCCTCCTCCATGTGCGCCGCTATAGACTGGGAAATATCCCCCGGCCGTACTGCTGCCGCCGGAAGACGCATGGCAAAAAAATTATCCGTATATTCTCCAAAAACCTCCCGGTTGGTGAAGTTCCCCCACCTGCCGATAGCCTGTCCCAGAATAAGGCCCGTCACGCCGGTATCCGCCATGCGGAAAGCATTTTGCTTTTTTATCTTTGCATAGACAAATAAGGTGATAAAGGCCGTAATCACACCTCCATATATGGCCAGTCCTCCCTGCCTGATGTTAAAAATATTGATCAGATTATTTTTATACTGGTCCCATGCAAAAATCACATAATAAATTCTCGCACCAATAATAGAAAGAATAACCGCATAAATGGCAAAATCCCAATAAAGCTCCGGGTCCTGCCCCGACCGCTTTGCCTGCCATGCCGCTATTAAAATACCGCCGATTACGCCAATTCCTATAATGACGCCGTAAAGGGCAATCTCAAAGCCAAATACGCTGAAGCTCTTAGGCACGTTTCTTAAATAAATTCCCATATTGGGAAAAGCAATATCCATTAAATCCATATTTATTCCTCATTTCAGAGCGTTTACGCGACGGGGCAATGTAAATCTTCGATTTAAAGCAAATTTCAGATTTGATATAAACTTAAGTTTACATTGCTATCAAAACAATCTGTGACACTCCGGTACAAATTGCATGTGATACAAAATTCTACTTATACATTGAAGCGGAACAAAATTACATCCCCGTCCTTCACCACATAATCCTTGCCTTCCATACCTACCAGCCCTTTTTCTCTGGCTGCCGCCAGGGAGCCCTGCTCTAACAAATCCTTATAGTTAACTACCTCGGCCTTGATAAAACCGCGCTCAAAGTCGGTATGTATTTTCCCTGCCGCCTGGGGCGCCTTGGTCCCAATTGGAATCGTCCATGCTCTGGTCTCATCCTCCCCTGCGGTCAAAAAGCTCTGCAGGCCAAGCAGATGGTAACTTGCCCGGATCAACTTCTCAAGGCCCGACTCCTTAAGCCCCAAATCCTCAAGGAACATTGCCTTCTCATCCTCATCCAGTTCGGAAATTTCCTGCTCTATCTGCGCGCAGATTACAAACACCTCGCTGCCATTTTCCGCCGCAAACTCCCGAACTGCCTGAACGCCTTTATTCCCGGCTCCGTCATCTGCCAGGTCATCTTCACTGACATTGGCGGCAAAAATTACAGGCTTGCCTGTCAGCAGGTTATAAGAGTTCAAAAGGGCCTGTTCGTCCTCATCCTCCGTCTCATAACTGCCGGCGCTTTTCCCTTCCTCCAGGTGAGCCTTAAGCCCTTGCAAAAGAGCTGCTTCCTTAGCAAGGGACTTGTCCATCTTCGCCGCCTTCCCTGTCTTGGCAATCCTGCGCTCCAAAATTTCAAGGTCAGAAAAAATCAACTCTAAATTGATGGTTTCAATATCCCGCAACGGGTTAATGTTTCCATCCACATGTACCACATTTTCATCCTCAAAGCAGCGCACTACATGCACCACCGCATCTACTTCCCTGATGTGGCTTAAGAACTGGTTGCCCAGTCCTTCCCCTTTGGAGGCTCCCTTTACAAGACCGGCTATATCCACAAATTCAATGACAGCCGGCGTAACCTTCTTGGAGTGATACATATCCCCCAGGAGCTTAAGCCGCTCGTCCGGAACTGTCACAACACCTACATTGGGATCGATGGTACAGAATGGATAATTGGCGGATTCCGCACCTGCTTTTGTAAGTGAATTAAATAATGTACTTTTTCCTACGTTGGGTAGTCCTACGATTCCTAATTTCATTTCTATCTATATCCTCCTTAAAAACCTTGATTTTATGCACTTTTGCAAAATTCTTGTTTCCTTACCGCACCAATTCCGCACCATTTTGACATTAAAATATGTAATTTTACATGGTGATTTACATTGCGCGGTTTGATTCAAACTGCTTAACAGCCTGTGTCAGCGAATCATCGGTAACATGCACATAGCGGTCCATGGTGGTCTTAATGCTTGCGTGTCCTAATAGTTTCTGAAGAACTTTCGGCGGCATCCCTGCTTCTATTGCGCGGGTAGCATAGGTATGCCGAAGGGCATGCATACAAAATCTCTCAATTTCCGCCTCATCACACAGCTTATACAGGTGCGTATCATAGGAACTGTTTTTTGCAGGTTCTCCGGTACGGAAATTTATGAAAACCAAATCCCTCATGACAAGATGCTTTATCTCACCAGTCCGTCTGTCCATATATTCCAGAACATTCGATAACGTATCTGCTTCTTTTCTGGTGCTTCGTTCATCATAACATTCTTTCAGAATCTGATACGCCTTATCCGTCAATGGGATTGTACGGTAACTATGGGTAGTTTTGGGCGGCCCTGCTCTCCATATGTGTGTCTGATGCCTATATTCCAATGTCTTACTGATAGTCAGGGTATGTTTCTTCCAATTAACAGAATCCCATGTGAGCCCAATCATTTCTGATGTCCGGAGTCCCGTTTCCAGCAGTAACGCATACTGACGGTAATTATGTGAGCGTTTGGCCGCTTCGAGGAATTTCTCCTGTTCCTCCACCGTAAGAAAATGGATATCATTTACAGCACGTACCGGCTTCGTATACCGCACACCGTCCATTGGATGCTTCAGTATGATGTCATTGTTTACCGCTGCCCGGAACATGGTTCCCATTGTAATATAAGTCTGTCTGATCGTAGAACCTGCATATCCTGCTTCCATGCGGTTTAACACTACCTTACAGTGCATTGGTTTCACATCTGATAACAGCATCTTTCCGATAACAGGCTGAATATTATGGGTATACCGTTCTCTGTAGTTGCGCCTGGTATTGGGCGCCAGATCGCAGATAAGATTATCCATCCAATAATTATACCATGTATCCACTGTGACATCTTTTGTCACTACAACCAAATCATGCTTGTCTTCATACTGTGAATCGGCAAGCCAGTTTCTTGCTTCCGGCAATGTGTCAAAATGCTTTTCACGGCGGCTACCATCCTTTGTACGATAACGCGCCGAATATTTTCCATCTTTTCTCTGACAAATGCCCTTTCCGCATTCTTTGCCTTTTAAATTTTTCCCCATATATGAACTCCTTTCCTTCAAACGCTGTTACGCTTTGCGAATCAGCTTGTTGAATAAACAACGGATGTCACACTTCATGAAACATCCTTGTTAAGAGAAAGAGTCCAACACGATTTTATATTATATCATGCCGGACTCTTTTTCATCAACAATATTTTGAAAACTATTCGGCTAAAGGCTATATCACAACTTTTCCGCTGATATAGTTCTCAAATTCTTTCCGTTTGACCAATTTTCGCGTTCCTATGTAGAGTACAAAAGGGCATCCGGGCTGTTTGAGCATTGTGTCAATCTTATTGATACCAATGTTGCTGTACTCTGCAGCCTCACGTATTGTCAGAGCCATTTTCTGGTAGATTGGAACTCGTTCAAACTTTGGATTTTCCATATCTTCATTTTGCATGGTGATTTTGTTTTCCTTTGTTGTCATTATAATTGCTCCTTTCTTACGTTTTATAACGCATGTAATTTATCCATTTATAGCTAATTTTGAATGAAACCAATGTCAAACGATTGGTGTCTCATATTCAGATAAAGAATATATAGCCGATAGGGAAGAATATATGCAAAATCACAATTGTGATCCGCATATATTCCTCATCCTAATAGCCTGTCCTCAAAATAGGTGTATATAAATCTTGTCTCACTTAACGTCAGCGAATACCTTTCTGTTTAGATTTACACGCCACACCTATGCAATTTACACATCCAATGTGCTAATATAAGTCCTGATTTTCTGCGGATTCAGCCGCTATTTGCATAATTTGCATAGGTTTATAATCATATAAAATGTCGGTACGCATACGTGCCGTGTCCAGCTTCCATCCCGAATCTTCGTCCGAACCTATATATGCCACCGCTTCATTCCAGAATTTCACTGCAACAGGATGCCCCAGGCTACAAGGCAATTGCAGAAGCCGTATTACTTTGAGTGGCAGACATAGCCCTTTCATTTCATCTATACATAAATTAGTAGATGCTCCATTTATATCCTTATCTTCCCATTCATCCAAAAACCTATCAAAAACTATCCTTGCTAAAACTATCCGCGAAAAGAGATCCTGTTTTCCAGCCCATTTTCGCAATGTGTCAATACTCTTTACATTAAAATCACTTTTTGCCGGCTCACTGCTGTCCAAAAGCCTTATATACGCTAATCTTGCTTCTGCACAAGGGACGATATCTATAATTTTTTCAAAGCAGCACCTTGCTATCTCTATATTTTTTAAAACGAGATTGGATTGTTCTGCAAGACAAATCATTCCCCAATAGTATAAAAACTCAGAATCGTAAACTCCACTATGGTCATTTTCAATCTCTACAGATGTAATATTATCCTGCAATAGACTGACCATTTCTATAATCGCAGGATTTTCCTGCCAAAGAGTTCCATAAATCATCTTTAAAATTTCAACGTTTCCCTGTATTATTCCATATCCCAGCCAACTACACATTTTGCTGATTTTAAAATTTGTTTGTATATCAATTATTCCCTTCATTTTATTAACCTCTCATAATTTCTTTTCGAACACGTTTCAAATTTTTATATGCCTGTTTACCTGATATTTTTTTATGCTTTTTACGCCATTTTTCTTCCGCTTTTCTTTCTTTTTTCATCATTTTTTCATGCTCCTCCCAAAATTCAATACTTCGCTTGCGTTCTTCCAAAGAACCGTGATAGGATTGTACCGGTGTCACTACTGGAGGATTCATTATATATTCAACTATTTCTGAAATACACATCTTTTCATTGGGATTCTCTGTAAAAATGCTTGAAAAATCCTGATAAAAGTCAATACAAAACGGTATTCCATCCATTTTTTCAATTACCTCTTCCAAGGATAATGTTTGCATTGTCCTGCTCGCACCGATTACTCGGAACTTCTCTCTCTGTTGCTTCATCATATTTTCCTCCTCGTACTAATTCTTCAAACTTTGATTTATCAAACTGGATGCACTGGTAGCTTTCATGATTGACAAACAACCTGTGGATATACCCTTTCCCAGCTTTACGGTTGATGTAGTCACGATCCGCCAATTTTTTTCTTAAATCACTCTCACTAAAAGCAAATTCTCTCCCATATCTCTGAAAATAGGAAGTTACCTTCCGAAAGGCAACATCATTCTTAAGGTAAACAAATCCTTGTTTTCTGAATCCTATGGCTGATCTGCTGTCCTTTGTGGCATAATTCGTGTTACGGCTCTGCAATACTCCAATATGCGCTTCCTTGGTTTCTAAAATAATCTGCAATCCCTTAAAGAATTGCCGGACTCCATCTAACTCAGCAACCCGTTCAGCCTGCCGCTCCATGAGAGATAAAAAAATCTTTTTGGTCTCAGCCATATAATTCTCGAACTCTTCTTGCTTAATAGCTTTCACAGAAAGCGCAAAACGTAAGAACTCAGAAAAGGCAATATACAGCCATGTACACATATCACTGGTTCGGTTATCTACCAACAGGTTCTGATCAGACAATTCCTCCCGCAGCATATTTCTCTTCCGTAAAAACTGATGTTCAAGTTTCTCACAGAATATATCTACATCTTGTTTAATGATATAATTTATAAAATCCATTATGCATTCACGATATAGAGCATGGTTTTCTTGGAAAAACGTCAATTTATCCCAGTCCACATCTTTACCATTCATCTCTAAGATCAATAATCTAGCCAACGTTGACTGAACCTCAAAATGCATATGCTCCGCTGTTACAACCACCAGACACCGCGCAATATTGGTAATCGTCTCATTTTGTGAACCAGCTCTTTTGATTCCACCTGAATTGTCACTGCACAATCGGATAACCCTACTGATTTTCTGCAGCATGTCCCGGCTTTCTACTTTGGTAGCTCCCGGCTTATAGTCATCCAGAACAACCGTTTTGTCACGACTGTTTCCGATAGTACGAATAATCGCTGCTGTCGATGCCTCAAAATTAATATCTGCAGCTCTACCATCCGACCAGTCAAAAAAGAGCGCTGCAATCGTTGTCTTGAATGACTGTGTTTGGGCGACTACACTGCAAACTCCCTTAAAATAAGCTCCCCGGCTTATCATCCTGCTCTGAACCAGAGAAAGAATAGCAACTGCCAGCAGAACAAAGGTTATCGAATGTGGTGCTACACTCAACATCTGCAAAGTATGTTCACAAACTGTCTTAGTATGCTCCGCATACCAATCGTTGTCGCATAACTTATGCCCATTCATAACATAAAAATTATCACCATCCGGTGCCCAACCAGAATAGCAGAATTCTTCCCTGACTGGTGCGTATTTAGCCATCTCCTGAATAATCACCCTGATGTTCCAAACTTCTTGCTTTGAATAAATATAGCTGATTCCCAAATTATCCAACCATTGAGCAGAACCCAGTTCTTTAGCGCATAGGGTGATGATTTTTGATGGAATATCTTTTCCCAAAATCATCAGCTCTACATCATCTTCAACACCATCTTCTGTAAACTTTTTTATCACACTCAATGGGATTGCACCAAAATCAGTAAGCGGCGTCCCATCTCGCGCAAAATATATATCTTTTCCACCATTTGCAATATTCAGTTCACCATGTATTTCTGCACGACTGCTCAAAATCTCACATAACACTTCCTGATGACTTCCTAAGCTTTGGGGATTCCTGCGTAGCTGTTCAGTCATCTTTCTATACTCTGAATGCAAATCTGATTGAACCGCTTTTTTTCTACAAACTGTTATATAGTCATCTTCACGTTTGTTCATCACCGCATTCCTCCTTGCCATCATTTTTTTGTATATATATTTTCTCTTGCTGGAATATGCTTTTTTTATTTTTCTCTTTGGCTTCCTGCCATTTTTCCTGAAGCCAATCTGCCACAAGCAGCTCCCTGATTGGGCTAAAGAGACTCTTTTCTACAAGTTCACAGTAAATATCATTATCACCCCAATCATACCCTACCATAATCCCTGATTTCTTGTTACAACGTTTTCCAAGCAGATAAAATTCATCCAGCGATATGATTGCAACGCCTTTATTACTGTCTTTCTCTTTTTCCCTGTCTTGGAAGACAAGAAAAGCATCTCTGGAAACGGTTTCGATAAATATCCGTGCATCATACCTGTCCCCTTCTTTGAAAAAGGCATATTCAAAGTCAGTTGCAAGATGCATCATAACAATCGTATTAGACAATTCATATTCGTTGTTTCCAAATCGTATCGTCCCTTTATCAAAGCACACTTCGATACTTCCAACCTTACCCGCCAGAACCTTTTGATGGATCTGTAAAATACTTTCTTTATCTGTTTCATACTGTTCTTCTCTGTTATTATCATTACGTGAAAGCCATTCTTTAGTCCAATACAGACTTTCAAATACCTCATCATCACCCACCGCTGGATTTTTTAAATCTACAACTTCTCCTTCTGGGTAAAACTGTTCGCATGTCTTTTTAAACCTTCTTTCTTGTTCCAGTGTCAGATTCTTTAGTAAGCGTTCTTCTCGCTTAGTCATAATAAATTTCTTTTTCATTGCATATTCATCCTTTCTTAATTTAATAAGCGTAATAGCCAAATTCTGCTTCTCGCCCAATGGTTAATAAGGTTACAGTAACCCGTCATATATCAGAACCAAAATCCGTAACATCTAATTCCATGTTCTCGCTACTATTGCTATTAAAACGCAAAAATGATACACTGATTTTGCTATGATATATACATCTCAGGTTTAGCATATGATATCGCGCCAGAATTTATTTGGCTACCGATTCGTTGCATATGCAACCCATTACAACCCATTGCAACTTATGCAGTAGAAAGGAGAAAAATATTTTGGAATTTACATGGAAAGAATTGATAGATTTGATAACCGAAACTTTTGAAACTAAACGAACGCCTCTCGCCAAGTATTATTTAAAAATTGATAAATCTACTATGTCAAGGAATTACTCCTCTCATACGTTTCCACAACATCTGTCTGATAATGACATATGGAATTGTATATTTAATTTAAGTACCCCCAAAAGTCTTGCCTCTGAAAAAGTTGTTGGTACAGTTCCAAAAAATACAGAAAAATCTCTTTTGTTTGAGTTGAAAGATAAAATTAAGCATACTCAATGGATAAATTCATCTAAGGAAATGGAGAGCGACAACTATAAAAAATATGTAATGGGATTGATAAAATTAGCCAGGGATAATTCAACTAAAGCTCCAGCAAAAAAAGTGACAACCAAAGAACCACTTTCAAAAAATCTGCCAAGCTCAACAAATAACGGTACTGGCATTTCCATTCCTATGCAATATAAAAAATGCCTTTTCTGCGAATATTTCGAACTTGCGAAAACTACGCACAAACACATTGCCAACGCATCTGGGAATTGTACATTGCATAAACAAATTACGAATTCTACAGAATCTGCTTGCGACAACTTTCTAGCTAATGAAGGTGAAATCACAAAAGAAATGTTACTCACTAATCCTGCGATTCGCAAACGGTTTAATTTATAGAGAGGAAAAAGATTCCTGCTCTCTGGCAGAGCAGGAATCAGGCAGGTTTTGTTTTAAATGAAATACTCATAAATATTTTCCAGTTGTTTCACATCCTGCCGCTTACCGATTGTAACAGGTGAGACATTTATCTTCTTAAACGCTTTCATGAGCTTTTCAGTATTTCTATAATTCATTGCTTTCTGAGCAAGGTACAATGACCTCTTTTCCGGAATGAGTTCCAATAACCGCAGCATCTTCCTTCTCATCCTGATATCTTCAACTTCATTCCGAATAATCTCTACCGCCTTACCCTTTTTATAGAAGCCTCCAAAAGGAACTACTCTTGCAAATATCTCTAAAAAAATATTCTGGCGTTCTTCCAAGAATTTCACAGTCTGATACGATACATTGCTTGTCCCTATATAGTCCCGGATCACTTTCGGCTTAGCCAGGTGTATCTCAGTCCGAAGAATACCCTCTGAGGTTTTAATGGCTGTCTTCAATCTCTTTTTCCCCACACCATTATTCTGAGCATGTTTCCTGCACATCCCCTGTAGATCATAAAGCAGAAATGAAATACCATTGCTGTTTCCCTCTAAGCAAAAACTGGCAGTATCTTCAAAGTTCTCATATGCTGCTGGCGAAAACCCCTTTACTTTACCGATCCTTTGCAGGACTGTCAGATATGCAGACACATTTTCCTGGCTATGTACATCCACATCTGCAGCAAGTATTACTTTGGACAGAGTAAAATCTTCCATTTGATATTTATATGCAAAATACTCTCTAATCCGCTTATCAATCTTTTTGACCAGCTTATCCGAATTAATTTTATCGCTATCTGCTGCTAATCCTGTGTTTATGGTTAACTTCACTTTCTTTTTATATTGGCTATCCCGATAGGTAATAATCAATCCTTTTTCATCCATCGAATGGTCGATATATTCCCCTTCGTATTTTTCTAAATAGCTGTTTTCTTTGTACACCTGACTTAAGAGCCTATGAAATCTTTCATGCTCTAAAACCATAGATAGTTCAAAAATTGTATTTATGTACATATTCTTTCCTCCCAAAATGCAAATATTTTTTACATATTGGTTATATGGTTGTCACTTTTTATACCCAATCTGCTGGTCTATTCGATTTATTACACTGCTCCAACGATTTTTAAGTGGTATTCTTTTCTATACAACAAATTTTATACTATAAAATTGCATCAACACCATTTATCACAGAATAGTAAGTTGTTTAAATACTGTATGATTGTCTGAATACTGATTTTTTTCTGCTATCTTATCAAAAAAATTTGACGCAGGGAAAATCCCTACGCCACCAATTCTTCTATCGCTCCTTTTGGACATAATATATATTTATAATATACATAACTTTTATTTAAATACATTTATTTCAAAATAATATATCTATGCTATTTTATACGTACTATAGATTAAATATTGATTAATAATTATATCATTTTATTTATACAATACTTGCGTATAAGATACTACTAATATTCAATTATTTGTTATATATCTATATACAAGATGTATTAATTGATATGATTATCCAATATTCCTTCAATATTATTTATATACCACAATAATGTACATAAGCAATGTTATGATAGTACCTATATAAAGAGAGTAATATGTTTTCCTATGCTTTATCTATTTATCTTAATAATGAGCTATAGAAATTATTCATTATATCTCTTTATTAATTCTTCTTTGATAATAAACATTTCAAGAAGATATATTTCCTCTGCTATTACTATTACAACCTATCAGTATTAATAGGACATTATAGAATCTCTCTAAAACTAATAAACAAGAAAGGATTTTTATATTATGCTACGATCATCTTTAGGATTTCACACCATGACTCTATTTTTAAAGTTGTCACTTAATAGAGCCGATCTATTAATCACAGATTTTGACACATATAGAAAAAATACAGGACTTATCGAAATATATAAAAAAAATGAAAGAGGAGAACCTATAATATATTACCATAGAAGTCCTTTTATGCCCTTAGAACTTAATATCTATTTCAAAGGTAGATACAGAGGGATTAAATGGTATATTCGTGCCTCCAAAGCCTCTTCCAGTTCTTCAGATTATGTTGTTGAGGCAACCATAAATCCAAAAATTCTTGCAGGTATAATAGATTATTTAACAGCCGCAACTTATAGTGATATAAATTATGCCACAGCGAACTTTAATTCCATATCACATGAAATATCGCCTTTATTACAATCTTTTTATGATTATAAAATAAGCCGAGTTGATTATTGTGTTAATATCTCCCTGGATGAAATTATCCCTGGATACAATTCTGAACAAATAATGAATCTCATCAAGAGAAGTGACATCCCCCCTCATTATGAAGAATGGATGATATATGACAAAAAGGCACACCGGATGAAAAGTAAACCTGAAAGTTTTTATCTAATAAGTAAATCCGTTAATATCAATTATTATAGTAAATATTTGCAATTACAAAATGTCTCTCAAGAAAAAATTGATAAAGGATTCGAGCCAATCGATCCAGAGGTAATAGCTGCTTCCAGAAATATCTACCGATTTGAAGTGCAGTGCAAATACTACAAAACATATTCCCTTTCTCAAAAAGCTGCAAAAGTGGAAGATTTCAGTTGTAATAAATATAAAAGCCTGCTTACTCCTGTAAAGTGTATAGAGATTATCAGTAATTATTACAAAAAAACAATAGGGGAGGGTGATTGGTATACCTTATCTGAAGCCATAAAGATAATCAAATCAAAAAATTACAACTGCCAAAGAGAGAAAAAATTAATTAATACATTAAAATATGTCAATCAATACCGCAGTCTGTATAAAGCCAAAAAAACCATTCCTGAAGATCAACTAAGATCCTTTAATGAGGCACTGAATGACTTATCCAATCTCAACATCAATCCTGTTGCCATCCCTAGGGAATGGAATATTAAGCATATTCCTAACCTCCTGAGAACCTATTTCAATAAGCTACTTTTAGCATCTTGTGATTATAGTATGGAAAATATAGAAATGGACTCTACAATATACGGATATATGACTTATAAAGAGAAGTTTGGGCATCCCCCCATATGATCTCCAACTCCATTATATTACTGCAAAATACTCTAATTTCCTATCCAATACTTTTGGCATTGTACCATATTTCAGATATTCATTCTATCGCTCTTATTATACAGCATATGTAAGATTTCAGTTTTATATTATATTGCCAAAAAACAATAATGGTATCAGCAGGTATGGGAATAATCCAGATACTATCATCCATACCTGCTTTGTCGGCACCAGCACGCTAATATCAAACGCAATTCATGAATTGTATAATAGCAGCTCAACAATCATTACTGCGGAAAGTGGATAATCTTTTCCATCTCCGTCCGAAGCCTGATTCCATCCTCCATACCGTATCTATATGCCACTGCTCCATACACCGCGCCAGTATGATTGTTTGCTGTTATCGCCAGATCAACTACCCGTTTCTGCTCTGCTGTAAGATCCAGTTCCTCTAACATAGCAAAGGCTTCCTTTTGTTCTTCTAATGCGTCCTGATAATCTTTATCTGTTTTTAAAACCTCATCCAGATCATCATCAGCCCTATGTGCAGCTATGATTTCCAGTAGTCCGTTTTTGTCCATGTATTTCATCTCTCCTTATCCGTATCCGTCTGTAGATTCCTGTAAAGGGTAGACTTCTTAATCCCTGTCAGTTCCTCTATCTCCTTAATTGAATACTGTCCTGTCTGGTACAATTTAACAGCTTTCCTGACAATATCAGGATCTGTTTTCGGTCTCCCTCCCATCCTTCCCCTGGCTCTGGCTGACCGCAGTCCTTCACGTGTCCTGTCTGCTATCGTGTCGCGCTCAAACTGTGCAATAGCGCTCATAAGCGTAAAGAGAAGCTTTCCACTGGGAGTGCTTGTATCAATAGATTCTTTTAATGATACCAGATGGACGCCTTTGCTCTGAAATAACTCTGTAAGCTCTATCAGGTCTTTTGTGCTTCTTCCAAGCCTCGACAACGCAACAATGACAACCGTATCACCTTCTGTCATCCTCTCGATCATCTTACTCAGTTCCGGGCGGTCTTTTTTTGTTCCGGTCATCTTCTCACTATAAATAATGTCACACCCATACCTTTTGAGTGCGTCAATCTGTCTGTCCAGATTCTGTGCCTCGGTAGAAACTCTGGCATATCCAAATGTATAATTTCTCATTATAGATTCCTTCCTGAATATAATAGTGTCCCAAAAACATACAAGATATGGAACTTAGATTCTGGAACGCGTTTTGATACAAAATACGTCTCAGAATCTGCCATTTTGAATGCAATTTTAAACCTGTAAAAATTGTTCCAATAACGAACGTTTTTGAGATATATTTCTATACTTCTGATTTTTCAGAAACAGCATATCAAAGCCGGCACGCTTCATAAATCAGTTTGTTGAACGAAAAAGACAGAATATCCTATTATAAAGATATCCTGTCTTTCATGCTCCATAAATATTATCTTGTTTTAGTTATACTGGCTGTAGCTGTTCTTTTTGTAAATCCAATATAGTTTCTTTTGAAAGCGGCAAGTATTTGGTAAATTTCTCAATTAGCTTGTAATTTGCTATCATCTCTTTCAATATCCTATGAGAAAGTTCTGACGTTTACTGTCTAAACAAATTGTAAATCATTTGCTAATTCTCTAACTTCCTCTATGGTAAGACCAGCGCCAATCGCAATATCATCATATGACAATTTCTTCATTTGTAAAAGTCGTTTTGCTGTTTCAATTTTTTCTGTATTCCTTGCCTCATAAACTTCGCTCTCTACATAGGACTTCATGATTTCTTCTTCATCATATAATACTATCATAATATCTATAATCTCACTTTCCCTTTTGCTTAGATCTTTCAGTACGTTTCGATCCTTACAGCTATGGACTGTTTCAATGATAGCTTCTTTATAGCATTTTATCAGGTTCTTTCTGACATCTACACAGTATGGAGTTTTGCAAGCTGTTCCACTTCTGTAATATTCAGCTCAGAGCATTCTGCAATCTCCTCAACTGTCAGCTTCCCCATTTTCAATAAACTAACTGCAACTTCCCTTTTTGCCTCATTCTTCAACTTTCTTGCACTTGTTTCAACCAATGCCCCACCCATGATATCTCCTACTCCTTTCTGCACATTCCCATATTTTTGTGCAATCTCTTTAAGCACATCACTGGAAAGCTCTATGATTGTACGTTTGTCAAATGCCCCTATTACCTTCTGGCGTTCCAATTCATCAAGCCTTTCCAAAATTTGTCGATACTCTGACTTCAATTCGGCTAGCTTCTGCTCATTACTATTATACTCCGGAAAGTTCTTCTCATGTGAGAAAATGTAAAATGGAATCAACATTAGCAGGCGTTTTTCAAAAATATCATCCAATGTATAACTCTGCACTTTCATAATAGGTATATCGTACTGTACTGTTCCACCTGGCGTAACTATTACATATTTCATTTTATCTGATGTCTTTTTATAATTCCTAAGGTACAGCACCGCCGTATTAGGAAATGTTACTGTCAGGGTTTCCTCTGTAACCACACCCTCATCCAGAGCTATTTGAGCGTCATACTCAAAAAGTCGAATCGTTATTTTACCGTCTGGTAAACTGCTTTCACACTCAAGATGATATTTTTTTATAATCTTTCCAATAACCCTGAAATTGGTATCTGTTATCCGTTCTTTATCAGCTGCATCTTGTTGATCCAGAAAATGCTCATTAGGAAGAAATTCTATCTTTTCCTCCCCGGTATATTCTTCCCTGAAAATCTCGTTAATTACCGGAATGATCAGTTTTCTACAGTCATTCAGTATTGTACGGAATGCCCCATCATATATATTACTCATGTATTCCCCCCAGCTCTGCAGAATATTAACCGCATACGGCACATAGCTTCAACTGTCCACTCTTTTATCAGTCCCATATAATATTTCCTTTTTAACATATTATACCCTATCAAATCAAGACTTACAATCTTCTATTCGATACTGCAAAACGCTAATCCTTTCCAACTCAGCTATTTTTGCCCCAAGCAAATCCCTGATCACCCATAGCTGTGTCACATGGCCAATAAAGAACCCCATTGTATGAGCAGTTTTCTCCTGCATCTCCTTTAGCATCCCTATCACTTCTGAATTTGTCATGATCCCTTACCTCCACTCATCTAAAATAATGAATCCAGCCATACACCCATATGCCATATCCAGTACATCCGGTATGCACTCTACCATATAGCAATACTTATCCCTCAATGGCTCTGTAAGAAGTATCTGGCCTCCATCTACTTCCGTTATATCTTCCACAAGTTCATACTGGTCATAATAGATGTAATCCACATAGCCATTCTCTATATCCTCTGTAGAGAGATTTGACCCGTCACCTTCTGCAATGTGGATAATCTGTCTCATCTCCGGAACAAATATAAACAAGCAACTATACCTTTCATGCTCTTTTCCAAAATTGCTTCTATTTTTTACAGGAATCGAAGGACAATGTATATCTATATGTTCCATAAATAACCACCTCCTACTTATCCGTTCTGCCTTTTCCACAGTACGGACACTGTTCTATGCCAAACGCCAGAAACAGCTTCTCACATCTTTCGCAGAAATCAACTGCCCCTATATCTTCCCACTCATTAAAAAGGGTGGAAGGGCTCTGCCAGTCAAGCTGGTTAAATAATTCTTCCGCAATATTTTCCTGGCCATTGCAGAGTTCCAGAAAATCCCGCTTCGTGTAAGCAGTATCGTCAAGCTCCGGTACATAACACGGTGCATCCATACTGTCCCTGAATGCTCCCCAATCTTTGAATACCCACCCCTGTCTGAAGAACTCTCTTTTAATCTCTATAAGTTTTCCGTCCCCATCAACTTTGCAGACACCGATACGCTCACAGATATTTGCTGCCATCATAAGCCGTCTCCTGTGTCAAGTTCCTCTGCCTGGCAGCCCTCATACTCCGGAAGATCAGACAGAGGATCGTGATCCATGGAAAGGGCGTTCCCATCCGGTGAAAAGTGCAGATAGACCTGATTGTCGCCACACACATGTAATACTGCATCCGGAGGAATGTGTGTTTTTATATAATTGCAGAACTGTCCTGCTGTTACATTCACTCCATGTTTCCAATACCCCGCATCATATCCATCCATACTGCATTAACCTCCATTTTTTTTATTATTGTGGCAGATCTGACGTTCATCAGATTCAGCACCCCCATTTCCGGCTGTCCTTCCGGAAAAACAGGTATGTTTTACTACTTTTCCCTATAACGTCAGATTTACCACTGGTGCAGATTATATGAGGAACCGGACTGTAAAAGCCCGGCTCCCCACGCTATCCGGCATGATTATCATGCCGCTATCTTAAGCTCCTTTTCCTCCCGGCTGTACAGATAAACATGGTCGGAAAGCCATTCCTCCCTGTCTAAGCACTCCCTGTTAATCCCCCGTACCATATCTGCAAGCTCCCGGTAAGGCCTCTCCCCGTCAGAGGGGACAATGATGCATTCATGCAAAGAACTGGGGAGTACAACATAATCTCTCCCCAGCTTATCCCCTATCTCCTCTAAAGTCCTGCCATCCAGAAGCTCCGCCGCACCGTACAGATTCTTCCTGTTGGTAAGGACATACATGTCAGGGACGGGTAAATTTTCCAGACTGACAAAGGGGATATATTCCATTACCAGCTCCTGCATGACCTTGTCCATGTCTTCAAGCAGCGGCCCTCCCGAAAGCCTCATATTGCTGCAGGCAGTCCGGTAAAGGCTTTCCTCATCCTGTCCCCATTCTTCCATTATCTTCCTGCTCACCGTGAAAGCCGCCATGCCGTTCCCGCCAGGCAGGCCTCCCACTTCCACATAGTAGGCTACTGCCAGGTCAAGGAACTCCCGGTACGGTATCTCCGTAAGGATATCCCCGTTCATCTCCCTGTTGACCAGCTTCGCAAAGATGCGCGGCTCAGCCTTTTCCCATTTCCGCACCAGTTCCAACAGGTTCAGATCCACCACATCATTCCCATGCTCCATGACCTGTCTGTAAACATCAGCTGCAGCATCCCCGATCTTCATATCCCCGGCTTTACACCCTTCAAAATAATTGTCAAGGTATATGCTGGGCCCGCCGTGCCCGTTCTGTGCTGCCGCTGAAAGTGCCGGACGTATGACACCATTGTTCTTGCGGTTCTCCGTTATCTTTACATCAAAGGAATCTTTGACCATATCCAGCACTTCCTTCAAAATCTTGTTGGTAAATTCTTCCATATTCATAGCTCTGCCTCTCCTTCCTATGCCGCCCTTGAGGGTTTTGTCTTTGCAAGGGCTGCCATCACCTTTTTATAAGTCTCACTGCTCATGCTCTCCGGGCTCTGTATCCGGTAACGCTCCTTTACCGTCTCCATTGCAACGCCTGTCCTGTCAAGCTCCGCCTGTAGGGAGACCATTTCTTCTTTTGTAAGGGTATTTTCCTGTGCCGCTTTCTTTTGCTGGTTTTCTTTCTGCCGGCTCCTGGAATTTTCTGTTCCTGTATTCTCTTTACTGTTCTTATTAGTTGATTTCATCTGATAAACGATCTGGCCCTTGTCATTTATAATCACAAGCGCAGAAACCTCACGGCTGTCATTATAGGCAATGGAATCTACACTGAAACGGTCATTGCAGTAATAACGCTTCTTTTTATCATCATCTTCTTTGAGCTGGATCACCGCTTTGTCAGCAGGTATCCAGATAAAGGGGGCTGAATATAATTCCCTTCCAATCCCCCAGTTGAAGCACGCCCTCTTAAAGGAATCTGATGCCTGTGATTTCTCCTTCTCCGTATACCCCATGGTTCCGACATCCTGTTTTGCAATCCATTCCCCGGTCTCATTATTGAATACCTCCACTGTGCAGTAAAGGTTCCCATCAATGCACTGGTGGCTCCGTTTCCAGCCGAAAGCGCCGAACGTCTCGTCAAGGATGCGCTGGTCTACCCTTGCATCTTTATAAAGCAGCAGGCTCAGCCCCTTTTCATTGATTATTGATACCCTGCACTCAATCTCATCCGCCCTAAGCAGCCTGACTAAATTCTGCTCCATCTGCTTCCTCCTTCCCATCCTCCGGACGTGCGAGCGTCCTCACCTCATCATTTACATAAGCCTTAAGCTCCTCATAGCTCCCGTCATCCTTTGTAAGCCACTCCTGGTATAAGGATTCTAAAATGCCATATTTCCAATAGAGGAGCCTGCGTACCTCATCCATGCCAAGCCCGTCCACTGTCTCAAGAAATATCTCATAAATATTTACAAATGCTTCTATCTTATAGGAATCTTTATAAATATCTTTCTTTTCCTTTTGGAGCATGGAATCCTTAAATAAATTCAGCTCCAGGTGCAGACGCTCAAGGAGCAGCTCTTTCAATTCTTTTTCTCCCATACGCAGAGCCCTCCTTACGCCGCTTTTACTTCAAACCGCCTGTAATGGGAGACCTTGCCGTAATCGGCATAAAGCTCAGGCCTCTCCTCCTTAATGCGCTTTGTATCCAGGTTCATAGCGTCGATATTTTTCCATGAGACACGGAACGCCCCGCTACTTGCAAGCTCATTGTCCTGCATAAAGAGCTTTACCTCCTGCTCGATCTGCTTCTTTTCTTCTTCCAGTCCGGCCATGAATCCTAAAATTTCCTCACGTCTCCTTAACTTTTCATCAAACCCTACAAGTTTAATGGCACTCGCTTTTTTCGCTGTATGGAAATACTGCTCTATCACCTCATCACAGGCTCTGCTCCCATCCGGCGGCGGTATGGTCCCCGGTACTACATGGCCCTCCCAGAAATCCCTTTCCATTTCAATGAGGCGTTTTATCAGTTCATCATCCCATTCCAGCTTCCGATAAGTAAATTCCCTCCCTAAGATGACTGCCGCTATATACCATGTATGTTTTCCGGTAACCGCCATGTAATGGTAGCACTGCATCACGTAATGGAGGGGGATATTCCCATCCGCCCATTTATCTGCGTTATAGGCGCTGGCGGTTTTGCACTCTAATCCGGCATCTTCCCCTACTACCAGACGGTCAACATCCGCAATCATAAAGGGATGCTCTTTGCTCCTATACATGAAATTTGATTTCCTTACCTTAAGTCCTGTGGCTTCTGTAAATCTCTGGGCCACGTAATCTTCAAGGTCATGGCCGATACGGATTGCTTCGTTATCCCGTTCTTCGATTTCTTCACTGGTCTTATCCTGAAATACCTTCATAGCACTGCTATAAGGGTTCACGCCGCAGATTGCCCCGGCATCAGAGCCCCCGATTCCTGATTTCCTTAATTTTAACCAGCCGATATTGTCTACCTCCATTAATGGTATTTTTTCATACATAATGATTCTCCTTCCTTCTCGTGAAAACCTGTAATCAACATCACATTTCGTAGAGCTGCTTACGGCAATAATAATAAGGATGGCTGAGACCAAAATAATCCCTGCCATCCCCATTATCTTTGTCTTTATTCATTTACCGTTACATCTGCAGCTCTGTTTCTACAGACATTCTCCCTGATTATTTTATTCTCTCCGGTTATCTTACAGCATTGGCATATGTTTCTTTGTGTCCCCGTTCCGTGATATGTTATTCCTTTCCATCTAATGAGCCAAAAGGTTTATCGGGAACTGCTAAACCATATGCCGCTAATGCTTAAGCCGCCTTCACAAGCTGGTATGCCTTATCAATCACGGGGTTGCCGTCAATGGTACGCCCGAACAGGTTCTCATTATAGTTTGCGGTACGCCGTAAGGGTTCCGCATGGGTGGCAAAATCCGATACCGCATTGATGAAACGGTACGCATTGTGCCCAACCTTCTTAAGGTCAGGTGCATCATAATAGCGCCGCATCATATCCTGACGGAGCCTTAAGATATTCTTGCTCTGGACAGGGGTCGGCTCTTTCTCCATGGGAAGGAGAAGCTCTACATATTCCTTCACCTGTGCATCCGTCACTTTCTGCCTCCTGAGCTGTTCAAACTCAATGCCGAGGCTGTCCATGTACTTCTCCGCCATAAATAAGGTTTCCTTTGCCTCCTGTATCTTCCCCTGGATGTTGCCTGTGTGCATCATGGAAAAGCTCCTGCTTGCAGTGCTAAGGGCAAGGTTGAGGGTATTGTTGCAGACAACCCTTACTGGTGTAATCGCTACTTTTACAGAGCCGGAACCGTCATGGGTGTTGGAAAATACCAGATAGGGGCTGATCCTCTCCCCGGCAATGATATACTCCCTGGGGAGCCTTGCAAGGAGCCACACTTTTCTCCCTTCCTGCAGTGCCCCTGCAGTCTCATACCGCACTCCTTTCCCAAGGAGTTCATCCGTGAAACTGAAAGCCTCCACGTTCTGCACCACCTTATATCGGTCAGATACCACGCCAAGCACCCTCCTGTCAGTGCTGCGTATATTTGCTTTGTAGCCTTTTACAAGTTCTTTATAGCCTGTATAGACCGGTTCCTGCACCACATCCCAGTCAAGCCCTGCGAGCCTGAGCGCATCTGCTGATGTGGGGGCTTCTTCAACAATCGTGCCAAGCCCATGCCACGGTTTTTCCCTTACTGAAAACATGGTTTCAATTAATGCTGCCATCTTTTACATCTCCTTTTCTTTTTCATGTGTTGGTAGATGGACGCAGAAAAAGGATTCCCTGTAAGGAATCCCTGTCTGTATCCTTCATCCATTTTTTGTCAGTCTACACCGCACTGTCCATCTCATACACTGCTTTTATTATGATAATTCCAGCCGTGAGTGCCAACAGCAGTACGTCAAGGATCACCTTTCTTGACAATATAATTTCACCCCTTTCTTTTTATTCTATAACAAGAATATATAGCTGAAACAGGAGTGGATACGGCAGTTGTGGGGGATAGGCAGACCGTAATGGATACGGATTGACAGGTTTTATAGTGCCATGTACAATAATTCCATGGCATATATTGATTCCCGGAAAGTACACTGATATGATTGAAATTGATAAACTTAAGAAAAAAGCCCTGTCTGTTGTTGAAAAACGGAATTTGTGCAGCTGTATGAATGATACCAAATGGAAAGAGCTCCGTAATGCCATGTGGAATGAAATGCCTTTTCCGCCGCCGTTTATTTTGAAAACAATATTTGAAGAAGGATGCCCACAGGAGAGCTTCTTTCAGACAGATGTTACCTATTTGGGGGATTGGGATGAAAGCTTTTTATATGATAACTATCTTGAAATGTGGTTTGTAATAGAGTGGATCAAGGTCCGTCCCCGGTATTTAAAGAAGCGAGGGAGACTGATAAAGCCTGAGTTAATTGACGCAACAGGACTGTTTGTAGATATTCTCACAAAATACCATATCCCTTACGAAGAAAAGAATGGTGTATATTGCATTTATGGATACCGCTGAAATCAGTGTTTGGAGAGATTTATATGATTGATTTTATTGTGAATACATTGGCGGAAATCGCTGATTTTTTCCTCTGTTTTGGGGTAGACAAAATCATTGAAAAATTTACAAATAAATAAAATCCCAGCTTTTCTTTGGCCTTGAGGAAACAAAAATCAATATTTATCCGGGGTGATTATAGTGGGAATGGCAGACTTGTTTAAGAGAAAAAAAGAAACGAAAAATAATAGCAGCATACAGGTCAACCGTGACAGCGTATGCATGGGTGATGACTGCAATTCCCATGAGGTAAATATGGCCTTACCCGAAAATATGCTGTTGTCGGGGCTGCTACAGCGGCTTGCCGGTTATGTCCCCTCCATGAAAAATGTCATATGGGCAGTACAGTCAGATGCTGGTATGTGCGGCTATATTATCACAGATTCCGATGCCGCTGCTTCATTTGAATTATGCGGCACGGATATGCCTGTAAAAGAAATGCACATCAGCAGGATCATGTGCAGATACTATTATCCCTCTATCTTCTCCTGGACTGACGGCCAGACAGGAAACCGGGTTGAAAAATATCCGGAGTGCAGAACATTTTTTGAAAAGGTTAAAAAAGACAATGAATAATGAAGATTTCGCCCGCCAGATTTATTATGGCCAGAACCATCAATTCCGGTTGTCTGATGATTAATAAATATACTTTCAAATAAGAGATACCGTTCATACCAACTAACATGTCTCTTATATAGTCAAAAAAAGATACCAAATATTTCATTCTTAATAAATATCTGGTATCTTTGTACTTATACTTATGACATTGGATACATGGCAATGCTTTATTTTCCATACAATATGTTAACCATATCCCTCATTCCCTGACGGTAGGCAAGCAGCTCACAGATACCTACAGTACTATAAACTGCAACATAATATTTATCCATGAGTGCTTTCTGTTCTTCTGTGAGGCTTTCCCGCAAACGTTCGGCAATCTCTTTTTCTTCTTCCATGCACTGTTTATAATTGTCATCCTGCCAACAACATTTCCCCAGCCGCTCCATGATATTGGGCTGGAATGCTTTAAAAATATTTTTTTCCATAAATTTCGTTACCTCCTTTGGTATGTTATTTTTATTATAGCCGCATATTCGGCAATATTCAATTATAACATATACACCTATACTTTGGGTAAGAGAGGTGTATATAATGTTTAACTATAAGCCGCTTTGGGAGACAATGGCCCGAAAAGGGATTACCCAGTACCAACTGATTAAAGAACATCATTTCTCAACAGGAACACTTGATGCACTGCGGAAGAACCGGAGCATTACGGCATGTACCATTGAAAAGCTGTGCCTGATCCTTGACTGTACACCTAATGATATTATGCAGGTTATTAAAGATGACCTTAAAAAGGATTGAAGAAGCATCTGTCCTCCAATCCTCTTTATCCCATTTATATCTGACACCCTTATTTCCTAATAGTTTGCATCCATACTGGCAACCTGTGAGCGTTCAAACTCCCATTCTATCATAATATCTCCCAAATCAAACGGACTTCTTTATCTCCATCCTGGGATTTATTTACCTCCACAATCCGGAATTTTCCCCTGCCACTGCTGTTTCAGGAGCCGTTCATAAAAATCGTAACCATTCCGCTCACATTGCGGGCAGGGATAAATTGTTACACTTACCACGCCCAGCTTATAAGGACATTTCACACATGGCGGTTTTGGTCGGTTAATTAACTTCTTTAATTTCATTGGCTGTACCTCCATTCATACTTTTTTCAACTTATAATAAACCATCTGGCCGATTACAACCTGTCTAAATTAAGCAAATCGGAAACGAATGTTGTTATCTCCCCATCCGGCTCAAATTTGTACCATGTATCAACACCATAAAAATCTGATGTAAATGCAAAATATATCAGCAGAGACGCACTTTCATCCGGATCAGTCGCCCTTTCTTTTACTACATAAATATCCCCTATATATTCAAACCATTTACCATTCATAGGATCAGCCGCACGACAGATATACGTAAATGACTTATCAGGATTGGAGTTATATCTGGCAGATATTTCATGGGTGATCCGCAGCCTTTTTCTCCATGTCGATTTGGTTTCAGCATAAACATCTCTGTCACCCCATGCCGCAAAAATATTGTCTCCTGCCCGGATATTCTTTTTCCTTCCTTCGTCTCTCAACAGCTCTTTCCTTACTTTCCCAACATCTGCTCTTTCTGCAGGGGCATCCGGCTCAGCAAGATACCAGTCGGGATCTTGGATATTATAAACTCTCAATGCACTGCGGACAATATAACCACCAACCTGAAACGTAAATGCCTCGATTTCACCGGGGAGCAGTTCTTCCTCCGGAACTTTATTTTCAACAATACCCGGATTCCAGGTATCAATGACAGCAACTTCCTCACCGCCTTGCCTGCGGAATATTTCTAATATCTTCTCATGATTCCTGTCTTGTTCTTTTTCCATGGATTACCTCCAATAGCAGAATAGGAGAACCTTTCAGCCCTCCCATAGCACACTCTCTTATATGTCTGCAATTCATTCCTCATATCCTTTCGGATATTTAATATCCATAAGCGGTCGATCAGCCGGATTTTTTATTTTTACGCTCATGATCTGTTTATGGCATTCCATGAGCTGGTCTCTGACCATTTCCAAATGTTCCTTACTCTGAGGGACAATATATTTCTTTGAGCCCACTTCCAGTAATTCCAGATACCAGTTCACCATTTCCAACTTGCTTAGGCAGTAGCTGGAAATCATCTGCTTGTCGTTGAAATCTCTAATTGCTTCTGTTTCAATCTGAATATAGGATACCAGATCGATCGGGATTTTTTTAAGTTTCTTGGCCATCCAATACAATCTCCTTTACTTTCTATTAGAAATCTATACTTTTGAATCTCTTTTCCAGTTCAGTACATTCCATCTCCTCAGAACTAATTTCATTCTCAATATTCGCAATAATTTTCTCTGTAAGACCTTCATCAAATTCCACATCTATCGTTTCAACGACATAAGGCACATCACGATAATAACCTACATCCGCGCAAGGTAAAGATGCCAAATATTTTTTCAACTTTTTTACCATTGGTTTATATGTAAAAAAAGTGAGAGTGCCACAGATTAATCCACCTAATATGGGGATAATCTTCGCTACTGCTTCTGCAAAAATTTCCTTTGTCATTCTGATTCCCAGCAGTTGAGCAATCTTTTTAACAATCGGATATACAACACCTTTCGTTGATAATTTTTGTGCAAGCCCCTTACCTACTTTTCTCGCTGTTGTTTTAGAAATCTTGGCAATGACTGTCTCTGCCCCGTTTACACCAAACATAATCCCTACAAACAAGATGAGTAAATTTGTAGTTTCATCGTCCATCTCCTCACTTTCTGAAAACAAATCTTCCCATCCATACAGGTATATCAGTTTTGGAGAATTCTAAGAATGTGACCGAAATATTGTACCAAATCAGCAGGCATTGTGCCCAACATAGCCAGACCGTCTGGAACTCCAGACAAAAATGATAGCCCACTGACTTTTGCTGTTTCTTGATTAATACTTTCCTTTGCAATCCTGTCTATATCATCCACACTTATACCTGCAAATGCCGGATTATACTCTATTGCTTTATTAACAATCTTTGTTGGATAATATTTTTTAAGGGAAGATCTCAAATAACTTTCACGGTCTATCTTAACCATTGGAAGTACTATTGCATTTTCAAGTAATAACTCGAAATTGACTGTTTTACTCATAAACTTTCCCTCATAGTCTCAAAAATATCTCATTCAAATTTTGCCACTACCAACACACTTCTGAAAGCTATATTTTAAAATGCCCGCGCAAATGAAACACTGTATACTATAAATTCGTATTACAGATATAAGATTCAAAAATTTTTTCTAATTTTTATAAAACTCTTTTCTATCTGGCAAATATACAAACGTTAGTATAATGACCTAAAATACAGCTATTTCTTTATGCTATATTCTTCTATAAGTTCATTCCACCGATCTTCTGTATCCACATCATTGAAACCAGTAAAAAGAGAAATTATATTTTTCTGCTCCATATCCTGAAATGTAATTTCATTCCATAAAATATAGTCCCATATTAAAAGTCCTTTCACACCATTAATTTCAACTGGTGCCTGTTTATGTATAAATCCAAACGCTCTGGATGGATCTAACATTTTTGCTGTAGGTATTAGCTGGATAATTAATCTTAATATTTCTTCTAGTTTCATATCTGCCTCTCCTCTCGCTAAAATGGCATAATATTTATAAAAATGACTATATGCAATTCTCAGCCGGTTCCTTTTTAGTTCAAATAATATAACTTAACACCACAGCTAAAAACCTGTGTTTTGCTATTTGTTAACAGGCGAGATGGATACCTAGTAGGGCTATAGCTGATCTTGGCATATAGTCAGTTTTTTATGGATAAAAACATGAAGCCTATGTTATCATATCGCCCCTATGGACTGATAGAGAAATCCTCATTCATTAATTGCTGTCTCAAAAAACATTTATAAGTACAACATATTCGAGTCTTTCGGCCATTAAAGTGCGTTCATAATACGTAAACATAAGAAAATTGTCTAAGATTTTTCCCAGACGCTCTTAATTATCGCACGTATAAAATTCGTATAAATAATGCCAAAAATTGCCACGAGCAGTACTACTTCTACAAAGCCATTTTGCTCCTAGTATATCCTCTCACTTCTTGTATACCTTCAATGTTATATTTTGCACAAAAAAATTAGTCTGTAAAAGATGATAGTAAATCCCCGCTTTTCTTATCTACGGCAACATACGCTTCCACATTGCCTGCCTATATAAGAAACAAAGACTAAATAATTATATTATACAGAAAATTTTGTCATTTCAGGTATACTGGCAGTATAATTTTCCCTCAAAATAACCAATCTAAAATTTTGTATTTATATATGCCTATAATAACTCATTCGCCTATACAATCCATTTTATCATAGCTCATTCGCCTATACAATAATAATATTAACTTTTCATGATGAGGTGGCAGGAATGGATTATGTATTATTAGGAAAGAAAATCCGTGCGGCACGCATGTCAGCCGGATTATCACAGGAACAATTAGCTGAAATGGTAGGGCTTACCAGCCAGCATATCTCCCATACGGAAGTTGCTTCTACCAAGATCAGCCTCCCTTCCCTCATAAAGATTGCCAATGCCCTTCATACCAGTGTTGACAGGCTGCTCACTGACAGTATCCATGATTCCAAATCCTACCTGATGGAGGATGTACAGTCGGTCTTTTCTGACTGCGATCCCGATGAAGTGTATGTCATGCTGGAAGCTGCAAGTGCTGTTAAAAAAGCCATACGTGTCCGTAAATTAAAGCGTCTGGAATAATTATCACTATGACTTCTCAAAATCCCTATGCCGCAAATGATACATGGTCACACTGTCTCCCTTCTTAATCTCTTATTCCGGACAAGGTAACTCAGCATATCCCGAATGTTACACACCTGTTGTATTTGATTGCAAATATGATTAAAAATCTTCCATCAGCAACACAATACTTACATATATCAACAGAAATGCAGCGGGCACTCCCTAAGGAATACCCATCACATTTCATGCTATAGATTTTTCCTGCTTTCTCTAACCGATAAAATCAAGAACTCCGCTCAGCTCATCCGGTAATTCCTCACAGCTTTCGGGTAATCCTGTTTCGCTTAATACAATCTCATCCCTACTTTTTGAAACATTCACCGTACTAATTCCAGCAAGCAACGCTCCTACCAGTTTCATTCCCTGTGACTGCATTTCCTCTCGAATGACAGACAACATCTTATTGTGGAACTCCTGCCTGTCTGCTATCTTAACATCCAAGCTGAAATATTCTTCCAACTCTCTCTTTACACATGATGCCAGGGAAACCACATTACCAGCCTTCTCCGTCAGCTTCAGATACAATTCCCTGTCTTCCTTATCATCCATATTGAAACGAATAAAGATAGACTTCTGTTTTTCAGCCATATCACACCTTCTTTCCTATGAGCTGTTTTGCAAGGAACTCATATCCCTTTGCATTGGCACACAAATCACAGTCATAAGCGGTATGCTCCCGATACTTCCCTGCATAATCACGTGCGATCAGCGCACCTCCACCTACATAAATGAGATTGATATAATCAAGGCTGTAGCCACGCTCTACAAGCTCCAGCTCCAGGGACTGTATCTTCTCACGCAGCATCCCCCGGATCAGCTCTGTATAAACTGCCGGCAGATTACCTTCCTCTTTTAACGCAGCCTTCATGACCTCATGCTCCGGAATCTCTTTTCCAGTCTGTACTTTCATTTCATGCTGGATCTCTTTCATCCATTTCACCATAGCTTTTTCAACTGTAATGGATTTACTTTCTATTGGAAGTCCATTCTGCACATATACAACATCTGTGGTCTTGCTCCCGATATCCACGATCAGGTAATCCCCTTTCATATTGCCTAATCTCGACGCGATTGCTGAATAGCACTGTGGGCATACAATAACCTTTGCTATCGTCACAGAATAATCTTCTCCTTCATAAGAGAACTCCAATACTTTTTTCCTATTATAATAGTCAATCAGCTTTAGCTTATTCCTCCCATAGTCTGAGAACGGCAATCCTACAGCAAGCACAATCTCTGCACTATGGATATTTTCATTTTTCAATTCCATAGCAATACCAGCCATTGTACGAAACCTTGCTGTATCATCTGAAAATTTATCTTCTGTAAGAGCCATCCTCCCCTCACAGACCTTGAAATACTCCCCATCATAAAACAGGGACTTCTCTTTCAGTGTCGGCTCTGCACTTCCCAGCATATGTACACCATTATCAAATATGAAATTTGCGGTCTTCCCAAGCTGGTAGCCATCATCAAAACCTATGATATACTGGCCATTGCTTAATTTAATCATCCTTATCTGCTCCTTCCATTTCTTTCATTTATTTTTCCCAGATAACACTATGCTGATAATAATTCCAGCATATCTTTCCTGTCCTTTGGCTCATATAAATAATATTCCGGCCTGGAACAGGTCTCTGCATAAGAATCTTTCCCCTCAAAGGAATCCACTACCTCACGCTCCTCCCTTCCCATTTTCTGATAAGCTTTTCTTCCATACGCAGGGGGAAGCCATCCTTTCTGCCTTGCACCAAAGATGTTAAATTTCTTTAAAAGCTCCCCGTCCTTAAATTCAATATGGCATGTCCCTTTTTTATAGAAGCTGCAGGTAAAATACCGGAACTGAATATTTCTGGATTCTTGCCTGTCCTCTGCATTTTGTAGGATACAAGGAAGCGATGAACTGTCGGAAGAAATACCAGCCAGATAATCAAAGACTTTCTCTATGTCAGACAGCTTCTGGCATATGCTGTACCTGTATTGGAATTTATGGAAGATATTGCAGAATACATCATAGTGTTATTCGTAACTTTACCCACTCCCAATTACCCGAAAATTCTCCAAATTAAAA
>CAJUED010000022.1 GCA_910585075.1 uncultured Lachnospiraceae bacterium
AGCTTCTGGTTGCCGCACGCAAGGATTACTCTGCCATCCTTCGCCATATAGGTATCATAGGGCGCTATGGAAGCATAGGCGTTGCCTGTCCGTTCCGGTATCTGCTTCGATTTGAAATACCGCACATAGGCATTTTCCAAGCTTGCCACCACCGAATCAACCAGCGACACGTCAATCTTCTGCCCTTTTCCCGTCAGCTCTCTGGCATGGACAGCCAGCAGAACGCCAATCACAAGGTTCATACCTCCCAGAATATCTCCCATGGCATTTCCCGATCTTGTGGGCTCGCCGCCCTCGGCTCCTGTAATGCTCATAAGTCCACCCATCCCCTGGGAAACAATATCGTAACCCGGTCTCTGTGAATAGGGACCATAGGAGCCAAATCCGGAAAGGGTTCCGTAGATAAGACGGGGATTTATTTTATGTAATGTCTCGTAGCCCAATCCCAGCTTATCCATAACGCCGGGCCGATAATTCTCCAGAAGGATGTCCGCGTCCTCAACCAGCTTTAAGAAAATTTCCTTTCCCCCTTCCGATTTCAGATTCAGCGTGATACCCTTCTTATTGCGGTTCAGATTTGCGTAGTACATACTCTCCCCATTTTCATAAGGGCCGTATGCCCGCGCATCATCCCCCCGCCCGGGCATTTCAATCTTTAATACCTGTGCGCCAAAATCTCCAAGAATAGACCCCGCATACGGTCCGGCTACGACTCTCGTAAGATCCAGTACTTTTAAATCCTGTAATGCCTGTATATCCTGAATATTTTCGCCGCTCACCTTATATTAACCTCCTCACTATGCTGTCTTTTACGATTTTGCATTGATTTCTGCCAGTTCTTCTTCCGATACGTTAATCTTCATCCGCATAACCGCACTCCCCATGGACTTGCCAAGAGAGTCTAGACGAAGGCTCATGGTAGCGCCGCCTCCCAGCGCATGCTTCATCACGAAGTTGAATCCTCCGAGACTTGGTACATCATAACGTGTAATCTCACCCTTCACCATATCCCCAAAATGTGCATGCAGTGCTTCCGGAGTCACTTCACGTTCTATAATTTTGTAGTACTCAGGCTTTCTCGCATATACACAGACATTGCTTGTATCGCCTTTATCACCGCTTCGTCCGTGTGCGATATCGTTCAAATATATTATTGCCACTTGTAATTTACTCCTTTCTGTCTGGTTTCCATAAAGTTTCGCTTTTCTTTTTGATTTGCCATTATCCGGCACGTTTCCTGTCCCGGAACCGTCTTCTCTTAAACTTCCAGTATATGCGCCCGGATATCCAGCGCATCTCTCGGAACATAAGTAGGCCATAGCGCCATAACTTCCTGCACGTGCGCCCGTCCGCCAAAGAAAGATGCTCCCGGAGGGCCGTTTAACTGCATCGGGCTGATTTCAGGAATGATCTTTGCGCATTCTGACTTATCTTCACTGAATACCGCAATCCGCAGCACACATTCATTCAGGTTCTTTAATGACTCCTCGCTCATATCAGCCACATTCAAGTGCAGACTATTCACCCCAATATAGCTGATATGGATATCGTCCGCCTTCATGCCCCGCTTCTTCATTTTCTTCATAATGACCTCTGCGCAGTACTGTGCCTTTTCATAAGCATCCGGCCATGCAAAGCTTAGCATGGACACAGTCTTCCAGCCCTTATGATAGCCAACGCAGAGCTTCAGATTATCCGGTTTCTGCTTACCGCGCACATTTCCAATCCGCACTCTGTCAGGCCCCACCTGCTTAATAGTAGCCTGGCTGATATCTACATTCACATCAGGGGTCATATAGTTTGCAGGATCCAGCACCTCATAAAGGAACTGCTCCTTACAACTCTGCTCACAGATTACGCCGCCGCAGTCAGGAGCCTTGGTAATTTCAAATGTATCTTCCGTAATCTCCGCAATGGGGAATCCAAGCTCGTCCATTCTCGGCACACTGCGCCAGTCATACATATAGTTACCGCCTGCTCCCTGGCCGCCGCACTCTAACAAGTGACCTGCCATAATTCCTCTGGCCAGATTATCCCAATCATTTTCCGCCCAGCCGAATTCGTGGGCAAAGGGCGCTAAAAACAGCGCGGAATCCGCTGCGCGCCCGGTAATTACAACGTCTGCCCCCTGATTCAGGCATTCCTTAATCCCTTCATGCCCGATATAAGCGTTGCAGTTATAAATCTTATCAACAATCTCATTGAAATCCCCGTCATAGTCAAAATTGGGGAATGTCCAGCCTTCCTTCAAAAGCTGAGGTATCTTTTCTTTAATGGAATCCCCTGTCACATATCCAATCTTATAGCCTTTCATATCGGCGCCGTCAGCCCACTGTCTGATGGCCTCCACGCAGCCGGTGATGTTCATTCCCCCGGCGTTTGTAAGGATGCGGATTCCTTTCTCCCAGGCCTCTTTACCGCCCTCCTTCAAAATCCTTGTGACGAAATCCGGCGCATATCCCTTGGTCGGATCCTTTAACTGCTGCTTTGCCATAATGGACATGGTAAGCTCCGCCAAATAATCGCAGGCCATGTACTGAATGTCCCCGTGACGCAGCATATGGAGCGCAGCATCCGGGGAGTCGCCCCAGAAGCCCTGGCCGCCGCCAATTGCAATTTTCTTCATAAGCTTTTACCTCTTTTCCTTTCTAAAACTTGATATAATATATTTATCATTCTCCAAAACCAATTCCGGCACTAATCTGGCCGCTTGCAGCCACTCGGCTTACGACTTCACGGCAAAGCGTAAAATCCTTTGCCCAACGGTCAGGGCTTTCTATGCCCGCTGTCATAATGCCCTACGCCTGTGGAAATTCTATATAACTCCCCTCATCCCCTGTACAGATAATCTGATGGGCAATCCTGCTCTTTTCCTGCTCCGACCAGATACCTGCATAATTGCTGTGAGCCGCATATTGAGGGAAATCAGAGGAAGAAATATCCAGCCGCAGACGGCTTCCCGGCCGTATGGTCCACACAATGTCCCAGAAATCCACGCATACCTCCGCTATCTCCCCGGGACTGTAACGGTCACCCTCCGTTCTGTCCGCCGCTATGGTTGTGATACCACTTCGGATATTATAGGCCTTTCCATCCGGAAATACCTCGCACAGCTTTGCGGAAAAAGCAGTGTCATCCACGTCCGTCTTCACTTTAAGATGTACCTTGACCTGCCCTGCTATGGCCAGCTTCTCCGTCAGAGGTTCACTGACAAAGCTTACCACGTCCGCCCGGTAATCCGGTTTCGGCTGCAGAAGTGTACCTGCCTCCGTAATTGTAGTCAGCACGCTCTCCGCCCCATGGGTAGGACAGGGATTTTCCGGGTCATACGCAAAGGTAATCTCTCCTGCTTCACCCATATTTTCACCCAGTCCTTTATCACTCCGAATATAAAACTTTCTCACATGCTCCGCGGGTAACGGCCATGCTGCAAGCTCCTGCCACCGGTCCTCCCGCATCACATAGGCCCGAATCCTTTTCTGTGGTATTTCCTTCTTCTTTAAAAGCAGGTCGAACCACTTAAGAATACGCTTAACGTCGCCATTTTCCAAATTCTTCTGCTGTTCCCATGCAATGCAATCCTCTGACATATGATTCCAGCATCCTATGTCCATCCAGCTATGGGACTTGGTCTCCTCATTCAGAGATATGTAGGTGTTCATCGCACTGCCGAAATGATGGTCATACCAGGCGTCAACAATATAAACCGGAACCTTCACCTTAGGTGGTATTTCCGCCAGCTGCTTCCACCAGCCCTGCTGCCAGTACGCATCTTCCCGCTTTACCGCATGAATCCAGTCCTGATACCAGGGAAGCCTTCCGCCCCACATTGCCTCGTCCACCTTTGCGTGGGGCCTGTACCGACAGCTTTCCGAATAGTCCGCTTCCACCGGATGGCCTGCGTTCGACATACTCCAGCCGGTAAGAACATCATGCCGAAACAGCCTTTTCTCATAAGCGGATTTGAAACGGTCTGTTCCATAAACAGTCAGCATCATACCTTTAACTTTCTCCGGAACCACATCCGCAACCGCCCAGCCCGTCAGGGCAAGATAACTGGCTCCAAAGTACCCGATGCTCTCCGCCCATTCCTGTTCATTCAGCCAGGCCAGCGCCGCTATGCCGTCCTCACGCTCATTCACGTTGGGCTCCCACTGACCCTCGCTCTTACCGGTGCCCCGGCATATCTGCAGAACATATCCATAACCCCTTTTCGTAAACTCCTCGCCATATACGCTATAGGTCTCCATCTGCGCCGGGTAACAGCTCCTCTGCATTAGCACCGGAAAGCTTTCTGCGGTCTCCGGTTTATATATAACCGTAAACAGCCTTACTCCATCCGGCATAGGCAGCATAACTTCTTCCTTTGTATAACCCTGTACACTGCCCACCACGGGACAGGCGTCAAATTCCGCTTTGATACTGAGGGCTTCCTGATGAAGCCTTTCTTCCATCTCCGCCTGCATCCGAGCGGCCTTTTCCTGATCGTTCATAGCTCCCCCTTTATCCTTCTCCTTATTCTAACCTTTCCCTTCCAATCCCTTGATACAACTTACAAAATGCCCCGGTTAATCTCCTTCCGTTCTTCCCGGCTGTCATGCATTAAGGCCCTTTAATTTTTAATAAGTTCTGCATGTACTATTGCATATTTGCTTAGTACCACGTTGTACTTATATGCTAAGTATATCGCCAATTTGCTTTTTGTCAATATATAACGTTGTATTTTTTCTTTATTTTACTGTAACATGTTGTCAACACCCTACTATATTTATGTGTTTCCACCGCTCTATTTTATAACGTTATACTTATACTTCATATTTCTACATTATTAGTTATCTCAAACACATCCTCACTCTGCAAATCTGCCTAATAAATAAAAGAGTTACCATATAGTATGGCTTTTCCCTTGCATTCCCTGTAAATCTCATTTATCCTTAAATCAAAGATAAGTTGCAGGAGGTTCGCATGACTACCATTAAAGATATTGCCGCCAGGCTGGATCTTTCACCAAGCACTGTCTCTATTGTTCTGAAAGGAAATGGGGACAAACGCAAAATCAGAAAAGAAACCCAGCAAAGGATATTCGAAGCAGCGAAAGAACTGGGCTACAAGCCTAATATTCAGGCCAAAATATTACGGGGGAGTCTCTCTGCGAAATTCAGCATATCCCTATACTGGGTATCGGACAACCGTATTCACCTGCTTTCCCGTTTCCTGAAAGGCCTGCAGACGGCAATTATAGAAAACAACTATCAATTTCAGCTTTCTATCGTTCCCTATGAGAATAACCACCTGAAGGATATCCTGACCCAGGAATCAGCGCTTACCACAAATGCAATCATTATCTGTAATCCTTCCGAACCGGATATGGAATATCTGGAAGCCAGTGACTTTCACATCCCGATTGTTCTGTACAACAGATATTCAAATAAGTATTCTACCGTGACAATGGACGATAAGACCATCGGGCTTCTTCCTGCCCAGATATTCGCATCACACGGCAAAAAGCATCCTGCATTGTTAAAATCTCCGGCCACTTTTACCGGAATGAATATCAGGACAAATGTTTTTGAATTTCAGATAAGCGAATCAGGAATGGAACGCCCTGTTGCCGTGACGGTCAATAACACAATGAAGGGCGGATATTTTGGAGCCCTCACATTATGCCGCCTTGCTCCACTCCCTGACTGTCTTTTCTGTACTTCTGACAGCATTGCATTAGGAGCACTCAAAGCCTTCTACGAAAAAGGAATCCGCATTCCCGACCAGATTGAAATCATCAGTGTCGGCAGCGGACGGCCTGAACAGGAGGAATATTGTGTCCCTTCCCTCTCCGTGATCAGCCTGCCCCTGGAAGATATGGCCAGAGAGTGTCTGAGAATATTATCCGAGGCTCTCAATACATTTCAATATGTTCCTGTAAGCATCGCATTTCCAACGCCGTATATCGCACGCGAGAGCTGTCCGACAATGCAAAATAAATAAACAGATATTTCGTATCGCCTCCCATGCCCGGATGCACTTTAACTATATTTAGAAGTCAAATACCCCGCAGTAAATTCCGGGGTATCCTCCTCCGGTTTTTTCTTTCCGGGTCAGCTTATTGAAACGTGCGCCGCAAGGCGCACTTAAAAAAGGACACTGGCGCTCGTCAATGTCCTTCTGCAAAATTCTATTGATAATTCTGATAAACAGCTTCAAAACATATTTTATAAAATATCAGTTACCACTGCTAAACAGAGGCGTGGACAGATATCTGTCTCCCGAATCAGGCAGCAGGGCCACTATCGTTTTTCCGGCATTTTCAGGTCTTTGGGCCAAGATAGTTGCAGCTTTCAAGGCTGCTCCTGAAGAAATTCCCACCAGTATGCCCTCGCTCACCGCAAATGCCTTCCCTTCCGTAAATGCATCTTCATTATTGATAACAATCACTTCATCATAAATTTCCGTGTTCAGTACATCAGGTACAAACCCCGCCCCGATTCCCTGAATTTTATGTGCACCTGAGGTCCCTTTTGACAATACCGGGCTGGTAGCCGGTTCTACGGCAACAATCTTTATATCAGGGTTTTGGGCTTTCAAATATTCTCCCACGCCGGTAATGGTTCCTCCGGTTCCCACGCCGGCTACAAAAATATCTATTTTTCCATCCGTCTGCTCCCATAGCTCCGGGCCCGTGGTCTCCCGGTGCGCTTTAGAATTTGCAGGGTTCTCAAACTGTCCCAAAATCACAGCCCCCGGAATACTGTCCCGAAGCTCTTTTGCCTTTGCAATAGCCCCTGTCATTCCCTTAGCCCCTTCCGTAAGCACCAACTCAGCCCCATAAGCTCCAAGCAGGTTTCTCCGCTCCACACTCATGGTATCAGGCAGGGTAAGAATTGCCCTGTATCCCTTCACTGCCGCCACCGCCGCAAGCCCAATCCCCGTATTGCCCGAGGTAGGCTCAATAATCGTTGCTCCCGGCTTTAAAATTCCTTTCTCCTCCGCATCCTCTATCATAGACAGGGCCACCCTGTCTTTCACCGACCCCGCCGGATTCAAATACTCAAGCTTCGCCAAAATCGTCGCCTGACTGACTCCCGCCTTCCTACTGTAACGGCTCAATTTCAAAACAGGCGTTCCGCCAATCAAATCCAACGCACTTTCCTTCACCTTATTCATAATTATCCTCCAAATCGCTTTGCTCCATTTCCTACTTTTTTACTAGGATTACTATGATATCCATTATATTCCATATCCTTGTCAATGTCAAACATAAATTCTCTTTTCGAAAATTGCTTTAAAAACCCACTTTTCCCGACATTATCCCCAAATTCTGTAACAATTCAGCCATGCCATTCATAAGTTGTCGGTTTAAAATTTTTGCATGGCAGAACTGTTACCAAATTCTTGACAAACCTTCAAAACAGCGTTATATTACAATCACTTTGCACTATAATTATAAATATAATGGTAATAAAACCCATACCAATTTCCGTATTTGCGCACAATTTGTTATGGAAAGGATACATAAGAATGAAAAACCTGTTAAACTATCAGACATCCGAATACGACTGCGGCCCTGTCACCGTACTTAACGGCATACGCTATCTTTTTGAGCGCGAGGACATTTACCCGGACCTGGTTAAATATATTACGCTTTATTGCCTTGATACCTGCAATGAATCCGGAGAGCCCGGCAGACACGGCACTTCAGCCTGTGCCATAAACTTCCTGGCCGACTGGTTGAATCATTATGGCGAGACCAGAAATTTCCCCATTCACTGTGAATACTATTCCGGGGATCAAGTGACTATCACTCCGGACAGCCCCATTACCAGGGCCCTTGCGTCAGGGGGCGTTGTTTTGCTCCACCTTTTTCTGGATGTAGCCCACTATGTTCTGCTGACCGGCATTGAGGGAGACAGAGTTCTTCTTTTTGACCCCTATTACGAGGAAGAAGATGACCCCGCATTGGACAAAGAATATGATACGGACGAAATATATTTTATCAGCGACCAGCCCAAAAAGGCCAACCGCTCCGTTTCCATAGAGCGAATCAACCGCACCACCAAAGAATATTATGAAATGGGGGACTTTTCCGTCAGGCTGGCCATGGCCATGTTCAACACAAAAAATTCCTGACCTCCATCCTTTATCGGATGTTTACAAGATAAAAATGCTGTCCCACTTTGCATCGGTCTGCTATCTCACAGCACAGACTGACTCACAAAGCGTGACAGCGTTTGCTTTTTACTGCTCCATCTGCCTTCCCAGAAACCCCGCCGCTGACTGTATCAGCTTCTGCTCCACTTCCCCCATTTTTCCTTTCTCACCGTTGTCAATCAGAACCACTCCGCCGATCATGTCCCCCTCGCATATGATGGGGCTGATTGCCTCCTGCTGAAATTCGTCGGTCACATCCTGGGTAATCGGGATAAAGTTTGCATCCTCCTTTGAAGCTATCACCATCTCCCTTTTGTTTAGCTTTTCCTCCAACTCTTTACTGATGGATTTGCCAAGGATGCTTTTAAAGCCTCCCGACACGGCAATGAACTGATCCCTGTCCGCAATCAGGGCGGTCCTGCCTGAAACCTGGGCCAGGCTTTCCGCATACTGTTTTGCAAATGTATTCATTTCACCAATGGGAGAATATTTTTTTAATATAATCTCGCCTTCCCTGTCAGTAAATATTTCAAGCGGATCGCTTTCCCTGATTCGGAGGGTCCGTCGGATTTCCTTGGGTATTACAATACGACCTAAATCGTCTATTCGTCTTACAATACCTGTCGCCTTCATATCAATAAACCTCCATTTACTCTAATCATAAGGGATAAGTCCCTATAAGGATAAATCCCTAAGGAATAAATTCCCAAGAAAGAAATTTCTAAGAAATAATTTTCTGTGAAATTTGCCCCCGGAGCATTTATTCCCAAGAAATAATCTCTAAGGAAATATTTCCGAAAAAGTATTCCTGCGCAATTATTTCTAAGAAAAACTCTTGTACTATTATTTGTAAAAAAAGGCTTATTATACATTAAAATTCAAATCAAACTCCGGTATAAAACTCTCCTTTGCAGTATCTCCCTCCTGAATAAAAGCGTTCCGCACCCCCAAATCTATGGCGTAATCCACCACGGCCTCATACTCTCTTTTTGTCACTTTTCTGCACAATTCCTTGTATGCAGGGTTTTCCGAAAGCCTTGCAAAAGGCGTATACTGGTTCATCAGACTGATATAAATCCTGTCCCCATAAGTTTCATACAAATACTTGACAACTTCCTTCGCATTCTTCTTGTGCCCCGGCAAAAGCAGATGCCTTACAATCACGCCTTTCCGCATCATGCCTTTTTCGTCAAAAACCGCCTCTCCCGTTATCCTGACCATTTCCGCAAGGGCTGCCATCGCAACCGCCGGATAATCGGGCGCCTTAGAATATTTTTCCGCAAGTTCTTCATCCATATACTTAAAGTCCGTCAAAAAAATATCGACGATTCCGGCCAGATTTCTTATTGCTTCCTTTTTTTCATACCCGCTTCCGTTATATACCACCGGCAAAGAAAGTCCCTTAGCCTTTGCCTGCCCTATGGCCTCCGCAATCTGATTGATATAATGGTCCGGCGTCACAAGATTAATATTGGCCGCCCCTTTTTCCTGGAGCATAAGAAAAATATCCGAAAGCTCCTCTGTGGAAACTTCTCTGCCCCTTTTCCCTGCGGCAATCTCATAATTTTGACAGTAAACACACCGCAGATTACATCCGGAAAAAAAGACTGTACCGGAACCCACTTCCCCCGAAATACAGGGCTCCTCCCACATATGGAGAGCCGCTCTTGCAACAAAAATCCGCTGATCCGAAAGGCAGTAACCGGCCTGCCCCTCCCCACGCATCACCCCACACTCCCGGGGGCACAAATTACAGGGACTGCTGCTTAATTCTCCCCGTTCCATGCCAATCCTCCCTGCTTCCAACAGCCAGCAAACTTGTCCGTAAAACCTTTGCGTCCACAGTCCTCCTTCCTGACAGCGTCTCGCACCAAAAAACTTTACCGCACAGGCCGCCGGTCAAGTCAACAACCACACTGCAAGTACTTGGCTCATTGCTCGTGGGAATCAAACAGATGTCCCCGGCAACGCCTTTCTTCCACCGTCTGCTGCTAATCCTCGTCATACAGCTCGTCCCACTCATCCCTCGGGATCGCCGTAATATTTCCCAGATCATAATAGACTTCATAAAAAAGATTAATCCAATAATCCTTATCATCCTGTAAATCCGACTCATGGGCATTGCTGTAAGGATTCTTGAAAGCCTCCCTGTACTGGGGCAGCACCAGAATGCCGTCCTCCTCCGGGTCGCCTTTTTCCTCCCAAATCAAATCTATCCTCTCCTGCTCCTCCCTGTATATTCTGGCCAAATTAACCAGATTGTCCAGATAAGTAAAAAACAGCCACACGCAAAGCACACTGACCAGACCGTACTTGGCAGCCCGAATCGCCTGTTCCCTGTCCGTCACATCCACAATCCCCTGAATGCATCCCACAAACAGAAAAATGCCCGCTCCAAAATACGCCCTGTTCATAGGCGTAGGCGCAATGGCAAGCACATACCCTGTGGCAACCGCCGCCAGCAGGAAAAGCACCGTCTCGTTTCGGCGCAATTGCTGAAAACTGTCCAGCTTTTTCTGCAAAACCAAAAACACAACCACAATTGCCGTAATCACAATCACTGTAAAGTACACTTCCCTGATACTGAGGGTTACCTTATAAATTCTCGAAAGAAGCCCCACAAGGCCCGTGTAATCTCCCTCCGACATGGTGGCGCTTCTGCTCCTTATACCCGGCGCGGAAATCATTCCCAAAATGCCGCAGCACATGCCAAAGACGCCGGAAATCATAAAAGGATAGATGCTCCTCTCCTTCCTTTTTCTTCTGTCCCACCAGAAATTCAATCCAAACAGCAGCACCAGCATCAGACCGCCGCCGGAGGTATTTTCATTGCACCATCCCGCTATTACGCCAAAGAAAAATGCCACCACCGCCACCGGCAGGTGATGCTTTGTCTTATCCGCCTTATTCAGAAAATGCCGGTAATAGGTCACAAACCCCAGAATAAACACACTTCCCCAAAGGTAGTTGCAGGCCCCGCAAATCCAAAGCATAGTCTGCCCAAAACTCACCGCATATTTCCATAAAAATGTGATAATCAGTAAAAGTACAAAAATATCATATTTCTTTTTGCGGCGGATATTGGCGTACATCAGAAGTACAAGGGCTATAAACATCATGCTGTTTACCAGATTAAAGACCCATTTGTCAAACACCAGGGAAAGACGCACATTAAACTGGCCGATTACCCTGCCGCTGTTTGACAGATATTCCCCGTACTGCTGCTTTATCAAATCCCACAATGACTTGGCCTGACGCACTTCAATGGCGTAGGAATAATCATCCGACAAATAGGGCGTCAGAAAATTGTAAGCCATAATCATAAGAAGGGCTGCTGCCAATATTATCCAAAATATTTGTTTTCTGTATTTCTCCGTAAAAGCTGTCACACTAATCCTCCATACTGCCAACAGTCCCACAAATGTACTGCATGCATCCCATGCCGTGTATACACAGTATGCAATGGGCGCCGGCACAAATCTGTATCTGATATCTGTTATATTTACTCCGCCTGTCAAAACTGTTACCCTATTTTATCAAAACTGAATATGGAATGCAATTAAGTAGTGCATCACAAAAAAATATGTTATACTTAAACAGATTGGATGACAGGCCGCTTCTTCTAACAAGTTTCCAGTAAGAGGTATTTATGAACGAGAAAGTTTTACACACTTTAGAATATACAAAAATAATCGATTTATTAACTCAGAAGGCATCCTCGGAGCCGGGGCGGGCTATGTGTCGGGAGCTTAAGCCTTTGACTGACCCGCGGGCGATTCAGGCTGCGCAGCAGGAAACCGCGGATGCTCTTTCCATGCTTTTTGCAAAAGGCTCCACCTCCTTTGGAGGCAACCGGGACGTGTCCATGTCCCTGCGCTCTCTGGAAATCGGAAGCACCCTTTCCGCTCCCGAGCTTTTGAAAATTGCAGGACTTCTTGACAATGTAAACAGGGTTAAGACCTACAGCAGGGGCCCAAGGGATGAGGAAAAGGAGACCTCTCTTACCGGTTATTTTCATGCACTGGAACCCCTTACCCAGCTGGCGAATGAGATAAACCGTTGTATCCTCTCCGAGGAGGAGATTGCGGATGACGCCAGCCCCGGGCTTAAGCATGTAAGGCGTTCCATCTCAATAACCGGGGACAAAATCCATTCCCAGCTGGCCGGCATGGTAAACGGTTCCTACCGCAGTTATTTGCAGGATGCCGTCATCACCATGCGGGATAACCGCTACTGTATCCCTGTGAAGGCCGAGTACAAAAGCCAGGTGCCCGGCATGATTCACGATCAGTCCTCCACAGGCTCAACCTTCTTTATTGAGCCTGCCGCAATCGTAAATCTGAACAACCAGCTGAAGGAACTGGCCATCAAGGAAAAAGAAGAAATAGAGGCCGTACTGGCCGATTTAAGCGCCCAGGTTGGGAAGCATATATTTGAGATATCGGAAAATCAGCGCATTATGACCTTTTTGGATTTTGTCTTTGCCAAGGCGCTCCTTGCCATGGATGAAAATGCCACCATGCCGCTTTTTAACACGGACCGCTATATTCACATCCGAAAGGGCCGCCATCCCCTTCTTCCTGCAAAGAAGGTGGTTCCTATTGACATCGAGCTCGGAAAGGATTTTGACCTTCTCATTGTCACCGGCCCTAACACCGGCGGAAAGACCGTCTCCTTAAAAACCGTGGGACTTTTTACCCTGATGGGGCAGGCCGGGCTTCATATACCGGCCCTGGACCGCTCTGAGCTTTCCCTGTTCACGGAGGTTTACGCGGATATCGGCGACGAACAGAGTATTGAACAGAGTCTCAGTACTTTTTCCTCCCATATGACCAGTATTGTTTCCATCTTAAAAAATGCGGATGAAAATTCCCTGTGCCTGTTCGACGAATTGGGCGCCGGAACAGACCCCACGGAAGGGGCCGCCCTGGCCATTGCCATTTTGGATCATCTCCACACCAGCGGCATCCGCACCATGGCCACCACCCACTACAGCGAGCTTAAAGTCTACGCACTGTCCACAGATTTCGTGGAAAATGCCTGCTGCGAGTTTAATGTGGAAACCTTAGCTCCCACCTACAGACTTTTAATCGGTATCCCCGGCAAAAGCAACGCCTTTGCCATTTCATCAAAGCTGGGCCTGCCGGACTATATTATAGACGCTGCTAAAAAGCAGATTACCACCGAAGAAAAAAGCTTCGAGGATTTAATCACCGATTTGGAAAACAGCCGCGTCACCATCGAAAAAGAGCGGCTGGAAATCGCCGCTTACAAGGAGGAAGTAAAATCCTTAAAAGAAAAACTGAAGGCTAAAAATGAAAAGATTGACAATGCCAAAGAACGCATTCTCCGTCAGGCCAATGAACAGGCCCGGGACATTCTTCAGGAAGCCAAAAACGTGGCAGATGAAACCATCCGTGTCTACCAAAAGGCCGGCCCCGGTGCTTCCTTAAAGGAGCTGGAAAAGACCAGAGAGCGTCTGCGGGGTGAAATTGGCAAAAAGAACGACAAGCTTACCCTCGCCCAAAAAGAGCCCCAAAAGAAAAAACAGCTGAAACCGGAGCAGATTAAAGTGGGCGACAGCGTTAAAATTCTCTCCATGGGACTGAAAGGAACCGTAAGCAGCCTTCCCGACCATAAGGGAAATGTCTTCGTCCAGTGCGGCATTATGCGTTCCCAGGCAAATATAAAGGATTTGGTGCTGATAGAGGATGAAACCCCTCCCGGCCTTTCCGCCCTACAGAAAAGCCATACCAGCAAGGTGAAAATGTCCAAAGCCTTAAATATCTCCTCGGAGATCAATCTCCTTGGGCGGACTGTGGATGAAGCTCTCGCGGAGCTTGACAAGTACCTGGACGACGCTTACCTGTCCCACCTTACTACCGTCAGAGTTGTACATGGTAAAGGAACCGGGGCCTTAAGAAGCGCGGTTCACAGCCATTTGAAGCGCATCAAATATGTAAAATCCTATCGGCTGGGTGAGTACGGCGAGGGCGATGCAGGCGTAACAATTGTTACGTTTAAAGAATAAAGCGAATTATTTTTAAAGACGCTCCGGCGCAAAACTATTTCAAAATAAAAAGCAGGAGATTAATAGATAAAATGGTAAACAGACAAAAAATATTGATAGTGGATGACGACAGCAACATTGCCGAGTTAATTTCCCTGTACCTGACAAAAGAATGCTTTGAAACCATGATTGCCGGGGACGGGGAGAGCGCTCTGGTTCTTGCGGATACCTTTGCGCCGAATCTGATTTTACTGGATTTGATGCTCCCCGGCATTGACGGCTATCAGGTATGCCGGGAAATCCGCGCCAAATCCGCCATCCCCATCATTATGCTCTCCGCCAAAGGAGAGATTTTCGACAAGGTCCTTGGACTGGAGCTGGGCGCCGACGATTACATGGAGAAGCCCTTCGACTCCAAAGAGCTGGTGGCCCGGGTAAAGGCGGTTCTGCGCAGATACAAACCCGCTCCCGCCCAGTCTCAGCCTCAGGACGTAAAATGCGTGGAATATCCTGACCTCACCATCAACCAGACCAATTATTCCGTGATTTATAAGGGAAATCATGTGGAAATGCCTCCCAAAGAGCTGGAGCTTTTATATTTTCTCGCCTCCTCACCCAACCATGTTTTCACAAGGGAACAGCTCCTTGACCAGATTTGGGGATATGAGTATATCGGAGACACCAGAACAGTAGACGTCCACATTAAGAGACTGCGCGAAAAAATAAGCGACCATGCAGGCTGGCGGATTGCCACCATCTGGGGAATCGGATACAAATTTGAGGTACGCCAATGAGAAAGACCCTTTACCTGAAGTTTCTGCTGGCTTACTTTATTTTTGGCGTGTTTGGCTTTGTGGTGGTTGCCACCTTTGTAAACAGCATGACCATGGAGCACTTGAAATATGAAAAGGCAGATGCCCTTTACCGGGAAGCAACTCTCATTGCCAACACCTACGCCTCCGACCTTTATAATAATGAAACTTCTCTGGACACTGTGAAAAAGCAGCTGGACGCCCTGGACACATACCTGTCCGCCAATCTGTGGATCATCAATCCTTCCGGACGAATGGTTCTGGATTCACAGGCGCCTGTGGACGTGGAAAATGAAACTGTGATTGAAGGCTTTGACCCCACAATCACGGAGAAGTCCTACTATACAATCGGTTACTTCTTTGACAGCTTCACCCAGGAACAGCTGAGCGTGTTTGCACCCATCACCTCAGATTACAAGGTGCGGGGCTATGTGGTAATACATTACCCTATGAGCAATATCATTGCATCCTGCAACAGCCTCTTGAATATCTCATACTTAATGCTGATTATTTTGTTCCTGCTCTCCATGATCATTCTGATTTTTTTCACGGAGATGGTTTACCTCCCCCTGAGGAAGATAACCGAGGCAACCGAACAATATGCCACAGGAAATATGCATTATGAATTTCAGATTGACAGTGAGGACGAGATGGGCTATCTGGCTGCCTCCCTTTCCTACATGGCCAGCGAAATCGCCCGGGCCGAGGATGACCAGAAGAAATTCGTGGCAAATGTCTCCCACGACTTCCGCTCTCCCCTTACTTCCATTAAAGGCTACCTGGAAGCCATGTTGGACGGCACCATCCCCCCTGAGCTTCACGAGAAATACCTGAACATTGTCCTAAACGAAACGGAACGGCTTACCAAGCTCACCAACAGCCTGCTCACCTTAAACAATTTAAATACCAAAGGCATTATGCTGGATAAAAGCATTTTCGACATTAACAAAGTCATACGTAATATCGCCGCCTCCTTTGAGGGAACCTGCAAAAGTAAGACCATTGCCATAGAATTGATACTCACCGGAGATGAGCTGTTTGTGGGTGCCGATATCGGAAAAATCCAACAGGTGCTTTACAATCTGCTGGACAATGCCATTAAATTCAGTAATCCTGATTCCATCATTAAAATAGAGACCACGGAAAAGCATAATAAGGTTTTTATATCCGTAAAGGACAGAGGTATCGGCATACCAAAGGATAACCTAAAGCTGATCTGGGACCGGTTTTACAAATCAGACCTTTCCAGAGGCAGGGATAAAAAGGGCACAGGCCTTGGCCTTTCCATTACCAAAGAAATTATCCACGCCCATGGGGAACACATCAATGTGGTCAGCACCGAAGGCGTAGGGTCGGAATTTATTTTTTCCCTTCCCATAGAAGACGATGTCTTCATGTCGGACACTTTGATAGAAAATGAAAAATATGGGGGATAGAGTTTAAATATGCATATTATTTTACATCAGCCGGAGATACCGGCGAACACCGGAAATATCGGAAGGACCTGCGTAGCAACAGGGACCAGCCTTCATCTTATAGAACCTCTTGGATTCCGCCTGACGGAAAAGGACTTAAAGCGCGCCGGTATGGATTATTGGGAACATTTAAATCTCTCCAGATACATGAATTTTGATGAATTTAAGTCCGCCCATCCAAATGCCAAAATCTGGATGGCTACTACCAAGGCAAAGCGTGTCTACACGGAAGTTTCCTATGGCCCGGATGATTTTATTATGTTTGGAAAGGAAAGCGCCGGTATTCCTGAGGAAATTCTGGTGGATTACGAGGAAACCTGTGTACGCATCCCCATGCTTGCCCAAATCCGATCTCTTAATCTGTCTAACTCTGTGGCCGTAGTGCTTTATGAAGCCCTCCGCCAACAGAATTTTGCACAGTTTCAAATGCAAGGGGAGCTTCATAGGCTGCACTGGAAAGAATCATAGGACTTTTGACAGGATTTAATTTGATATCAAAGATAGCGGGGAATGACTTATCTATGTTCGCCATTCCCCGCACGCTCCTACTCAATTTCTCCTTGTATTTTTCCACTCCCACATTAACTGTTTCACAGATATCATAAAAACATTTTTCACAGGCAGCCAGGCAAGTCCTGTCTTTTGAGAGAGAAAATTCTGAAACGTTTCCTCCTTTTTTCCTTCCTCCCATGGCAGCATATATGCCCCACAAGTACTTACAAACAAATAATCATAGGCATTATCCGTTACTAATCTAATAATCTGTTCATATGCAACAACCGTTTCCCCCTGCTCGTTCGCCACAGTCACTTCCTTTTCCCCAAAGCGAAAAGTTGTAGCAGGAAAACTTCCTCCACTGCTTTTCAAAAGCTTTCGGGCTCGGAAATTAGGGATCTGTCTCCAGCTAATAAGTAACCAACATCCAAACAGACAACACATCCCTCCTGCCGTTCTGTCCAGCATTCCAAATACAGCAGCAGATATGAAGCCGGCTCCCATCAAAAGTTGCAGCAAAATATATCTTTTCTGAAAGGAAATATACTGTACCTGAGAAAGACGCCGCACACTCTCCTCATTATGGCAGAACTCTCTGGAAAACCCACTCATAGTTCCTCCTCTCCTTTAGACATTCACAGCGATTCTATGACGGTGCACTGCCGTACCACACTGCTGCCCCTAGCATAGCAGCCGACTCTAGCATCTTGGATGTGTATATCCTGACGTTCTCTCCCAGGGTCTCACACAAGGTTTCACCGAACAAATCAAAAGCAAGAGATACCCGTCCGCCAATCACAACACACTGTATTTTATGTCTCATGACAATGTCTGCAATATTCTCACCCAAAATGGCCCCCATCTGCCGATACACTATGTGAGCCGCCCTTTCTCCTTCCCGGGCTTTACTTGCAATTTCTTTAGCCTCCAAATACAGTCCACTGCTACGTGCATAAGCCATGCTAATACCTCTGCCGGAAACATAATCTTCCAGAACGCCTTCTTGATATGGTTTATGAAAAATACTGTAAAAGGGGCCTCCTCCTTCAGAAAACCTTAAACCGCCATTCTCCCACAGTCCCAGACCTAAGCCCGTGCCGATTATAACCCCTAACGAATTTTCATAATTCCTCGCATCACCAAAATGCTTTTCACCTGCAAGAAAGGCATGTACATCATGAAGGAAAGTATACTCTGTTGTCTCCGGTAAAATTCCCATCTCCCGGAATGCTTTCCGCAATGGTACATCTTTCAGCGAAATCCATTTATGCTCCATCCGGCTGATACCGGCAACACAGTCAAAGGGGCCTGGGACGGAAAATGCCGCATGGACAATTTCTGCTCCCATTTCTTCACACTGCCTCATGGCATCCGCAAATATCTTTTCAAATACGTATAATATTTCACTTTTCGTTCCAATAGATGGCATATCATAAAATCTCTGTTCTGTCAAGAAAGCATAATCTTCCTTCCTCAGCAATCGATATTTTATGCTTGTTCCACCGCCGTCAATTGCCAATACTACCTTACTCATAACATACTCCTATTTTACCAACACCTTATAGACCACTACAGGCTGACTGCCCATATTCACCAGCTCATATGCACCCACTTTTGCCGGGACAACTACCATGTCCAGATAATTCATAGTATAGCTGCAATCAGGCTCACTCTTTGAGCGGACAACAACCCCCTCACCGTCCACCAGTGCCAGAACATGGAATCTATCCCCTGTACAGTCCTCTGCCCTCTTATCAAAACAAATTCTTCTGGTACTGTAATAGACTAGCTCATCCTCTCCCACTATATATTCTTGATAGCCTTCTCCTTGCCGCAACAACACAGGTTCCTTTACCAGATGCTCGTAGACAAATTGCTCTGTCCGTTCTTCCTTTAGAACCTGTTCACCATAATAACTATGTATCGGACGCGGTCTCCCATCTAAGTCTTCCCGGAGATAATCATACAATTTAAAAGTATAAGAACCCATGGTAAGGCTGCCAATCTCCAAAATCAATTGGTTCCGTCCGGATGCGTGAATTGTACCTCCGGGAATCAAAAACTGACGGCCCGGCTTGGATTCCACCGCATTCACATAATTTTGATAATCCACCTCCGTATGATCCCTCTCAGATTTCCGAACTTGCTCAAAAAATTCATCCTTACTAATCCCTTCTTTTAAGCCACAATAAGTCTTGGCATCATGTCCTGTTGCAACCACATAATAGCCCTCATCCTGGGTTCCCAACTCATTAAAAGTCTCCATACAGTATTCCCTGGGAGGATGTACCTGTATTGACATGTTCCCGTTGGAATGAAAGGTGTCATCATAATTAAAGCGTATAGGAAAGTATCCCCCAAAACGTTCCTTGATCTCAGGGCCCAAAATCCCGCCTCCCTGACACTGAACAAAGGTAAAAAACGGCATTTCCATCAGACCCTCCCCAAGCTGGATTAAAATACTAACCTCCATAGGGATTAGATCAAATACCCATGCTATGTTCTTAAATTGATTGGGAAGTTTTCGTGCGTGCTGCACGTAATACCCTCCCCAAATTCCTTCTAAATACACCGGCTTACAGCGGAATGGATAGGAGGCCAGCTTCGCCGTTATGAGTGTAAGTTCATTCCCACTTACTACATTCATGCTCTCATCTTTATCGCTGGCTACATACCAGTCAATTTTACCCTGACTGAGTAAGTCTCCTCTCAGCGCTGTCGCCAACTCAAAATCTACATAATACGCACGCCTCTGCAGCTCCTTCACGGGCCTTGCCACATCATCACCAAAATTTTTCCACCGTCCGGCATGGGCCCGGAGCATCACTTCCTTTGGTGTAACATCCAGATAAACCACTAGGTCAATAACTTCCTGTAACTCCTCGCTGGCTGCTCCCATGCCATAGAGAATCGTAACACCTCCTTCTTCTCTGTTCTGCCTACAAAGTTTTTTGACCTCTGCCAGCTTTTTTTCATCCATCAAATCTATATATTTTCCCTCATAAAGACGTCCATAAAGGAGGACCGGATCCTTTTCCCGATCCTGGGGCAGACAGGAGGACAGTCTATCCTCCACCTCTTTTGCAGGCAAACACAGCTCCCGAGTCGAAACCATGCAAATCTTTTCTCCTTTAAGCAGTCCGGCAATCCCGTTTGCAAACTGTTCAAAGTTGGCAGAAGGATAACCCTCCAGGGCTGCCACGCACCCTCCATTTTCCAGTTTGCATTGCAGCAGGGCCTGGGACAAAGTCTTCATAACCTTTTTTACACCAAACACAGCTCCTTCCATTATTTCCTCAGGCAGCTTAGGCCTGTTTACCGGCGTATAATCATCATAAGGATGCGGATTAAACATAAAGCTCATTGATTTTCTCTCCTTTACCTATTATTTTTACAATCAAATTCCTTGCAAACCTTAAGTCTTCTTAGGTAACCTTTTCCATTCTTCCCAGAAAGCTTCTTCATGTTACCCATATATCAAATTTGGAATCCACGTACAAATTCCAGGCCAGAATACCATAAGTAAAAGGATTGCCAGCAACACTCCTATAAATGGCATCAGCTCCTTAATAAAGTCATCCACCTTCATTTTCAACATTGGCGCAATTAGGTAGATAACAACACCGAAAGGAGGCGTAATTGCCCCAATGGCACAATTTACTACAAGCACAACACCGAACTGAACCATATCAATTCCAAGATTCATGGCAATAGGGCCAAATATAGGTGCCATAATAATCATGGCCGTAGTTCCGTCCATGAACATGCCAATAATCAAAAAAAGTACCGTGACCATAAGTAAAAATACTGTGGGATTAGTAGCATAAACTGCCAGGAATCTACTGATCTTCTGTGGAATACTCTCCCAGCTAAGGTAGTAGCTGAAAATATTGGCCGCACACATAACCAGCATAACCGAGCAGGTAGAGCGCACCGCATCCTGCATAATCTCCGGCAGTTTACTTAAAGGAAGCTTGCGGTATACTACCGTACCTACAAATAAAGCATAGACTGCCACTATGGCGCCTCCCTCTGCTGCTGAAAAAATGCCACAGCGCAACCCTACGATTAGAATCACTGGCAGACCCAATGCCCAAAGCGCTGCCCCTATACCGCGAATAATCTCCTTAAAACTGGCACGCTGTTCCCTGCTGGGCGGATAGTTCCGCTTCCTTGCTAAAAACGCCACAAGCAGCATAAGTCCTACCGTCATTAAAATTCCAGGCATATATCCGGCCGCAAGCATTTTTCCCACAGAGGTATCTGTACAGTAGGCATATACTACAAGCCCAATACTGGGCGGAATAATACATGTAATCAAGGACGATGCTGCCGTTACTGCGGCACAAAAAGGTTTGTCATATCCTTTTTTCACCATTTCCGGCACCAAAATCTTACATTCCTGTGCAGCATCCGCCGCGCAGGAGCCCGAAAGTCCTCCCATCATGGCTGACAAAAGAATATTCACATGACCAAGTCCTCCACGTACATGGCCAATCAACAAGTCGCAGAGATCCAAAAGTTTCTCAGTAATACCGGAATAATTCATAATGGATCCGGCTGTAATAAAAAAGGGAATCGCAAGCAAAGAAGTGGACTCCGTAGAAGATACGAAACGCTGAATCACTACATCCATCGGGATTCCGGCTGCCCACGCAAAATAAGGAATTACACAAAGCATAAGTGCAAATCCAATGGGAAATCCCATTATGAATAATATCAATAGTATTATTAATGGAACAATTGCCATCATGCCTTTTTCACCTCCTGCTCATCAACATCTTCATCATCCAGACCCGGTAAGCCTCCCTGGGCAATCCGGTTAAAGAAATCCTCCGGTGCCTTAAATGACAACGCCAGATAGCGTAGTGTGTGGACAATCATAAATGCAAAACCTATAGCAACTGAAATATACTTATAAAAGTAGGGAATCCGAAAGTATGCACTTACTTTCAAAAATCCCTGCGTTGAAATCACAATACTCAGATAAAGCATAAAACAACATGTCAAAAGCATCAGGAAATAAACCACCTGCTTTAACCGTATAGCGTATTTCTTTGGAAGCTTAGCCGTCAGGAAATCCACACCATAATGTAAATTCCGGCGGTACCCCACACTCATTCCTAACATGATTGTCCATGTCCAGAAAAATCCCGATATTTCCTGTGCCCAAGGTAATGCCATCTTAAATATATATCTTGCCAGGACATTAATAATCGTGATAATCACCACCACAGAAAGAAACAGCGCCGAAAGTGTGTCCTCAAACCATTTAATTGCGCTAATCATCTTTTTCACGCCTGATTATCCTCCTCTCACTTAATGTTTACAGAGGCTGTCGCATTAAGAAAACTATATACAGGATATTGCATTTCCGAAAGTCAGATATTCCTATATCTTGTATCTATTATTCTTATTGCGACAGCCTCGCAAATTTTTACAAATTTAATCGGTAATTATTTTTTGAATTTCATCATACAATCCATCCGAGAAAGAAAGCTCTCCAGACGAGTACATAGATGCGGCCTTCTTTGCAAAAGCATCCACATCCGGCTCAATAAAGGTTACGCCTGCTTCTTCCATCTTCTGTCGATAATCCAGTTCGCTGGAAAGACTGTCTTTCGTGAAATCCACTCCTGCCTGGTATACAGCATCCAACAGGATATTCCGGTATTCTTCAGGCATAGATGTGAAAATATCTTCAGGCATAACCATCATACCTGTAGAAACCAGATGATTGGTCAGCGTACAATATTGTGCCACCTCCTGCAAGCTGGAAGAATATAAGGTAGCTAATGGAGCCTCACAGGCAGTTACAATATTGGTAGAAATAGACGAGTAAACTTCGTTCCAGTTGGTCACCACAGGTGAGCAGCCCAGCGCTTTAACAAATGCTATTGCTGCCGGAGAATCCGCCACACGTATTTGTACGCCGTTTAGGTCATCAGGTGTCTCAATCGGCGTTTTTGACAAAATATGGCGATATCCGGTAAAAAAGTTCCAGGACAATATTCTGGTATTACCATCCTGGGCTAGTTTTTCCGCCTGTTCCTTAAACCAGTCAGACTGATTGATTGCATCAATCTGATCAGCACTTGTCAGACAGTACTGGCTATTTAAAATAGCCAAATCAGGCGCTGAAGCACTGAATGCATCAGGTCCTGCATAGGCGATAATAGATGCCCCTCTGGAAATTTGCTCGCAGACATCATTGATAGTTCCTAACTCACCATTAGGATGAAATTCAAAAGTAACTGCACCCCCTGTCTTTTCCGTTACCTCATCCATCCACTGCTGGGTGTAGGTAGCTAGAGGGTCTGTAGTGGCTTGGGTAATAGAAACTTTAAAATTATATGTTTCTCCCACATTCTGTACCGTTGACTCCTGGCTATCGGATTCCGGATTGCCGGATTCCTGGGTATCAGCCTCTTGACCACCGGATTCCTGGCCACCGGAATTTTGATTGGCAGGCTCCTGACCACCAGACTTCTGACCACATGCCGTCATGGTAAAAACCATCAGCCCCGTTAAAAATAACGCACTTAGCTTTCTCATATACACATATCCTCCTTATTTGATTCGCCATCTTTCGTTCAATGCCATTTCTATACTAAGGGCACCGTACGAGCAGATGCTTTACAATAATTTTGTTAAACACATAGTATCACCTTTGCAATAATATTTCAATATTTTTATTTTATTTGGAATAATATTTCATATTTTCACTAAAATCAATTTGTAATAATTGTACATTTTACACATGTTTTTCAATGCTATTCAAAAAAATATTGCCATTTAAACTGCTATATGATAATATTTTTATTGAATAAATATTTCATAATTTTCTTATTAGAGGTAATACTTTGAAAAATCAGTTTGATAGCTGATTCCCTAACATACAATTTGTGCCGGAGCGTCACAAATTGTTTTAATTCAATAGGCCGACTCGCGAAGCATATCAGCGTTTAATGGCAACGCAAACTTAAGTTTGTAGTAAATTTCTGATTTACATTGCCCATGGCGAAAACGCTCCGGAATGGAGATTACTATGATACTTGTCCCAATTGTCGAAAAGTATAGTTCATTTACGGAAAAAGAGCAGCAGATTGCCGATTATATTTTAAACAATCCCGAACAGGCTTTAACAAAAACGGCCAGTGAGCTGGCACAATTAACTTCCACCTCCCCGGCTGCCATCGTTCGTTTTTCCCGTAAAATTGGTTTTGACAGCTTTCCCTCTATGAAAGTAGGTTTGGCTAAATACTTCAATAATAATCAATATTTTGAAAGAGATATGATAATCAATGCCGAAGATTCCTACGAGAATTGTGCCAGCAAACTTTTAGCGCAGGTCACAGATGTCTGCACTACTACTGCCAACCACATTGACAACGCTGTTCTGACACAAGTAGTGCATATGATCGATCATGCGCAATGTGTCTACTTATTAGGTGTGGGTTCCTCTGCCAATGTTGCCCAGGATATGCAGCAAAAGCTTCTGCGCATCAATAAAAGAGCTTTCTTTCTGCCTGACAGTCAGATAAACTTACTCTCCACTATTACAATTACCCACGGGGATGTGGTGCTTGCTTTTTCCTTTTCCGGCACTACCAATGTGATTACCGTATCTGCCCAAGCTGCCAAAAAGCAAGGAGCCTTTTTAGTTGCCATAACGGGAAATCCCGATTCTCCCGTAGGACGCACTGCCGATGTATGCCTAAGCACTCCTGCCATTGAACGAAAAACCCGTATCGGTGCCGTATCGTCCCACTATTCCCAACAATATATCTGTGATCTATTATTCCTATGTCTGGTGAGCAAGCATTACGATGAAGCGGAGAAGCTGACTATGCATGCGTCCAATCTATTGTCACGTATTGTATAAAAAGCATACCGCATTACTACAAAGGAGGATTTTGATATTCATGAATAATTTACAGATTTTTACTTATGATGAGCCCGGATACCGGCCTCAGATAGATTACGGCAGCTGGCGGGTTGCACTTCTAAATGCATGCACGATGTATCTGCCAGACCATATAACCTATTTTGACAGGCATTTGGAAACGGATGAAGTTTTTATTTTACTGAGCGGCAGCAGCGGTATTTTACTCGGAGGCCAGGGAGAAAAGCCAGAAAACGTAAGCTGCACATGGCTCTCGCCAGGCAATATCTATAATGTTCCCTCCAATACATGGCACACCCTTTTCATGATGCCTGGCAGTAAACTTGCCGTAGTTGAAAACTGCAATACCAGCGCAATCAACTCCCCTCGTTACTATTTTAGTGAGGACGAACGTCTCGCTCTACTCCCCCCACTCTCCCTTTAAACTATGCTTTTTAGCGCAATGTTCGTTTTACCGTTAACAAAGGGTTGTCACGTCATTGAAAAATCAATGATCAGACAACCCTTTTTAATTACTCTTTCTGGTATTAACGATTAAAGCCCATCTACATAAATAACTTCCTCTGTCTCCACACAAAATGCCGCCAGCTTTCCTCCCCCAACGCATCCACAGTCCAGCGCTATATGCCCATTTTTCCGGTATACCTCTATTCTTTCCCAGTCTTCTATAAAAACAGTCGGCGTATGTCCTGTAACCAGAAAAATGTTTTCATCAGGATAATATCTTTTGGAATAATCGGCTCTTTCTTCCAGAAAGTCATACAATTCATATTCGTCCATGTCTTTTTCAGGAGTAAAATTTGCCAGCCCTGCATGCACCAGCCGGTATTCCTTTCCATTATTTTTCAGCACCTCATATAATGATGCTTCTGCAATATAATCCAATACATCCATCTTTTGAGCATAATTCAGTTTCCTGAACTGCTCCGCCGTAACCTGCCCGCCATCCTGAATCCATAACTGATAATCCAGAAGAATTTCTCTTGTCAGATAGCTGTCATAATTTTCCTCCGTAATTTCCACCGCGAGTTTCCTCATAAGTGTATACATGATAAAATCATGATTTCCCAAAATAAAAACAACGTTAGGGCGTTTCATCATATCCTGCAATACCTTTATCGGTTCAGGCCCGCGGTCTACCACATCGCCAAGGATATACAATTTATCCTCTGCTGAAAAATGCATTTTCTCAAGCAGCATCTGATATTGATGATAGCATCCATGTATATCCGAAATAATGTACCTCATATTTATTCCTCATCCAATAAGCTTTCAGGTTCACCTTTTATCCTGCGCTATATTACCAGTTCTTCGGAAGACAACGCGCTCTCAATTATACTCTGTATTCCGTCTCCCGTATTCATTTTCCAAAACAGCGTATCCTTCAGCCGACAGCTGCCGCATGGGCGTGGGGCAAACAAGTCAAACGGCCTATACTGAGCACAATAAAATCTGCAATACCGTCTACCAAACAGCATTGCAGATTGCAATCGGCGGAATTTCCTCCTTCCATGCCGCAATCTGTGAAAGCAATTCCTCCATATCAATTTTGGAAAAATCCGTCGTATCAACTTTAATCCGGCTTCCACCAACAGAGAAAGCCTCAAATCCCCTTCTCTCTATCCCCTGTACATAATCCTCATAGGAGATAGATGTTACTTTTTGCCCCTTTTTACTGTTTCTTTCCTTTTCCGGATAACAGTCGTTCACAACATGCCCTCTGTGCCTGTCAGGGCTGATTTCCCGTTCCAGGAAACGCCTGTAAATTACTTTATAATCGCCCGTCAAAGTAATTGTCAGTACCGGATACCGATATCTTTCCAAAAGGGCTTTTATTCCACTCTCTGACGAATACTCGAAATTGTTCTCCAGGATAAAGGGCAGCCCTGCTTTCATAAGCTGCCCCGCCACATAATACATGATTTCCATGCTGGCAATTCCAAGATTTACCTTTTCCTCTCTCGACCCAAAGCCAACATGATCAAACATCAATTCTTTGATAGTATCCTTGGAAATAGCAGGCAGCTTCAACCTTTCTGATATATTCTCCGCCATAGTACTTTTCCCCGCCGCCGGAATCCCTGTCACTAATATACAATACATTTATTCATACTTCTCCTTCCGGAACATTTACACGGCTTAATACCACATAAATCAGATTTACTGCAATTAAGGCCTACATTTTTCCTTGATAATTCTCCAGTTGATGGAATATCCCAACTACATTCACAATATCAGCTTCCACACTAAATACAACTATATAATCCATCTGTGGAACAATCGCTTCATGATAGCCTTTACCTGCTAAGTACCTATCTCTGCTCAACGGAAATTGTAAGGGGTTTTCTTCCAGACGCTCATATACATTTTCGATTCCATCCAGTAAATGGCGTGCGGCTTGTTCGCTTTTTAACCGATATAATAAATGATATATAAGATTATCGAGCAGTTCATCGGAATGTTCTGTAACCATTACTTTATAAGCCATACTTTGTCCTCATTCCCGACAAAGCATCTCTTGCATCCTTTGCCTGACCATTTTCTATCTGTTTTTCGGATATTTCAATATCCCGGTACATGGAAAACCGTCGCATAGTACTTTCAAATATTTCCATACTCATAATTACCATATCACCATATCCGTTTTTAGTAATATAAATGGGTTCGTCTGTCTTATGGCATAAATCCGAAATTTCCGAAGTATTTTTTAGATCCTTAATTGGTATAATATGTGGCATTCTATATTCCTCCTTTTCGTGGACTAATTATACCATAATTATCTCTTATTCTCAACAAACTTATTCCACAATATTCTCATCCATTTATGATGCTTGTAACAGCTCAGCCTTGTTTCACTATTACTGATATTTCTATGGTACACATGTTCCGAAAAGGGAAAATATCGAAAGGCCATCCAACATTTTAATAAAGCTGGTATTCCACCATCACACTTGCCTCCACCTGAATTTCCCCAGGCATAATCCCGGCCGTATCCGCAAGCGCATACTCCTCCTTGACCGCCTCGGAGCGGTACTTATTGGTAAGTGCCGTATCCGTATATCTGGCATTAGAATAGCTGCTGGTTTCTTCAATCTTAATAACAGCGCCTACATTACAGCCGGCAGCATCGGCCAGCACCTGGGCCTTTTGATATGCGGTCTCTACGGCGGCGCTTAAAGCAGCCTGATAGCTTTCATCATATTTGCTGGCCTGATAAGTAATGGACTGAATGGTATTAATCCCTGATGAAACGGACCGAGAAAGAATGTTATCAAGTCCGTCAATGGGAATGTCCGACACAGTAAGCGTGGTGACAGCCTCATAGCCGGTAACACGCGCTCTGTTGCCGCTGTAATCGTAAACCGGGTTCATATAATAGTCTGAAGTCTGGATAGAAGCCTCATCAATGGAAAGGCTTTTTAAAAGCTCCGTAACCTGGCCCACAGATTCGGTATTCTGCTGCTGACAGTCCGCCGCTTCCCGGGCCTCGGTACGCACGGAATAAACAACCTCCGCAATATCCGGAACAGCAGTAACATGCTCGCTGCTGCTCACCGTAATAGAATTTTGATTGGAAGCAGCTACCGGCGCACCCATAGCAACAGGCGCGGCATCAGAAACCTCCGAAAGGCTTTCACCAATGGCGGCCGCATCCTGATTCTGCGGAGTTGTTTCTTTAGAAAAGGCGCCGCATCCGGTCAATCCTAAAAGAGCAATTCCCAAGCCTAATTGTGCATAAATTTTTTTCATATGTAATCCTCCATTCCTGCCGGCATGTGTAGTTGTGTATACATGAATAAAACACAGGCATTATGCCGGGCACTTATTTTAACAAGCCAATTTATGAAGCGCGGCGCATTTATTTTAACAGACTGCCAACGGCTCATAACAGCATCTGTTTAAGATACGTGGGACGGACAGAAATTTATGGAGGATGCAAGAAGTAATTATAAATTTCTTTGTAAGACAGCTTTATCCCACAATACCATTGTGATAATATATTTCTGAAAATCAACATTGGACAGCTAAAGGAGGTATGGCATGAACTTAACATATAAGAGAGCAACCATTCAAGATATTGATATATTAACAAAAACAAGGATAGAAGTATTACGCGCCGCCAATCAATTGCCTGACGACGTTAATATGATCGAAGTGGAAAAACAGTCTTACAGCTATTACGAAAAAGCGCTTTGCGACGATACCCATATTGCCTATTTGATATTTGATGAAAACCGTTTTGTGGGCGCTGGCGGCGTCAGCTTTTTTCAGGTAATGCCAACTTATCACAATCCCAGCGGCAAAAAGGCATATATCATGAATATGTATACCGTTCCCGAATATAGAAGAAAAGGCATTGCATACAAAACATTGGATATGCTGATTGCTGATACTAAGAGAAAAGGCATTTCCGCTATTTCTCTGGAAGCAACCCCCATGGGACGCCCCTTATATGAAAAATACGGTTTTGTAAAGATGCAGGATGAAATGGAACTTCCGGACAATGTTATACAGGCTTAACCATACGCCGGATTACTTTCCGAAAGCTATCCCGAACATGGGCTACTGCCCCATCTATAAAAGGAAATCACTCCGGAACATTCCTGCACATGTAGAATTCACACACGTAGAATTTCATTTGACAAATAAAACCTCTAATGCTAAAATTTTTATGTTAAAGCAAAGACGCTATGGCTTGTCCGTAGTGTCTTTTTTATGCACAAAGGCACACTCGCAAAATTGCGTGGAAAATTTGCTGTGTTACAGCATGCGGCCCGCTCAGCGAGCACTCGATTGTGCAGCTACAATATTTCTATACACAACAAACAACACAGAAATGAGGTACATTATGTCTGTAAAATATGTTTTTGTAACCGGCGGTGTGGTTTCCGGTTTGGGAAAGGGAATTACAGCCGCTTCCCTCGGCAGGCTCCTAAAGGCCCGAGGATATAAAGTAACCATGCAGAAGTTCGACCCTTATATCAACATTGACCCGGGCACCATGAATCCCATACAGCATGGGGAGGTTTTCGTCACGGATGACGGCACGGAAACGGATTTGGATTTGGGACACTATGAGCGGTTTATTGATGAAAATCTGGACAAGAATTCCAATGTGACCACCGGTAAAATTTATTGGTCGGTTCTGCAAAAGGAGCGACGGGGCGACTACGGCGGCGGTACGGTTCAGGTAATTCCCCATATCACCAATGAAATCAAAAGCCGCTTTTACAGGAATTTCACGGATGAGGACACCAGAATTGCCATCATAGAGGTTGGCGGTACGGTAGGCGATATTGAAAGTCAGCCTTTCCTTGAATCCATCCGTCAGTTCCAGCACGAGGTTGGACATGAAAACGCCATTTTAATCCACGTCACCCTGATTCCTTACCTGAAGGCCTCCCAGGAAATGAAAACCAAGCCTACCCAGGCCAGCGTAAAGGAGCTCCAGGGAATGGGCATCCGGCCGGATATTATCGTCTGCCGAAGCGAGCATCCCTTAGACCAGGCCATCAAGGACAAAATTGCTCTTTTCTGCAATGTCCCCAGCGACCATGTCCTGCAAAATCTGGATGTGGAATATCTGTACGAGGCGCCTCTTGCCATGGAAAAAGAAAATCTGGCCCAGGTTGCCTGTAAGTGCTTAAATCTGGAATGCCCGGAGCCTGACCTTACCGACTGGCGCCATATGGTGGACGCTCTGCGCAGTCCTTCCGGCGAGGTAACCATCGCCATAGTGGGCAAATATGTACAGCTCCATGACGCTTATATCAGCGTGGTGGAAGCCCTCAAGCATGGCGGCATCTCCAACCGGGTCAATGTTAACATTAAATGGATTGATTCGGAAACCGTATCAACCGAAAATGTGGACATGCTTTTAGAGGATGTAAACGGTATCCTTGTGCCCGGCGGCTTTGGCTCCCGGGGCATCGAAGGAAAAATCTGCGCCATAACCTATGCCAGAACCCACCGGATTCCTTTCCTGGGCTTATGCCTTGGTATGCAGCTTGCCATTGTGGAATATGCCCGCAATGTAATCGGATATAACGATGCCCATAGCATTGAGCTTAACTCCTCCACCACCCACCCGGTTATTGCCCTGATGCCTGACCAGAACGGTGTGGAGGACATTGGCGGCACCTTAAGGCTCGGCTCTTATCCCTGCATGCTGGACAAATCCTCAAAAGCCTTTGCATTATACGGTGAAGAAATCATTTATGAACGCCACCGCCACCGTTATGAGGTAAACAATGACTACCGTGGTGCCCTGACGGAGTACGGCCTGAAGCTCTCCGGCCTTTCTCCTGACGGGCGGATTGTGGAAATGTGCGAGCTGCCTGAACATCCATTCTTTGTAGCGACCCAGGCACACCCGGAGTTAAAATCAAGGCCAAACAGGCCACACCCTTTATTTAAAGGATTTATAAAAGCCGCTGTGGAACACCTTCATTAAAGGAGTCTTCTTTCCACTCATTAAGACATTAATATCCTTTACAAGCCAGCTGATTGAAAACGGTATATCTTTTTATATTAAACTCTGACATACCTTGCAAGCCGACTTGTTGCATAAAAATTCCCCGGAAGTCTTAACCCTCCGGGGAATTTATGATTACATTCTCGCATTATCTACATTTTCCTTAAACCACTGATAAGCCAGCCCCACGCCTTCTTCCAGCTCAACCTTATGATTCCATCCAAGGCCGTGAAGCTTATCCACATTGGTCAGCTTTCTGGGTGTCCCGTCAGGCATATCTTTATTCCAGACAATCTCCCCTTCATAACCAACCACCCTCTGAACCGTCTCCGCCAGCTCCTTAATGGTTACTTCTTTACCCGTCCCAATATTCACATGCTGCTCGCCCTTATAATTTTCAAGCAGGAACACACAGGCGTCCGCCATATCGTCCACATAAAGGAACTCCCGCAGGGGCGTCCCCGTCCCCCAAAGCTCCACCGCAGGTTTCTGGTTCACCTTAGCCTCATGGAATTTCCGAATCATGGCAGGCATTACATGAGAACCCTCCAAATCATAATTATCATGAGGCCCATACAAATTTGTAGGCATACAGCTGATAAAATCGTCCCCATACTGCCTTTTATAAAATTTACACATTTCCAGCCCTGCAATCTTGGCAATGGCGTAGGCCTCATTGGTCTCCTCCAAAGGCCCCGTCAGCAGCGCATCCTCCGGAATGGGCTGTGGCGCCATTCTGGGATAAATACAGGTACTTCCCAAAAAGAGCAGCTTTTTCACCTTATAATCATGACAGCATCCAATTACATTACACTGAATCTGCATATTCTCATAGGCAAAATCCGCCGGCGCAGTATTGTTGGCATTGATGCCCCCCACTTTAGCCGCCGCCAACACCACAATATCCGGTCTTTCTTTCTCAAAAAAGTCCCGCACCATAGCCTGATTGGTCAAATCCAACTCCTTGTGAGTCCTTCCAACAATATTGGTATATCCCTTTGCCTGCAGATTCCTGACAATCGCACTTCCCACCAGTCCTCTATGGCCAGCCACATAAATCTTATCTGTTTTTTCCATGCCTGATATCCTCCATTTCTTCCTTATCTATCCAAGAACGCTCCACAACATTTCCTGTCTGCGCACATACATATATATAAAAATACTTTTCGTAAATTAAGCGAAAACACGGCTTCTTCGCAAAAATCCCTTCCCTACTGATGAATCACATCCTTAAACCCTTCCTCTATCTTATCACCCGAAAAAATGTCCTCCGCCTTCACCGGTGCCGAAGGAAAATCCTGATATCCCACTCGGTCCCCCTCCTTCGGGTAATAAAAAGTATACCCGTGCAGCTCATAAGCAACCGTATCAAAATTTTCATAGTCTTTTTGGCTGACCAGATACGCGGCCGTTGCCCCCTCATAAACCTCCATCCCGAAAGCGGCCAGTTTATAAATCCCGAACAGCATGACCACGATAAAATATATTTTAAACCTGTCTATATGTGGACTGATTTTTAAATACAAATACCCCCACATCATCACCGGAAACATCCATAAAAATACGCATCCATACCGAATCAAAGGTGCACTGAGAAGCCAGAATAAAAAGCATGCCAGCAGAGTTCCCCCCACATGGAGAAAGTCCGCCATATCCTTTTTCTTTTTTATGATTGCATACAGCAGATAACCTGTAAACAGCAGAATCCCCACAAGGGCCAACATCAAAAATACTTTATTGCTCCCATCCAGCCCTGCCGCCCATTCAGGCAGCCATTTGCAGGGAGCTTCGCCATACCGCTCCACGTCACTGAACCCTCTGCCCCACACCTGTATTTCCCTTGCGTCGTAATCCGCCATCCCTTTGGGAATTTTAAATGTAAAAGAAAATAAATCAACAGATGTAAAGGGATAAACCAGCCAGCCCGATAAAATCACATTGCGCACCAAAAACGGTAGAATCGTCAAAACTCCCAGTACCAGGAACTTCACGATTTCTTTTCCCCGTTTTTCTTTTATCATCATAACCGCCGGCTTCAATGTAAGCAAAAGAATAAGCGCACCGGAAAGCTTCACCGTCACCACACTCACTCCTAGCACACACAAAAGTGCGTAAGGCAGATAAGCGCTTTCCTTTCTTTCTATCAGTTCCAGCCACCTGATCACAATAAAAAATACCAGAAGCACCATAAAGTAATCCGACGCCGGGGACACCATCTCATCAAAAATCATAAGCAGATAATAAACGGCGGTAAGTCTTGCAAAATCTGAAAGTCTGGGTTTGCTTAAAGGTGAACCGGTCCTTGGCGCGCAAAAGCCTTTGATCCTCTCCTTCGTGATCCCTTCCATACATACCAGCGCCAGGCCAAAGGCCAGAAAACCCGCACAGCAATGGTAAGACTGTCCCCCCAGAAAAGCCATACTGTAAAGGGCCGACAGACAGAACGCCGCGCTGTTATAAGCCAGCCTGCTGTGCAGATTGCCAAGCCCAGGCACAATCCCATATTCTTCTATCCAGCGAATGCTCTGGGCATGATACAGTCCCGTGTCATAATGAATCACTCCTGTGGATGTCCCATAGGCGAACACTAAAAATAGTACCAGAATCGCAGCCGCCTTTACCGGCGTGATGGTCAGCCTGAAATTATGCATATGATACAATAATTCATTTTTCAAAAAAACGATACACAGTCCGCAGACAAGGAGCACGACCACATTTGCCGCAAGCCCCACCTTCCGGAATATACTGAAAAACTGGGCATAAACCGTAATCGCCCCAAGACCTGCGTACAGATAGCTGACTTCATGCCGGCAGGTGAAATTTTTTCCCCCGATAACCCTGATGCAGGACACCCCCACCACATAGCAGGTAAGCAGCATATAAAGCCAGATGAAAATAACAGAAAGCATTGCACAATCCCCTTTTACAAGGACAGGGCTATTCCTTTATTTTCCCTTCCCTATATTCAGCACAGCTGATTTTGGCCGTTTCCCTTAAATCAGCATCCATCATCATTGCTACAAGTCCCTTAAAATCCACATCCCTTTTCCAGCCCAATTCTTTTTCCGCCTTGGCGGCATTTCCCCACAAAAACTCTACCTCTGCCGGGCGGTAAAACTCAGGATTCACATCAACCAATAACCGGCCTGTCTCCGAATCATAGCCCTTTTCATTTACACCGGCGCCTTCCCATCTGATAGAAATGCCAAGCTCTGCAAATGCAGCTTCCACAAATTCACGCACCGTATGGGTTTCATTTGTGGCAAGCACATAGTCATCCGGTTTGTCCTGTTGCAGCATCATCCACATTCCCTTAATATAATCTCCCGCAAAGCCCCAGTCCCGCTTTGCGTTCATGTTGCCAAGGGAAAGCTTCTCCTGCTTTCCGGCGATAATATTGGCAATGGCCAGGGTAATCTTTCTTGTCACAAAATTTTCTCCCCGTCTCGGAGATTCATGATTAAATAAAATGCCGTTGCACGCAAACATCTGATAAGATTCCCTGTAATTTACCGTAATCCAGTAGGAGTACAGCTTTGCCGCCCCATAGGGACTCTTGGGATAAAAAGGCGTAGTCTCGCTCTGAGGCGCCGTCTCAGGCAGCCCTCCAAATAATTCTGAAGTAGATGCCTGGTAATATCTGCAATTCCCCCCATTTACCCGGATGGCCTCCAGCAGCTTAAGGGTACTCACCCCGGTTGCCTCCGCCGTATATTCCGGCACCTCAAAGGATACCCCTACATGGGACTGTGCCGCCAGATTGTAAACCTCCGTAGGACGGATTTCCGATATAAGCCGCATCAGATTGCTGGAATCCGTGGTATCCGCATAGTGCAGGAAAAATTTGACCTTGTGATAATCCGAAGCAATCAGATGATCAATACGGGACGTATTGCTGATACTGTGCCTTCTGATAAGGCCGTGCACTTCATATCCTTTCTCTAACAAAAACTCCGCCAGATAAGAACCATCCTGGCCGGTTATACCGGTAATCAAAGCTGTTTTCTGCATAAACAATCTCCTTTTTTTATAAATTGTTTCTTAAAATTTTATAAGCTCATAATAATAGCGGCAATCGCGGTCCCCAATATTGCACCCATTAAAACCTGTAAAGGGGTATGTCCCACAAATTCCTTCAGTCTTTCCTCCGCGCTGATCTGCTTGCCCATATTCATGAGAACCTCCATCATCTCATTCAGGACCCGCCCCTGCCTGCCGGTTTCTCTGCGGACTCCCATTGCGTCATACATGACGATAATTGCAAGCATGGCAGCTATTGCAAATTCAAAACTTCCTCCGCCGTATTTAATTCCGGTTGAAGTTGCCAGCGCGCAGACCGTCGCCGAATGGGAGCTGGGCATACCGCCGCCGCCCACCATTCTTTCCGCCACAAACTGCTTGGTAATGATCATATGAATCAAGGTTTTTAAAACCTGGGCCACCAGCCAGCCTAAAACCGCCGATACAAATACCTGATTTTGAAGTAATTCCGTAATAAAATCCATCTTGCTAATCCCTCGTACTTCCATCCTTCTGACATTTTAATGTATACACAGGTTTCACACGGACTCTTTCATATACACAGCCAAAGCGTCCCTCCAATCCGCAAATCCGTATCCGCCGGTCATTTTCAACATATGATTTTCCAATATGGAGTAAGCCGGCCTTGGCGCCTTTGCCCCAAATTCTTCCGTTGTGATGGTTTCCACCTTCGTATCCTTCCCTGCAAGCCTGAAAATTTCTTTTGTAAACTCCGCCCAGGAGCAGCTCCCCTCGCAGGTGGCATGGAACAAACCGTAATTCTCCGTAAAAAGCAGCTGGGCAATACTGCGGGCAAGCTCCTTTGCACTGGTAGGGCTTCCCACCTGGTCGCCCACCACTCTGACCTTATCGTTGCTTTCGGAAAGGCGCAGCATTGTCCGCACAAAGTTCTTTCCGTCACCGTAAAGCCATGCGGTTCTCAGTATAAAATATCTGCGGGCAAAATCCTTCACCATACTTTCCCCTGCCAGCTTGGTAATCCCGTATACTCCCTCAGGATTGGTCTTATCAAACTCATAGTACGGCTTGTCCGTCTTCCCGTCAAACACATAATCCGTAGAAATATGAACCATCTTCGCTCCTGTCTCGGAGGCTGCAATACTCAAGTTTCTCGGCCCAATGGCGTTGATCCGATAAGCCTTGTCAAATTCATCCTCGCAGGCGTCCACACCCGTATGGGCCGCACAGTTAATGATGGCGTAAGGCTTCACTTCCCTTGCCAGTTTAAGCACCTTATCAACATCCGTAATATCCAGTTCACCCACATCCGTATTCACAAATTCAATATCACTGCAATCCTTAAGTTCAAGATTAATTGCACGTCCAAGCTGTCCGTTACAGCCGGTTACAATAATTTTCTTCATTCTCAAAATTTTCCTTTCACAAATTTCAAAATTTACGCTATCTTTCCAATCTGCCTATTATTTTACCCTTTAAATCCATTTTAGACAAGTAGTTCCCTAAATCATTCTCTTTTTTTATATTAACATTCACGGCATTTCCCGTAATATTTTCTTAATAATTTTGTATAACATTTTACAAGTTTTTCTAGTGACGCTTGTTTTGTTCTGTGTTATAATTATTACCGTGTGATTTCAGGCACATTTTTAAACTAAAAAGAAAGTGAGGAAATATTGATGAAAAGATTACAAGTTCTTTGTCTTGTAGCCTTATCTTCGTCTCTTTTATTATTTGGATGTGGAAAAAAGGATGAAGAAGTCAGCGAGACTCTTGTTCAGCCCATTGTAGAGCCTATCACTGATACAGCAGAACAGGATGAAGAAGAAGAAATCCCTGAAGAAACCGAAGACGAAGCTGATGTTCCCCCACAGGAGGGAATGGTTCGCAGTCCCCTTACCAACGAATGGATTGACGGCTCCCTTGAGGACGCAAGGCCCATAGCGGTAATGAGCCCTAATGATTCCAACGCTCTGCCTCATTACAATTTTTCCAAGGCGGATATTTTATATGAATGCCCCGTTGAAGGCGGCATTACCAGAAGTATGGCTGTGTTCAAAGACTGGGAAAACTTAGACCGGATCGGAAACGTAAGAAGCAGCCGTGATTACTTTATCTACTGGGCACTGGAATGGGATTCCATCTATGTTCACTTTGGAGGTCCCTTCTATATTGACGATTTAATCGAGCAGGACAGCACAAACAACATAACAGGCTGCAGCTACGGCGCCGGAGGAAAAGTTGGTTTATTTGAAAACGCATTTTACCGTGCTACCGACCGTTCCGCTCCTCAGAACGCTTACGCAAGCGCAGAGGGAATCAACAGTGCTATCGATAAATTAGGATATTCCAAGACCTACCGCGACAGCTACTATGAGCCTGACCATTTCAAGTTTGCATCTGAAAGCGAGCCCAATACCTTGGAGAGCTACAGCGATGCGGTCAGTGCCCAGGAGATTGATTTGTCCAAGGCTTACCCGATTACCAAAACCGCTTTTACATACAATAGCGAGGACGGATTATATTACCGCTCCATGTATGGCAAAGCTGATGTGGATGCTGCAAACGACAACCAGCAGCTGGCTTTCAAAAATGTGCTTGTCCAGTTTGCTTACCACGAAGTAAGAGACGCGAAAGGTTATCTGGCCTTCCAGGTTCATGATACCACCAGAGGCGGCTATTTCTTCACAAACGGCAAAGCTATTCACGTAAATTGGGAAAAGTCCACGGATTATTCACCCACCAAATTCTATGATGATGACGGCAATGAAATTCAGCTCAACACAGGTAAAACCATGGTTTGTGTTGTGAAAGACACGGACAGCATTAATGTGGACGGCAATGCTCTGAAAAACGACTAAGGCAAGTTCCAAGTTCCCACAGATGGCAGGAAGGGAGAACTGATCATGAAAAGGATTCGGAAAATTATAATGATATATCTCTCATTGCTGCTCCTGCTTTCAGGCTGCGGTCCCCAAAAGGAAGAAGCGCCAACCCCTTTAGATACAATTGACGATTCCGGGCAGGATTTGCAGGAACCGGAAATGGATACACAGACGCCATCTCCGGAACCTGCCCCGGATACCCCTCCGGCTGACGGGATGGTCAGAAGCCGCATCACCAATGAATGGATTGATGAGAAGATTGCAGACAGGCGCCCCATCTCCTTTATGGTGCCCAACACCAAGACGGCAAGTCAGTATGGCATTTCAAAAGCCGATATCCTCTACGAATGCAATGTTGAATCCAATATTACGCGTCTGATGGGCATATGTGAGAATTGGGATGACATAGAAAAGCTGGGAAATATCAGAAGCAGCCGAGATTATTTTATGTATTGGTCTTTTGAGTGGGATGCTTTCCACATACATTATGGCGGTCCCTTTTATATGGACAACCTGCTTGAAAGGAATGATTCGGATTATATCAACCTGAACATTGATATTTCTAAAACCTATCATTTCCGAGATGTAGCCAAAAATGATTTTGACAATGCTTTTACAAGCTCCGCCTTAATCAAAAAATATATCAACAATGCGGGCTTTGCCCTGGATTACAGGGATAATTATTCGGATGAACAGCATTTTCTGTTTTCCTCCGACCAGATGCCCAACATGTTGACCCAGTATGAGGACTCCATCCCTGCCAGGGAAGTGGACATGTCCCTTGCCTACCCCCTCACAAATTGTTATTTTAAGTACAATGAGGAAACAGGCCTTTATGACAGATACCAGCATTTATCCGGTACTCCGGATGGTCCCCACATAGATATGGCTACCAACACGCCTCTTACCTTTAAGAATCTGCTGGTACAAAATACCTATTATGAGGTCAGGGATCAGAAAGGATACCTCTCCTTCCAGTGTCATGATACCACCCGGGACGGCTGGTTTTTCACCAACGGAAGGGGTATTCATGTTACCTGGGAAAAGCCTTCGGATTACGGCGCTACCAGATATTATGATGATAACGGAAATGAAATAAAGCTGAACACAGGAAAAACAATGATTTGCATTCTTCCTGACGGTGATGCCTTTATGGTGGATGGAAAGACAATCACTTCAAATAGTTAATATTTATTGATATCAAAGCTGCTGCGTTTCGCGTAGCAGCTTATACTTTAAAAGACAGGGACTTTTCCCTGCCTTTTATTTTTACATTTTTGTCATTTTTATCCATAAACTAACTCTTATTTTTCTCCTAATCCCAGCCTGTTGACCGCTGAGAAAATAGCCCGCACGGAAGCTCTTGTGATGTTAGAGCTTACTCCAACACCATATGTAACCTTTCCGCTGTCCGCATCCAAAAGGTGGATATAGGCCGCCGCCTGTGAATTCGCCCCACTCTGCAGCGCATGTTCCTCATAATCCAGAATCTTAATCTTAGATCCAAGCTCTACCTGTAGACCTCTCTGTACTGCATCAAGAGGGCCATTTCCTACGGCTTCAAAACTCTTTTCAATACCGTTATCCGTATATTTCACCAATACGCCGGTGTCAAATTCAGACTGGGTTTCCCCGCTCAAATCATCCACACGCAGCCTGCGGAAATGTATGGGCTCTTTCTTCTGCAGATATTCTTCCCGGAATGCTTCCATGATCTCATCCGGCGAAACCTCGCCCTTCACTTCGGAAATTGCCTGTATTACATTGGCAAACTCTCTGTGCATTCCCTTCGGCAGCTTGAAACCAAAGTAAGTATCCATAATAAAGGCAACGCCGCCCTTTCCGGACTGGGAATTGATGCGCACGATAGGCTCGTACTCTCTGCCAATATCCGAGGGGTCAATCGGCAGATAAGGCACCTGCCAATACTCGCTGCCCCGCTCCCTCATGGCCTTCACACCCTTATTGATAGCATCCTGATGGGAGCCTGAAAAGGCTGTAAACACCAGCTTACCTGCATAGGGATGCCTGGGATGGACGGGCATCTTGCAGCATCTCTCATATATTTCAATAATTTCATTCACTTTTTCAATGTGAAGATCCGGGTCAATTCCCTGGGAAAACATGTTATAGGCAATGTTAATAATATCCACATTCCCTGTTCTTTCCCCGTTTCCGAACAAGGTTCCTTCTACCCTCTGCGCTCCTGCCAGAATGGAAAGCTCTGCCGAGGCAACTCCGGTTCCTCTGTCATTATGGGGATGCACACTTAAAATAATGCTTTCCCGATTCTTAAAATGCCGGTTCATCCATTCAATCTGGTCTGCATACACATTCGGCGTATTCATCTCCACCGTGGAAGGAAGGTTGATAATGATAGGATTCTCTTTTGTAGCGCCCCAGGTCTCCTGTACCGCCGTACAGATTTCCAGGGCATAATCTAATTCGGTTCCGGTAAAGCTTTCCGGGGAATACTCCAAAATAATCTTTCCCGGGAACTTTGCCGCTCTTTCCTTTACCATCTGCGTGCCTTTTACGGCAATATCCGTGATTTGCTCCCTGTCCATTCCAAACACCACATCCCTTTGCAGGGTGGAAGTGGAATTATAGATATGCACAATGGCCTCTTTACATCCTTCTATAGATTCGAAAGTACGGTCAATCAGCTCCTCCCGGCACTGAGTAAGCACCTGCACACGCACCCCGTCCGGAATCATTTTTCTTTCTATCAATTGACGCAGGAAGTCGTACTCAATCTGGCTGGCAGCGGGAAAACCCACTTCAATTTCCTTAAATCCAAGCTTTATGAGATACTGAAACATCTCTATCTTTTCGCTGACCACCATAGGATCAATCAACGCCTGATTTCCATCTCTAAGGTCCACGCTGCACCAGATGGGTGCCTTCTCTATCTCTCTCCCCGGCCACTGCCTTTCCGGATAAACAACCACCGGATTTTTCCTATATCTCTTATAGTTCAACATTTTCTTACTCTCCTAAACCGCTTTCAATTGCCTTTACCAGCGTTTGAAGGGCTTCTTCCTCGTCCTCTCCCTCGCAGATAAATTCAACCTCATCCCCGCTTTTTACACAGGCTCCCAAAACGCTCAGCACACTTTTGGCATTCGCAGTATTTCCCCTAAATGTAAAGGTTATTAATGATTTAAACTGCATTGCTTCCTTGCACAGGATGCCGGCCGGCCTTAAGTGAAGACCTGTTGGGTTCTTAATAACCACTTTTTGGCTCACCATAATTGTTTTCCTCCAATACACATAACAGTCCGGTCAGACCAAACTGTTGCAATATTTTTACCTGATACCCTGCTTCTCATATCCATTCGGCGAGTTCCGCAAACCTTACAGCATAATATTCTGAATCAAATCCGCCAGCTTCCTCGCTTCATCCTCAATCATCTTCTGATCCTTCCCCTCTATCATTACACGGACAAAAGGCTCCGTACCCGAAGGACGAATCAGTACCCGGCCTTCTCCCGCAAACTTAGCATTCAGCGTCTCTATTGCCTCTGCGATTTCAGGATACTCCATGTACTTTTCCTTTTTGTGGTTTGGCACCTTTGCATTGATAAGTGCCTGAGGAAGTACCTCCATAACAGAAGCCAATTCGGATAAATTCTTGCCGGTTTCCACCATTACCTTTAAGAGATGCAATGCGCTTAACAATCCGTCTCCCGTAGTGTTCTCCTTTAAGAATATGATATGTCCTGACTGCTCCCCCCCAAGGCTGGCGTCAATTTCCTTCATCCTCTCAAGAACATATCTGTCACCAACCTTAGTCTGTTCCATATGAATGCCATTTTTCTGTGCCATGAGGGTAAAGCCAAGATTACTCATAACCGTAACCACAATCGTATCATGGGAAAGCTCCCCTTTCTCCTTCATGTGATTGCCTACAATGGCCATAATCTGATCGCCGTCAACTACATTTCCCAGCTCATCCACAGCCAGAAGTCTGTCGGCATCCCCGTCAAAGGCAAGCCCTATATTTGCCTTCTCATAAACTACCCTGGCTTTCAATTCTTCCATATGGGTGGAACCACAATTTGCATTGATATTGGTTCCGTCAGGCATATTGTGGATTGCCACAACATTTCCTCCAAGCTCCCGCAGGGCTTCCACAGAAGTATAATAAGCAGCGCCCTCCGCGCAGTCAACAACGATTTTAAGCCCTGACAAATCAATCTTTACGGATTGGATGGAATGATTGATATACTCCTCCCTGGCATCCGTACGATATTTAATTTTACCTACATTGGCTCCGATGGGAAATTTAATCCCTGTCATTCCCCCCTTGATAATAGCCTCTATTTCATCTTCCAGTGCATCAGGCAGTTTATAGCCATCCCCGTCAAAGAATTTGATACCGTTAAATTCCACTGAATTGTGGGAAGCTGAAATCACAACGCCTGCATCCACCTTATATTTCCGGGTGAGATACGCCACCGCAGGCGTTGGGATAACTCCCACGTAAACCGCATTTGCACCTACGGAGCAAATACCCGCCATCAATGCATTTGCAAGCATATCTCCTGAAATTCTGGTATCACAGCCCACCATAATCGTTGGCTTATGCATATTCTCTCTTGTAAGTACATAGGCGCCTGCCTGACCCAGCTGCATTGCAAGAAGCGGCGTCAACTCGTCATTTGCCACTCCTCTTACACCATCCGTACCAAATAATCTTCCCATTGCTTCATCCTCCATTCTAGTCTCTCATATTGGCAATCTCGCGAAGCAGCTTTGCTGCGAGTGATTAGAAGTACTTCTCACACTTCCGCTCCCGACAGTCTACACATTATTCCTCCGGCTCTGAAATATGCAGCATCACGGTAATCGGTTCCCGCAGCGACACATTCTCCGGCAGGCCAAAGTCCACGGCCACCGTATAATAGCCTGGCTCCGGGTTTTCCATTCCCTGTTCCTGCATCCATCTCTGAACATCCACCACACCGGACATGTTTCTTGCCTGCAGGGCATTTACATCCTCTGAAAGTCCGACCACTTCTATCGTAAAGCTTTCTTCCAGCTCGGAAATACTTGCGTTGTAACCCTCCGGAATATTGGTAACCCTCACTCGTTCCTCTCTGATTTCCAGCCGCTTAATCACTTCAGCCTGTATGTGAATCGTAACGCTCTTAAAAGCGTCATCCTGATTTACCAGAAAAACATTTTCAGGCAGATAAGGACGAATATCCACCTCAGCCGTATAGTCCTCCATCTGATTTGTAAGGTCAATTGCTTCCGCAGGTATTTCTATCGCTGAAATGTTTCTGAGTACGCTGGCCTTGCCTGCTATCTCTACGGACGCGCCGTTTCCTTCCGGCTCGCCAATCATTCTGTAACCCTGTGGCACCTCACCGCTTACACTGAAGTTGACAGGGACAGAGGTTTTCTGCCAGATACTTACCCCTACGCCCACAGACTTGATATTCATTGTAATTTTGCTTGTACTGACCTCGTTGTCGTCTATATCGTAGAGCTTAATTTCTCCGTTGGTCACAATATCGTTTGTAATTCCGGTGACATTTACATCCACGCTTGCTTTCGCCACCGTATCAATCACTGACTGAGGGCCGGAGATTCTCACAAGGTTCTGGTCCGTAGTCACTTCGCCTATCATATATCCGCTTTCCACCTCTCCCGAAGTGGTTGCCTTTAATGTCAACGCTTTGCTTCTCTTGTTTTCTATTTTTAGCTTTACCGTATCATTGCTTCCCGCAATGCTGTTGATATTTGAAACATTTGTGGTAAGCTTGATGGAAATTGTGTCAAGACTGCTGAGCTCCTGCACATCCGCCGTTGCAATAATATTTTCATCCTTCAAATCATTTATAACGGAACGCGGCGCCCTCACAGTCACTCTGTTGATTACATCCGTTCCATCCAGCACTTCATACACCTGCCCTGAATCCGTAATGAGCTCCGTATTCAGAAGCTGCACAGGAATATTATAAAAGCTCTGGGGTACCGTCGGATTGTTAATACCGGTCACTACCAGCCAAAGTATCACTGCCAAAAAAACCGAAGCGATTTTTAAACTAATATTCTTCGTCAGTTTATTTTTCACCTTTAGACCGTCCCTTCCACAGAATCCTTTTCCGGGTTTCTTCTTCCGGTTTGTTCTGTATTGTCCTGAGCTTCTCCTTCAGGGAATCGCCATTTAAATTCCTCTCTATCTCGCCTTCATAAGCCACGCTTATTTTTCCTGTTTCTTCAGATACAATAATCGTAAGGGAATCCGTCACCTCGGAAATACCCACTCCGGCCCTGTGCCTGGTTCCTAACTCCTTGCTGAGTCCCATATTATCCGAAAGAGGCAGATAACACGTAGCGGATGTAATTCTGTTTCCTCTGACAATAACCGCCCCATCATGGAGAGGCGTATTGTGTTCAAATATGTTTATGAGCAGCTGACTGGTGACAATTCCATCCACATCAATACCTGTTCTCTCATACTCTGCAAGGGACTGGTTTTGCTCTACGACAATAAGGGCACCGGTTTTCACCTTGCCCATCTCCACACATGCCCTTGCAATTTCATTGATGGTTTTATCTGAAAATCTACCCTCAGCCAAGCTCTTTCCCAATTCAAAGGGCACAATAGAACTGATAATATTTTTTCTTCCCAGCTCCTCTACTGCCTTTCGAAGCTCCGGCTGCAAGATTACCACCACAGCGGTTACTGCCACGCCAAATACATTCTGTACGATCCAGAGAATTGTATTCATCTCAAAATACGCTGCTATCAGTATGAATACGGCTATGACAAGAATACCCTTAAGCAGCGACCAGGCCCTTGTATTCTTAATCCATACCAGTATGCTATAGATCAGAAAAGAGATAATGATAATCTCCACAATATCTGTCCATCGCACGCCCGAGACCCGTGACAGGTATGTTTCTATAATTTCTATTCCCCGTGACATTTCATTGCTCCCCGCTACCAATATAAATTGAATCCTTCCTTATCGTCTTGACTGGTTACCGGAAGGCCGTCTCTTTGAACTGTTGATTCGTTTCACTGTCCTTGAGGGTGTCGCCACCGTAATTTTCGGCACTGCCTTCACATAATAATAATATTCATCGTCTTCAAACTGTACTTTTTCCGTCCGGTTGTAATCCACATGAAAAGTGAAAAATTCCACCACTTTTGCAATCAACACGGAAACCACGGTTCCTATGATAATTCCTACAATAGAGACATTTGTGTCAAACATCAAATCGCCTACCAGCAAGATCATCACATCTGCAATTGCGCCGGCTATGATCGCTATGGTCCATGCATAATTGACTGACAGCCGCTTAATCAGATAGACAAGGATAATTGTCACTGCAAAAGCCACTATCGTAAGCATCATATCCTTATTATTTAGGAATCCGTCAATCACTAACCTGAATCTGGCAACTAACTCCTCCGTATCGGTTCCCGAAAAAGTCGTCGCATTATCACTGATATAATTGAGCAGATAACTGATCATCACACCGCACCCCACGGACACTGCAGATGCCGGTGTTCCCACAAGCCCCATGGTAAGAGGCATCACATAGGGAATCTTAAGCAGAAAGCATATGGGCGTCAACAGCACCACAAAGGTATCCTTTGGTGAAAGCCTGAAATAAAGCAAAAACATTACCAGAAAAAGTACCAGTGCAATCACTGCACATTCCAAAGACAATTCATACAGATGCAGCACCGTAAATACCGCAGCAATAAATATTATGAAATTTGCCGGCATGAAAGAACACATCAGGGAAACAATAAGCACAATGGATATGTTGTCCAGCCTGTGCATATATCCAATTTTCCCATTGATCATCATAAGTGCTGTGAGCGCCAGTATCAGCTTCACCAGCGGTTTTAAATATACCTCATATTTACCAATAAAATTCTTAATATACTGTTTTGCAACAAGTAAGGTTGTCATATAGTCATCCCCATTATTTATCATACATGCCTGCTAATTTTTTCAGGCTGCTGTGGTAATTTTTCAGGCTTTTCTTCGCCCTGCTGTATCGGGTGGCAGCGACAACATACGTAATAATCCCATATGCCCCTACCACGCATAAATACAATATGGCTATGTCCTTTCCAAATTCCAGCAAGTCCATCTTATAGATATCCTGCATCAGTTCCTCAAAATGATATAATACATAAATTCCGAACAGTGCAAAGAAAGAAATTGTAGCCGCAATCGTTGATTTCAATACCTGGAATCCAACATAGTCATTCCGGAAATAATGGATGATCGCTATATCCTTTTTTCCTCTGTGAGACTCATAGGACGCCAGTTTGGTCATAAGGATGACCTTTTCTTCATTTATCATAATTCCGTACCTTTCAACTGCGCCATGTATTACTGCACTTTAAAAGGTGTTTCTCCTATACAATATGCAAAAAGCTTTAAAGGAAACGCATCTTTTCATGGCTTTTTGTTGAAGCTGGCTTTTTCACCGGCTCCTTCGCTTTATCCCTGCCCATGGCATGGTTAAATTCCTGGGTCATTTCTATCTTGCACTTATCGCAGAAACGGCCCGACTGTATCATTTTCCCGCAGCCCTCACAGGGAATTCTGATAGGTGAGTCATCCGCAAACTGCAGACGTTCTTCCCGAATCCACTGGCGAATTTGTGATATCTCCACCTCACAGGCTTCAGCCACCTCTGTAATATCCGCCCCGTGATTCTCCTGCACGAATTTCTTTACTTCCTGAAATTTGGCTTCCTGTTCTTCTCTGCATCTGGGACAAACCGGAGGCCCCCCTACATAATTAAATATCCTGCCGCATTTCCTGCAATTACGTACGTTCATTGTCATACCTCCTCTATTATTTTATCAAACTTTAAATACCCCTGCCGATTGTCAATGCCATAAAGTAAACTTCCGTTATACCCGCCCTTCGCAAAACCTGCGCCATAGCATCAATTGTACTGCCGGTTGTGTATATATCGTCTATAATAACAATCGTATTTAATTTTACATCATTTTGCAGGATTTTAAAAGCCCTTTTCAAATTATTTTGCCGCTCCCCATGGCTTTGGTTTTTGAGAGGCTGCGTTCTTTTCACTCTGGTCATGAGAGAACAATTCACAGGAACGCCGCAATACCCCGACAATTCCCGGGCAATCAGCTCCACCTGATTGTATCCCCGCCTCCGAACCCTGGAAGGATGGGCGGGAACCGGCAAAAATGCATCCGGCCTTATCTCAGAAATCCATTTTGCCTTTTTTTCATACAAATCCTTCCCGTAAAAGTCAGCATACTCCATTCTTCCCCCATATTTAAAACGAAAAATAGAGTCCGCCATACTTCCGTAGTCATACAAAGCCGTACCTCTTATGTAGCTGTGTTTTCCCCTTTCACAATCCCGGCAGTATTCCTGCTCATCATTTTTCAGCTGCTTGCCGCACTTCATACAGGCAGGTTCTTTGATATAAATAATCTTATCCCTGCATTTTCCGCATACGGATTCCCCTATCCGGTCCGTAACTTCATCACACACCACGCACCGCCTTGGAAAAACCAAATCCAGCATCCGTTTTCCTGCTTCCATCAGACCTCCATTCAATCTAACTTCCATGTTGCTGCTTTGCAGCAACACAAAACTTGTCTTCACGCTATCTCTGTGATTCTGTCGCACAGGCTGGTATAGCGCCTGTGCTGGCTTTCGTTTTGAATCATCTCCTGCACCGTTCTTCTGCTGCCCAGAATTGTAACGCATTTTCTCGCACGGGTCACTGCCGTATACAGAAGATTCCTGTTAAAAAGCATTTTAGGCCCTGATAAAAGCGGCAGGATCACTGCCGGGTATTCGCTTCCCTGGGATTTGTGAATGGTTACCGCGTAGGCAAGCTCGATTTCTTCAAGGCCGGCAAAGGGATAATCCACCTGCTTATGCTCGTCATACTCCACCGTAAGCTGAGCGGCCGCCTCATCAATCTCCTTTATCATGCCCACATCCCCGTTGAAGACGCCCATCCCCTTATCAATGGCTATACCGTACTTGCTTACAATCTCCCAGGCAAGTTGGTAATTATTCTTAACCTGCATCACCTTATCGCCTACCCTGAAAAGTCTTTCCCCTGACGTATATTCCTTTTTCTCAGGCGCCGGCGGATTCAGGTACCTCTGCAATATTCCATTGAGTACCTCCACCCCCAGATTTCCCTTTCTCATTGGTGTGAGTACCTGAATATCATAAGGCCCGGCATCCACATATCGGGGGAGCATCTCCCGGATCAGCTGAATCATATGTTTATAAATCACATTTACATCCGCTCTCTCCAAAAAGAAAAAATCCCGGCTCTTATTATCCAGGGTAATGCACTCCCCATGGTTAATCCTGTGGGCATTGACCACAATATCACTTTCTCCCGCCTGTCTGAAAATCTTCTTAAGCATCACCACCGGAAAGGCATTGCTCTTGATCAAATCCTGCAGGACCTGTCCCGGGCCAACGCTGGGAAGCTGGTCCACATCCCCCACCATAATCAGCCTTGTGCCCACACTGACTGCCCGCAGCAAAGCCTGAAACAAAAAAATATCAACCATAGACATCTCGTCAATGATAATCACATCCGCCTCTAAAGGATTTTCCTCGTTGCGTTCAAATTGCCCGTGCTTTTCTTCCTCCACAGCCCCGTTGACCTCTAAAAGCCTGTGGATTGTTCGGGCTTCATATCCGGTTGCCTCTGTCATCCGCTTGGCCGCACGCCCGGTAGGGGCCGCCAGGAGAATGTCCATCCCTTCCTTTTCAAAATAACGTATTATGGTATTGATTGTAGTGGTTTTCCCCGTACCTGGCCCTCCGGATAAAATCATGAGTCCTGACCCTACGCTTTGAAGCACGGCCTTTCTTTGCAGCTCATCCAATTCTATTCCCTGCTCCTTTTCCAGAAGATGCAGAAGCTCTTTTATCTTCTTTTCTTCTGACCGCAGAGCCTCGTCTTCCAGAGTAATATTCAAATCGTGCAGCATCCTCGCACAGCTCAATTCCGCATAGTAATAGGCGGACGCATAAACCCTCTTTTCTTCCTCCTTCAGCTTAATTACAAGTTTCCTGTCCATAGCCAGATTGGCAAGCTGCGGTTCCACAGCATCCTGAGACAGCCCCAAAAGCTCCGCCGCCCGTCCCAAAAGCCTGTCCGCCGGCAGATAAATATGTCCTTCCCCCGCCGCCAAGAGTAATATATACAAAATACCGCTTCTTATCCGAAAGTCCGAGTCCGTATGAATGCCTATCCGCGATGCAATTTCATCGGCGATTTTAAATCCCACTCCATCTATATCCTCCGCAAGACGGTAAGGGTTTTCTTTCATGATGCCGTACAGATCCGAACCATATTGATGATAAATTTTAACAGCCAGCGTATTGGAAATTCCATATTTTTGTAAAAAGACAAAAGCTTTTCGCATATCTTTCTTTTCCACTATCTGTGTGGCAATCTCCTGGGCTTTACGCTGGCTGATCCCCTTTATCTCCACAAGCCGTTCCGGTTCTTCCTCAATAATTCTAAAGGTCTCTCCGCCAAATTTCTTGACGATTCTGGCCGCCATGGCTTCCCCTATTCCCTTAATGGCGCCTGAACCCAGATAGCGCTCCATGCTGGCTGCATCATCCGGTTCCACTGCCTGATAGCCTTCCACCTTAAACTGCTTCCCATACAAAGGATGCTCTACATAGCCGCCCTTTAGTTCCAGCGTTTCCCCTGTTTCCACGGAGCCGAAGCTTCCAACACAGACCAGTTCTTCTCCATTTTGCGCTAAAGAGACAACCGCATAGCCATTTTCCTTATTCTGATAAATAATATGATCCACGTATCCCGTAATCGTCTCCATACAATTCCCCACTCTCAGCTGTCAAACCGATTATCCGCATTTCCGTCTTCCGCAAAAGTCAAATATCCATGCATTACTGTCCCCTGCACATGATTGTTTTCCTCATTACGCGCGGCAGTCCCAAATGTCTATGCCAGCCAACTGGCTCTAAGCAGCCACTTGACTCGTTGCTCACGGAAATAAAAGGCTGCCAAATAGAAACGGGGAACCGTCTCATTTCAGCAGCCTTTATGTCCTTTTTATCTTTCATTGCGTATCAAGATATTGGTTTCGCTAATATCGGAACCAATGTCCTTTTAAGCTTCCATTCGGAAGCCCTTATTCCATATTATAATTCCGCTTCATCTGCTCATACAACATCTGAGCCAACCCCAATCCCTGCAACTCCGTCGATGTGGAAGCCAGCTGTTGAATTGCCGAATCCTGAAAATAATCCACCAGATTATTATTAGGGTCGCTGTTCTCATCAGATTTAAAGCAATCCACCGTCTTCTGCATCTCTTTGAACACCTGCTCCAGGAAATAAGATTCAAATTGCTTGCAGGCCGACAGCAGTTCGTCCTCTGACGCCTGTGAATAGTCCGTACCGCTTATTGTCTCTTTCAGCTTAGAACCGGCGGTCGTACCCTGATCCTTAATATAATCCGCATATGCTGATGAAGAAATTCCACTGAAATCCATACCCATACTCCTTTTACCGCTCTGATGCTTTATTCCTTATTAACGTTTCAGATTATTCGCCGTCTGCATCATTTCATCGGTAGTGGTAATCGCCTTTGAGTTCATCTCGTAAGCACGCTGTGCGATAATCAGATTTACCATCTCGTCAGCAACCTGTACATTAGAGCCTTCCAGATATCCCTGAACCATCTTGCTTCTCACAAGATTCCTGTTATTGGCCTCGTTTAATGCCTCTCCGCTGGCCGGTGAAGTTTCCCAAAGGGTGCTTCCCTTCCTCACAAGTCCGCCCGGGTTGTTAAACTGGTACATACCAATGGTCATATTAAGTGACTGTGGGTTACCGTTTGCGTCAGGATAACAAATGGTACCGTCATTGGTAATCGTAATCCTGTTGGTTACATAATTGTTATTCAAAGTGATTGTCCTGCCGGTAGTGCTCAGCACCGGCTGGCCGTCCTGATTGGTCAGAATCAATCCGCCATTGGTACCATTGGTTGCCCATGTAAAATCACCGTTACGGGTATAATATGTATTCCCATCACTGCCCTGAATAGCAAAGAAGCCTTCTCCCTCAATGGCAAATGATGCATCTCCGTTGGAAGCTAAGAAACTACCTTGAGTAAAAATAGAGTTGATGGATGAATTCCTTACACCCAAACCCACCTGTGAACTGGTAGGCTTCGGGTCTCCGTTTGCCGTGGTGGTTGCCGTCTGCAATGTCTGATACAGCAGAGATTTAAACTGCGCCACCTGAGACTTGTATCCCACCGTATTTACATTTGCCAGATTGTTGGCGATTGTATCAACATTTGTCTGCTGTGCGTTCATTCCTGTTGCCGCTGTCCATAAACTTCTAACCATAATAAACCTCCATGCTGCCGGCACCTGCAAATATTACCTGCGCATATTATCTATACGCGATATGTAATGGTGTCAGCACAAATTTAAATCTTACCAAGTTGATTTGCTGCTATATCTAATGTACTGTCATAAGTGGTTATCACTTTCTGGTTGCTCTCATACGCACGGGAAACCGTAATCATGTTTACCATTTCCGTGACAACTGATATGTTGGAGGATTCCAGATATCCGGAATAAACCTCACCTGCCGCTTCCTTTTCCTCGGCACCCTCTATGGGCTGGAAGTAATTCTCTCCGTACCGCTCCAAATAATTATAGTCCTCAAAATCGGTAACCTGAATGGTTGCCACCACTCTGCCGTCTTGAATAATTCCGCCCTGTGTGTTAATTTCCGCTTTCAGAAGCGGATTTATCTGAATCGGTGATCCATTTTCATCAAGCACCGCATCCCCGTCTCTGGTAACCAGGCGTCCATCTTCCGTCAAAGTAAAGTCACCGTCTCTGGTATATTTCACGGATGTTTCACCGGATTTGTCGGTAAATTCAACTGCAAAAAAGCCTGCATCTGTCAGTGCCAAATCAAAGGTGTTTTCCGTGTGCTTTAACGGCCCCTGGGAAAAATCCGTATATCCTTCTCCAATCTTAACACCGGGATGATTCCGCCCCAGCCTTTTAGCCAGGCGGTCTCCTTCCGTAAAATCTTTAATCTTATAGGTCAAAATGGAATCAAAAGACTGGCTTGATGCCCCTTCCTTTTTGAAACCCGTTGTATCCGCATTCGCCAAATTGTTTGTGAGCACATCCATTCTGTGCTGCTCGTTGACCATACCCGTATAGGCAGTGTATAACCCTTTTACCATAAATAAATCCTCGCTTTGCCCTTCCGACCGCAAACGGAACATTTATTATGATTTTCCATTCACGACCGCATATTTATTTCAAATCTATTTTTAGTCTTCACGATAACCGGCAAGGAATTCCACATATTTACCTGTCCCAATCGCAACTGCGGTCATGGGATCCTCGGCTGTCATTGTGTTGATTCCTGTTCTTTCCGAAATCAAATCTTCAAAGCCCCGCAGGAGACTTCCGCCGCCCGTAAGCACAATCCCTCTGTCCGCAATATCCGCAGCTAACTCGGGAGGTGTTTTCTCCAGTACGCTGTGAATCGTCTCAATAATCTGAGCGGTGGTTTCTTTTAACGCTTCTTCCGTTTCCTCGGAAGATACCTTCACCGTTTTGGGAAGGCCTGTGACCAGATTTCGTCCTCTCACATCCATATAATCCACTTCAGCACGCTTGAATGCCGAACCGATTTTAATCTTAATATCTTCTGCGGTCCGTTCGCCAATCAGCAGATTGTGCTTCTTCCGCATAAACCTTACCAACGCTTCGTCAAAGTCATCACCGGCAATCTTTATGGATGCGCTGACAACCGTTCCGCCTAATGAAATAACGGCAATGTCTGACGTACCTCCACCGATATCTACAATCATATTGCCACAAGGTTTGGAGATATCAATCCCGGCTCCGATCGCAGCTGCAATAGGCTCCTCAATAATCGAAACCTCTCTGGCTCCCGCCTGAAGGGTAGCGTCCTCAACCGCCTTCTTTTCAACCTCTGTGACGCCGCTTGGTACGCAAACCGCAATCCTTGGCTTCCGGAAGGTCTTTTTCCCAAGAGCCTTCTGAATAAAATACTTCATCATTTGCTCTGTTACTTTATAATCGGAAATAACGCCCTGGCGCAGCGGACGGACAGCCACAATGTTCCCCGGCGTCCTTCCGAGCATCAGCCTGGCATCCTCCCCGATCGCCTTAATCCTGTTTGTATCTCTATCGAAAGCCACAACCGAGGGTTCTTTCAGGACAACGCCCCTCCCTCTGATGTAAACCAATATGCTGGCAGTTCCCAAATCGATTCCGATGTCTGTGTATTGCATTCTTGTGCCCCTTTCTTAGCTTTGTTTTTATGGTTTACACAGTAAATATCCTTATACCGCAAATATATCCGGCTCGTCCGAATCATCGCTTTTCAATTTACTGGTTATATTTTGAAGTTATAATATCTCTAAATCAAACGCATATAGATTTATTATAACCCATAGAAATATTTTTTCAAAGGGGTTTCACAAAAATTTAATAAAAAATGGACACAGCACACAAAGCGGTTCCTTCCGCTTTCTCTGCTGCATCCATGCTCCGATTTATTTATCGGTATTTATCTGCGTTTTCTTTATACTTTTTCAGCATTTTTTTCACATACTGTCCCGTATAGGAAGTGGGATGCTCCGCAACCTCCTCAGGCGTTCCACAGGTTACCATCTGTCCTCCACGGTCTCCTCCGTCAGGCCCCATGTCGATAATATAGTCCGCAGTTTTGATCACGTCCAGATTATGCTCGATTACCACTACGGTATTGCCGCCGTCCGCAAGCCGGTGCAGAATTTCCACCAGCTTATGCACATCCGCAAAATGCAGCCCGGTAGTTGGCTCGTCCAGAATATAAATCGTGTTTCCTGTGCTCCGTTTACTTAATTCCGTGGCAAGTTTAATCCTCTGGGCCTCCCCTCCCGATAAGGTGGTTGAGGGTTGTCCCAGCTTCACATAAGACAGACCCACATCATTGAGGGTTTCTATCTTTCGACGGATGGAGGGCAGGTTCTCAAAGAAAGGCACCGCCTCCTCCACAGTCATATCCAGCACATCATAGATATTCTTTCCCTTATATTTCACTTCCAGGGTTTCTCTGTTATAGCGCTTACCGCCACAGACTTCACAGGGCACATAGACATCCGGCAGAAAATGCATCTCGATCTTGATAATTCCATCCCCGCCACAGGCCTCACAGCGTCCTCCTTTTACATTAAAGCTGAATCTGCCTTTCTTATAGCCTCTGGCCTTGGCATCCGGTGTCCCCGCAAACAAATCCCGGATCATGTCAAAGACGCCCGTATACGTAGCCGGGTTAGAGCGGGGTGTTCTTCCAATAGGTGACTGGTCAATATCAATCACCTTGTCCAATTTATTGATTCCGGAAATATTCTTATGTTTGCCGGGTATGGTTCTCGCCCGGTTTAAATCTCTGGCGAGACGTTTGTACAATATTTCATTGACCAGCGAACTTTTCCCAGAACCGGATACGCCGGTTACACAGGTAAGGATTCCAAGAGGGATTTTAACCGTAATATTCTTCAGGTTATTTTCCCGCGCCCCCGTTACTGTCAGCCAGCCCTTAGGCTTACGCCGCTTTTCAGGAATCGGAACCTGCTTTCTTCCGCTTAAGTACTGCCCTGTGACAGATTCCTCCACCTCCATGATTTCCTCGGCCGTCCCCTGGGCCACCACCTCGCCTCCGTGAGAACCGGCGCCGGGACCGATATCTATCACATGGTCGGCTTCCAGCATGGTATCCTCATCATGCTCCACCACAATAAGAGTGTTCCCTAAATCCCGAAGATTTTTCAGCGTATTTAAAAGCTTGTCATTATCTTTCTGATGAAGCCCGATGCTGGGCTCGTCTAAAATATAGCACACTCCTACCAGCCCGGAACCTATCTGAGTGGCGAGGCGGATACGCTGAGCCTCCCCACCTGAAAGAGAAGCCGTTGCTCTCGACAATGAAAGATAGTCAAGACCTACATCAATCAAAAACCCAACCCTTGCGTTGATTTCCTTCAGTACTTGTTTTCCGATCAGCTGCTGTTGGTCGGATAACTGCATTTCTTTCAGAAAATCATATAAATCACGAATGGACATGGAAGTGATTTCAAAAATATTTTTGTCCGAAACGGTTACCGCCAAAGACTCTTTTTTCAGTCTCATGCCGCCGCACTCTTTACAGGGCGTAATGCGCATAAAAGTCTCGTATTCCTGCTTGATGATATCGGAACCGGTCTCTCTGTACTTCCGCTCCATGTTCCGGATCAGTCCTTCGAATGCCACAGGATAAACTCCCTCGCCCCGCTGCCCCTTGTAATGAACCTTTACCTCTCTGCCGTTTGTTCCATGAATCAGCATGTCAAAAACATCTTCCGGCAAGTCCCCTACAGGCGTATCCAGACTGAACTTATATTCTTTGGACAGGGCCTGTAAAATCGCATTGGTAAAACTACCCGGCTCACTGCTGGACTGCCATCCCATTACCTGAATGGCGCCTTCGCTGATGCTCAATGTTCTGTCCGGAATCATAAGCTCCGGATCAAACTCCATTTTATATCCCAATCCAAAGCATACGGGACAGGCTCCGAAGGGATTGTTAAAGGAAAAGCTTCTGGGCTCGATTTCGCTGATACTGATGCCGCAATCCGGACAGGCAAAACTCTGGCTGAAGTTGATGGTCTCCCCGCCAATCACGTCCACCATAAGCAGCCCCTCCGCCAGTCCAAGCACATTTTCAATTGAGTCCGTAAGCCTTCTCTCAATCTCCGGTTTGATTACAAGTCTGTCAACCACAATCTCAATATTGTGCTTGATATTCTTATCGGGTTTGAATTCTTCCGTAAGCTCATACAGACTTCCATCCACCCGCACCCGCACGTATCCGCTTCTCCTGGCGCGCTCGAACACCTTGGCATGTTCACCTTTTCTGCCTCTGACAACAGGCGCAAGCAGCTGTATCCTTGTCCCCTCCGGGAGCTCCATGATCTGGTCCACCATCTGGTCCACGCTCTGCTTTTTGATTTCCTTTCCGCAGTTGGGGCAATGGGGAATACCGATTCTGGCATAAAGAAGCCTGAAATGGTCATAGATTTCCGTTACCGTTCCCACTGTGGAACGGGGATTTCTGTTGGTGGATTTCTGGTCTATGGAGATTGCCGGGGAAAGTCCTTCTATCTTCTCCACATTCGGCTTCTCCATCTGTCCCAAAAACTGCCTTGCGTAAGAAGACAGGGATTCCATATACCGTCTCTGTCCTTCCGCGTAAATCGTGTCAAAGGCCAGAGAGGATTTCCCGGATCCCGAAAGTCCCGTAAGCACCACCAGCTCATTCCGGGGAATGTCCACATTCAGCTCCTTTAAGTTGTGTTCGTTGGCACCCCTTATTTTAATAAATTCTCTTGGGCGCATTCTTGGAACTTCTATATGTTTATCTGACAGTTTCATCGCATCAACCATGCCTTTCCGTTTATTTCGTAACAGTTCATCCTTGCTTCACCGTTACTTTATTTCTTTTTTCTGTCCTCGTCGTCCAACTCTTTCAACTTTACTTTAAGCTCAACCATTTTATCACGCAGCTCTGCGGCAACCTCGAAATTCAAATCTGCCGCCGCTTTCTTCATCTGCTTTTCCACCTCTGCAATCAGTTTTTCCAATTCCTTGCGGTCCATGGATTCAGGATCTTTCTCAAATTGCAGTTCTTCTTTGGCAATCACTTTGGATATGCTGATCAAATCCCTGACCGCCTTTCGAATCGTGGTAGGCGTGATACCGTGTTCTTCATTGTATTTCTGCTGAATGCGCCGCCTTCTATTGGTCTCCTCGATTGCCGCTTTCATGGAATCCGTCATGTTATCCGCATACATGATTACATGGCCTTCCGAATTTCGGGCCGCCCGTCCCACCGTCTGAATCAGAGAGGTTTCCGAACGCAAAAAGCCTTCTTTGTCCGCATCTAAAATTGCCACCAGGGAGATTTCAGGTATATCCAATCCCTCTCTTAGGAGATTGATTCCAACCAGCACATCAAAGACGTCCAAACGCATATCCCTGATGATCTCCGCCCGCTCCAGAGTATCTATATCCGAATGGAGGTATTTTACCCGTATCCCCACCTCATTCATATAATCCGTCAAATCCTCAGCCATTCGTTTCGTCAGTGTGGTAACCAAAACCTTATTGTGTTTCTCCGTCTCCTGATTGATTGCTGCCACCAGGTCGTCAATCTGACCCTCCACAGGGCGCACAGATATTTCCGGATCCAAAAGACCTGTAGGCCGGATAATCTGCTCCGTGCGAAACAGCTCATGCTCCTGCTCATACTTGGATGGTGTGGCCGACACAAAGAGCATCTGGTCAATGTGTTCTTCAAACTCCGCAAAGCACAGAGGCCGGTTGTCAAGGGCTGATGGAAGCCTGAACCCATAATCCACCAGAGTTGTCTTCCTGGAGCGGTCGCCGGTATACATGGCTCCAATCTGGGGAATGGTCATATGGGACTCGTCTATGATAATCAGATAATCATCCCCGAAATAATCCATCAGCGTGTGAGGCATGGCTCCCGCCGGCATCCCGGCCAGATGCCTGGAATAATTCTCAATTCCCGAGCAAAACCCTGTCTCCCTTAACATCTCAATATCAAAATTCGTCCTCTCGGAAATCCGCTGGGCCTCTAATAGCTTGTCCTCTCCCTTGAAATAGCGGATTCTTTCTTCCAGCTCCGCCTCAATATTTTTACATGCCGCATGAATCCTCTCCTGGGGTACTACATAATGAGAGGCCGGGAAAATGGCCACATGCTCTAGCACAGCATGCACCTGCCCTGTAAGCGGATCCGTCTCCGCAATCCGGTCTATCTCATCCCCAAAAAATTCAATCCGGATTAAATAGTCCCCTCCCTGGGCGGGGTATACCTCAAGCACATCCCCTCTGACCCGGAAGCAGGCCCGGCCCAGATCCATATCATTTCTGTCATACTGTATGTCAATCAGTTCCCGAATCACCTGATCCCTGTCCTTGGTCATCCCAGGACGCAGGGATACTATCATTTCCTGATAATCATCCGGGCTGCCCAATCCGTAAATACAGGACACACTGGCCACCACAACCACGTCTCTGCGCTCCGACAGGGAGGCGGTTGCAGACAAGCGTAATTTATCTATTTCTTCATTAATAGAAGAATCCTTGGCAATATAGGTATCGGAAGACGGTACATAGGCCTCCGGCTGATAATAATCATAATAGGACACAAAATATTCCACTGCGTTACTCGGAAAATACTCTTTGAACTCACCATAGAGCTG
>CAJUED010000023.1:0-27229 GCA_910585075.1 uncultured Lachnospiraceae bacterium
CTATTGCAATAAACATATCTCACACTCTGCTTTCTTTTTTCAAAAACTCCCAAAAATCAGTGTTCTCATGAATACACTTTATAACCTCAATACACAGATTAATGACAATTCTCCCCTGATCTTCCGTCAACTCGATCCCGTTCTCCGAATAGTGTGCCGAAATATTTCTGTACTCTCTCAATGAAGCTACAAGGCTCGGCACCGTGGTCAAGGACAATATCTCCTTTTTGGTTCCGTTCCTTACATATTTTCTTGAGAAATATGTTAATATACCAACCGGATCTCTGTTCGCCGTGATACAAATATCATTTTCTGAGCAATACCGCCGGCATTCCTCATCATTTTGCAGAAATTCGATCAATGAATTGATAATTTTTTCGTTTCCTATCGTCACATTAGCTACCACGCTCCGATAATCCGTACCGGAAAAAAATTCTTTAATCCCACTGTTTAGTCCCTCATACAACACCTTTAAGGTTCTGCTTGTCCTTCTGTCACTTTCAGGAAATAGCTTTTGCATCTCGTCATTATAGTAAATCAAATCAAAATAGCTTATTTTAGCCAATTTACTTACACAATCTACTTTTCTCATTTTTATGTAATCATAGTCGCGTCCTGGAAGCATGACTTCCTTTGGCTTAGTTTTCAGCATAAGGTAGTAGATGCGGTCAATTTGACATAAATTTGCCGCCATAAATAACAGAGAGGATGTGAATTTCTGTCCGTTGCTTAAATCCACAATTTTTTCTTCATCGTTTGCAAATACATAAAAAAGCAATGATGTATCAATACTTCCATCTTCATTTATCCTTATTGCCTCTTTAATAAAATTTCCAAAATATCTTCTGTAAATTTCAATCTGCTCGTTCTGGAGCTTTTCACTTTCAGGACTGTCAAAAATTACCACTTTATGAATCGTAACCTGTGGCTCCGCTTCCCTTACCGCTTTTGCAACTACCTCCACCGTATGTAAATTAATATTGCCTATTGTATACAATACCGCCATATTTTCTTCCTCTCTGTAAATAATTACCCTTGCGAATCATACTTAACAGTATACTACAATCGCAAAAGAAAAGGAAGTTTCCGCCATCTCCATTTCACCTTTTCCTCTCCCTGCAATCACATTTATTTTCCATTTTAATTATCCTGTTTCGGAATAGCACGGCCGTCGGCGTTGCAACCTTTCCCTGCAGTCGCCAAATGTCTATGCCAGTTCGCCGGCAGGCTATAAGCAGCCACTTGGCTCGTTGCTCGCGAGAACAGATACAAGACCGTCAAAATGACAAATAATAAAATTCCTGCTTACATATATCTGTACTTCCTCCGCTTGGCAATCAGAAAGATAAGCGAAATAACAAACGCGCAGGCTTCCGCCACGCCGATTGCCCACCAGATTCCATCCACTCCCAGAAAAAGCGGAAGAATTAACACACAGGACGCCTGGAAAACCAGAGTCCGAAGGAATGCTACCGCCGCGGAAATGGCCCCATTGTTCAGCGCCGTAAAAAAGGAAGAAATAAAAATATTAAAACCGGCCAGCAAGAAGGAAAAGGCAAACAGCCGAAAAGCATGGCTTGTCAGCGCAAACAGCTCCGCATCATACCCTACAAATATCTTAGCCAGCGGCCGTGCAAGCCAAAAGGCCAGTATTGTCAGGACCACACCGGAGCCGCCTGTCAATATTGTGCTCTTTTTCAGCATATTTTTCAATTCTTCCGGATGCCCCGCGCCATAGTGATAGCTTACAATGGGCGCCGATCCAATGGCGTACCCGATAAAAATAGCAATAAAAATGAACTGTACATACATCAAAACGCCATAAGCGGAGACTCCGTTCTCGCCTACATATTTTAGTAACTGGAAATTATACAGAATGCTGACCAGTGAGGAGGAAATATTGTTCATCAACTCAGAGGAACCATTTCCGCAGGCCTGCAGCAAGGGTCTTATTTCCAGTTTCGTCCTTGTCAGTCGGAGCAGGCTGTCATTGGGACGGACAAAATAAATCAGTGGAAGGATTCCACCCACGCACTGGCTAAGACCTGTTGCAAGGGCCGCTCCTGCCACGCCCCAGCGAAACAGCCCTACCAAAACCCCGTCAAGGACCATGTTGGTAACCCCTGCCGCCACCGTTGCCGCCAGCCCCAGCCTCGGCTTTTCGGCCGCAATCAGAAAACTCTGGAAAACATTCTGGAGCATGAACGCTGTAGTAAAGCCTATCACAATCCTGCCATACAGAACACAGTCCGCCATCATTTCTTTTGTTGCGCCCAAAAACGCCGCCACCGGCCTCATGAAAAGGATCCCTGCTAAAGACAGCAGGACACCCATGATCACGGTCAGAACACTCATCATAGAAAAATAACGGTTTGCTCTTTCCCTGTCTCCCTCCCCCAATATTCTGGACACCAGAGCAGTGCCTCCGGTTCCAATCATAAAGCCCATTCCTCCCAAAATCATAGTGAAGGGCATCACAAGGTTAATAGCGGCAAAGGAGGTTTTCCCCGCAAAGTTTGACACAAAGAAACCATCTACCACACCATAGATGGAGGTAAAAACCATCATGATAATGGAAGGAAAAGTAAATTGCAGCAATTTCTTATATGTAAAATGGTCAGACAATTGAATATTTGCTTTCCCGCTTGTCTTCATGTTAATTTCACATCCTTTCCATATACCTGCTTCTCTCCCGGAAGGCCATCAGATAGCGCTCCGTCAGCTCCAGATATTTTTCCACATCTTCTTCCGGCCAGGAGGCAAAAATATCATTCTCAGCCTGTATTACCTTAAGAGCCGTCTTTTCAGCCAGCTCTTTTCCTGCATCCGTCAGGAAAACTCTTTTTGTCTTTTTATCCACAGCCTCCATATAAAGGATTCCCTCCGCCTCCAGCTTGCGGACGGCGGAATTGATAGTCTGCTTGCTGATACCGGAATCCCGGCAGATATCCTGAAGCATACAGGAGGTCCCGTAATTGCAGATGGTATATAAAACATTTATGGCACTGTCGGAGAGTCCCAGCTTCAGAGCTACCTTATGATAAACGCCCTCGATTTCACTTATCAGATGATTATAGCGTTTCAGTTCCCTTGAAATTTTGACGGTCATGATTTCCCCATTTCTGCGCTGCTTTTTGTACATATCAAGTTTGTGGATGCAGCGCAGACACAAACTTGTGGAGTGAAAGATTTGAAAAATCTTTCACTCTTTTCCCTCCATTCCTGTACTTGGTACACATTAAAAGTTTTTGTTATGCTCTTTGTATATTCTTTGGTATGATTTCGTACTATTTGCATAGTATAGTATGATTTCATACTAATGTCAAGTATTTTTCCACAGAAAGCCGGTTGTCACTAACAGTGATAAACTGTCGCGGAATCCGTTTGTTTAGGGTTATCCACAACGAAAAATCCTGTAAAACACTGGTTCAAACGCATTTGGTACCGAATCAGTCAATTTTATACTCATTTTCATTGACTAAATCAGTATTTTTTTGATTTTGAAACTTGTCTCTTTCAAATTTTAACTAAAAATCATCCACAGACTTTTAGGCGAAAAAGGGCAAAAAGGAAAAGAAATCCCCAATTTCCACAGAGTTATCCACAATGACAGATATGTCATTTATTATGACCTTCTCATCTTTTCTCCAAAAAACCGGCGTCATTTCTTATAAATTCTTGCAATTTTCTCCTTTTTCCCTTTGAAACATCTAAAAATCCTGCAAATAAAGTTATCCACAATCTAAGCTGTGGATTTCCTCTATTGCCAGTATCAAACACTGCCGCGCTTCCCGAGGTATCTTATTATGTCAAATACCATGCCCTAATCTGACAGGCATCAAGCCTGTTACGCAGCAGAGCGCAACACCTCTTTGATGTATGGGTATTGCACCCTGGCGGCATTCGTCAAATCAACTTGCTGATTTTATGCTCATGCAAGCACGGCACTTGACGCATTGCACGCGTGAAAAAAGGCATATGGACAACTCCGCAAAGTTATCCACATGCCTCATCTTCAAAAACCCTGTAGCGTCCTGTTGTACCGGCCTGTTTGTTTATAACCACTCATCCCAGAACCGCTCCACACGTTTTTCTATCTGTTCCAGGGAAATTCTCTCATATTCCTCCCACTCTCTCGGAAACATCCGAAGATAAGAGCTTGTCAAAAACCGATCATCCAAAAGCACAATAATTCCCACATCATCCGCAGTCCTGATAACTCTGCCTGCCGCCTGCAGCACTTTATTCATCCCCGGATATTTGTAGGCGTAATCAAATCCGCTCTCTCCCTGGGCGTCAAAAAATTCTTTCAGGATCTCACGCTCATTGCACACCTGCGGCAGACCTGTCCCCACAATGATTGCACCGATGAGACTGTCCTTCTTTAAGTCAATCCCCTCGCTGAAAATTCCTCCAAGCACGCAAAACCCCAAGAGGGTTTTCTCATCCGACCCATCCGCCGAAAACCTGGCCAGAAATTCCTCCCGGCTTTCCTCGTCCATTCGTTCCTCCTGTAAAAGGCACTCCACCTGGTTTTCATCCAAAAAATAATTGCAATAGCTCTCCCATACATTTCTCAGAAATGCATGGGAGGGGAAAAATACCATGTAATTACCCTCCCGTTGGCTGATAATTTTGTGAACATAAGCGGCAATATTGTAATACTCCAAATCCGAGCGCCTTGTATATCTGCTGGTCACATCCCCTGCCACGAAAACCCTCTTTTTGGCCGGGTCAAAGACGGAATGGGCGTAAACCTCATAATCCTCCGCCTCCCCGCCAAGCAGCCGCTTATAATACTGGATGGGAAGAAGGGTTGCGGAAAACAAAATCGAACTCCGCCCCCGCATCATACACTCCCGCAGATTTTTGGCAGGGTTGACACAAAAAAGCCTGATGGAAAATCCTCCATCCGAGTCAAACTGTGTATAAGGCACATAATTTTTATCCAGCTTATCATTGATGAGCAAAAAGTGGGAAATTTCAAAATAAAAGTCCAAAATCTCGCCCCGCACAGGACTTTCCTCGTGTTCCTCCAGATAGACTTCCATACCGGCGGAGAGTCTTGACAGAGAGCGTACAAATGGAGTCAAATCCTCATCATCAAGGTAAGTGTAGTCCTCGCACTGCCTTTTCAAGGTCAAAAGCTCCCGGTTGCATGCTTCCAGCTGCCGTTGCAGCCTTCTGTCATACTCCTTTACCGTCTTTTTCAATTCCAGGAAATCTTCTTTCTTCAGGGAGGCGCTGTACATTTCCCGTCCCCGCTCCACCAGATTGTGGGCCTCGTCTATCAGAAAGATATAGTCCCCTCTGACGCCTTCCGTGAAAAAACGTCTTAAATACACATGTGGATCAAACAAATAATTGTAATCCCCAATTACCCCATCCGCAAAAAGGCTCATGTCAAGACACAGCTCAAAAGGGCAGACTTTATGCGCTCTGGCACACCCTTCCACCGCTTCTCTATTAAAATTGTCCGCATGAGTCAACAGCTCATAAATGGCGTCATTGATGCGGTCATAGTGCCCTTTGGCATAGGGACAGTACTCCGGATTACACTCGGTCTCCTCCATAAAGCAAATCTTATCCTTGGCGGTAAGTACAACCGACTTAAATTTCAGCCCTGCCCTTCGCATCAGTTCAATGGTGTCATCGGCCACCGTTCTTGTGATGGTCTTAGCAGTCAGGTAAAATATCTTCTGCCCCATTCCCTCACCGAAAGCCTTCACCGCCGGGAATAAAGTGGAAATAGTTTTCCCCACACCGGTAGGGGCTTCGATAAACAGCTTACGTTTGTGATAAATGGTCTGATAAACATAGGTGGCAAGTTCTTTTTGTCCCTTGCGATAGGCAAAAGGGAAGGAAAGATTTTTCATGGACTGCTGTCTTTCCCTTTGCCATGAAAATTGAAAATCCGCCCATTTCCTGTACTGTCCCATCACATCTTCAAACCACTGCTCCAGTTCTTCCATGTCAAATTCAAAGTGGAAATACCTGATTTCCTCGGTATCAATATTACAATAAGTGAGCCGCACCCTGATGTGCCTTAACTGATTCTGAAGCCCATAAATATAAGCATAGCATTTTGCCTGGGCCAGGTGCACCGGCACGGCTTCCTTCATTCGGTGGATATCTCTGTAGGTTCCCTTAATCTCATCTATGGTTACCGTCACCAGATCCCCATATTCTTTTATGCTCTCTCCGTCCCAAAGCTCCGGCAGATACGCCTTGTCGCCGCCTTTAGAGACAATAATACCGTCTGCCCGCCCTTCTATGTGAATCTCATAATCCGCTGTTTTGTAAATATGGCGCAAAAAAACCTCCGCGTGATAGTCCGCTCCCATAGTGCGCTGAATCATGCGGTGAATCCTTCCGCCCTCCTGCATGGCATTTTCAGGAGCGGATGTTCTTCTGTTGTCTATATTTCCACTGCGCAGAATAAACTCCACCAGATTTCTTACCGAAATATGTATCTCCATCTCCTCTTAATACCTTTCTTCATCCCTGCACGCCTTTAGCTTCTCGAATGCCCAGCTCTTAGCCGCTTCCGGGAAACCTGGCAGGAAAATCTCCCCTTATCCCTGCTTGCCGCCCAGGGTGCCTGACGGCTCTGCCTGCAATCTCCCTTTGACATTCCTGTGCATAAAAACTCCCCTGAAAAGATAGTACGCCATCCTTTCAGAGGAGTCAACCAAATGCTCTCATATACATTATTACAGCCGTTTGGCTTTTGCATCAGCTTGCTAAAACCAGACGATTCATCATTCTTTCAAATTCCTGATTATACCCGTTGTAAGCTACGGTCAAAGGTCTGTTTAAATCCAATCCCAGCACACCGACAATTGACTTGGCATCTACTGTGAACCTGTTGTAGGAAACGTCAATATCAAAATCACATCTTGATGCCGTAATTACAAAATCCTTCACTTCATCCAATTCCAATTTTATTTTCCGCTGCATCATCATGATCATCTCTCCTCCTTTTCAATGCATGGTGGGAAAACGTTTTCTTTGTTAGAAGACAGATTACCACTCATTTTTAATTTTGTAAAGAACATTTTTTAATTTTTCATGTACTATTTTTGAAACATAGTAACAGTTCAGACAAGCTGACCTGTTACATGCAAAATCTATTTAGGCTGTCAGGATTATGATTCCCAAAATCTTTATTTTTCATACTCTTTTTCCTGAAAAATCCATTCCGTGACAAATAACGGTTCTGACAGGAGCACTTGCTATTGGAACTCCGTCATATACTCCCGATATCTGATGGGCAGCATATTTCTCTGCAATCCGGGATTTACCCGTTCCTTTATTGCTATTGTATGAAAAAAGCAGCTAAACAGTTCACCGTACATCCTCTCCCCCTGGGAAAATATACGCTCCTGCGGCTCCATGGTCTCATCACCATACACCAGATACCAATCTTTCTTTGCCGGGTGCACCGCATAGATTTCCCGAATCTTATCATAAATCACAAAATTCTCAAGAGGAAGCCTGTCCGCAAAATGCGGCGTAATAAAAGTCAGCACATTGTTTTTAGGTCCTATAACCGCATATAAAATCCCATTTTCCAGTTCCTTAAACCGTAGAAACTCCACATGGTAATGGGCTTCATTGGCGGTAAACCGAGCCAGTTCAAACACCCTGTGGATATAAGGGTTTGCCAGATTTCCCATCAGCTCTTTCCTGTTCCTCATGGAAAACCCTGTTACAATGGTCTTATAAACTGCCTCCCCCTTATCCGCCTCCCGGGATGCCAGCGCGCGGCATATGGACAAATACGCCTCCTGACCGAATTCCCTTACTATGGTTCTCGCCACGCTTGCCGTCTTCTTTTCGTCCGGAAGACAATTCTCATATGTGGCAAAAAGTCTGTAATTTTCATCCTCACCCAGAATAATGTGTATTTGCCCGTGGGGCTTTTTCTTAAGGTATGCGTCATATATTCCTGTAAAAATTCCTTCCAGGGAATCCTCGCAAATCAAATAATATTCTTCCATGTTAATCTCCATTCCGGAGCGTTTATGCAGCAGAACCACGTAAATATCAGATTTACGCCCATCATCCGGTTCCTCACAGCTCCGGCAAGGCGCAGGACGCGCCCCAAGGCATGCTCATAACCGCAAGGCGTCAGGATTTCCATTGCTCCAAATGACAATCATCAAACAAAGACAACTGCCGGTAGGTCATGCCGTCCCTGTCAAAAGGCAGTTTTTCTTTCTTGTCTATGAGATTTCGGGTAATATAATCCTCCTCTAACTTCGTAGGATACATCATTTTCCCGTTACAGGTGATAAAATACAGAGCCCGCTTCAGGGTCACGCCGATCTTCTTAAGGTCCCCAAAACTTAAGTTTCCGTTGCGCCTGGCCCTTACAATCCGCTGGGCACTTTTGACCCCGATTCCCGGCACCCGCAGGATACTTCGGTAATCCGCCCTGTTAATCTCAACGGGAAACTGCTCTAAATGTCTAAGTGCCCAATCTGCCTTAGGGTCAAGGAGCACATTAAAATTAGGCTTCGCCTCACTGAGAAGCTCCCCGGCTTCAAAACCATAAAAACGAAGCAGCCAGTCCGCCTGATACAGTCTGTGCTCCCGTAACAGCGGAGGGCCGCCTGGCAATGCCGGTAAATCCTTATCCTCATTCACACTGACAAAGGCTGAATAATAAACCCTCTTTAATTCAAACTTTTGATAGAGACTCTCAGCCACCATCATAATTTGATAATCGCTCTCCGGAGTTGCACCTACAATCATCTGGGTAGACTGACCGGCCGGTACAAAGGAGGGCGCATGCTTATAAACCGTAATTTCGTTTTTATTCTGCGTAATCCCCTGCTGTATCTGACGCATGGGGGATAAAATATTCTTGCGGTGCTTGTTGGGGGCCAACCTTTTAAGCCCCTCCGCAGTGGGCAGCTCCAAGTTGACGCTCATCCTGTCCGCCAAAAGCCCCATTCTTCTCACCAGGTCCGGATCCGCCCCCGGAATGGCTTTCACATGGATATATCCCTGGAAGCGGTACAAGGTCCGCAGTTTATATACCGCCTCGTAAATTAATTCCATTGTATAAGTGGGACTGTAAAGAATCCCGGAACTCAAAAAAAGTCCCTCTATATAATTACGTCTGTAAAACTGAATGGTCAGCTCGCAAATCTCATCCGGTGTAAAAGACGCCCTGGGCACATCATTGGATTTTCTGTTCAGACAATATTTGCAGTCATAAATACACTCGTTGGTGAACAAAATCTTCAAAAGGGAAATACAGCGTCCGTCCGCTCCAAAGCTATGGCATATCCCCGCCGCTAACGTATTCCCAATCCCCGTCCCGTCCCCCTTCCTCCCCACTCCACTGGAAGAACAGGAAACATCATACTTAGCCGCATCCGTCAATATCCTTAATTTTTCCCCAAGGGACATCCTTTTGCCTGTCCCAACAATAAGTCCACTCTCCATAACTACGCTCCCAAAATCCAGAACATGTGTTTGTATTATAATATCACACTCTGCTCCGGCAAGCAATAGTTTTTCCGAATGTTTGTTCTGTCTCGTTGCTTTTTGCTGCTTCCTTCCATTCTTTGATTCTCTCCAATTTTTCTTTCACCTGCTTTTCTGCCCCCTGCTCCGTAGGCACATAATATTCCTTCCCCTCCAGAGAATCAGGAAGGCACTTCATATCCGTAAGCTTTTCCTCCGTATCATGGGCATACCGATATCCCTCTCCGTAGTGCAGTTCCTGCATCAGACTGGTCACGCCATTCCGAATCTGCAATGGTACCGGTTCGGTCAACATCTTCTCCGCATCCACTTTAGCATGCTCATAGCCCTTGTATAAGGCATTAGACTTAGGCGCCATGGAAAGGTACACCACCGCATGACTTAAGTTCACATTACATTCCGGCATCCCATTAAAATGACAGGCCTGATAGGCCGCCACTGCCACCTGCAAAGCCTGGGAGTCCGCTATTCCCACATCCTCACTGGCAAACCGTATCAGTCTCCTTGCCACATAAAGCGGGTCCTCCCCGGCTTCCAGCATCCGTGCCAGCCAGTAAATGGCCGCGTCCGGGTCGCTGTTCCGCATTGACTTATGCAGTGCCGATATTAGATTGTAATGCTCCTCCCCATTCCTGTCGTACAAAAGCATCTTCTTTCCGATACACTGCTCTAACACCTCCTCCTGCACGGTGATGGAGCCGTCTTCTTCAATCCTGCCGTTTAAAACAGCCATATCCAATGTGTTAAGCGCAGTTCTGGCGTCCCCGTTTGCAAAAACGGCAATAGCCCTTAGCAGTCTTTCTTCTATATGAATGGTATAATTTCCCAGTCCTCTTTTATCTGTCATGGCATGATGCAGAAGCCGCTCCATGTCCTCATCGGATAATGCCTTCAGCACAAACACCTTACATCTTGACAAAAGAGCGGAGTTAATCTCAAAGGAGGGATTTTCCGTGGTGGCCCCTATCAGAATAATACTGCCTTTCTCCACATAGGGCAGAAAGGCGTCCTGCTGTGCTTTATTGAAGCGGTGAATCTCGTCCACAAATACAATGGTACTTTTGCCCGTCATCCTGTCCAGCTCAGCCCGCTTCATCACGTCTTTAATCTCTTTAATACCGCTGGTGACAGCGCTGAAATCAATAAATGACGCCTGTGTCTTATTTGCGATAATCCGCGCCAGTGTGGTCTTTCCAACCCCCGGAGGGCCCCAGAATATCATGGAGCAAAGCATATCCTTATCCAGAAGATTCTGCAACACCTTGCCTTTTCCCACCAGATGTTCCTGACCAATATAGTCATCAAGTGTCTGTGGCCGCAATCTGCTGGCAAGAGGCGCATTTAAGTTTACTTCCTGTGTGAAAAGCGATAATTGTTCCATACCTCGTCCTTCTTTCGAACATTTGTTTTATTTTATCACTATTTACCCTTTCTGTAAACCAAATCCGGATTTTTCTTTCAGGGTCAGGGTCCAAAGCGGAGACACTTTAAATGGACGATTCCCGCTCGGCTTAATATCGTCCGGTAAACACCATGGACCTTTTCACTTCCTCGAATTCTTCCCGGGGTAAAAATAAATACCGATAAGGCGTTACCTCCTCATTTCCCGGGCAATAAACTGAAATACTATAGCCGCCAAATCCTATTCCCGTCAGAAACGCGTCAGCCGTATCCAGAATTTCCCTGTCCTCACTGAAATAAATCACATTTTCATCATAGGAGTCAAAAACTCTCCACCCATAGTACAAAATTCCATATTCTTCTTCCTGCCACCTGCCCACAGTCTGCTTTACAGGAATAACCTCCATTCCATCCACCAGCATGTTGAAGTCCTTTTCCTCCTCGTAACCTCCATTGGTAATACCATGTAAGTCAATACGAATTTGGTCAGATTTATTCCTGTCATAAGAAATCAGGTAACTATCCACATACTTTCCATTTTCATCAAAACCTTTCAGCATGGTATCAAACTGCCGAATAGTTCCATCCGGACTAAAATGTAAGGAAAAACTGGTGGCAAGGCAAAGTTTTTCCGGAAGCTCCACCTTCTTTTCAATGTCTTCCAGGATTCCTGACAGTTTATCCTCGTAGAGGTTATCGTGCACCAGCTCTGTTTTTTTCGTATTTTTCATCTCCTGTATGGCCCACGCCAGTTTTCCATTGTAGGGTATGGCGCTTCTTATAACCAGCGCCCCGCCAAGAAGACCAAGTAAGATTCCTCCCACAAGAACCGGCGTCCCGAATAAGCAGCGTTTCCGGAGCCTGACCGCCGACAACCTTAATTTCAGAAATTCCTCGTCCCCATTTTCACAGGAAAGTATAAAAAAATGGCCTTCCCTGTCCCCAAGAAAACATTTTCCTTTATCCCAGCGGTAATACACAAGATTCTGAAAGGGAATCTCTCTGCGATAGTCGTTAAGCCATACTTCCAGTCCCCCATCCTCCACAGAAAATTGCCGATAGACAAAAGGAAGGCTGTTTCTGCAATATCTTCCGCAGGCAAAAAGAAAACGCACAAAAATAAAAAGATACACCGCCAGGCACGCCAGCAGTATCGGTACATTCTTTTTCACCCTTCCATATTGGCACAGTGAATAGGTATGAAACCACAGAATTCCCCAGAGCAGCAGCGTCGGCACACGGCAGAAAAACCGATAGAACATCTCTTTGCATATTCTTTTTTGAAAGTCCCTTTCTCCGCTGAGTGCCGCCCTTTTCTCTTTCTTCAAATTTCCCGCCTCCGTCTTCATTTTTTACAGCAGTTCTGTCAAATTGCACATCCCAGTATACCGTCAGATTCCGGTCGGCATTATATCCTCTGTCACCTGATTCAACCATTTGCAAATACAGGCTATCCGACTTTTTTCCGTTTCTTCTTTGCCCTCGGTTTTTCCAAAATATACTCTATTGTTTCAGCACAAACTCCTCAAATACCCAGGTTTTTCCAAGGTCATCAGAGGTATACCGTGCTTTTACGCCGCCATTCTTACCGTAATCTTCCTCTCCCACGTCTATCACCAGCGCACCACCTTCAAAGAAAGGGCCATAGGCAATAGAATAATATTCCTGTTTCTCCCCAAATTCTGCAATATGCCAGCTTCGTCCTCCATCCTCAGTGCGCAGCACATCAGGTTCCGCAGAATCTCTTATGGTGATAAACCCTATTTCATTTGTAACAAATCTCATATCCATTGTAAGTGAGTGCGCCATCAGCTCTTTCCCCTCGCCTACCTCACATTCCATCCAGCTTTTTCCACCATCCTCCGTCACAAAACAAACCGTTTCCTCCTGCCACATGGTCCGGCCGTCTGTGAGCACAAGATATCCGACTTTTTCATTTTCAGGGAAGGATACGAAAAGCCGCCTGACCGAGCCGTAATCCTCTGTCACCGTACTGATTCGAAAGCCTCCGGTGGACTCGTCATAATACACCACGCTGACCGGTAATCCCGCCCTTCCCCCATAGCTTCCACACCCTCCGTAAGCAAAAATCTGTTTTACCTTGTCACACTGCCAGCTGCCATCCTGCAATCTGGTAAGGGCGCCATCCATTTCATCTCCTCTGGTAAAGAGTTCTTCCAATGTGACCGGAACGGTCATCCATTCCCTATCTCCATCTTCCTTTATTTCAAGACTCCCCTCACTTGTCCTGACCCGAAAACCGGGTTCGGTTTCAAAAGCGGGTTTCCCTACAAATCGTGGAATATCGCCGTAGTCATTTTCCGGGTATCTGCTTCGAAAGGCCTCCACGGTCTCGTCCATCCCACAAATCCCCAGCAATTCATACACAGAGTCCTGGGCCATCCTCACGTGAACCGCCAGCGGATAATAAGCATAAGCATCATCACCTGATTTTTCCATTTTTGCAAAATCAGGCCGTTTTGCCTCCGCATCAGACCAGTACTCCTTTAAAACCACCGCAAACACAGCCTCCTTTTGGTTGCCGGCAAGAAGCCTCTGGTAAGAAGTTTCAAGGGGGTCATAGATTTCCCCGCTTCCCAAAATTCTTTCGCTGGCTGCCGTTTGGTCCCTGTCATAACTTAAATAGCGGTATACCAGTGGACTGACACTCTCGCCATAAAATCTTGACCGTCTCAGTCCGACCTGCCATGGCCCCTGGGTTTCAAAAAAGTGCTCACCATTCCCTGACCTTTCCCACTCACTTTCCGGCAGCCGCTGTACCTCCCGGCTGTAAGCGTCTTCCTTTGCCGGAGGAAGTGCAAGCATGGCCTCAAGGGCTCCATCCGTAAAGCACTCCGGTTTTTCATATCCCTCATAAATATTGACAGGAGCCTTCTCCTCATGGTGTTCCTGTAAAGTTCTTCCTCCTGTCAGGCTTATTATGAGTACTGTTTCGGTCAACAACAAAGCCGCGGCAGCTTTTGCCAAAAGGTCATAGGGCCTTTTTTCTTCCATAATGGCCCGAATCCTTGTCTGCATTTCTCTTGCGCTGGCGCTGAAGAAGGCGGAGTATGCATAATTCTTTTCCCCCACTCTTTTCAAACTGTCAATCAAAAGCTGACCATAGGCGGCCCGTTCTTCCCTCCCACAGCCTCTTACCACCGTCTCGTCACAGTCGATTTCAATATCCCTTCTGCCCACACAGCAGATCAGATATGCCAGCGGATTGTACCAGCAGACCGCCCTGCACAGGAAAAGAAAGAGCTTATACCAGGTATCCCTGTGCCTGATATGGACACACTCATGAAAAAGCAGCATATCACAGGCCCTATCCTCCTTTACCCACTCAGGCAGTAACAATATTGGTTTAAAAAATCCCAGCACAAAGGGCATTGCCGTTCTGCCGCTTTTGTAGATAACCTTTCTACTCTCCTTTTCTATTCCTGCACGCGCACAGGCTTTTTCATACCGCTCCACAAGCCCGGCCTCCCGCACAGGGTAAAGGCTGTTGATACACCGGTTCCGAAAACGCCGATAGCAAATCAAAAATACAAGTATGATCCCGCCGCTGAAAAAGCAGGTCCCAAGCACCACAAGGTCAAAGCCTCTGTTATAAAAAATGTAGGGCAGATTCAGCCTGACGCAGACCTTATACCAGTAATAATCCGCTATATATTCTACCTTTTTCAGAAAAAACACATGCAGCAGACATAACTGTATCATCAAAAGCGCCCAGATAACCTTCTTCCACTTTCCGCTCACTTTGCTAATCCTCCATGCTCTCAATAGCTCACAGATTTATTTCTGTTTTTCAGCCTATCTCCTCTGACTCTCCACAAGAAACATTCTCATTGTAAGGCATTGACCCACTCAGTTTTTTCTGCTCATCCAGGAAATTCTGAAGCTTATCTATCTCCCCTTTGTCCAAATGCTCCCCACTATAGAGAGCTGCCGCAAAGACAGACAGAGAGTTCCCAAATAAATTCTTTAAAACCTTCTTTCCTGTTTCCTGTAGATAGGGGCCCTTTTCCCTGATAGCAGTATAATAATTTATTTTTCCCTTCTTTTCCTTAACAATAAACCCTCTCTCCTCCAATCTGGACAAAAGAGTCAAAATTGTGCTGGGCATCACATTTCTGCTGCCGCTCATCCGCTCCTCTATCTGACTTCTCGTCACAGGCTCTCCCGCATCCCAGATAATCATCATAAGCTCCTGCTCCGCCTCCGGTAATTTTCTCATCCTGACCTCCATTCCTGCCAACAACCCACAAAATACCATGTTAATCGTTTCACGTTTTTATATTCTACATTTGTCTAATATGTAGGGTATCATGCCATCACGTAGGCGTCAAGTGTAAACTTTACGGGACGAATCGGAATTCTTTCTCACAGACTTTGCGACGGATGCAAAGTCCTGAACTGAACTGTCACGACAGTTCCATACGAAATAAGGCTTATGACCGATTTTCTCAAAGTATTATCTCCTCTGCTGTCTGCGCATCTATAATAGTCTGGATACTCTGCTCATTCTGTTCACTTTTTTCAATTCCCTTCACAATCCAGACAGGCTTTACATCATATATACCTGTTCCCGAAGACAAATCAACATAATAACACAATTCTGCCTCTGTTATTTCATATGTTGAACTTTCGGACATCCGGTTATATTTTTCAGCAACCGTTTCAGCAATCATATCCACAGGGACTAAAGAGACTGCCGTTCCTTCATCAAAAATTTCAAATACCTTTTCAATGTTCAGATACTCTATTCCGTCTTTTGATATAAATGCCTGTACCGGAGTATTTACATCTTCCACATCTGAAAATATCTCACAATACACATGATAAAGAGGCAATCCTCCGTACTTTTGATTGATACAAAAATAATAGCCTTCATCTGAGACAGACCATTTATTTTTATAGTTTGCCCGGTCAATAGCTCCGTCCATATCTTCATGATATTCCTGCGACTGCATACAATTGTAGTCCAAGGCATATCCCGTATAATCGTACATAGACTCAATTTCCACTTCTGTTAATGCGTTATCAATTATCTGAAAGGCTTCCTCACGGGTCATAAACGACAATTGTTCTTCTGTGGAATATAAATTTGCATTATATCGCTCGTCTTCCGGGTCAAGCACAAAAGCGCTGCGTATATACGGCATCAAATCCCTTTGCATATATGACATCTGGCTGGAAAGCGGGCCATAGGATAATGTTGTCTCCTCCGGCGTGACATAAGTTGCCGTATCTACCTTTTCCCCATATTCGTTTTTTTCCTCATAACCGTATACTTCGCAATTTTCATTACCGCTGAATAATAATTGAAATGCCTGTTCTTCATTTACTTTTTGCATTTTTGCTTTTGCAGTAATTGGAAATTCCTCTCCTGCATCAGCATCAACAATAACAGCCATATTAAAATCAACATTTTCTATAGTATTGTCATAACTCGCCGGAAAAGTGATTTTCTCATCAGATATATTGTTTTCCACATAAGCTTCCTCCATTTTGATGTCCGTTTCGACACCCGTTTCATTTTGGACGCCTGATGCTTTACTTTCGGAATTCTGCCCCAGACCTGCATTTCCACACCCAGATAAAAACATAGAAAAAATAACAATACCCGTAAAACACAATCGTCTTTTCATTAAAGTTCCTCCATTCTGTAATAGCATAATAGCCTTTTTGTATTGTTGTCCTGGTAAAACGACAACAATTTCATTATCTTTGTTTCCACCATATTTTCAATCCCTCCTGCATCAAACGACCATTTGGGCCTTTATTTGGGCATATCCCAAAATTCATTAAAAAATGTCTTTTCATACAATCCTTTTGTATTCTCCTGACCTTTATTGTATAATGCAGACGGATTCAAATATATAGTAAACGAAACGAGGTACGAAAATGCGAATACTCATCTGTGACGATGATGTACTGATAGTTGAACAGCTTCAGAAATATATAAAAGATTTTTTTGAAAACATTGATGTGAAATGCCCGGAACTTTCCTGCTTTTCCGATGGAGAATCTCTGCTTTCGGACAAAGGCGAAAAAGATATTTTATTTCTTGATGTGGAAATGCCCGGAATGAATGGCATCTATGTGGGAAATGAATTAAAAAAGAAAAATGATAATATTATTATTTTTATTGTAACTTCTTATGCCGAATATCTCGATGAGGCAATGCGGTTCCGTGTATTCCGATACCTTTCAAAGCCCTTGGATAAACAACGGTTTTTCCGTAATATGAAAGATGCGGTTGACCTGTATAACACCATGACAGTAAAAATCCCGATTGAAACGAAACAGGGTATGCATACACTGCCCGCATCTTCCGTCATAGCAGTAGAAGCACAAGGCAGAAAAGTTACGGTACATACCACTCTGTGTGATTTTGAATCCATTCACAATATGGAGTATTGGCTAAAGCTTCTCCCTAAAAACCGTTTTTTCCAGACACATCGCAGTTTCATTATCAATTTTGAACATGTCACAGATTTTGACCGTAATCTTGTTCATATGGCTGATAATCAATCTGCTTATCTGACAAAAAGGAAATACAGCGCATTTAAAGAAGCCTATCTCCTTTATTTGGAAAGTACGAGGTAAAGCAAATGATAAATACAATCTGTTATTTTTTCAGTTTTCTTGTAGAAGCAATTATACTCTGGCAATACTCCTCCAATTTATTTCCTGCTAAACACATCCCGCGGAGAAAACTTGTCGTACTATGCGGTTTATATTTTATCCTGTTCTGCGTGTCACTGTCCGAATCTATTTGGATCAATATCATTTTATATTTTTTGCTGAATTTCATTTTCCTAGTGACACAATGTTATCTAAATTGGTATACAGCATTATTTCATTCTTCTATACTGACGGCTGTCATGGCAATGAGTGAATTAATTGTTTATGGAATTACCAAACACTTTGCCCCTCACTTTCTTGATAACGGCAGGGAGTTTTATCATCTTTTATTTTTTTCGGTTTTTAGTAAACTCATATTTTTTGCAGTTACCTATATATTGATGCACCTGATGAAAACCCCAAAGAATGAAGCAGAGCAGCATGATCAGTCTGTTTTTCTTCTTGTTTTCATTCCCCTGACCTCAATCTTTATTATGTTTACTTTCGTAAGCATTGGCGAATCTGTTTCCCTCCCATCGTCACTTGACTGGATGGTTGCCGTGGGTGCCGTTCTTTTGCTGACAGCAAACCTGCTCATGTTTGAAATCAACCGGTATCATCAGAAAAAAAACATGGAATTTACAGAAATACAGTTATTGCTTCAAAAAGAATCAGATTCAGCCCAATATTATAAAATGTTGAATGTACAGAATGAAAACCAGCGTATTTTAATCCATGACATAAAAAAGCACCTGCAATCCATTGACCTGCTGAATGAGCAAAAAGAGTATGCTAAAATAAGCGCCTATATCCGGCAATTGGTACTTTCTCCAGACCTGAAAGAATTTTCCAGACTATGTGACCATGAAATGCTGAATTCCATCCTATGCCGCTATATGCAGCGTTGCACTGACAGCCATATAACTTTTCATGCCGACATACGAAGTGGGACAACGGATTTTATCGCGGACAATGACCTTACCTCTCTGTTTTGCAATTTACTGGATAATGCTATAGCGGCAGCAGGCATCATCCCTGATTCTTTTGTAGAGCTCAATACGGGCAGACGTGAAAAAACATCATTTGTTGTAATTACAGTTATCAATTCCTGCAGAAAAAATCCTTTTCTCTGTAAGGACAGGCAACTAAACGCCAACAAAACTGATAAAAACGGACATGGATTTGGGCTAAAAAGCATTCGTAAAGTGGTAGACAAATATCATGGCGATATGCAGATGTATTATAATAGTGATACGCTCACTTTTCATACCATTATTACCTTAAAGCAATAAGAGCTGTTGATGCTCCATACCGCCCTCTGCCTGATGCTGCTCATCTTCTAAGGCCAGCACAGCCTGTCAGCGGATAATGGTAAATAAATTCCATATACAACTATCTTTCTTTATGTTAAACTGTTTACATTTACAGTCCACAGCATATCCCATCAACAACATGGGGGATTAGAGTGAAAGATTTTTCAAATCTTTCACCCCACAAGTTTGTGTCTGCGCTGCAACCACAAACTTTCAAGCATTCATGCTTGTATGTGCAAAAAAGCAGCGCAGAAATGCGGAAAACCATGAACAGTCTGTTCCTTCAAAACATATCCATTGATTGGAGCAAAATACAAAAATACAGCTATTTAAGAACCATCGAATCCATCCGGAATTTAGACCGGCTGGATTTTACAGCTCCCATCACCTTTTTCGTAGGTGAAAACGGAAGCGGCAAATCCACCATGCTGGAAGCCATTGCAATCGCGGCAGGATTCAATCCGGAAGGGGGAACGAAAAACTACCGTTTTTCAACCCATGACAGCCACTCCGAGCTCTGCGATGCCATAAGGCTCACAAAGGGATACCAAAAACCCGGATGGGGATATTTTCTGCGGGCGGAAAGCTTTTATAACGTGGCTACCAAGGAGGAGGAATACGCCGACATCGAGCATCCCTCCCAAAAACTCCATGAAAAATCCCATGGAGAAAGCTTCCTGGCCATTGCTCAAAGACATCTAAAGCCAAACGGCTTATACCTGCTTGACGAACCTGAGGCGGCCCTGTCTCCCCAGCGGCAATTAACTCTCCTTGTGGAAATATATGAATGTGCAAGACAGGAATCCCAATTTATCATTGTGACCCATTCTCCAATCCTGCTTGGAATCCCCGGCGCCCAGATCCTGACCTTTGATGATGGGCGGGTTCACCCCTGTGAGTATGAAGAAACAGACAGTTATCAGGTGACGGAAATGTTTATGAATAACAGAGAATTGTTATTGAAAAGACTGCTGGAAAGCTAATCAAACGCTGCCACGCTTCGCAAGGCAGTTTATTAGCAAAAAGGTGATGCCAGACAGCACCACCCTTTACAAGCTTATATTTCGAAAAATACCTTTAACGGTACTCCTTCATATAGTCTCCATGAGCCTCAATCAGCTCGTCGCACATAGCCACAATCTCATCTACCGACAGCTCCCCTGCAGTGTGAGGGTCTAAAAGCGCGGCCTGATAAATGGCTTCTCTCTTTTTGGTCACAGCCGCTTCAATGGTCATCAGCTGGGCGCCGATATTGGTCATATTCATGGCCGCCAGCTGCACCGGAAGCCGCCCTATCTTGCAGGGATGTACGCCCATATTGTCAATCAGGCAAGGCACCTCCACACAGGCATCCGCAGGCAGATTGGAAATCAATCCTTCATTTAATACGTTTCCGCCAATCTTATAAGGAACGTTGGTCACCATGGCCTCCATAATATAGGACGCATATTCCTTGGAGCGCTCGTGCGTAACTTTACCATCCTTTAAGATATCATTTTTTTCCTTTTCCCAGCCCTCTATCTGCTCGATGCAGCGGCGTGGATATTCATCCAAAGGAATGTTGTAGGCGTCAATCAGCTCCGGGCGTCTGCTCTTAATAAACCACGGATTGTATTCCGCATTATGTTCACTGGACTCCGTACAATAATATCCCAAACGGTGAATATACTCGTAACGCACCATGTCCTTGTGCTTTTCCGTTTGATTCTTCTCCAAAGCACGTCTCTTGATTTCAGGATACAAGTCATTTCCGTCCTTGTCATAAATCTCCAAAAGCCAAGCCATATGATTGATACCTGCAATCACTTCCCTGCGGCCTTCCAGCAGGTTCTCCATACCAAGATCCTGTAAGAGATGCTCGGAACATACCTGCACACTGTGGCAGAGACCTACGGTTTTTACGTTTGTGTACCGCTGCATGTAACCGGAAAGCATGGCCATTGGATTGGTATAATTCAAAAACCAGGCGTTCGGACAAACCTCATTCATATCCTCGGCAAAATCCCGAAGAACCGGAATGGTCCGCAGTGCGCGCATGATACCGCCAATCCCAAGGGTATCACCAATGGTCTGGCGCAGGCCGTATTTTTTCGGTATCTCAAAGTCGGTGATTGTACAGGGGTCATATCCTCCCACCTGAATGGCATTGACCACAAAATCTGCTCCCCTAAGGGCTTCCTTACGGTTTTCCACGCCAAGATATGTTTTAATGACCGCTCGTCCCTCATTGGTGTTTTTGTTGATTGCGCTTAAGATAATTTCCGATTCCTCAAGACGCTTTTTGTCAATGTCATAAAGTGCGATTTCACTGTTCTGCAGTGCCGGGGTACACATACAGTCTCCCAGTACATTCCGGGCAAACACTGTGCTCCCGGCTCCCATAAAAGTAATTTTAGGCATTCTCCTTCTCCTCCATTTAAAATGTTAATGGATAAGCAGGTTTATAAAACACGGCTGTCCTTTACAAACAGCTGCCTTGCTCTCGCCAAACCTGCTTATATCGTATAAGTTCTTGCCTTTTATTATAAAATATATCTCAAAATTCTGTTAGGAGTTTTGTTTTGAAAAACAGTGAAAATGTTATGAAAACACTCTTTGCAGAGCCGCTTGGCCTGCTCCGTTTAGATTGCTCTGCTTATTTTCCATTATTGTTTTCCTTCCATAACCTTTCCCTGTATTCACGGTCAGAAATCAGGCGTTCCACTTCTTCGGCTTCTCCACTGTCTATGAGTTTTTGTAATATTTGAATTACTTCTTCACGACCTTCCTCTCGTCCTTCCTTTCTTCCAATATTCCTCCATTCTTCCCTTTCACTTTTCATATGTTTTTCTTCATCATATTCAAAAATACTCACAGCTATCGCCTCCGCACGGTTCTTTGCCAGAAAATCTGCAAGAATTCCATTTTCAATACAATAGTCAACTGCACTTTCAACTGCCGCAGGAAAAGGCATATCCTTTGCATATATCCTCACCTGCTTCACAAACTGCGCATATTCCTTGAGCAACTGACACGCCTCTAAAAGTTCGGTATTATGCCCCAGATTAATATTATAGACCAATACGGTCAATTCAAGTTCCGGTTTTTCCATCTGCTTTTCAAATGCATCTGATAATCTTAGGGTTTGCCTCTCAGGCTGAAAATCCGCTCCATTATAGAAGACTACAAACTTAGGAGCCGGAATCTGTATCCGTATTTGGCTATACAAATTTTTATCCTTAATCCGCCCCTGCAATACTCTGGTCACATAAATTAAATCGCGCAAAGGCATATTGGGATTCACTGTGGATTGGTGCTCATAAAGCATCAGTTCAAAGTCAAACACAAAGGAAATATCATTTTTATAGTTCATATAAACGGCATTTTCCAATGTTGTAATTTCCAGATTCTCTATATCTGTATATGCCGTCCTGTTGACCGCATTGTACAAGCTCAGTAAATTTTGCTTTTCACGGAATAACATACGGAATACCGTATCTTTGTAGTTGCGTTGTACATTAACTTCTTTCATTTTTCCTGTCCTCCTTACTTATGCCTCACTGCCTTTTATGGATAAAAATATCCTGTCTAAAAAACCAGCTGTTTTTACAGGAGAACCGTTTCAGTATCCCCTGCTTATAATGAATTATGAATTGGAATAAAAGCATGGATTTTCTGAAACTTAGAATTTAGGAATTATCTGATATGCTTAAAAGAAAATATGCTCTTAAAAATGTATTTTTATCATAGCACGATTAAAATATGGTTGTAAATAAATTCTTTCGAAAATTTCTGTCCTAACTAATCAAACGCGCCGCAGTTCAACCTTGCTTCACTGTTACGGTATCCGGCCATCCTAAATCGCTTCGCGATGGGCCTGATACTTCAGAGTTAGCTTATTATATCGAAACGGCCGGCCATATGCATTTGGAATATTGGCCGGCCGCACACTTCTCTTTTTATCCCTGAAACTATATTCCTTATTCTACCTTCCGAATCCGCAGCGCCATATACTGCCTCCCCGGCATTTCCACCTGGTGATACCCCCGCATCACCCCAAGAGATGTGATTGTCATATTCCAGGTGTCAATCACTTCCACCTCATAGTCCGCAGCATCCGGCAGAATCACCGGGCGGTATGTGGGCTGGCAGATTCCAAGATAATGCAGAGAATAATCGTAACAGGTTCCCATGCCTTCTCCCACATGGCCTCCCGCGTATCCCACCACCTCGTCAAACAAGCCTTTCCCTTTGGTTAAGTATCCGCCGGGAACTTCTTTTAAGATATCCAAAAGGAACTTAAGCCTTGCCGGGCTCTCTCCTTTTAAAACGCCGCCGTGAGACCACCAGAGAATATCCTCCGGATCCATAAAGGTTTCGCCGTGTCCGCAGTGTCCGCCCCGCAGGAAGGCTTCCCAGAATCTTCTGACCAGCTCCTGACCGGTAATATTTCCCCAGCCCAGTCCAATGTTACCCTCATAGCAGATTTCATCCCACACCACAGGCTTTTCGTATTTGGCAAGGAATAGGTCCGTATCCTCGGTTGTCCTGTAAAAATCCACTCTCTGCAGGGAGCAGTGGGTTACCCAGTCTTTGGAAAAGTCATAATTTGGACCGCCGTTATGGACGGAAAGCAGTCTGTGGAAGGGGTCATTTCCGGACACCACCTGTCCGTAGCGCTCCCAATCCTCCAACGTTTTTACCCGGATAAAATCAAACTCATTTGACAGAGACCACCACACATTCCGGTATGCGCCGTATCTTGCCACCACATACCTAAGGTACCAGTCGCAGGCGTCTTTATCCATCTCGTTAAGTCCCCACTTATCATAAGGATGCATGAGAATCATATCCGCCTCTATTCCCATCTCCATAAGCTGGGCAATCCGCACATCAAATCGTTTAAAATGTTCCACGTTGGGCCTTGTGTAATTAAAATTGTAATCCTGCTCCGTCTCCTTCATGCCAGGGAACAGCATTCTGCAGTTTTTCTCTTTTTCCACAAGCTCTGCGTCCAGCCCTTCCCCGTTTCCACGCTCAAAAGGATAGGTCAGGGGTTCCTTTTGATTGAATTCGTAAAATTTAGGGAAAAAGCAGAATCTGATTTTGTTAAAAGGACTGTCACCTAAGGTCTGCAGCGTCTGCTCCTGTCTTTCCATGGGCTGGTTTGCCCAGGCATAACAGGTTGTCCCTATGGAAAAATAAGGCGTTCCGTCGGCGTAAGCCAAATGTACCTTATCCGCCACCACCACAGGGCCGTGGTTATTCCCGGCCGGGGCCGTCACTTCAAAGGAGCCCTCCGCATTCTCAATTTTATCCTTGTCCGCAAAATTCCCCTGAATCGTGTAAGTATAAATTCCCTCATAGGATGGCATAAACCTGGCCTTATACACGCCCTCCCCGTCATAAAATCCATTTACGGTTATCCGTTCCTTTTCTCCCGCAAATGTGACTTGCATAACATAATCCCGAAAAGGATTTCCATCACTTTTCCCCTTACATTGCACTTCAAAAAGTCCCCATTTTTCAATCTTCCGCATTCGCGTACCCTCCATAAACCTTACAGCATCATTTTTATTATATCATATCAAAGATTCCTATTGCCCACAATACAGCTTCACTTCATTCATGAAAACAGGAAGTGGAGGCCACGCCCCCACTTCCATCCATACTTTTCTCTAAGGTTATCTGCAACAAATTCTTACTCCGCTCTGTCCATTGCCAGCTTGAAATCCTTCTGATCCGTAAAAATTTCGTTAGTATAGGGATTCTTCTGCTGCACCTTGGCTCTCCTTAAAATTGCCAGGAACACCACCAGATTTACCACAATAGAAATCACAGAAATAATTCCCTGAGCCGTAGGGTTAGCCACAGTTGGCATAGCCTCTCCAAATGCTGCTGCCGCTCCACCTGCGCCATACACAGAAGATACTGTGGTAAAACGGCTTGCATCCTGGAACAGTGGGAACACCTGGGCGAACATGCACCACAGTGCAAGGGTGTTGGCCCGGTTCTGGATCCATCCGCCTTTGTTCCACAGTGCATTTGCCACAGTGGGCGCAAGCAGAAGTGCGAAACCACAGTACCAGGAATGAGTGGGCAGATTTAAGTATGTATACTGGAAATTCCAGATATCATAAGCTAAGATAAAGCACCAGGTCATATCCGGCCAGAGCATATCCTTTTTATCCTTGGAGGAATAAATTCCCCACCAACCGGTCATGCAGAAGATATTAAGCAGCCCGGCAATGCCGTTTAAAATGTTCCACCAACCGCCGTAAAGCCATACGCCCTCTGAGGACTTCCACCAGCCACCCGCTATGGAACCGGCACGGATTACGGACTCAAAATCAGATACCACTGCGATTAAAATGTTGATTGCCACAATCACAAATGGGAACACTTTAAAGCCATGGGATTTTCCAAGGCCGCCCCAATGGTATTTCAGAATCATAAAACCAATACATCCCGCAAGAGCCGCATAGAGCTTTGCATAGTGGAACCAGCTGTTCATATGTACGTAGGTCTGGTTGTTTAAGGCCCAGTCGGCGCCTCTCGCCGCTCCCACATAAATGGCAATGAAATAAACGGTGAGCACCGCAGGAAGTGCAAAGAAACATGCCATTCCTCCTGCTTTTGTGCGGCGGGCAATTTCATTGATTGCAATCAGCCCCACAAACACCATCACCCAGCCAAGCAGCTGCCAGCCGGTTCTTCCATCATAAATTTGAAAAATCATACTTTTCCCTCCCTCTAATATACTTCTATTTCTTTTATATTAAATTCATTCCCCTGTAAAAGCCATGTATCCGGGCTTTGGCAGTGGGGACAAATTTTCCCGTACTCAACAGTGGGATAGGTCTGTTTACAGTTTTCACAGTAGGTCAGGGCGGGCAGCTTTAAAACCACCAGCTCTGCCTCCGTAAAAAGCTCCCTTTTCTCGGCTGCCCACTTCCAGCAGCTTTGCAGATAGGGCTCAAGCACGGTGGACACCTCGCCAAGCTCCAAGATTACCTTGTTGATGCCCTGCACCTGGTTTTCCGCAGCAACCTTCTCCACACTGTCCATAATATGAAAAACAACTCCCAGCTCGTGCATCATTCCCTCCACTTATATACTGTAGTACGCTATTTCTTTGGCGCAAATGTCAATTTTATGGACTGCTTAATCATGTTGGGCAGCACGTATTTCAACTTATCCTCGGATTTCACCATCTCCGAGCATCCGGGATGTTCTCTGTGAAGGGTGATAGCGTCAAAGACACATTTTGTGGTGCACACACCGCAGCCGATACACTTGTTTTCATCCACCACGGATGCGCCGCAGCCAAGGCATCTTGCGGTTTCCGCCTTCACCTGTTCCTCTGTCAGCGTATGGGACAGGTCTCGGAAGGATGCCGCCTGAGCATTCTCTGCCCGCTCCGGTCTCTGCCGGTCGGTGTTGTCATAGCTTGCAATAAAAATATCGTCCTTATCCAGCTCTATGAAATCCCGTCTGTTTCTGCCAATAGTCAAAGTACAGTGTTCATGGACAAAACGATGAAGGGAAATTGCACCCTCACGGCCTGCCGCAATAGCGTCTATGGCAAATTTAGGCCCTGTGTAAACATCACCGCCCACGAAAATATCCGGTTCGGCGCTCTGGTAAGTAAGCTTATCCGCTATGGCGCCGCCATTTGGACGAAGCTCCACTTTGGTATCTTTCAAAAGGTCACCCCACAGGATGCTCTGTCCTACGCTGAAAATCACTGCCTGGCATGAAACCGACATGGTATCATTTTCGTCATAAACCGGTGAAAATCTATCCTGCGCATCATAAACTCCGGTGCATCTCTTGAACAAAACTCCTGTTACCCGGCCGTTTTCCGTAAGAATTTCCTTAGGCCCCCAGCCGTTTTCTATGGCAACATGTTCCTCTGTTGCTTCTAAAATTTCCTCTCTGCTTGCAGGCATCTCGTCCCTGCTCTCCAGACAAAACATGGACACCTTTCCATTGCCGCAGCGGGTGCTGGTTCTGGCCGCATCTATGGCAACATTGCCACCTCCAATCACGATCACGTCTCCGCCAAGGTCAAAGGCTTCCTTTTCACCAACTTCCTTCAGAAACTCCACTGCAGTGTAAACACCTTCCGCATCCTCCCCGGGAACTCCGGCCTTCTTTCCGCCCTGACAGCCGATAGCCACATAAAATCCCTTGTAGCCCTGTTCCCGGAGCTGCTGTATCGTCACGTCCTTTCCAACCTCAACGCCGCATTTTATCTCTACGCCCATGGCCTTAATCACATCAATTTCCGCCTGGATCAAATCCCGCTCCAGCTTGTAGGAAGGAATTCCGTAAGTCAGCATACCGCCCGGCAAAGCACTCTTTTCAAAAATGGTTGGCTTATAGCCTTTCTCCGCCAG
>CAJUED010000023.1:27239-56293 GCA_910585075.1 uncultured Lachnospiraceae bacterium
AGATAATAGGCACAGGAAAGACCTGCAGGCCCCGAACCGATAATGGCAATCTTTTCTTCAAAACTTCCCTTCAAAGAAGGCACCGTAGGCTTCGGAATGTACCTTGTCTCCGCCTTCAAATCCTGTTCCGCCACAAACCGTTTTACCGCGTCAATTGCAACAGCCTCGTCCAAAGTTGCCCTCGTGCAGGCATCCTCACAGCGGCGGTTACAGATGCGGCCGCAGATTGCGGGCAGAGGATTGTCCTTTTTGATCAGTGCAAGGGCCTCCTGATACCGCCCTTCCTTTGCAAGCTGCAGATAACCCTGAATGGCAATGTGGGCGGGGCAGGCCGTTTTACAGGGGGATGTCCCTGTGTCGTAGCAGTTGATTCTGTTCACATCCCTGTAATTGTGGGTCCACATATGTTCTCCCCACTTCTGCTCCGTTGGAAGGGGCATCTTAGGATAATCCACCTCACTGCCGTCCTTTTTGCATAATTTCTGTCCCAGCTTCACAGCGCCGGCAGGACAGGCCTCCACGCACTTGCCACAGGCAACACACTTGGATTTATCCACCCTTGCCACATAAGCAGAGCGGGACATATTGGGGGTGTTAAAAAGCTGGGAGGTACGCAGCGCATAACACACATTTACGTTGCAGTTGCAGATGGCAAAAATCTTGTTGGCGCCGTCAATGTTGGTAATCTGGTGCACAAAACCGTTGTCCTCGGCCTGCTTGAAGATTGCCAGCGCTTCCTCCTTATCTATGTAACGGCCGTCCTTCTGGGTCTCCACCACATAGTCCGCCATATCTCCCACCGCAATACACCAGCCCTCCGGGTCGTCTGCGCAGCCCTCGTCGTGAACCAGCCTGGAACGGCGGCAGGAGCAGGGACTTGCCGCATACTTGCCCTCATATTTGGATAACCAGTAGGAAATATGCTCCAAATCAATGGACTCACTTTCCATCTCGATTGCTTTTTCCACCGGAATCACGTGCATACCTATGCCGTTGCCGCCCTCCCCCACAAAAGGAGTCACATGCTCAAGGGGCAGCCTTGACATATGTTCAAAAAACAGGGTCACCTCCGGGTGCTCCTCCACAATCTTACTGTTCATGTTAAAAAATTCCCCGCTGCCGGGCACGAACATGGGCAGCACGTACTGTTTTTCATGTTTTGGATTTTCCCAGTTGTACTCCAGAATCCCTTTGATGGACATTTGTGTAAGCTTAGGTTCCAATTCCTCTTTGGATATTCCGGTAAGCTTCACCATCTCCTCTAAGGTCTTTGGCTTGCGCACACCCATTTTCAGGGCAATTTCCGCTTCCTCGTCGGTGAGGACTCCTGCAAGCCCCCAATATTCCGGATCGTCCTGGGTAATCTTTTTGATGCCCAGCTTCTGGGGAATCCTGTCCGTTATCATTTTCCCCAGCTTTAAAATGCTTTCTCTCGGCGGTCCATTGTGATCCGCCTGATGCTCCGGATAGACATAATCCGGATACAGTTCCTTGTCCAGTTTTTTCTCCATACCCATACCTCCTGCATATCACAGTCTTTTCCTGCGATACCGTGTTCGCTGTATTCATGCAAATTGGGACATAAGTACAAATTTGTTGATAGTACAATCTTTAATCATTTTCGTGTAAATACTTATACAAAAGACTTGTCCGTTTTCTGCATTGCCTTTAATTACTTAATTCCGCTTCCTTTATCCAAATTTCCCTCTGCTCAAGCAGCCAGTTTGTCCACTCATCAATTCCCTCGCCGGTTTTCGCGCAAATGGGAATCACCTTTGCATTTGGGTTTCTCATATGAATATTCTCAATACATTTTTCCATATCAAAGTCAAAGTAGGGCAGCACATCAATTTTATTAATCAGTACCACGTCGCAGATAGAAAACATCAGCGGATATTTTAATGGCTTATCGTCCCCCTCCGGCACGGACAGAATCATTGCATTTTTAGACGCGCCTGTGTCAAACTCCGCGGGACACACCAGGTTCCCCACATTTTCAAGAATCGCCAGCTCCACGTCCCCGGTCTCAAGGCCCTCAAGGCCCTGTCTGGTCATGGCCGCATCCAGGTGGCACATACCGCCGGTGTGCAGTTGAATTACCTTGGCACCGGACCCGGCTATGGTTTTGGCATCCACATCTGAGTCAATATCTGCCTCCATCACACCGATTTTTACCTTATCGCCGATAGCTGCAATCGTCTGCATTAAGGTGCTGGTTTTCCCGGAGCCCGGGGACGACATCAGGTTTAAGAGAAATACGCCTTTCGCCTTTAGCTCCCGGCGCAGCTCGTCGGCCTGTTTATCATTGTCCGCAAAGACACTCTGCTTGATTTCCAAAATTCTTACATCTGACATATCAATCTAATCCTCCATGTTGCCCACGACTCGCAAATTTGAATGGTCGGCACAAATTTGTTGATTTCGCCTCTTTTTCCCTGTATTCGCAAATAAACCGCGCCCCATTCGGGCATATACCCTCAGGCCTTTTGCAAATCTGCATAAATTGACTTCCATATAACGTCCGCCGCATAGGCGGAACCATGCCCGGAGGCATGGGCGCCATCCTCATAATACAGGTCTGTTTCCGGTCGGCCTTTTACCTGTGCCCACCAATTCTGCCCTACCGGCGCAAGGATGCCCCCGATTTCCTCCGTTATTTTTTCAAAGGCGGCATTCATTCTCGCCTGCTCGGACTCCTCGTCCTTCTTTGCCCAGGTGGAGTAAATCACCGGAATGCTTCCCGCCTCCCGAATCCACTGATTCAATGTACGGACTGCCTCATAAAGCTTTTCCTCCGGGCCAAAGGGGTGGGAATGCTCCTGAAGCACCACATAATCATAACTTCCATATTTAATATTAAATTTCACGTCCGGTTCCTCCACGTGCTGTGCCAGGAACCATCCTCCATGGGCAATCATTGTAACGTCACATTCTATGCCGCACTGCCCGGCCTTTGATGCTACTATTGACGGCATGTCGTTAAAATAGGTGTGACTGTTGCCGACAAATAAAATTTTAAGGCGCTTTTTCTCACTTTTTTCCATTAAAATTTACTCCTTTGACATGTGTTTTTAACCTGTATCTTCATTATAAATACACCATGGGCTTTTTTTACAAAATATTTCTTATATTGTACCGTAAATATGTGAAAATTACAAACTATGTTTTATCCGATGACAGCGAAAGGAAAATGTCATAAAATATGCAAAAGAACATGAGGTAGATAATACGGTCGTCATGACAGTGGCAGGCGCAACAAACTGTAAAATTGATTACAATTTACTATCTGGGAAAGGAGATGTCGCTATGTGTACTTTTTTTGATGAAATTGCAAAAGAGGGTGAAATAAAAGGCAGAGCGGGAGACAGAGCGGAAGGCATCGTTGAAGTCGGGCTTGACCTTGGGCTTTCCCAAAACGATATTCTTGACAAGCTGCAGAACAAGCTTGGCGTATCTTTTCAGAAAGCCCAGGAATATTTTAAAATGTTTGCCGGAGAGTCGGTTTAATGACCAGACTCCGAAAATATTAAGGCTGCCACAGTCAATGATTTTATACAGGATATGGAAATGCCTATTCTCCATATCCTGTATCTATCATTATAACTGCGGTAGCCCTTTTTTAATGTTTCTTCCTCCTTCTAAACAGTGCTGCTGCCACGTTGGCGCCGTTCATGTTATATGCGCTATTTCTTTCGGAAGAAGGATTATTCTCAGATGCTGCCGACGTTAAGCCGGCAAATGGCAGTGCGCTTAACAGCAGAACCGCCGCCACCAGCATACTTGCGCCGCACCTTAGCTTTCCTCTCTTTTTGCCCCCAAAATTTTCCTGTTTTTTCCCATGTCCTGTCCTCTTTCTTAAAAATCCTGTCACATAATATAGAAGTTAATTTTCAGTATACGGATTTTTGACAGTTTTTCCATGGGTGTGGCACGAATTGTTAAAATCCGGCCCGAATTGTAAAAAATAGTTCAAAATAAGACTTGACAGGGCTTTAAAAATTAGAATTTTTCAATGCCGTTCTCTCTCCATCCACTCCACGGCAAAGTCCACCAGCTCCCGCTGGCGCATCAGACGGATGCATCCATTTCCAAGGGAGGCGCTTGTCACCTTTCCCCTCAGCGCAAAAGCCGCGCCAATCCTTTCAAAATCCTCTCCATCCACATGCAGGGTCTCATAAGCTACCCATTGCCGCCTTCCGTTTATCATAATGGCGCTGTATTCCGTTACCAAATGCTTACCCGGATACTCCGCTCTTGCGTCCGCCAGATGGAGGGATGTGTTTTTATCATACCCTACGCCAATCAGCAGCACATATCCATCCAGCTCATACAGCCTTCCAATGGGGGCTCCATCCCCGAAGATATTGGATAAATCATGATTTTCCGTCAGATATTCTGCGTATTTTCCATAGGCCGCCACAGAGCGGGCGGGATGGTCGCTGCGCACCGCGCCCGGCCATCTTCTGAACATTTCCGCTACAGCTCCCATGGTATTGGTTGGCGTTATTTCCTTATTATATGCAGGCCAATTGTCCCGTATCAGCTGCCACCACTCCTTTGGCTCCTCCCAGTGTACGCCGCTCTCCGGGTCCAGGTTTTTCCAGGACTGGGCGGGCATCATAATGGTGCCCTTTTCTCCCACGCTCTCAAGTAATGCCTCAATCACCACCTGGGCTCCGCCGCACACAAATCCCAGATTGCTTAAAGAAGTGTGTACCATAATTGCCTGCCCGGGGCATACGCCAACTTCTTTTAACGCTTTGACGATATCATCCTTTAACACGATTTTTCTTTCCATAATTTCCCTCATTTCTGCGCTGCTTTTTTGCACATACAAGCATGAATGCTTGAAAGTTTGTGGATGCAGTGCAGACACAGCCTCATCTTCCGAAGAAAAATCCTTTTTGCATCCATGGGATTTAAAAAGTCATAGGACAGGGTCAGCCCCTTGTTCCTTCGTCCAATACTTTACGCCCCAGTTTTCAAAATTCCACTCCTCCATATACTCGTTGCATTCATAATCCACATAATACAGTTTCCCATTTTGCAATACAAAATTTGTGGGATAATAGTCAATATTCGTGTGCGCCGGATAAAGCAGAGCGCACATCTCCTTTATCTGCCTTAAGCATTCCTCCGGGAGTTCATCCTGCAAAACCATCTCATAGACAGTTTTTCCCTCTATATATTCCTTTACAATCCGCTCCGTTTCCATATCCGCGTCTATCAGCTTCGGCATCCGTATGCCGATACCCTCGAGCCGCCTGTAGGCGTAGATTTCAGCTTCCATTTTATTGCCAAAATGGTAATAGTCACAGGGCTCGTGATGAATCTGCTTTACCACCACCCTTTTTTCGGAATTGCGTTTCTCCGTGGCAAGATAAGAGTAGCCACCCTTTCCCTTGCCCAGCAGCTTTAAAATTATATATTCCTTATCATTGACGCTGAGTACCTGATTCATTTTTCCTCCATTTTTAAAGCGTTCTATGCTAGGTTTCCTATCGGCATACTCATAGGAACTGCGGTCCCAATCTTAAATTCCTTACGCTTTTTCGTTCAACAAGAGAAACCGGCAATTTTACCACCCTGTTTTCTTCCCTTCCTGCCTTCAGATTCTTCAGGAGCGAAATTGCCCTTTGGGCTCTCTCATCCGGATCCTGTCTGATGGTGGTCAGGGAGGGCCAGCAATAATTACATAAAGCGCTGTCGTCAAATCCCACCACGGAAAGTGCCTCCGGCACGCCAATTCCCTTTTCCTGTAAATGATGAATCAACTCCACCCCATAAAAATCCGATACCGCAAAAACAGCCGTATACTTTAAAATCGCCCCTATATTTTCCTGATAAAAAAGCATTCGTTCCTTTGCTTCTATGGGAATCTGCATAAAGCCCACCGCCTCTTTTCCCAGAGCCGCCTCGCAGCCCTTTATCCGTTCCAAATCCATGCAGGTAAGGTTATCCGAAATACACAGAACCTTTTTATGTCCCATACTTTTCAGGTAGCTTCCCGCCTGGTATCCACCATCATAATGGTCTATGGTCAGGTTGCAAATCCCGGCGGTTTCCTGAAAATACCCGTCATACACCACAAAGGGGATGTGCATGGATTCCCGCAGCTTCTTATAATCCTGTTCGCAGAATCCCATGAGCACCAGCCCCTCCATATTCCACATGGACGCGAAACGGGCAATTTCATCCCAGCCTTCCGCCGCCTTTACCATCATAAAATAGCCGGCCCTGTCCATTTCCTTTAAAAGAGAATTTAAAGAAGCCGATACAAAACCGTCCTCTAGGACATGCCCTCCATATTTAGGATGTTCTTTTATCACGACACCGATAATTTTAGAATCATTCTGGGCCAGTAATATGTCCGCCATGCCTGGCATATAACCTCTTTTTTCGATAAGCTCCTGAACCCGTTTGACGGTTTCGTCGGAAATCTTCTTTGTCTTCCCGTGAATCACGTTTGACACTGTCGCCGTGCTCAGGCCCAGCTCCTTTGCCAGGTCGGCGATTCTGATTCGTTCCTTTTCGATTGTTCTCACTTCCTGTCTGTTCTGTCTGTTTGACTGCCCCTTATGACCAAACGCAATCACAAATGCCGTGAGTGCGTTTTGGCAGGCAGCACTGGCTAAGCTGTTATCAGTATAATCAAACCATATTTGCTTTTCAAAGGTTAAATACATAACCCTCTACAAAAATCATATCCATTTTTTGTATATATTTCCAGTCATCATACTTGGTTACTTTTCACACCTACGCCTGCCTTCCGCGCTGCATGAGAAAATATTCGGCCGTCCAAGGGCAGAAAACGAAATTGCATAAGGCTGGGTTCTTGTATTATAATAAAATGAACATGAGCGACAGAGCATGCCTCCATGTTCGACGGGCAGTGAGTGGCAGTTGGGCAAATGCCTAAATCAATTGGAGGTTGATTTTAAGCCGTCACTTGGCTCGCTGTTTGTAGGAGTCAATGATTTGACATAATAATTAGGAAGCGATAAATCATGGGAAATATTCCGGGAAAAATTATGCGAAGATTAAGTATTCTATATTCTGTTTCTATCAGTGTTTTATTGACGCTGCTTTTTACTCTGTGCGGTTGCTCCGATAATCATGTGTTTAATGAGCAATCCATGGCAATACAGGAATCCGAATTAGAATCAATTCTCGAACCGGAATCGGAATTAGAACCGGAGTCAGAATTAGAATTAGAGCCGGAACCAGACTCCCAGGCAAAAGTAAGTGAAACAGAGAATATGGAGAAGGGACCTCAGGCAGCAAAGAATACCGGTCCGGAAGTTCCGGAAGCTGTTGCACCGCCGACTACAGAGGACATGGATTGGGCGGATTATTTTGATGGTGTCAATGGCACAGCTGTTATTTATAATCCGGTCTCAAACCATTTTCAGATATATCAGCGTGACCTGGCGCTTAACAGACGCTCGCCGTGTTCCACTTTTAAAATTATTTCTTCCCTGATTGGGCTGGAGCACGGAATCATTGAGCCGGAAAATTCCATGCGCACATGGAGTGGTGAGACCTTCTGGAATGAAAAATGGAATCAGGATATTGACTTTCCTGATGCGTTCCGTTCTTCCTGCGTCTGGTATTACCGGGAAATGATTGATGAAATCGGGGTCGATGTGATGACACAGGAATTGACAAATCTTCAATACGGCAATTATGATATCTCCGATTGGGAGGGACACCTTAATACAAACAACAGCAATCCGGCGTTAACAGGTTTTTGGATTGAATCGTCATTGCTGATTTCTCCGAAGGAGCAGGTAGAGGTAATGGCGCGCATTTTTGGCAATGACACGGACTATTCGGAAGAAACCATCAGCCAGTTAGAAGCTGTCATGCTGCTGGAGGAACAAAGCAGCGACGGGATTGTAATCTATGGAAAAACAGGCATGGGAAAGGCGCAGGGTATCGTTGTCGATTCGTGGTTTACAGGATTTGCAGATACTATGGACAGCAGAATTTACTTTTGCGTATATTTAGGCGAAACGGCCGATAAAAATGTATCCAGCACCCTGGCAAAGGAAATCGCAATAAAAATATTGTCCGACTAACCCTACGCCTCTTACCTTTTATTCTTTTATAAACGCCTTATCCGACTCCGGGACTCCATCTTCGTCGGAAACATATCTCTCCACCTTCATGTGCAAATCATATTTTTCCCGAAGCCGGGTAATCTTCTCCATCATGGGTGAGGCGTGATGGACGTCAATTGCATGCTGGTCCTTCCAGCTGTCAATCAAAAGCACGGTTTCCGCATCGTCCATTGGGAAAAAATATTCATATTTTATATTTCCCTCCTCTGCCCGAATATCACCGACCACTCCGCTTGAAACCATTTCCTCCGCAAATTTCCTTGCATTCCCATTTACGCCGCTGTAATAAATATTCACTGTAACCGCCATTTGTTTACCTCCAAATATTGTTACGCCAGATACTTTTGTTTATCTATTTGCATTATACAAGATATTTTTAAATCATAGCACTTTACCATAATTATTGTATCAAATATTCCTTTATAACTGCATCTGGCCAGTATCCCCAGGATTCCACTATACGTCCGCCTTCTATGCGGAAGGTCTCCAATGCTTCGAAGCTGACTTTCCTCCCAGTAGGCGCAATTCCAAATGCTTCACCACTGTGAATACCGGTAAAATATATCCGCGCAGACACCTTGCCGTCCTCCTCAATCAAATCCCGTATATCCACCTGCATACAGGAAAAGGTCTTTTCCGTATTTTTGAGGACATCCACACACTCTCTGTTACTTCTGGCGGCACAAGGACTGTGATCCAGATAATCTTCCGCCATGTACTCCATCAAAAAATCATAGTTGTGGCGAACATACCCTTCTATAAAAAATCTTTCCACCAACTCTTTATTTGTCACCCGAATACACCTCCGTTGTTTGTAGCCGCAATCCTGTCCGGTCTGCCATAATTCTATAGCTATTCAACCTTCGGCTTCATAGCTACGACATCCAATCCATCAAACGCTGCCATGCTCCGCGTGTCAGCTTATTGATAAAATTTACCTTCGCCAAAGGGGCCGGATTTTTCCAGCCATCATTCATTCTCACGGACTTTGCAGCAAGTGCAAAGTCCTGAGCCGAACTATTACACATTTCTACTTATGTGCCAGCCACTTACATTCCATAAGCTCCATACCGGAAAAGACTGCTTCAAAAGAAGATTCCTCCGGTGAGCAGGCATAAATGCCGAAGCGGATTTCCTCCGCGCCTTCCCACATATGGCAGATACGCATCTGTTTAAAGGTAGTCCCATCTTCCGAACATTCGATACAATAATCCGATTCCCGGCGGCTTAACCGGTACCACATGGATTTAACGGAAGCCGGAATATCTGTGGTCGCCCAGTCTGAATAGCCGTGGTTTGTGACCACACTACCCAGCCGCTGGTAATCGCTGTTTTCATATTCAATAGACGCCTTTAACCAATTTTCACTGTCCAGATACATAACAATACCACACTGGTCAAAGCGGCGTTTGCTTGCAAACTCTGTTTTTACCACAAAAGAAAAATATTTTTCTGTTGTGCGCATTTGCAGAACAGGGGCGTTGTCGTTCTGAAAACCATAATAGGTTCTCTGCCAGAGGTCAGTTCCCGGTTTTGTAGTTATGGTAATTTGGTCCTTCTCCACAACATAATTTTCAGGTTCTCTTGTCCATTCCAGATTGTTTACATTGAATTCCATAAGCTTTATCCCTTTCTTTATATATAGTATTTTTTCATTCCATATTTTAAATTTCTTTTCTGTCTACAGCCAACTGGAACATCCCTTCGTAATAATACTTATCAAAGCTGTCCTCTATCAGAAGCTGGGGCATATATTCTTTGGGAATATAGGTTTCACACTTCTCCCTGACTGCCTTGAGCATATCCTCGTTGATCAAATCCCCGGTCAGCACAATCTTCCCCGGATTTAAAAGCACAATAATTGCACACAGTGACTCTGCAATGAAGGGAATGCAGGTCCCCGGCTTTAACATTGCAATGACTTCCTCCCGGCTCATATCATAGGGTAAAAAACCAGTCATACCGGCAAAGCCGTTCGCTCCTCTTATGATAGTACCTCTGTGGATTGTAGCTGTACCCGGAAGAATATGGCTTGAAAAATACCCCAGCGTGACTACTTCATCCTCACTGTCCCCTTTTTTACAATATCCGTAAGCTTTATGATGCATATCATTTTCCATAGCCACAGCAATTCCAAACTTTTTTTCCAGACAGGCTTTCAAGGGCACGTTTTCCAGCTCAGGAATATCGCAGTGCTTTATGATGCCATTTTCCGCTATGCTTGGGGTTCCAACAATAATCTGGGCAAGACCCGGATTGTCCTCTGCAATTCCTCCAATAATTTGCTCCAGCTGCTTATAATCAACCTGCTCATACACTGCTCTTTTTTGGGCAAGAATCCTTCCAACAGCTGAAAACACAATTGACTCAACCAGTTTATTTCCCTGTTCCATATAAAAGTGAATTGCAAGGTAGCTCTCGTGTTCATCCTTAATCTGATAAAGAACGGATCTCCTTCCCACCTCCCCGACCAGCCTGTCCTCTCCTCTGACTATACCCTGTATCTGCATATCATTGAGCAGCGTATTACAGGTAGCCGCACTTAAACCGGTTTGCATAGACAACTGCTGCTTGGTGTATTGTCTGCCGTCCAGCATAATGCGATAGATGGATTTTTTATTTTCTTTGCGGATATCGGCAGAATTGTTCATAAGTCCCTCCGTTTTGCTAACCATTATTATAACCATTATAATAATGGTTGTCAATAACTTGACATTTCTTTTTAAATGATACATTTAGTACAGTGGTTGCACTGCGGAAACTTGCGATGCCCGCAGCCAAAGGAGTTCATGCGTGGGCTCCCTTCATTCTCGCAAGCAACATTCAGAGCTATGCTTTCATCCGCCTTTTCCCCGTACATGCCTCCACCGTCAGCTTAAACACCTGCGTCCTCGGCATAATCGCCTTATTATAAGGAAAGTCTTCCTTATGATAATGCTTCATTAAAATATCCAGTCCCCGCTCCTTTTCCTCATCCGGCACCAGCTCCACCCGGCCCCAGCCAACCACGCTCTCATATTCCATAGTACAGTTTCCATCCTCCGGAGTGGTAACCAGCCGGGTTTCACAGTCCATCTCAAATCCCGCTCTGTTATCTGCGGCAATCAAATCATACTTTTTCCCTTCCAAAGCCCCATGAAAGTAGAGAACAATTTTGCCTTCTTCCAACTCCATGCCGAAATTGAGGGGCAGAATATACGGATATTCCTCATCATGTAAGGCCAGCCTGCACACCTGGCACTTTTCCATCACCTTCACAATTTCATCAAACTCTTTTATCTCTCTGTCCTTTCTTCTCATACCGTTTCTTATTTCCTTTCATCCTTTCTTTCCGGCCGCCAATGTCATTGCCGCATGTTCCTTCTCCAGTTCCGCAAAAAGAGTAAAGCCGCTCCACTCCTGATTGCTGGGCGTAAGTACAGCCTTGTAAGGAATCTTCCCACAGGCCGGATTTGAGCGGAGAAGGGATAAAAGGCCGGAAAGCTGCTCCTCCCTAAGCCCTGCAAATACCATCATTTGTCCGGGCAGCTCCTGTCCCCTGTAAGCCGATGCGGCAGCCGGGAGCTTTTCATCAATAAGCCGGCCCGCGGAGTGAGATGGCGTTTGATCCCCGGCCAGCATTTTAAGGGGCAGCCCATACTCCTGCCTTGACACGATCCTGCACTGCACCTGTGCCAGAAAAAGCGCCATCTGCACCGCCTGCAGCTGGGCCTTATCTTCGAAATGAAACAGTAATACCTTCCCCCGTCCTGCCATATTCCTGTTTTCTATCACACTCACCCCTTTCTCTTACTGTAAACAATCATTATAATCTCTCATTTTTGCCAACAACCTACAAATTTGTTACGGGAAAAGCAATATACGCCGTCATCCTTTTCACCCAAATTTTCACCACGAACTTACAACGTATTCATCGCAACTTCTCTGTGAAGTATATCATTTTTCTGCTAAAAAGAACAGTCCCTGTCTGTGTAACAGTGAAGCCGAAGTAACAGTTCAGCCTAGGACTTTGCACTTGCTGAAAAGTCCGTAAGAAAGCGCGGCAGCCTCAAAAATCCGGCTCCTTTGCCGAAAGCTGAACGGTTACCCGTCCGCAATCTTCTCCCGCATGCTCAGCAGAATCCGCTTCTCCATCCTGCTTACCTGGACCTGGCTGATTCCCAGCACTTTGGCCACCTCGGTCTGGGTCTTGTCCTGATAATAGCGAAGCCGGATTAGTGTCTGCTCATTCTGGGGCAGCGCCGTCAACAGCTGATGTACCACCAGATGGTCCAGAACCTTCTCCTGCTCGCTGCGTTTTTCGTCCGCTAACTGGTCCACCATAAAAATCTCATTTCCATCGTTTTGATAAACCGACTTATAAATGGATTCCACCTGCACATTGGCCTCCATGGCAAGAACCACCTCGTCACAGGTCAGGTCTGTCTCCTTTGCCACCTCATTAAGAGTGGGCTCCCGGTTTAAACTGTTTGCCAGCTTTTCCCTTGCATATTTCACCCGTATTCCGTTTTCTTTCAGGCTCCGGGATACTTTCACCATACCGTCATCCCGAAGGAACCGTTTGATTTCCCCGGTGATGAGAGGCACCGCATAGGTGCTGAATTTCACATCATAGTTTGTGTCAAATTTATCTATGGATTTTATCAGTCCGATCACCCCTATCTGGAATAAGTCCTCCGCCTCATAGCCCCTTCCCAGAAACCTCTTTACAATATGATGCACCAGTCCCAGATTCTGTTCTATCAGTACTTCTCTTGCTTCCTTTTCTCCTGCCCGTGCTCTCTCGATTAGTACTGCGTTTTCCATCATAGACTATTCCTCTGGTTCCAGCCATGAGGTAGTCCCCAGCTTTTTTTTCATCACCACAACAGTACCCCACCCGGGCGCAGACTCCACCTCCAGGTCGTCCATAAAAGCCTCCATAAAAGCAAACCCCATTCCGGACCTGTCCAGCTCCGGCTTAGTGGTATACAAAGGCTCCATAGCCTGCTCAATGTTCTCAATCCCTTTTCCCGTATCCTTAACCTCCACCTCTAAAACATCATCCTCTATGGTGCAGTGCAGATAAACCTGATTCTTTTCCTCTCTCCGCCTTCCCCTGTCATATTCCACATCATAGCCATGAATAATTGCATTGGTCACTGCCTCTGAGACAGCAGTCTTAATATCGGAAATCTCCTCCATGGTGGGATTTAGCGGCGTCACAAAGGCCGCCACCGCCACCCTTGCAAAAGCTTCGTTCACGGAGATGGCGTCAAATGTTATCTCCATCTCATTTTTCAAAACCGTATCATTTCTTGTTTCCATTATTTATCCTCATTTCCGCGCTGCTTTTTTGCGCATTCCAAGTTTGTGGATGCAATGTTATTTTCCTGCTATTCCATAATTTCAATCACTTTATGTAAACCGCATATCATCAGCGTTCTCTTAATTCTTGTGTCCGCGTTGACTGCAAACACCTTTCCGCCAAAATAAGATATTTTCTTATATCTTCCTATAATAATCCCTATTCCGGAGCTGTCCATAAAACGGGTGTCCTCAAAGTCAAAAACTACGTTTCCCACCCCCTCCCTCATGATGTAATCATCGGCTGTTTTACTTATGTAAACCGATTTGTGATGGTCCACCTCCTCCGGCATTCTGACCATCAGATAATTTTCAATCACCTTAAAATTCTCATCCATGTCCATTCCTCCAAAAGTCAATTTGTTGTAAAAAAAGAGAACAAACATTGTGTCTGTTCTCTTTTGTAATATACTTCTTTTCCACTGGCAAACCCCTTTGCCAAACGCAGCTGTGCCTGATGCAATAAGTTATCCTTCCGGACATGAGCGTTTTTGATATAACAAGCTGAACTGTTACGCAGCTTTACTATCCCGCATTATTTATCTCTGCCAGGTGTGTCTGTGAGCTGCTTGCCTTTTTGGTGCCGGGATAATCGTCAATTACCTGGGCAAAAATCTTTTTCGCATTATCATAATCTTCCGTATAGAAGTAGCTCTCTCCTAAATAAAACAAGGCGTCCCCATTGGTATTATTATAAAGGTACGCTTTCTCCAGATTGGGGATAGATGTGGCATAATCCTCCGACCTGAAAGCCGCATATCCGATATCATAGTAGTATTCCTCCAGCTTGGGCCCTACCGTAGCCACCAGACTGTCATACAGGGAGGTAAAAGCTTCCGTCTTATACTCCTCCACTTCCTCTCCTTCTTCGTCCAAAGCTTCCAGATAGTCTGCGATAGCCTTAATGTTATCAGGCTCCTTCATGTATGCGCTGACTGCCATCATAAGTCCATCCGTAGCCTGAAGGGTACCGTCCGTCCCCTGATAGGCGGCAAGTTCCTCTGAAAGCAACGCGTTTTCATCCGTGAGCTTTTGTACCTTCTGTTCCAGCTCGTCGATTGTGGCCGTCTTTGCGTCCGACTGCTCGCTCACCGCCCGCAGTTCCTTATTGACATCCGCCTTTGCGCTTTGGATACGCCCCGGCAAAATCAAAAAGCAGGCAATGGCCACACCAATAATCACACCAAGACCTAAATTCAGCAGAGAGGAAACGCCTCTGTGCTCCTTTGAATTCACCGGCTGGATAATGGTCTCGTTTCCACTCTGATAACGAACCACCTTTTCAGAAGATGCCTTCTTTTTCGGCGAACCCTTGGAACTCTCCTCGGGAGAGAGCACATGCTCCACTTCCTTTAAGTAGCGCAGCGTTATTGTATTGTTGGTATCTATCTGACAACATTTCTGCAGTTCCCTGTAAGCCTTTTCCCACTCCTCCGTCCGGATATATAAAAGGGCGAGAAGCTGATGGGCGCACACATACTTGGGATTGTAGGACAGCACCTTCTTAAGCTGTATCACTGCCAAATCTTCACTGTCCTGATAGCAGTACTGTAATGCCTGATTATATTTTTTTATGGTTTGATTGATGGTGTCAAGTCTTGACTGGTTGGTCTGCACCATATCAATATAGTCGTCCGCAATGTTCTTCTTGGGGCGCAGGTTCTTGCTGATGACCCACTCGCTGAGTGCGGACACTACCTCGCCCATCTCAAAATACACAAGTCCTAATAAATTCCTTGCATCAATATTATTCTTATTTAATTTTAAACTTTGCCGTAAGCTGACAATTGCCCCGGATAAATCTCTCACCGTAGCCTTTTCCAGACCATCGTTATAAAAACGGTTGGAGGTGAACATAATCCTTTTATAGACAGACACGTCCACGCCACAGCCCGTACAAAAATCGTGTTCTGACAAACGGCATCCACAGTTATAACAAATCATGCCGTCACCCCTTATTCTTCTTCATCTTCCTTTGGTTGTTTGTCTGTCACTTTTATCAATAAATCCACCATATCTGTCAAATCATGATTATATATCGCTTCCTCAGCATCCTCAACTTCCAGGCTGGGGTGAAATTTCTTTAATTCTTCCTCAAAATCAATCATTATAAATCCCTCTTAACAAAATGCCTGTTTCCATAGGCAGATACAAAATCATCTCAATCGTTATCAGATTTTTTCAGCAGACTCCTCATCTGTCCTGTCAGATACAGGGAACCTGCCACATATATCACATCTTTACCTTCCTTGCAGGATAAAAGCTCCCGGTATGCCTCCCCGGCGTTCTCATGAAAGCTGCAGCTTATCTCTTTATACTGCTGCCAGGCCGCTTTCAGTCTGTCTATAGATGCGCTCCTGTCCGTCTCAAGAAGTGTCAGAGCCGCTCTCGTAAAAAGCCCCGACTCTGCAATTTGGGCGGCCATGGCCTCATAGCGCTTGTCAGCCACCACCCCGAACAGTAAAAATCTTTTTCCGGTGCAGCCGTCATGTGAGGCTGTCTGTAAAAATGCTTCCATACCATCTTCATTGTGGGCCCCGTCCAGATAAATCCCGGGCAGGACTTCTTCCATTCTGCCCGGCCAGCGCATGGCCCCAAGCCCCCTTCGAATCGTCCGGGGCGTAATTTTTACGTCCTTTAATCTCTCTGCCGCGCAGACTGCCAGTGCGGCGTTCTCCACCTGATACTGTGCATTCGTCTCCAGCGAAAGATTAACATACTTATAATAACCAGTATCAAGGGAAAAATCAATGCTTTTATTATTTATATTCACATCCAAAATATTGCTGTTTCCGATAAAGACCAAGGGACTTCGCCCTTTTTTTGCATATTGGGTCAAAATCTCCGTACTTTCTCTCCTCCTGTCAAAAAAGACCACCGGCACACCGGCTTTTATAATACCCGCTTTCTCAGCCGCAATTTCCCTAATGGTATCGCCCAGATACTCCATATGGTCATAGCCAATTTCAGTGATCACACAAAGGACAGGATTGTCAATTGCATTGGTTGCATCCAGCCTTCCTCCAAGGCCTGTTTCCAGAATAATGTATTCCGGATTTTTTTCCTGAAAATAGACCATTGCCATAAGAAAGAGGAATTCAAAAAAGGAAGGATGATTTTCTTCCTCCACCACTTCCATTACTCTCTCAAAGGCAGCCGTAAATTCTTCTTCCGATATCATCTCATTTCCCATGCAGATTCGCTCCCGCATGGTTTCCAGATGCGGGGAGGTAAACAGTCCCACCTGCCTGCCGCTTTCAAGTAAAATGGAGCGCAAATAAGCACAAACGGAACCCTTTCCGTTTGTGCCCGCAACATGGATAATCTTACCAGGCGGCTTATCACCCACCACCAGCTTTAACAGCCTTTTCGTTTCTTCCATAGTATGCTTTTTTGCAAACCGGGGAATTTCCAGAATATATTGTTTCGCTTCCGTATATGTATAATTCCTCATAATCCCCCTTCTAACTTTGTTTATCATTTAACGTTTAGAGAAAATTTGATTTGCTCATATTACGCAGACCGTCGCCCCATATATGCCTTATGAATAAGCAATCACACTGCTCTCGATGAGGCCGTTTTTATGGTAATATCGCATCAGACAGGTGGTATCCTCTATGGGCAGCTGTGCCTGGGCAAGGCTGACCACCGTGCCTCTGTAAATATTTCCCCTTACCACAATCTTGGAATCCTTTCCCCGGGCAATCAGTGCTTCCATTTCTTCAATTACCAGCTTATTCTCGGCCACTTCTCCCCTCAGGGACTTGGTTCGGCCTTCCAGATACTGAATCTGAGTCTCCAGCCTTTGCGGGATTTGGCCTTTCTGCTTTTTCCTGTTCAGCTCATTTAATTCATCCGAGGCTTCCTTCAGCTCATCCGACAGCGACGCATCCTTGGACTTGGCAGCATACAGCCTCTGATAAACGTCCTTCTCACATCCCGCATGAACCACCGTCCGCACCTCCACGGAATTGCCGATTTCAGTGGCCTCGATTCCCTTCATTGCATGGGTATAACCGCCGATAATCGTCCCTCTTGCACCTGTGAGCGTGACCTCGCCGTCCGCTGAAATTTTGGAGTTGATGATGCTGTTTGCCTGCACATTGCCCCCCGCCACCATAATTGTATGCTCGATAAAATCCGCAAAAATATCTCCTTTAGCGGACACCTTGGCTCTTTGGGCACCCTGTATTCCCCGGCTTAAGAGAATATTTCCGCCGGCAAATAGGTTGGCGGCTTCCACCGTTCCTCTGATTTCAATATTTCTTCCTGCCCGGATTACAACCCCCGATTCCACATTTCCGGTGACGATAATGTCGCCGTAAAATTCCACCTTACCGGTTATAAGCGTAAGGTCCCCCTTGATTTCATGAACCGCCTGAATATCTATCTTTCCATTTTTCAGCTCTATCTTTCCACTTTTCTGGGCCAGATAAACATCCGGGTTTTCCTCAGTGTAAATATCCGTTCCTTTCAGAGGCTGGGCTTCCTTCACCCTTCTGGCCTTAAAAGCCTTCCCTTTTATATTATAGCCGTCCTGGCCTTCCCTGGCGTGGTGATAAATTGCCACCACATCCCCCTTGCGGACATTTGCCAGAGAGCTCATAGAGGTATAGTCCACCCGGCCGTCCTCTAAAACCTTAGGCGCCCGGCTCTGATCCGGGTCAAATTTATATTCATAGTATCCGTCCTTGCCTTCGATTGCGGCCTGGCCCCGGGCTACCACAATTTCACGCTCATATACCCGCTTTTTAATCATGGCCGCCATGTTGGAATGATGATAACCTGTTACGATCCCCTTCTTTTTCAGGAAATTCTCAAACTCCTCCATGGTATAATTGTCTTTCCCTTCCCCAGGCTCAACCAGATACATCCATGCCGTCATATTGTCCTGGGCAATTTTGATATAAGAACCGTTATTCTCAATGCTGGGAGGGGCATCCTCCGCCTCCTGCTCCATCTCGTCCGTCCCCATATCCAAATGCTCCGGAATTTTTTTATTTTCTCCCGGCGTCTCCGTATTTTTTGCCTTCGGCAGTTCGTCTTCACTCAGCGCAATGCTCTCAACCTCGCGCCGAAGCGCATCTACTTCATGCTTTGATAAAAATTCATACTCATTAGCCATTCAAACTGCTCTCCCTTCTTCCCCTATTGTAGCATTGTTCCCATACCCATGGCAAGTCAAAAACTCCACTTCACAGATGCCGTATTTATAGCATATTGCGTCCGGGTTTGGCCCACGTCATCCGCAAAGCGCGCTTACAGCGCTTTCCATTGCTTCGGAGCTGTTTGGATTGAGCAAGGCTCAATCTGCTCTTTAAACAGGCGTTCCCTCCGACCGGCATCTGTCCGCCAAATTCATGCAGGCATGATTTGTCGGCCTGACGCCGGTCTGGCCGAACTGCCACATAACATTGTGCTAACATTATGTTGACCCTGCTTTTCGGATAAAGTATCATAATATAAAGTATCATAATTAAGAAACAGCATCTTTAAGCTTTTTACAACAGAAAGGGGTTATCTTATGAGAATGAAACATTTACTGAAAAAAACAGCTGTAGCAGCTCTCGCCCTGGGTGTATGCGCCGCCGGCGTCCTGTTTGTGCCCTCCCTCTCGGGAACCGGACAAGCTTTGGCCGACGAGCAGGTTCCCAGCGTCTACACCGGAGAGCCCGTTCCCGCTGCCCAGGCTTCCTTACGTCCCATTGCGGTCATGATGCCCACCGACAAAAAGGCACAGCCTTCTTACGGAATCGGCAACGCCAAGGTGCTTTATGAGATTATGGAAGAAGGGGATATTTCCCGCCAGATGGCCATTATCGACGACTGGCAGGGCCTTGGCCGTATCGGTAACATCAGAAGCTGCCGGGATTATTATATTTCCATTGCCACGGAGTGGGACCCTATCCTTGTTCACTTCGGCGGCGTTTTTTACATGAAGGACCGCATCAGCGCTCCCGACATCAATAACTTATCCGGAACCAGCGAATACGGTACCGGCGGTGAGAGACCCGGTTCAGGCTCCTTTTTCCGTACCTCGGACAGAAGCGCCCCGCACAATGCATACATCAGCGCTGAGGGTATCACAAGCGCCTGTGCTTCCCTTGGATATTCTCTGTCCGTAAGACCGGAATATTACAATGCCTCCCATTTTACTTTCGCGCCGGGAGGAAATTCTTTGGAGCAGTACGGCAATGCGGTTCCCGGAAATGTGGTGGATTTATCCAATGTATTCACTTACACTAAGAGCCGTTTTACTTACAATCCTGAAACCGGGCTTTATCAGAAGGATATCCACGGCTCGGCCCAGGTTGACGGTCTGACCGGCCAGCAGCTCACCTTCTCCAATGTGATCATCCAGAACACCAAGTGGTCCAAACGGGATGCAAAAGGGTATCTGGCGTTCCAGACCATTGACAGTACCGGGGACGGATATTATTTCACCAGGGGCAGGGGTATCCATATCACATGGAAAAAGACCTCCGATTACTCCCCTACCAAATATTATGACGACAATGGAAATGAGATTCAGTTAAATACCGGAAAAACTTACATAGGAGTGGCCCAGCAGGGACGGGCGGTTATGTACTCCTGATTTTCCGTTTTCTTATGCTATAACTTAAAAAGCCATGCTTAAGCTACGCTTATGCTATGCTTATTCTATATTTAAGCTATGCTTATACTGTACTTATGCAATTGCCGGGGCCACGGTCAACTTCTTCCGACCGCAGACAGCCCCGGCAATCTGCCTCCAAGAGCCCCTTTGCAAATTCATTCTCTGTACCCACATCCGCCCCATGGCGCATCCTTTCATCCGTAATATTCAAAATCAGAAAACAATTCTCCCTCTATCGCCATAATCTCCCCAAAGGATATCCTGGCTCCATCCTCCATCTTAATAACCCCTTCATAAACGTCCACCTTCCTGACACGGCCCGCAGCCGTAAAGTAAGCGCCCCCTTCTTTTTGCCCGTCGGGCTTAAAATAAGTGACCGCTACCTCTATGTCCCGCTTTTCCACAAGCCTGTCCCGGAGCAGCCGAAGCTTCTCATCCAGCACCGTCTTAGCATCCTCCTCCAGTTCCACCCGCTCCTTTGTCAGGCGGCCTGTTTCTTTGATTGCGTCCTCATAACCTGTAAGGGCAGCAAAAGGAGAAAACTGAGCGGCACGGTCGGCAACTGCCATCTGCGGATGAACAGGCGAAACATGGTGGGGCAGGGAAATAATGTCCTCATAATTATGAAGTTCTTTGCTTGTCATATCTCGTATCCTCCTGTCTGTTTCCTGCATTCCTCATGCCCGCGTCCTCCCGGCTGACTGTTTCCTATATCCCTCATGCCGATCCTCTCCCGGCTGACTGTTTCTTATATCCATCATGCCTTGCTCCTTCCCAATTAACTGTCTCTTGAAGCCATCATGCTTTATGCCCTCCTATCTGACTGTTCCTTTCCACCGTCATGGCGCCCTCCTCCAGATTCATTCCCTTGAGAATCGCATTCTTTCCAAATTTCTTTTTAATGTCCAGCATGGCCTCCTGCATCCGTCTCTCACGGGCAAGGGCGGTTTCTTCCTCCTTCTTCTCCCTTTCCAGTGCTTCATAATCGGTAAAAAGGCTGAGCTGCTCAAAAGTTTCCTCCTTAGCGGCAGCACTCTCCTCCACCACATGGTTTGCAGTCACATACACCCTTCTCACCAGCAAAGCCTTATCCACAATCTCCTCATACAGACCGGTGACAGCATCCAGAATACATTTGGTAGAGGACGTGTACCTGCCCAGATTGACGGTTCCATGGGCATGCTTCGGCACTCTGCGCCCGTAGTGGTCTGTTGTGACCGGTCCTTTGTAACATTTCCTTATCTCAGGGTTTGACAGATTTTCGATATCATATCCTATGGTCAGCACCATCTGGTCCGTCACCAGTCCCTTGTCAACCAAATCAAGCACCAGAAGGTCCGTCATCTCCCGCACAATCAGCCTTGCCTTCTCAAAGCTGTAGGGACACTGGAGCACCTGGCCGGAACCTGTGCTGCTCTGGTCAGGCTTATAAGCTTTCACATCCGCAATGGTGCAGGGCTCCCATCCCCAGGCATGGTCGATGAGCAGTTCCGCATTGATGCCAAAAAGTTTATATAAAAGTTCTTCATTGTAATAATCCGTCTCTTTTCCCACAGAGCATTTTGCAATGTCCCCCATGGTAAACAGCCCCTGCTCCTCCAGTTTCCTGGCATAGCCCCTGCCAACCCGCCAGAAATCCGTAAGGGGACGATGGTTCCAAAGATTCTTGCGGTAGGAGGCCTCGTCGAGCCGGGCAATCCGCACGCCGTCCTCATCAGCCGCAACCTTCTTTGCCATAATGTCCATGGCTACCTTGCACAGATAAAGGTTATCGCCAATCCCTGCCGTTGCGGTGATGCCTGTTTCCTGCAAAACTTCCTGTATGATTTTCTTGGCAAACTCCCGGGGGCTGAGCCGATAAGTGTCCAGATAACAGGTCGCATCCATAAACACCTCGTCTATGGAATAAACATGAATGTCCTCAGGCGCTATATATTTTAAGTAAATATTGTAAATTCTTGTGCTGTAATCCATATAAAGGGCCATCCGGGGAGGGGCCGCCAAGTAAGAGACCAAAAGCTCCGGGTGTGCCTTTAACTCCCTGTCATCCCAGGAAGAATCCGCCGTCTCCGCTACACCCACCTGGGAACCTCCATCGGACTCCCCACCGGAACCTCTCCGGGCCCCTCCACCCGGATTCCCAACCGAACCTTCCCCAGTATATCCACCGGAGTTTCCGCCGGAACTTCCCCGGGTGCCTTCCCGGGCCTTCATGCGGCGGCTTGCATTGACCTCCTTCACCCTCTGTACCACCTCAAAAAGCCTTGCCCGCCCGGAAATCCCGTAGGCCTTCAAGGAAGGAGACACCGCAAGACAGATGGTCTTCTCCGTGCGGCTCGTATCCGCCACCACAAGGTTGGTGTACAGCGGGTCCAGGCCCCGCTCCACACACTCAACGGATGCATAAAAGGATTTCAGGTCTATTGCAATGTAAATGCGATTTTCTTCCGCCAATTCCTGTCGCCTCCTTCTGTGGCATTTCAAGTCATTCATTCTTTCCTGTTATTATATCAGAACTTATGTTCGATTTCAATATAAATAATAATAGCGGCTCGGTAAATCCGAACCGCCATCTGTTACTATATTTGCTTATAACCCAAACCATCTTCGCCATACCACGCAATCCTGCCAGCCGTAAGACTCCCCTTCTTTATCATCCGAAAAACCCATTATCCGCAAAATTTATCATCCGTCAACACGCCCAAGTTCTCCCCATTGGTCTCAATCACCTTGCTGTACCAGTAAGCCGAATCCTTCACGATACGCTCCCCTGTCCGGTAATCCACATATACAAGCCCAAACCGCTTGTCATACCCGTTTGCCCACTCAAAATTATCCAGAATAGACCAATACTGATATCCCAGCACCGGATACCCTTCTGTGACAGCTCTCTTTAATCCCAGCAGATACCTGTGCACAAAATCCTGCCTGTTAGGGTCGTGCACCTTGCCGTCCAATGACACAACATCATATCCCGCCATTCCGTTTTCCGTGATCATAAGGGGTTTTTGATAGCGCTCATAGAAAAAGCGGCAGCCCCAGTAAAGTACATCCGGCGTGACATTCCAGTCCATGGCTGTCCTAGGGCTTCCCTGGTAGGCATAACGATCGTAAGCATATGGATTTTCCGGCACCGGATTGCCGCCTCCCTGATAAGCATTGAAACCATAAAAATCCAGGGGCTGGGACACCAGTTCCCATTCTTCTTTGGTAAACCTAGGGAGCCTGTCTCCCCAAATCTCCTCATCCATATCGGAAAACTTTCCTAAAAACATAGGATCCGACCACCATACATTGCTAAAACTGAACCCAAAGGCGGAACTGCTGAAGGTGGCCTTCCTTGCCCTCTCAATTTCTTCCTCCGACTCGTCCTTCGGAAGCACAATATCCGTTGCCGGGGCATATCCCACCTTTATGTCCCCGGGGCAGATTTCCCGAAGGGCTTTTACCGCCCTGCCATGGGCCAGCAGCACATTTTTGGACACCGGAAGCAAATCCTCCGGTTTATTTTGCTCAAATGGCGCATGGATGCCGGCCAGCATTCCCGCCCCTATAAAGCACTGGGGCTCGTTGATGGTCATCCAGTACTTTACCTTTCCTTTCAAGGCCTGCGCAACTACCCGTGCATACTCCTCAAACCAGCCTGCAATCTCCGGATTCTTCCATCCGCCCTTTTCATACAAGGCCATAGGGAGATTCCAGTGAAACAGTGTGACCATGGGCTCAATTCCCGCATTTATCAGCTCGTCCGTCAGACGGACATAAAAGTCAAGTCCCGCCTGGTTGACCTTTCCGCTCCCCTCCGGCATCACCCGGGGCCAGCTCACGGAAAAGCGATAGCTTTTCAGCCCCAGCTTCTTCATCAGCGCAACATCCTCTTTATACCTGTGATAATGATCGCAGGAAACATTTCCGTTTTCCCCATGAGCCACATGCCCGGGCTCCTGGGTCAGCGCATCCCAGATGCCGAGGCCTTTCCCGTCCTCCAGATACGCTCCTTCTACCTGATGAGCCGCCGAAGCCGCTCCCCACAAAAAGTCTTTTGCAAAACCCATCTTTTCCTCCAATTCTATCCAATATCGCTTCATATTTGCTTTCAGTTCCTCCGACCAGACCGTCTTTTCATACCTGCCGCCGCAGGACAAAATCGTCCGCTCGCTGGCCACATTGTGCACATTACAGGTAATCATCACCCTCCGAAGCCCCCGGGCCCGGCAGTTATCCAGATTTTGACGGAGCATCTCCGAGGCATATCCTTTCCGCCGCTCGTCCGGTCTGACACAATATCCGATATGTCCGCCCCACAAGCCCAAAATCGGATGATTGATATGGTGGCGGAAATCTGTGATTCCTACAATTTTATTGTCCGACACTCTCACCGCAAGGTAGGTATCGGCATCCACCAGCCCTTCCGGACAGGTCTCCCGGCAGTTTAAGGCTTCCACATAGGCAATCCAGTCCTGGGCCCTTTCGCAGTCCCGCAAATTGCCGGCGCCTCCCATATCCTCCTCCGGGTGAAAGGAAAGAAATTCCTCCCGGAATCTCATGATGTCCTCCGCATATTCCATGGAGGGCCTTACCAGCTTTATTTCTTCCCCTGCCGCTCTCATTTTTATAATCATGCTCCTTTCTCAGCTCAGTCAAGGTGAAATACCGGTTTTAAATCCCTGCTCACCGGACTGTTGTCCGCGTTGGTTTCCATAATGTCCGCCATATAATCCCACCATTTCCGGTTAATGGCCGTATCCGCCGACTCCCTCCACTTTTCCTCACTTTCAATTTCCAGATATCCGTAAAGTATGTTTGTCTCCTCGTCCAGAAAAATGGAGTAATTTCTCCCGCCATAGGTGTGAATCATTTCCTGCATCTCCGGCCAGAGCTGGTTGTGACGCTTCTCATATTCCTCGGCCATTCCCGGGTACAGATGCATTTTAAAAGCCTTTCGAATCATTGTCCTTCCTCCTCTGTTTTTACACTTGCATGATTACGCATTTACAGTCAGCATTCTGTGGAATTTTGTTCTTGCACCCGTAAAAATTTATACATATGATTTTTATAAAAGCTGGGAACAAAAACTTATCACCATCCAATACTTCCTGACGCCCGCAGTTCGATATTTAAAAAGTTTGATAAAACAGTCCTCCCCTTACATAAATGATATTATAAAGTATTTCCCGCAAATATACAATCGAGCAGGAAAGATTATTCTCCCTGCCCGCTGCATCAGTTGTAGCCGTTCTGCCTTGCTTCACTGTTACGGTATCCGGCTACCCTGAATCGCTTCACGATAGGCCGGATACTTATGGCCGCTGCTCTTTGGTACGGTCAGCGCAGTAAATGCGCAGACCTGTCCGAACTGTTACCATCTGTTACTTTTCATATGATATATCAGCATCAAAGCTCCGCCGTCTGGGCTGTTCCTGACATTTCTCCGGCTTCATCAGCCCTTTTCCCCGTGCAGGTACCTCCTACACAAAGCAGCGCCAGCATAAGCAGGATTACCGCAAAAGCCGCATTGCCTTTTCTGCTCCCTGTAATCCATTCAATCCGCTTTTTCATAAATTTTTTCTCGGCCCCCATCATAATCCCCTGCTCCGAAAAGAATTTTCTTTCCTTCACCGGCTTTACCAGGGATAAAAGAACTTCCCCATAAGCGAATCTTTTTTCTTCGCCAAGCCTGCGGATACACCCTGCATCACAGGCAAGTTCCCCATCCCGCAAGGACAGCCTTGCCCCTATCCATACCAGGGGATTGTACCAGTTTACAATAAGACATAAGATTCTGACCAGCCCCCATATCTGGTCGCCGTGTCTGTAGTGCGTCAGTTCATGGGTTAAGATAAACGGCAGCGTATCCGAACATAACACTTCCTCCGGAATATACACCGCCGGAAAAAGTCCAAACAGACAGGGGGAATCAAGTTTATTTTTCACGGCAAAAACGGGAATTGGGGAATAAATGCTTTCTTCGGCGTCCCCACAGAAGTCTTCCGGCGAGATTCTCCGTCTCTCTTTACGCAAATACCTGTAAAAAGACAGATTTTTTCGGATAAAAAGAAAGGAAATCAAAACCATTCCCGTCACCCATATAATGAAAGCAGTCCGTCTGATTCTATCAAAAAGTGTGTTGGCGGACTTCAATTGCAGTTCATAATCTGTAGTCAGAGGCTCCGTATTCTTTTTCCCGGGTTCTTCCAAAACTTCTATTTTCTCTGCTCCTTCCGGTTCTTTCAATTCTTCTATTTTCTCTGCCCCTTCCGGTCCTACCATTTGTTCTGTCTTCTCTATCCCTTTCGTTTCTTCCACTTGCCCTATCTTCCCTGTTTCTTCTAATTCTCCTGTTTCTTCGGTTTTAGCAAGTATATTTTCATAATATTCCTGGTAACGCTTATCCTTGTATGCCGTCTGCTGCCTGCTATCTTCCTCTGCAAGCACACTGCTTACCCTCTCCCAAATTTCCGTATGCATGATGCTCAGCGGGCTGTCAATTGGCATCCCCGGCATGAGAAGGCGCACTGCAACCGGTAACCAAAGCATGTAAATCCAAATCGGACTTACCTTATTTTGAAAAACAAATCTTATTCCCAATACCCCCAAAATTAGCAGGGATGATACGATTATTTTTACCAGCATTTAAGTCTCCTCCTTACCGGCGTTCTGCCGTTTTCTCTGCTCTGTGCAGGATTTCCTGCAGCTCTTTCACATCCTCCGCCGTAAGTTGATGGTTTTCTACAAAGGTGCTTATCAGCATTCCAAGATTTCCCCCATAAGTGCGTTTTAAAAAGGATTCCGTTTCCCTTAAAACCACATCTTCTTTTTTCAGAGAAGCGTAATAAAGCCGGGCTTTTTTCCCTGATTCGTATCTGACACAGCCCTTCTCCTGCATCCTGCGAAGCAGTGTGCTGGTGGTGCTTTTACTCCATCCCTGCTTTTCCTTCATTTTATGTACAATTTCCATCAGAGTTTTGGGTTGTCCCTGCCATAGTTCTTCCATGATATGCCATTCGGAATTGTTTAAACTGATATTTTCTTTCATATCTTTTCCTGCTTTCTGTACTCTTTTGGGTTATCAGTTGACAAATGTAACCCTACTCCAATTTCAGGATAGCAGTTTGGGTTACACTTGTCAACTTTTTTTGTGCTCTGAATTAAAACATGGCTCCATACCGGCACGGCATTTAATGCATTACCCTTGAGAGCAAAGAACCGTACACAACCATTACAAAAATTGGGGCCGAACTGTTACGAGTCTTCATATATGAAAGTAATTTATACTTGCAGAAGCATTTGATGCATGTTATCTTATATTTATCCATAAAATGAATTCCACACAGCCTATTTCAGGCTTTCAAGTGTGGCTGCTTTAGTTAAACATATTTAACAGAGCATCAAGTGACAGGCTTTTCGCCGAAATTTCATGATCATTTTGTATTTTTTGAGTAAACGTGAAAGGAAAAGACATTCCTATTTCTTCCGGCTTTTCATGCGGATGTACTGTAAGTACAGTTCTTAAAAGGTATCTTCTATAAAAAACAGTTTTTTATAAAGTGCGCACACCTGTAAAATATATGGGCCTGTCGGAAAAAGAGGGCTCAGGCTTTGAACCTTATTTAGAATTTGTAGGCTTTGCTATAAAAAGTAAAACTATAGGATAGCATTGGGATGATGAAAATGAAACTGATTCGGTCAAACAGGTATAAGCGGGTAATGAAGAAAAATACACGTTACTCCAAGACGTTAGTTCAGTTACGTTTACAGAGAAAAATTTGAAAAGTTACGTTCTGTGATCAGAGAAGCTGTTAAGGGTCAATTTTATACAAAAAATATTCGGCAACAACAGAAAAGAGCGTATCCTTACAATATAATACGCTTACCCGGGCAGCCGGGGGACGTGTTCTCACCTAATCCGAGTTCTGCGGAAGGGGTGATTATTATGAGTACATATGAAGAAATGCAAATTAAACTTACCATTGCTTTGCCTGTGGTTGCAATTCTGAATCTGAAAATAAGAAATAGCCGTCCTGTTCTTTGGCGAGGCTGACGACTGCTTATTTTCTTTGCAAAAACGCCGTTTCCCACATTTGTTTTTACTCGACAATAGTTATCGTATATGATAATATTGTATTCAGAAAGGAAGTAACAAAAATTTTTGAATTAGAATTTTATATGAAAGAAAATGGAAAAATTCCAATACAAGACTTTTTATACTCACTTAATCCTAAATTGAGAGCAAAAGCATTTAGTGATATTGAATTGCTTAAGAAATTGGGTAACGAGTTAAAAGAGCCGTATGTAAAGCCAATAAAAGGAAAGAATAATAAAGGCTTGTATGAATTGCGAATAAAGTTTTCAAGCGATATAGCAAGAATATTTTACTTTACATATTATAACAATAAGTTTGTTTTGCTACATGGTTTTATTAAAAAGACTATGAAAACGCCTGAAAAGGAAATTGACATGGCAAGAAAATATATGGAAGACTATAAAAGGAGGGCTGCTTCATGAGCCAGGCGGGAATATCTTTTGAAGAAATGAAAGCCGCTATGATGAAAGACGGGGAGTTTAAAACTGAATATAAGAAATTAAGGCCCAGGTATGAAGCCATCGAGCAGATTATAAAGGCAAGAAAAGAGCAGAATATAACACAATCCGAACTTGCGAAAAGAGTAGGAACACAAAAAAGTAATATTTCACGTCTTGAAAGCGGTAATTATAACCCTAGTTTGGATTTTCTTGTCAAGGTGGCCGAATCGTTGGGGAAAAGCTTGAGCATCCAGATAAAATAGTAGTATTATATGATGAAAGCGGCGTAAGGTGCGGTCCTGACTGAATTTGATGTATATGTCGCGCATAGCAAGATATACCGAGTGGAAAGGGTTCTCTGGCAGGAAAGCCCGTAAAATGACAAAGTTCAGGGTTTGTCAAGTTAAATGTGTAAGTTTTTTTGATTTTTTATCAGCGGTTGCTTT
>CAJUED010000024.1:0-15077 GCA_910585075.1 uncultured Lachnospiraceae bacterium
GGACGTAAGAAAGGCCAGCCTTTCGCTCCTGGTGCAAACCCGATGCATGGACGTGACACCCACGGTGCTGTAGCATCCTTATCTTCCGTATCCAAGCTTCCTTTCAATGATGCACAGGATGGTATCTCCAATACCTTCACCATCATTCCGGGCGCTCTTGGTAAAGAAGACCAGGTATTTGCAGGTGACATTGAACTTGATTTAAATAAATAAATAATTTCAGGAGGTACACGCAATGGACAACAATAAAATGGTTGATGACCTTGTTAAAATGCTGGATTCCGGCATGGCTATGGGGGTGGGACACGTAAATGTGGACTACGATGAGACCAGCGAGCAGACAAAAGATGTTCAGACCATGGGATGTACGGACTGTTCCAGAACTCCTCTGGCATGCAGCGTACCTACCCTGGAAGATGGTTTAGACGATTTTCATTAATATAAGGAGGAAAAATTACCATGGCAGCTACAACTCAGGTAGATAACTTAGTATCATTGTTAGACGGATACGCAACAAAGGGTGGACATCACCTTAATGTTAACGTATTAAACAGAGATATGCTCTTAGATGCTCAGAAGCATCCCGAGAATTATCCTCAGCTTACAATCCGTGTTTCCGGATACGCTGTTAACTTCATCAAATTAACACCGGAACAGCAGGCTGACGTTATTTCCCGTACATTCCATGAGTCAATCTAATCATAGATTTATAAATCACAGGTTTATAAACCATAGATTTTCTCGCTTTGTGAAATAATGATGATAAAAAGCCTCCGGCTGGTTTTCCAGTCGGAGGTTTTTCTTTCCTCACTTAACTTCAACAAATCGTTCCGCTTGTCCCTTTCTCTTTATTTTAGCAGAAAGCTTTTGAACTATCCTTTTCTCTGAGTCATCTATTTTCTTTTCCATTCTCTTTTCTGACTGATTTATTGAATCTTCTATTTTCTTTTCCAATCTCTTTTCCGACTGATTTATTGAATCTTCTATTTTCTTTTCCATCCTCTTTTCCGACTGATTTATTGAATCTTCTATTTTCTTTTCCAATCTCTTTTCCAACCGCTCCATGGAATCTTCCATTCTCTTTTCCGACTGGTCTATTGAATCTTCCATTTGGTCCATTTTCTGAAAAATAAGCTCTATTGTCCCCTTTTCTAATTTGTTGGCATTAATTTCATGTTGCATGGAATCCATCCGGGCATCCATTTTGTCAAAGCGTTCGTCCATCTTGTCAAAACGTTTATTGATTCTATCTTCCATTCTGCCCATTTCATCTATAATGGCATTAAACATCAATCTTATTTCTTCACTCATATTCGCAATCCTTTCTTTCGTTCTCAACTTTCACAGTAAGCAGCATCAAGATTTTCAATTTGATTCCTTTTATATCACTTGTAACAATTCGGCCTTCGGCTTCACTGTACATATTGCTTACTATATTTACGTTGCTCCAAATTATCATTCTAATCCTCTATGTTGCCGACAGCCCGCAAATTGGGACTCCGGCACAAATTTTCATCTGTTATAAGTATTGGATTTAATAGTCCAAATACTACCCTATATGGTCACATTCTAGCATGAGTATCTTCTATTTTCAAGCTGTTTTTCCAAGCCGTTTGCTTTTTGTCCGATTTCTGCTATACTAGATATGACAGTTCAAATTGTTCAGGCTAAAATTGGACTTATCTGATAATAATAAGTAAGATAGAAAGGAAGAAATCATTATGCAAGGCAGAATTCATTCTTTAGAGAGTTTCGGCACCGTAGACGGGCCCGGAACCCGTTTCGTTGTATTTGTACAGGGTTGCCCCATGCGGTGCGCATATTGCCATAATCCCGATACCTGGGCAATGACAGGCGGCACCATGATGGAGCCCGCAGAGATTTTTGAGCAGTATAAAAGAAACGAGGCTTTTTACAAAAACGGCGGCATCACCGTAACCGGCGGAGAACCTCTGATGCAGGTTGACTTTCTCATTGACCTTTTCACCATTGCCAAGGAAAACAATGTGCACACCTGTATTGACTCCTCAGGCATTGCCTTTAAACCGGACAATAAGCCCTTTATCGAAAAGCTTGATAAGCTGATGGAGCTGACCGATTTGGTTATGTTAGACATCAAGCATATTGACCCTGAAAAGCACAAAGAACTCACCGCCCAGCCTAATGACGGTATTCTGGCTTTTGCCGCTTATCTGAATGAGAAACATGTGGATATGTGGATCCGCCACGTAGTTGTACCTGGAATTACCGACGATGACAATTATCTGTATCAGTTAGGTTATTTTATCGGACAATTTTCCAATTTAAAAGCCCTTGATGTGCTTCCTTATCACACCATGGGGGAAACCAAATACAAAAAACTGGGGATGGAATATAAGCTTGCAGGCGTCCCTGCTATGGATAAGAATAAAATTGTGGAGAAGAAACAGGTTATTTTGAATGGCATCCGGGCGCGCAGAGAGGAGCAGTAATCCGCCAAATTTTTCTCTCATATTTTGCTTGTATTTCCCGGCATTATATATTAGAATGTACTAAGGTGTTGATAACCCGGCTTAAGGCTCTGTCATTTATAATGTGGCAAGCGTTTTGTGGCATGAGCCCGGCTTGTTGTATGGGGGAATCAATAAAATTTGACATATTTAAGGAGGATTTAGTTATGGCATACGTAATTGGTGACGCTTGTATTTCTTGTGGGGCTTGTGCAGGTCAGTGTCCTGTAGGCGCTATCGCTGAAGGCGATGGAAAATTTGAAATCAACGCTGATACTTGCATCAGCTGCGGTTCCTGTGCTGGTGGATGCCCTGTAGGCGCTATCTCCGAGGAATAAAAGCACAAACATAACAAGATTACAGTAAAGAGCAGGCGTTAATGCCTGCTCTTTTTATTCCTTCACGACTTTAATACTCTGTTGCCTGCAGTGGATGATTATTTGAATAAGCAGATCCGCAAAGCGTGCGGTACCGGTTCTTTATGATAAATAAAAGGAAAAAAGCATATAATACCCTTATGATAGAATAAACTTTCTATGAACCACCATTTTATAGGAAAAGAGGGAATAAAATGTGTACCAGTATCGCAATGAAAACTCGTGATTTTTACTTTGGACGTACCATGGACATTGAATACAGCTTTAACGAATCTGTTGTCTTCACTCCCAGAAACTATCCTCTGCCCTTTCGCAGGGATGGTATACTGGACAGACATTATGCCATATTGGGAATGGCCACGGTCAAGGAAGGATATCCCTTGTACGCTGACGCCATGAACGAAAGAGGGCTCTGTATCGCAGGCCTGAACTTTCCTGACAATGCCTATTATCCTGATAAAGCGGAGGGTGATGGTCATAGCATCTCCCCCTTTGAGTTGATTTTATGGATATTGGGAAAATGTGCTACCGTTGCGGAAACCAAAAAACTTCTTTCCACCACCCGGCTGGTAAACATCCCCTTCAGTCAGGATATACCTGTGACGCCCCTGCACTGGCATATTGCAGACAGGGATACTTCCATTGTACTTGAAAACACCCGGGAAGGGATGCAGCTGTACGATAATCCTGTAGGCGTTCTGACCAACAATCCCGGATTTGGCTTTCAGACCACGAATCTCTGTCAATATATGAATTTGGTTACAGGCAGTCCCAAAAACTGCTTCAGTTCCATCTCCAGTCTGGTTCCTTTTGGACAGGGACTTGGCTGTTTTGGTCTGCCCGGTGACTTTTCCCCGGCCTCACGTTTCGTAAAAGCCGCATACTTAAGCCTCAATTCCGTCTGTGATGATGACGAAATGAGCAGTGTTGCCCAGCTTTTTCATATTCTGGATTCCGTATCTCTGGTAAAAGGCAGTGTGATCACAACAAATGATCTCTGTGACGTCACCACCTATGCCTGTTGTATGAACGCCACAAACGGGGTTTATTATTACAAAACCTACCACAACAGTCAGTTCACAGCCGTAGGTATGCAGCGTGAGAACTTAGAATCCGATCTGCTCCAAAGCTATCCTTTGTCATTGACCCAACAGATTGCCTGGGCAAACTGATACCTTACCGGTTATCACGGCATTCCGCCCGCGACCTGTCTTATAAGCATGCCAGGCGCAGACCAAAGGGGCTGTCGGGAAATGGTACCGTTTGCACAATATATTGTAGGTAAAATATATTTCCCGACACCCCTTTTATTGTGTGCCTTGCAGGGCACATTTCCTTTTTATACGTTTTATGAAGGTACTGCTGCTTCTATGGAATATTGCTGGCATGGATACTCGTAAGAATTAAACTGCAGAGCGCTTCTTTTTCTGAAAAAGTGTCTTGAATCCCTTATTTTTATCCGCACTTATCTCCGTATTTGTCTCCATATTTATCTCCGCATTTACTTCTTCCGTCACTTTTTTTTCTCTGCCTGTCTTCTCCGAATCTTTTTCCTTCCGCGTCCTTTTAATCTTTCTCCCACGCTGATTGTAGGAGCGCAGCAGTTCGTCAATCTTCTGATAGTGCTCCTCCTGTTTCAGGGCGTGTTCTTCCTCCCTGGCGTCCTCCCGCTCCTCCTGGAGCCTGAACTGATAATCCAACTCTTTCAAAAGCGTCTCCTTGATTTCCTGGCAGATTTCCTCATTATTGCTCTGTATGGCGTCCGCTATCATTTCTTTTAAAAGCTGCTGAAGGCGGAAGCTTTTCTGTTCCCTGCTCTCCTCCTGTATGGACATTGTTTTTCCATCTACCGGAAGAAACTCCCCTTTTTTCACCATGACAACATGTCTCTTTCCCAATTCCACCTCCTCTGAAACCGCCGGCTGTATATCCGCCGGCGCTGTCGTCTCCATCTGTCCCCTTCCTTCCTCCGCCGAATTTTCAAAAAACATGACGGGGGTCTGCAAATTCCCATTCTTCAGCATTTGCCTGATTGCTTTAAGCTGCAGTCCCTGTTCTTTTAATTCCTTTACCCTGCGGAATTTTTGGATATCCTCCTCCGTATAATACCGGTGTCCCATTTCATTGCGTTTTGCGGGTATCTGAAGCTCCTCCTCCCAATATCTGAGCACATGAGCCTCCACCTGTACCTGCTTTGCCGCATCTGAAATCATATAAATCTTCTCCGCCTGTTTCATGATATCCTTCCCCTTTCCTTTCTTATTCCTGTTCCTTTTCCTGCTTTTTTATAATATAACTACAGCCTGCTGCCCTGAAAGTCAATAACCCCGCTGCAAGCAACGGGGTATGGACCCTCGCGGCAGTCGTCAAGGTCATGCAAGCATGACTTTGACTCGTTGCTCGCGGGAATCAAACGCCGCCATGCTGTGTAAGACATCTTATTGTATTAAAATGCTGTCGTACCTCGCAAAATATTTTAATAAACCACTCCGCAGCAAGCTGCGGGTATTTTCCCCCTACTTCTTCTTCCCAATCACATCAAACTGCGGAGAAGCAGACCTATGAAGGATTGAATTGAGCAACAAAAGGACAAGCCCATCCGGCTTGTCCTCTTTTGTATAATGTATTTTCGGTATTCACTTTTATTTTTGCAGATTGGCAAACTTGGTATAATCCGGCAGCCAAACCAGTTCAACGGTTCCTATAGGGCCATTTCTCTGCTTGGCTATGATAATCTCCGCAATACCCTTTTTCTCCGAATCTTTGTTGTAATATTCATCCCTGTATATGAACATAACCACGTCCGCATCCTGCTCGATGGCACCCGATTCACGCAGGTCTGACAGCATAGGCCTGTGGTCAGGCCTCTGCTCCACCGCACGGCTTAGCTGGGATAAAGCAATTACCGGTACATTAAGCTCCCTTGCAAGTGCCTTAAGGGAACGGGATATATCCGATATTTCCTGCTGACGGGAATCGGAACCGCGCCCGCTTCCTGACATCAGCTGCAGGTAATCAATGATAATCATATTCAGGTTGTGCTCAAGCTTGTATTTTCTGCACTTTGAACGCAGCTCCGGAACGCTGATACCGGGCGTATCGTCAATGATAAGATTGGATTTCCCGATTATGCCCGCGCCCTCTATCAGTTTTTCCCACTCCGCATCCGTCAGATTACCTGTACGCAGATGCTGGGAATCCACTCTGGATTCCAGGGAAAAAAGTCGGTTTACCAGCTGCTCTTTGCTCATTTCCAGACTGAATATGGCAATTGTCTCATTTAACTTAAAGGCCACATGCTGGGCTATATTCAGCACAAAGGCCGTTTTTCCCATGGAAGGCCTTGCCGCTACTAAAATTAAATCGGATGGCTGCATACCGGCTGTCCTGTAATCCAAATCAATAAAGCCTGTAGCCACGCCCGTTACATTTCCGTTGTTTTTGGAAGCCTTCTCAATCTTGTCCATGGCGTTCATAACTACCTGTCTGATTGGGACGAACTCACCGGTATTCCTCTTTTGCACCAGCTCAAAAACACGTTTTTCCGTATCTTCTAAAATCGTCTCAAGGCTTTCATTCCCCACATAACAGGTGTTGGCAATCTCCTCATTTAAGCGAATCAACTTCCTGAGGGTTGCCTTTTCCGCCACAATATTGGCGTAATACTTAATGTTCGCCGAAGTATAGTAGGAGGAAAGCAAATCTTTCATGAACTCAAGGCTGCTGACCTCCGGCGGCACATTCTTTTCTTTCAGCCTGTTCTGCAATACCACCAAGTCTACCGGCTTACCTTCATCATTTAATTCCACCATGGTGTCAAACAATACCCCGTATTGTTTGCCGTAGAAATCCTCTCCCCTGATGATTTCAGATGCAATGGTGATGGCCTCCCTGTCCATGAGCATGGAACAAATCACCGACTGCTCCGCTTCCATGCTGTGGGGCAGCACCCGCTTTAAAAGCGCTTCTTCCGTCCCTGGCATTTACCATCTTCCCCCTATTTCTCAACTACCTTTACCTTCAGCGTGCCGGTTACGCTGGGATGTAATTTCACTCCCACCTCAAACACGCCAAAGTTTTTGATGGCCTCCGGAAGAATGATCTTTTTCTTGTCAATTTCTTTACCGCACTGCTCCTTATAGCCCTGTGCGATTTCCTTTGTGGAGACAGAGCCGAAGGTTCTTCCGCCCTCTCCCGCCTTGATAGATAGAACAACCTCATCCTTTGCCATTTCAGCAGCAAAGGCCTGGGCCGCTTCAAGCTGCTCCTTTGCCAGTTTGGCCTCATTTGCCTTTTTCAGCTTAAGATCATTTAAGTTCTTATTGTTGGCCTCAATTCCCAACTTTTTAGGTAAAACAAAATTCCTTGCATATCCATCATTTACATTTACAATCTCATCCTTTTTACCAAGGCTTTTTACATCTTCTAATAATATTACTTTCATCCGTTCATCCTCCGTCTGTAAATTTATACTCGGAAATCATTCCGTCCCAAGCTCCCCGTCCTGGATCATCTTGTCCAGGGTTTGCTTAACCGCGCCGATTCCTTCAAAAATAGAAACATCTCTCAATTGGCAGCCTGCCGCGCTTAAATGGCCGCCTCCTCCCATTTTTTCCATGATAACCTGTACATTAACCTCGTCAATGGAACGGGCGCTGACAAAAATCTGATTCTGATATTCCGTCAAAACAAAGCTTGCCTTCACTCCTCTGATGTTCAGCAGCTCGTTGGCTGCCTGGGCCCCTACTATGGTAGGACTTTCCAGTCCCTCGCTGGTACATATAGATATGGCAAACACATTTTTGTAAATTTCCGCCTGGCCTACCGCATCCGCCCTGGCCTTATATTCAATCGCATTTTCCCGGAACAGTTTACGCACTCTCGTCACATCTGCGCCGTTTCTCCGAAGGAAAGCCGCCGCCTCGAAGGTCCTGACACCGGTCTTAGTCATAAAATTGTCCGTGTCAATCATAATACCCGAATACATGCAGTCCGCTTCCTCCGCCGTAATTCGAATGTTCTCCCCTATATACTGCAAAATTTCCGATACCATCTCACAAGCGGAAGACGCATATGCCTCCACATAAGATAATGTAGCATTTTCAATGCTTTCCGTTCCCTGCCTGTGATGATCCAGCACCACAATGGATTTACACATCCGCAATAGCTCCGGACATTCGGTAATGCTGGGCTTATTCACATCCACCACCACCAGCGCGGTGTCGCTGCCTGCATATTCCACGGCCTGCTGGCTTGTTATGATTGATTCCTCATCATATTCCTCATGATTCTTCATCAGGTCAACCATTGGCTTTAAGGAAGCGCTCACATCATTTAATACAATGTGGGCCCTGCGCTGTAGCGTAGTGGCTATCCGATAGATGCCGACAGCAGCTCCAAAGCTGTCGCCGTCTGCAAATCTATGTCCCATAATCAGCACATTTTCCTTGCCGGATATAATTTCCCGAAGGGCCTGCGCTTTTACTCTTGCCTTCACCCTTGTATTTTTCTCCACCTGCTGGCTCTTTCCGCCATAATAGGTGATATTTTCCGGCGTTTTTACAACCGCCTGATCGCCGCCGCGCCCTAAAGCAAGATCAATTGCATTACGGGCAAATTCATAATTCTGTGCGTAGGTAAATCCATCAAAACCAAGACCGATACTTATGGTCACAGCCATCTCATTGCCTATATTAACAGTTTTAACATCCTCTAAAATATCAAACCGGCTTTCCCTTAAAACCTGTGTAGCCTTCTTGCGCAGGACAATCATATACTTGTCCTTCTCAATCTTCTTGCAAATCCCGTCAAGGGCTGCAATGTACTTATTAATCTTCCGATCTATCAACGCTGTGAGCAGGGAACGACGCACTTCTTCAATGCTTTCAAGGGCCTCCTCATAATTATCCAGATAGAGCAGTCCCACTGCAAGACTCTGATCATCCACCTCCTGCAGGGCAATCTTAAGGGCAGTCTCATCAAACAAATAAAAGGCTATCAGATACCCCTCATAATCCCTGGCATTGACAATATCGCTGCTCTCAAGCATCTCCCGCATGGAAATCCTGCGCATTTTTGCGGCGTAATTGCTCTCCTCATAGACCACATCAAGCTCCGTAAACTCTGTTTCCCCCGGAAGCTTATCTCTTGTAATAGAGGGAAAAAGGGAAGTAATGGACTTCCTGTAGCCTTTTCCCTTATGTACTACCTGTTCAAAGGCCTCGTTCGTCCAGATAACATGCCCCTCATCATCCAATATGGCGTAGGGTATTTCCAGTTCCCGCAGGAGCACCTTCTGCACCTGCCCATATTGGGTGGCAAAGCTCACCATTTCATTCATGATCACCGGTCGGTTATAATACTGCAAAAACAGCACCACCATAAAATAAATAAGCGCAAAACCGGTTACCACCAGACCTGCAGGTACGCTGAAAAGGTACACCACCAGATTAACCAGCAATAATAGCAATCCTAAATATAAAGAAGTCTGCACATATCTTTTCAGCCTTCCCTTTAGCTTAATCTTGTTTTTTATTGGAGCCATCCCGACAAAATTCCTCTGTTGTTCATATATTTAAAAAATTACACTTACTTAGTATAACATTTTTTCATAAAATTTTCCACCTTATTATTTAGAAGCTTTTAGACAGAATACTGCCAAATCCTGTTTTTTTCTCCATCCGGCCTGACATAGGGCGGGTTACAAACTATGCTCCTTCGTCAGGCCCACAGGTACTCGGACCTGCCCCAACCTGTTTTCAGATAAAATCCTCAGAAAAACATTTCCAGGTAATAGGTTGCAGGAAATATTTTGGAAATCCACCCAAGGGCCGGCAGATAGTTTTCCATACGTACAAACACCGGGCTAAACAGGCAGCTTCCCACCATAAGCGCCGGAAGAAGTCCATACAAAACACGGCTGCTTTTGATAAATAGGTTCAAAATACGTACATAAAGTTCAAGTACTATGGCATAGGCTAAAAAGGCCATGATTTCTTTTCCAATACTAATCTGCCTGCCAAAAAGCCCCTGAAGCAGCACGCAAAGGCCCCCCGCTGCAACGCTCCCGAATACGGCCACATGCAAATAGCCTGACTTAAGCCTTCTCCCCCATGGCCCCTGCAGCCCCTGCCAAATCCGCTCCTGCTCCAGACAGTTTCCAAGCCCCAAAAGACACATGAAAAATATCATCACTGCCATACATCCCCTGAGCGGACTTAATGTTTCCGGTTCTTTACCGCTTTTTTCATTGGTTGTCTCATAAACAAAATGAAAGGTGCTGCCACCCTCTACATATTGCCGGTTTAAGTAAAGCAGTCTTTCCATATCCGCTTCCCCGACTTCATAGCCTTTTTCCACGGGGAAGTCCTGAGCACACTCCTTCCGATACTCCCTGAGGATATCCTGAGACAGCATTTCAAACAGGTTAACAAATACTATCTCATAAGATATCTTATGGGCGGAGGACGCCGGGGAATAGTAAAGTTTTACCTGGCCTTTTGCTTTTCCTTCAAGAAGTTCTTCATAGAAATTCTCAGGCAATTCATAACCGCACTCTAAGGAACCATTTTCCACCGCTCTTACCATTTCATCCCTGTCGCTAAAGCCCTGAAATTGAAAAATGCCATCTTCCGCCTCCAGTCTTTCCAGCAGCTCCCTGCCCTTTTCATCCGCCCAACAGACTCCTGCGGTTATTCCCCTGTAACTGTTTTCCCCGTCCGCATCCTTTCTTCCTGCTGCGCCTGCCGCCACTGCCGCTATCATCAGAAAGATTATCCACCATCTATGTTTTAACATATACTGCTTCACAAGTATTCCATATATTCGTAATCTGCTTTCCATTTCAGCCTCCATAGCCTATACAACGGTTCGGCGAGTCAGTTCCGCAAAGGGCTGAGCCCCGCCCACCGGAGATGCTTTTTACTCTGCAGCACCGCCGCTGCGGCTCCCACTGTCAGGGAAACCACCGGCATAACCAAAAGCCCCACTGCCATTCCCCCCACAGAGCGCCAAAACCGGCGCTGCAAAATAGCCGTCAAGCTCTCCATCCACAGCTTGTACGGCACATACGTCCCCGCCTTTTCCACCCATAGGGGCAGAAACGCGGATGGAATAAACACACCGGCTGCTGCCATCATTGCCATCAGCACCACGAAGCAGATGCCAATCCCTCCCGTGTGATTTCCCACAAGCTGAAACAAAAGTCTGATAAATGCTCCAACCACAAACCAAATCACCGGCAAAAAAAGCCAGCAGGCTCCCGGCCGAAAGGAACTGCCAGGCGCTTTTGCAAAAAGCACCCCCACCGGCACCGTAAAGCATGTACAGAGAACAGCAAAAATCCCTGAGAAAGCCGCTGTCTCTATCAAATACCTTTCTCCCGGCCGGATTCCCCTGCTCTCTATGAGCATCTCACGCTCTCCCCTTTCCACCTGCATATACCTTCCAAAGGAAAGCCCTGCAAAAGACAAAAACGCCAGCAGCAAAGCCACCGCATAATAATCTGTCAGGTTCACCCCTTTTACCGCCTCCACCTCTATTTCCTTTAGCAAAGAAATTCTGTTTAGCGCATAGGAGAGATAAGCGGCATTCAAATACTCCTCCGCCTCCGAAATCTTATCTCTCCGGCCTTGTTCCTCCCAGAAAGCATCCGCCGCATAAATTCCTGCCTGGGCAGTGGTTAAAAGCCTTGCCCCTGCATTTGACAGCTCTGCGAAAACCATCGTCTCCATTTCGCTGTGGGAAGCATCCAGCAAAATACTGGCCGGAATATTTTCTCCGGACAAAATGCTGTCAATCAGCCCCTCCGGGAGAAGTACGGCCGCATAAATCTCTCCCTCATCAAGCTTTCTTCTGGCTTCCTCCTCTGACAAAAGAGAAAAAGATACGGTATCCTTAATGCTGTCCATAGATCCCACAAACCTGACCAGCATATCGGCCGTACTGTCCTCTCCTGCGGCCACAACGCCTACACGAATCTCCTTTACCGCCTTTTCGCCATATACAGCCTTCGCCGCACAGGCCCCAATGCCAAGCAAAACAAGCCCAAATAAAAAAGTTTCCAGGACAATGGCAGGCAGAATCCCTATAAATTTTTTTACGTTTAACTTAAAAAAGCACCATCTGCAATACATAATTTCCTTTCACCGCGCTAAAAAATGTAATTTCCCGTAACAGTCCGAACCAGGTCAGCCTGGCTGAACCATTATAATTCTTCTGACAAGCCAAACCCTTGTGAAAAGATTTCCGACACGGATATCCCCTCCGGAACCGGCTCTGCCACTCCGTCTTTAATTATCCAAAGATTCCGACACAGTCCAAGCTCTCCCTCGTCATGGCTGCTGAGCAAAACGCTGCCGCCCTTTTGTATAAAATCCTTGATATAGATTTTCAACTCCTGCTTAAACACCAGATCTAATGCTGCGCTTGGTTCATCCATAAACAATATCTTCGGCTGGTGCAGCAGTGCGCACACAATGTTCACCCTTTTTTCCATACCGCCGGACAAATTCTTAACCCTTTCCTTGTAAAATTCTTTTATTTGAAATTGAAGACTTAATGTCTCAAGCCGCCTGCAGTTTTCCTTATAATCCCCAAAACTGGCCCATAGCTTTAAATTATCCGCAACAGTCAGTTCCCGCATAAGGACGCTTTCCTGAGGGATATAACCTGTATACATAGCCATCTGTCTGACCGGATTGTCAATCTTAGCACCGTCCAGAAACAGTTCTCCGCCGTCCGCCTTTTCCACCCCGGCCAGTATCCGAAGAAGGGTGGATTTACCACACCCGTTGGCGCCGATAATTCCCGTGCACCGACCTGATTTTGCCGTAAGGGATACCTGCTTTAAAACCTGTTTTTTTCCATACCGCTTTTTGATATTTTTAATTTCCAGTTCCATGTAATTTATCCTTTTTACGCTTCACATGCTCCCTGCACACGCTACGCGGCGCTTTGTCTTCCTGCGCTGTGAGCTGTGAGCTGTGCTTTGGCCGTCTTCTAAAATAAGGCAGTGGAATACTCCACCGCCCTATCATCATAATACGAAAAGAAAATGCTGTCCATCTTAATAATACAAATTCTCGCTGATATCCCAGAGAATATCATACCAGTCGTCCTCTGTGAGTTCCATCACATTGACCTTTTCCCCTTCCGGCTTTACAATTTCTTCTTCATATGCATTGGAAAACAGAATGTCCCCCCGCAGAAGCTCCTCCCCGTCAAGCTCTAAGGTATCAATCTCAATTGTAAATTCGACGCCCGGCTTATCCTCCCTGACGCCCCCTTCCAGCAGCACTTCATCATAATAATCAGTGAGTTCAAAACGGAAATCTCCATCCCTTTTGCTTTTTTCTATGCTGAGGGTGGACTCATCGCCGTCTGCGTCCAGTTCATAGTCGGCCAGATACTTGTCTCCCTCCATGCTGCCCGTTCTGATAAGTGAAAACTCCGTACTGTCAGAGGAAAGGCTCAGCTCCATATTTTCAAGAGGGAAATTACCTCCTTCCATGTTCCATTCAAAGACCACGTCCTTGTCCTTGCAGTAAATCTGTGCAAGCACATCTTTATAAATATAAAACTCGATATCCGTATCGCCTTCTTTTACCAGCTCATCCGCCCAGCCCTCAAGAATCTTTGAAGGATCGTCATATTCAAGCATCTCCTCCACGCTGGCATAGCCTTCCATTCCCATGATCATTTGATTTACATAGTTTCGGAAGGACTCATTACCTTCGTAAACATCCCTGCAGGTAAGGACCACATCAGCTGCCTGATTTCCTGCGATTGTCAGGACATAACCTTTACAGCTTCTTGCTTTTCCGTCAACTGTCAGCTTTTTGCTGTCGGTTTTCCTTACCTCCGTCTCCTTCATCATGTCAAGGACGGCATCCCGAATTTCCTTCCCCGCGCTCTCCAGTTCCTCATTTGTGTTTCCTGTATCTTTGCTTCCCATGTTCAGAGCCTTCAGCCCCTCAACAATCTCCTCCTCCAGGTCGTATTCCAGAGCCAGTCTTTCAATATCCTCATCAAAAGTGGTGCGGTCTACGAAAAATACTTTGTCGATAAGGTTCGGCGCTCCCAAAAGGATTTCATCCTCATCCACATACAAATCCGCCTCCAGGAAAGAAAAGCCGTAATAGCCGATGTCCATGTGGGCATTGTAAAGTTCCTGTCGGGCATTTATCTCCATGCCTACCTGCACGGAATCAACTGCCGTCAGCTCCGCCTCTATATAGGCCTGCCCATCCTCAAACATATTCTCATAACCGTCTATTTTCCATGCGTCCCCCATTGCTTCCATACTATCCGCAAAGGCTTTGGTCATGGCTTTTACCACTACATCGCTTTTATTTCCCAAAACGCCTGTAGCAAATGCCACACAGGCCACAATCACCACCAAAACGACGCAGACTGCGGCAGGGATAACAAACTTGATTATGTCTTTTTTCGGTTTCTTTCCCTCACTATTTCCGCCAAGCTGCGCTGTATTTTCAGGTGCCATCACATTTTTTTCCATCTCGTCCATCATGTTCCCCCTTCTTCCGGCATAATTTTCTACCCCTGACTGTCCGTTCAGCCCACACGCCGGAATTGTAATCGAGCAGGGAAGATTTCTTCTCTCCGTCTGCCGTTCGGATCATATACCGCTGCCCGACATTTTCCTTATGCGGCCCCATACAATCGGCTGATAAGGTTCTTCCCGGTCCGCCGCACGAGCCGCACACCGTAACAAAGCGGGCCGCACCGTACGGTTCTTGTAATCGAGTAGGGGAGGTTCTTCCCCCACTCGCCGCGCGGGCCGCATGCCGCAAAGCGGCAAATCTCCCACGCAATTTTGCGTGTGGGCCCTGTGCATAAAAGGCGGCTGTCAGTAACCGACAACCGCCCTATGCTTCATTTTAACAATGTTCAAATACATTTGGTATATGCTTTAATCACAGGTGTAAGGCATCAATGCAACGTGGCGCGCTCTCTTGATCGCAACCGTAAGCGCTCTCTGATGCTTTGCACAGTTTCCTGTAATTCTTCTGGGAAGGATTTTTCCTCTCTCAGATACATATCTTTTTAACTTATTTACATCCTTGTAATCAATTACATTGTCCTTGCCGCAGAATACACATACTTTTTTTCTTCTGCGCATTCCTGTTTTTTTTCTCATGGGAGAATCAGACTTCTCTGCTTTATTATATGCCATAATGATTGCCTCCTA